>NZ_CP083666.1:2400000-3000000 GCF_020097835.1 Haloprofundus halobius
ACGAAGCAGCGATACGTCGACGGAGAGATCGACGAGGACGAACTCGAGGAGCAACTCGACCAGGCGGACTTCGAGGCCGAAGACTCCGAGAAGAGTACTTGGGAGGAGATCTCCGAGCACGTCGACCCGAGCGGTGTTCCGTTTCGGATGATGACTACCTGCTTCCTGATGATTCTGTGGCTCGCAAGTGCGACCGTCTTCCAGGCGCTCGGAGAGGCTGGTACGATGCCGACCGAGAACGCGATGGAGTTGTTCTACCTGATGACTGCGCTGTCTCCTGCGTTCATCTGGATGTTCGTCAAGCAGTTCGACGACATCCTCAGACCTGCGAAGCACATCAAGCCGGTTCGGCACGTCCGCTACGCTCTCTCGCTGTTCTTCGCTGGCGGGATTTACACGAGTACGTCGGTCCCGCTCGATGCACCGGCCGAGATGGTCCAGATGTCCCGGTCGATGAGTCTCATGTTCGCACTACTGACCGCAGTACCAGCGCTCACAATGTACGTTGAGGACAACGCCGACGCGATCGAGGCGAAGCTTCGCCAGTACTCCTGGGGACGGAGGTTGATGGAGTGATGTTCGAGCGCGTACGCGAGACGGTGGAACGTTTCCTGCCGACGGACGGCCCAGGACATACGGACTATCCGGAGGTCGACATCAGAACGCACCGCAACATCGCGAAGTGGAACTTCCGTATCGGAATCGCGGCCGGGGTCGCAGGACTCTACTACGGGTCGAAGACAGGGGAGACGTGGACGATGTTTGCCGGACTCGCGTTCGCGGCACTCTCGTTCTGGTCGGCGACACAGCTCCGCCTCGAGGCGCTGGAGTGGGAGGTCGAATTGAACGATCAGTACCTCCAAGTTTGATTGCTTGCCATACGAACATTGTTGAAATATTGTCCTCATTTCCAGTGAACGTACTTCGTGTCGTCAGCTGCGACTCGGTGCTTGTTGAACGCATCCTTACATGACGAGCGCCCGCAGTAGCGCGTCCCCTCGATCTCTTTCGAGTCGCCCCTCCGGGTCGCACGACCGCAGTTGTCGCACATCATGCTGTCTTCTCCTTTTCACGGAAGTCCGCCTCCGGGGGATTGCGTCGGACTTGCCGCCACAAGAGCCAGCCGGTGAGAACCATCGCTGGCCAAACCAAGCCGTTCAGAACCGTTTCCTCCATGCTGCCAGTTCCAGAGTAAACGACTAGGGGGAGGACAACCACAAGCGCAGGAGCGAGAGCCTTGAGAATCATCTTGTTCAACCTGATATTATCGGCCTGTACAGGGCCTTCAACCTCGAAATGCTCGTTATCAAGTGCTGTCAAGAATTCCAGCCACGGCTGGAATGCCTCGTCGATACTCCGGTGATAGCGGTGAGCTGCCCACACCAGCCCAATAGCGAAGAGTGGGCCGATGATTGTTCCAGGGTTGAACTCGGCGGCATACGTTTGAAGCGCGAACGGCACCACGCCCTCCTTCGCATACCGTGTAATCTGGATGAATTGGCCGAGTGTCACACCGACCATGAGCGCAGTCATCACATAGCCGATGAACCGCAGGCCAGCACTTGACCAAACGGGATACCCGCTGAACCTCTCGTACACATCGTTTGATTTGGTTGTTGATTCGCCCATATCACACATATCAACGTCGAACGGCTTAGTTCTTTGGACTGCTTAAGCCACTCCAACAGCACCCAAAGAGTTAGTGCATATCGGAACGATAATGCGAGTATAGATGGCGGTCAAGAACATGGTCAACGAGAACTACGAACCGAATGCTCACGAGGACAAGGTGCTTGATTTTATCAAGGATGAGCCCTGTGGCCGGGTTACGAACCGATACGTGCGAGAACAGACCTCGATGCCAGCCGAGCGCGTCGATCCAGCGCTGAACAACCTCGAAAAGGCTGGGTGGGTACGACGGTTGACGCGTGGCTTCTACGAGCTGGTTGAAGATCCGCGGGAGGTGAAGTAGATGGGCAACCGTGGACAGGTCGTTATCGAGGACGTTGGCGTTCACCTCTACACTCACCAGGAATCTCACAAACTGGAAGAGTTGGTTTCTCAAGCACTGAAGCGCGGCCAAGACCGTTGGGAGCAACCAGACTACATGGCTCGAATCGTCTTGGACGATCTGAAGCAGAGCGATACGGGGACGAAGGGGTACGGCATCTCATCCACTAACTATCACCACACGTACCGTACTCTTCGTCTCGATTTCCATAACCTCCAGGTGCGTATGGAGAGTATCTACGACGATGAAGAAGACTACGTCATGGGAATGAAGGAGTTCGTGGATAAATTCTCGTCGGAATCCATTTAAGTCCCGGTAGGCTACTAGTCGCGCACACGTGACAAGACGCGGGGGAGTACAGGACGAGATCGCCGCCGACATCGCTTCTGAAGGCTTCGTCGATATTACAGAGCCACGGCCTTGGGACTACGAATACATCGCTCAGAAGGTCGCAGACCGCGTCTTCCCGATGCATCCGAAGGAAGACGGCTACGAGGGGCGCGGGCAGGAGGACGTCATGGCGATGGCCCGCGTCCACGTCTACCGCCACCTCGTCGAAGACCTGGAGTCGTTCCCCGACGCCGAGCGCCACCTCAAGAAGTACGACGGTGTGGTTTCTCGTCTCGGCCTGGAGAAACCACGGAGTCGTGAGACCATCCGCCGCAGCTGGAACGAACAGTTCGACGGCGCTCACGACTACATCCGGAAACAGGCGTACGATCTCCGGGACGCCATCGGGTGGGGGATGGACGGCGTCCTCATGGCGATGGGCGTTCACGATCAGTCACTCTCGTACCCTGAGTTCAGCCCCGAAGGTATCCGCCAGTCCGCGAAAGAAGACGCCTACGAGCGCATCCGCCCGATCCTCACCGACGTTGTTGACTTCGAGCGAGCGGAGAACGTCTCGGTTCCGTCCGAAGACCTCACCGACTACGCCGCGTGGCTGGCGCGTCGTCGGGAGATGACGCCGGAATCGATGAACGCCTACGTCGCCGACGAAGAACTCGATGAAGCGCCCTTCGACCCGGAGACGTATCGCAGAGCGCTTCGCAACAAGGAACGCGAAAAGACCAAGCTACGCGACGGTCGGACAATCTGGATGCCGCCGCTGAACCCGAGCGTCAACCTCAACGACGAGTACGGCGGTACCGACGACTGGCACTCCACGACCGAGGAAGGCATCGGTCGCTTCGTCCAGGAACTGAAGGACGAAGACATAATCGACGGCGAGGTACCGGTCTGTATCGACGGGTCGGTTCGAGACTACCACAAGCACCCGGACGGTGCCGACGACCGGCCCGAGGGAGTCTACCGTGAGTCGTACCTTCCCACAAACTACGGCTGGAAAGACCTTACCGCGACCGCCATCATCGACGGACGGGCGGTCGTTCTCGCCAACGTCTCGATGGTTCCAGGCGACAAGATGCCGAAGGCCGTCCGGTACCTCATCGACCGGTCGCTCGACCTCGTGGACGTCGAAGCGTTCTACGCTGACTCGGAGTTCGCCAGCGTGGCGAACTGCCGGCACATCAACCAGAACGGCGAGGACTACGTCTTCAAGATGCGCCACACCACCGGGGTGAAGGACGAACTGGAGGGGTTCACCGGAAAGGCGGCGTACACCGAGTACACGCTCCAAGAAGGGAAGTCAACCCGCGAGCACAAGACCACGCTGTTCGCCGTGGAGAAGCGCGGGAAGATCGACGTGAAGCGGGGCGAGACTCGGCACGATGAGCACTCGCAGGCCGGGTTCGAGGACTTCGGATTCAACGAACCCGAGGGCCAGCTCACGTTCGCCGATCTCGCTCCCGACGATGACGTGGAGTACGTCGCGTTCCTGACGAACAAGGAGATCAACAGCGCGGGGATCGACCCGGCGATGAAACCCGTCGCACACGACAACAAGCGGACGGTGTGGGGACAGGCCGAACGCTACCGTCGTCGCTGGAGTATCGAGACGGCCTTTCGGCAGATCAAGTACCAGTTTATCCCGCAGACGAAGTCCCGCGATCTTGGCACTCGCCGGTTCGTCTGGATGATGGGAATTCTCCTGCTGAATGCGTGGGCGGCGCTGAACATCTTCGTCCGGCGGTGGGCGTCGCAGACGTTCGACGAGGACGACACCGACCCGCCCGTCCCCGGCAAGGAGATGCTGGACGAGCTGGCGAAGACCGAGCACGGCTAACCCCCTGTTTCCTCTCCGCGCTCGCCGACTCGTGAGCCGCGCGGCTAGCGTTCGGTCGCTGTTTTCGGTACTTCTTCTCTAGAATTAGACAATCGCCCACTCACTGCAACTCGTGACCGGCGAGCGTCAGTCCCATCGTTCTTCTTTTCGGTCGCTACTGTTTGGTACAGAAGCCATCCTTTGAGGTACTAAACGATGAGTAGCTGGATTGGAGGTGCGACATTCGTCGCCATCGTTCTCGTCTTCGCCATCCTCTTCGGTATGGGCATCACTCTCGAAGTCGCGTCGAGTCCGGAGATGAAGAACTTCATGACGGAGAGCCGAGAGTGGTGCGAGCAGCGGGACGGTAATCTCTGGATCGAACGGGCTGTCGGGTCGGACGGTGGTCTCTACTGTGAACTGCCGAACGGGACGTTCGTCCAGATGAAGGAGGTAATCGATGACTGAGAGCGTTCGAGTAACCCACCTATCCCAAACACCCCTACATAGTACTTAATATAGTACTGAGAATAGTACGGACCGAACCAATGCCGAAAACGTCGATCAACAAGGCTGGCGAACGTCACTTCAAAACGACCGTTCCAATCGCGCTCGTCGAGGCGTTCGACCTTGAGGGCAAGCGCTTCGACTGGACCGTCAAGAACGGAACCACTCTCGAACTCCGAGTCGTCGACGATGACTGACCACGCAGTCGCTTACCTCCGACTCTCCCAAGACGGGAAGTCACTCGAACGTCAGCAGCGCGATGTCGAGGACTACGCCGACGAGCACGGCCTCGGCCTCGTGAGAACCTATAACGAGGGGAAGCGTTCCTCCGGGTTCGACGATGATCGCCCCGAGTACCAAGCGCTCCTTGAGTACGTTGACCGCGACCACGTCGACGCGGTCATCGTCCCGAACCTCTCCCGGCTCTCGCGCGACCGGAAGGAACGCCTTCGGCTCCTCCTCGATCTCGACGCCGCCGGAGTCGACCTTCACTCGTACGAACTCGGCCGCGCCGTCGACCTCGACGACGACTGGGAACTCGTTCAGCAGTCGATTCAGGCAACCGCCGACGACGTCCAGAAGCGGAAGGAAATCGAGCGCTCGAAGCGCGCCACCGCCGAGCGCATCGCGAACGGCTTCGACCACGGTCGTCCTCCGCGCGGACTCCAGTTCGACGGCGCCGGTGAGTACTGGGTTCCCGACGACGAGTTCGAAACCATCGTCGAGGCTATCCAGATGAAGGAGTCGGGCGCGTCGTTCCGGGTCGTCGCCGACGAGACTGGTCTTCCGCTCACGACGGTTTACGATGCTGTCAAACGGAAAAACACCTACCTGAGACACGTCGACGATTAGTCCGAGTGAACTTCGCGCAGATGATTCGGGAGCTGGTTGTTATCGAGATGCTCCCCACAGATCGGACACGTTCTACCGGGCGCTTTCTTTCGACGATTCTCCTCGAGTTGGTCGCTCATCGACTTGGGTTACGTCCGCACGCGAGAAAGTGTTAAGCGTTGATGGAGTCGGGCCGTCTATCCAAAGAAGCTCACATCCTCGGTTGTGACTTCTGTTCCGCCGCAATTCGGGCAGTAGTTCGACAAAGGCGTTGCATCGGGGTCTCGGCTTACGAGGTTTAGCATCTCCGCCTCCCAAATCAAATTACACTCTCCGCAACGTGCCCGAACAGAATCAGCGGTCATCCCCAGATCTCCAAGTTGATTCCTTGTCGCACCACACCCGTCATTCGATGATCACCTCAGTCTCTTTCCCGCACTTCGCGCATTCAGCGACGTAGTACGGTTGTTCAGCCGGGAAGTGACCGCCGTCGACGTCTGCCGACGTGAACCAGACGTGGTCGCAAAGGCGACGACGCATAGCACCGAGGACTCCATCACTCGTCATTTTCTGCCATCTCCTGGAATCGGGGGACGTATCTCCCATTCCGCACCACTTCGATTTCACGACGGACAGTTCCGTCGTCATACTCGACGACTACCTCTCTCGCCTTCTCTTCCAATGGGAGATCTACACCGCCGATGATTTCTCGATAGCTCCGGGATTGGGAGGAATCACTCACGGGTGAAACCCTCCTCTTCACGTCGCCGTATTTCATCTTTTGTGAGCTTCGCTGGGTTGTCGAGAATGAATATCGGACCGTTGGGGGTCTCGATCCATTCGCCGCCCGAAGGAACATCTGAGTTCACGAACCAGCCAGTGAGCCTGGTTTTGAGCCGATGTACTCGCGTCTGGGACTCGTCGGAGTTCATGCATTCACCCTGATTGCTGGAAACTTGTCTCGGTGTCCAAAGTAGTAGAACAGCGCCATTCCAGCGCCAAAGGCATACCCTACGCTGATGGCAAAGGGCAGCGACCCGCCTTTGGCGAGATAGAGCACGACGGATAATGACGCAAAAAACGTGCCGAAGATCGCGAAGACGTTGAACACGGCTCGTCGAGCGGTGATGACCTTCACATCTTCGTCAGCGGCCATGCGTTCGAGATAGGTACGTCGGGCGTCTCCATCACTCGACACGCGACAACACCTCCGAAGGGAAGACATCGTGGTGATCGTCGCAGACGAACGTCGGCGTCATGTTCTCGCCATCAGCTATCCACTCCGGTGTCTCCTCACAGTCGTCGTGTTCGCACTCCATCTCGGCGAGCGGAATACGTTGAGAGGACTCGTCGGCGGTCATCCGAACAGCCTCCCGAGGAGGCTCTCACTTTCTCTGACCTCGATTTTCTCGCCGTTGACTCTTAGATACCGGATTGATTCGCTTTCGAGGAGCTCGTCGTCTTCCGCCACCTGTTCTGCTGCCCACTCTATGATTTCGTCCTTACTCATTCCTTCCTCACTCTCGTATGTTTTCAGCACATCACACCGGATGGACACGATCTCCTGCTTTCGAGTGCCGGAGACGCTGCGTGCTATGCCATCATCACATCTGCCCGCCAGAACTTCAACAGTTCCAGAAGGAATGCCGTTGGCTGGGTCGTAAGTCTTCGACCGAATTAGAGTCGCATGGAAATAGGTCCCCCCACTTTTCACCGGGCTCAGAGGTTTACACGGGGCAATCTCGCCGACTCGTGCGTATTTCGGGATTTTGTCTCCTGCCCGAAGCACCTTATAATCGCTAAACTCATCTTCGCCGTCTGTCGCTGCCTCGAAGTCCGACGCCATCCGGTGGTCGCTAAACACATCGAACGATACGAACACCTGCTGGCAGAGCTCGCAGTAGTAGAACGTACTGGCCGACTCCGACCAGTCTGAAAGGCTCTCCTTCGCGTGCTCGTGCGGGTCGAACTCCTCAGCCTGATTGGTCGATTCGGGCTGTCCTTCGCCGTTTATTATCCGTTTTATTTCGTTTTTCGTTATCATGCTTTGACTGTCTGCTTTGCCGAGTCTTCAAACCACTCGTGCCCGCATTCGTTGCAGTAGTAGCCGTCAGAGACGGAGACGTAGCGGTTCCGAGCAATCTCTGTCTCCAAGCTATCGCTCATGTTCTCATTCTCCCGAAGGTCCTAATGATGAGAACTACCATGACAATCCCGACTAACAGGTTCATCCAAACAGGCGGTTGCTCGGGTAAGACACCAGCACAAAACGTGGCTGGGTCTGCTCCGTTCACGCTTACAGCAATCGAGCACGCCGCAGCGGATGGGATACTCGCCGCGAATATGAGTGCGTCCTTGGTCAGCCAAACGAATGCACCGATCACAACCAGGGATAGCAGCGGTTTCGCGAGTCGATACCTACCCGCGTTCAAGTCGTCGTTCACTCGAACCACCTTACTTCCTCTCGGAAGGCAAACTTCGAACCGCAACACGGGCACTTCTTTCGGTGGGGATTGAATGTGTCCTCTGAACTGCATTCTTGCCACCTGCAGCTGCTACAGAGATTGACGTCCGTCATCGGGCAACCACCGCCCCGGCGTCGTTGAAGCCGATCTCGCAGTCGTCGCACATCCAGAGACCCAACAGCGGGTCTTTCTCCGTTATCTCAGCGCCGCACTCCGGGCACTGATTACTTTCGGCGGTGAGTCCATCGTCGTTCATTGAGGGGTGAACACCTCAATTCGTCCGTTGCAGGCGGGGCAGACGCCAGAGTGCCCAACCTCCAAGCGGGAGACAGCCTTACCGCAGTGGTGGCACTCCAAGTTATCGACGGTGGGTTCGGTGCTACTCATCTGCGTTTCCTCATGTACTCTACGAGCGCCTGATTCGCTTCGTGCTGTTCGCGTGAGATTGGCTCAACCTCAACTGCGACCAACTCCTCATCGGACGCTTCCAACACGTCACGAATCGCTTGTTCGACCGACTCTGTATCTTCTGGATTCTCAATTACGACACGACGATTAGCCATTGTGAATCTAGAGCTTCTCCCCGCAGACGACACAGTGAATGATGAGAGGTTCACGGTCCGGGTCGTCTACGCTGTTGACTGCCGCTTTGAACGATGCCCCGCAGGAAACGCAACTCTCCGAGCCTTGGCGCTTCGGCTTGAGTCGGTCCGGGAGTTCGCCGAGTGAGTCCTTGTTGCTCATGAGTCCATCGCCTCCACAGGAGTGAACTGTTTGAGCAGCTGGTCGCCGTGGCGGTTCTGAACGTGCCGACGTGCTTTCTCGACACTTCCGAAAGGCTGCGAGCACTTACTGCACGTCCACTTTACTTGCCGACCGATCATACGGTCCCAGAGTTCGGTGAACTCGTCGGGCGACCAGTATTCTGGCGGCTCCTCCGGCGGTTCGTAGTTGAACGACTCGTTGTTCTTCTCCCACTCCTTTCGAGGAGTAGCAGTGTTCGTATCCATCACGCACTCACCTCAGCGTGCATAATCGAATCCCACGCGCTCTGTATGTCGTTCAAGAGGTCCGTATCTGCCGGACCGAACGCACAGTCTCGACACTCGGTGTGGTCGCTAAATCCCCAGTTGCGTGCACCACACTCGGGGCACTCGGGCTGTTCAACTTCGGTTCTCTCCCGAAGCTCGTTCCATGCGCCCATCATCCGGTCGTGGCGATTTGCCTCGAGAACGCCGCTCATCATTTGCTCGTGCAGTTCGGCGTACTCCTCGCGAAGTTCCTCGACGCTCATTTCGTCGTGAGGAATCCCCGTGTCGTATCCACCATTCGTCTCTGCCATACATCCCCTCATATCCCATACTACAAGTATTTTGTCCCGTTATACAGGGACACTAAGCCTCTTATACGGGACAAAGCTCATATCACAAGGGATAGAGTACCACTATATGGGGACAGCGCAACGCTCACGAACAAGTGTGAGCACCGGTATCCTATCCGAAGGTGAACGCGATTTCTTCCGCGGCGAGAAGGACGTGCAAGACCCCGACGGTTATCGACGAAACGCCCGCTATCGAGCCCGAAAACGAATGGACCAAATCGAGGAAGACATCGAGATACTCAAAGACGCCGGTCAAGACGACCTCGTCAACGAGTTCCTCAACCGATTTGGCCGAATCGAACGCCTCGAACGCGAAATAGATCACTTACGCGACCAACTCGACGAAGACCAACACTAACCGTTCGTTTTCACTTTCGCTCTGCACTCCTGACCTTTATCAGCCGCTGTTGAGACTGCCACATTCATGATTACTGACGCGAGGGCACTTCGACCAGAGTTCATCCCTCAGGAACTCTGTCATCGCGAGGGTCAAATCGCCCATCTCTCCTCGGCGCTGCGGCCGATCACCAACGGCGACCCCGGAGAACACACGTTCATCTTCGGACCCAGCGGCACCGGCAAGACGACGACTGCAAAGTTCGTCCTTCGACAGCTCGAACGCGAAGCTCTCGACATCCGCTGGGGCTACATCAACTGCATGTCGAACAGTTCGAAGTCCGCGGTCCTGCACGGTCTCGCAAGACACGCCGGTCGCGCTGCGGACCTCCGCATCGAAGGCACTCCCGCATCGACGTTCGTCGACCGGATCCGCGAACTCGACGGGCAGTTCGTCGCCGTCCTCGACGAGGTCGATGTTCTCGAAGATCCAACGACGATTCCCGCACTCTACGACCTCTCGAACGTGACGCTCATTCTCATCACCGTCCACGAGGACGATCTCTTCGCAGACCTCGATGACGACACCGGACTCAACGGACGCGTCGGAAGTCGACTCCGCAGCGCCGAGAAGGTCTGTCTCGACAAGTACAGCCAAGACCAGATGTGCGACATCCTCCAGGGGCGCATCGACGCCGGGTTCCGCGACGGCGCCGTCAACGACGAGACGGTCAGCTACATCGCCGACGTCGCCGCGGGTGACGCCCGGCTCGGTATCGCGCTGCTCCGCCGGTCGGCTCGGTGGGCCGTCGAGATGCAGCACCGACAGATCACGCCCGACATCGTCGACGAGGTTGACGACGACGCGCGCGAGGAGATACACTCCCGCCACGTCGACGCACTCAGCACCCACCAACGGATGCTCTACGAGATAATCAAAGAGCGCGGCGAAATCGAAGCCGGGGAGCTTCGAGCGGAGTACGAACGACGAGCGGGCAGCAGCGCGAAGTCGGCACGGATGCGACGGAAGTATCTCCACGGCCTCCAGCGCTACAAACTCATTCGGTCTCACGGGTCCGGTCGGTGGAAACGCTACGAGATTCGCCAGTACTGAACTACTCTTAGAGCCACCAAACTTTATTAGAATCTAACTGATACTCCCGTGTATGATTGCCGCCACCCTTGAGCGAGTCAAGCAGTATCTCCCCGGTGGCGACGGCCCTCGACCGCACATCGATCACCGCGGGCGACCCGTCCGAAAGCACGTCGTCGACAGCCCGCTCGTGACGATCTTCTTCCTCATCCCGCTCGGATACCTCATCGGCGTCTGGATGCTCGTCGGTGCCGCCATCATCCTCCTGATGCTCTGGGCAATCGGCCTCGGTGTCGTCGAAACCCAGAGCCTCTCGACGCAGCTTATCTACGAGTCAATGCCGTCTGCTTTGATAGCGGATCCACTATTCGACATTCTACTGTTCCGGCTCATACAAACGTCTTGGTACGCGTTCCTATCGTGCCTCGGATGGGTCGTAATTGTGTATCTTGCCGACGCTATCGACTGGTGTTATCGGAAAACGAAGAAATTTGTACGATAGATTCTACTCTTTCTCGATCTCTCCCGTTTCGAGTTCTTCGTCAAGGTAGCGTTTTCCCAGCGCGGTTATCGAATAGTAACCGCCCTCCTCACGAGAGAGTAATCCACACTCAGTTAGTTTTCTGCATCTCTCTCCGACGTAGTTTCGATGCGCATCGATATTTCGTCCGATTACTGCAGGTGGGACCTCTCCAGCATCGCGAACGTATTCTAGAATAGAATCATCCACGGGAACCATCCAGTCGGCACGCTCGCGCATACCGAAACCCGTCCCGTAGAGCGTTTAGTACCCTCATATGTCCTCCCGGTTAGTTGCGTATGCACGCCCTAATCTTTGCGTATGCAAAGGTTAAAGTTGGATGAGTGAACATTACTCGCCAACGGAAGCTACGCGGACCTGTCGCTCCTCGATGGGTCCACTCGAAAAGCGGACCGGTGTAGGGACCGGGTCCGCGGATGCTCCCGTAAATCAGGTACGGAAGCCATGTACGCAGACTACTCGCGGGGTCTTGAAGGCCTCGAACGACAAGCTGTAACGCGAGAAGAACAACCGACGACGTGCCGGACGTGCGGGCAAGCGGTCTCGGGGATCGAGACGCGCGGGCCGTCGACACACCACCTCCGGCCGTGCGGTCACTCCGCTGACGCGCTGGCCCTCCGCCACGCTTCGAGTTTCTACCGGAACTACCGGAACTCTACCGGAACCGACGGCATGGGCCGTCTCTCCGACGAAAACGGGCGCGAGAGCGGAAATCGTCGTTCTACCGGAACTGCCCGCTCCAGAGCTTTTGAGGAGTCGTTCAATCAGTCGTCCATGCGGGACATTCAGACCGCGGAGAACAGAGGCGAATCGGCATGAGTGTGGAGTTGACGGAACTGAGCGGATTCCAGCGAGATCTGCTGACGGCGGCGGTGTCGCTCGACAGTCGAGGCGAGCGGGTCGCGGGCGCGGACATCAAGGAGATCGTCGAGGAGCGCCTCGACGGAGAGGTCAACCACGGCCGTCTGTACCCGAACCTCGACACGCTGTTCCAGAAGGACCTCATCGAGCGCGGGATGGTCGACCGGCGAACGAACAGCTACCAGCCGACGGCGAGGGGTCGGCAACTCGTCAGCGAGCGCGGCGACGCGCTGGCGACACTCTGTGACTGCGCGGGCGTTCATCACGTCCGTCCGGTCGAGGAGACCGACGCTGGCGTTCGGTGGGCGTCGCTCGCGGGATTCCAGCGAGACTTGCTGGTCGCGATTGGTTTTCTCAGCCTCGGAGAGTCCGACATCATCGGACTCGACGTCAGAGACCGCCTCGGAGAGCAGATGGGCGTCGAGATTACCAACGCGCGACTGTACACGAACCTCGACGTGTTGGTCGAACCGGGGCTGGTCGCGAAGGGATCTGTCGACGGGCGCTCGAACTCCTACGAACTGACCGCCGACGCGTGGCGGCTCATCCGTCATCAGCAGGTGGTGCTTGAGGAGGCGACCGAGGTCCAACTCATCGCCGACGGCGGTGACGAAGCGTGAGCGACGTCGAACCCGAACCATCGGGGGTAACCCTCGGGTCGACGGTCCGCAACCGCGACGGTCACGAGGTCGACTGTGAGTGACGAACTGATTCCACTCACCCCGGCCGAGGGCGTCGAGCGCTTCCTGGCGCACCGGAAGCCTAGTGTGGCGAAGTCGACGTTCCACAACAACAAGACCGTCCTCGAGCACTTCCTCGCGTGGTGCCGTGAGGACGAGGTCGACAACCTGAATGACATCAACGGCCGTTTGATGGCCGATTTCGTCACGTGGCGACGAGAGCAGGTCGAGCCGATCACGCTACAGAAGAACCTCTCGGCGGTCCGCGAGGCGCTGGGGTACTGGGCCGACATCGATGCCGTCCAGGAGGGACTCCGCGAGCGCGTTCACGCGCCGGAGGTTCCCGACGGGTCGGAAGCTCGGGACATCAAGGTGTCTCCGGAGCAGGCGAGGGAGATCGTTTCGTACCTCGACCGGTTCCAGTACGCATCTCGCGACCACGTCATCATCGGGATGCTGTGGCGGACGTGTATGCGCCTCGGTGCGCTGCGGTCCATCGACGTCGACGATCTCCGGCCGGAGAAGCACGCGGTGTACCTTCGGCACCGACCTCAGTCTGAGACGCCGCTCAAGAATGGACAGAAGAGTGAGCGTTGGGTGTGGCTCGGTCCGACGCTCTCGCAGATCGTCGAGGACTACGTCGAGCATCACCGCGAGGACGTTAAAGACGACCACGGTCGGAAGCCGCTTCTGTCGAGCCGGTTCGGTCGGCTGAGCGAGACGGCGATTCGGAACTGCTGCTACCGGATGACGCAGCCGTGTGTTCTCGAGGAGTGTCCGCACGGGCGCGAGCCGCGGACGTGTGAGGCCGTCGGTGAGCAGAGTCTCCCGAGTAAGTGCCCGTCGTCGAGGTCGCCGCACGCGTTCCGCCGCGGAGCGATTACGGACCATCTGAATCGCGGTGTTCCACCGGAGGTCGTGAGCGAGCGTGCGGACGTCGGCCTCGATGTGCTGTACAAGCACTACGACGCGCGTCGGCCGGATCAGAAGATGGACGTTCGAGTTGAGGAGTTCTTGAAGAGTAAATTCGATGATAAATCTAGGCAATAAATGATAGCAAGCGTAACGGTACACGGTAGTCAGCAAAGTGTTGAGTTCCCCGCGAGTCCATCTCCTTCGGTCGCTTCGCTCCCTCAGTCGATGGACTCGCGAGGTCACACTCACTCGCTTCGCTCGTTCGCGTGACCCCCGCGAGTCCACAGGTCGTAATCCAAGTAGGTGACCGACGCAAACTGGATTTCGACGAGGGGACGGGCGTGAACGGGTGATTCCCCACCGATTGTACGCCCGGAATCGGATCATCTCTCAGTAGGTATATCCTCTCCGCCGGTTTCCGTGTCGAACTACTCTCCGACGACCGTCACTCCGACGTTTCGAGCGCGTCGACGAGCAGTCGGATGTCGGACACCGCCGACTCGACCAGTTTCGCGCCCTTCCGTCGCGTCGCGACGGTCGGATCGCCGATGTTGCCGGTCGGCGTTAGTGCTTCCATGTCCTCGGCGCTCAGCGCCCACCCGACCTTGTTCTCGCCGAGCGCGTCGTAGTCGGTCAGCGGTAACGACTCGTCGGGCGGCGGGACGTCTGTCGCCCGGTCCATGTCCACCAGCTCGGGGAACAGTTCGAGCATGATGCTCGTCTCGAACTCCGACGCGTGAAACGACACGTCCCCGGTACGGATCTCCACGGCGACGTCGGCGAACAGTTCGACCAGTGGCACGTGGAACGCTTCGATGCCGAGTTCGTTTCGCAACCGCCGGACGACGATTTCGAGTTCGGGGTCCTGTGCGAGGTAGTGGCCGTTGAGCAGCAGGATGTGTTCGATTCCCCACTCGGTCGCGGACTCGCAGATGTCGAAGACGTACCGCTGGAACGTCTCCGTCGAGACGGTGAACGTCCCCGGCTTGAACGTGTGGTGGGGGCTCACGCCGTACCACAGCGGCGGTGCAAGCAGAGCCGGACTGGCCGCGGCGACCCGCTCGCCGATCGCCTCGGGCATGTACACGTCCACGCCCAAGGGCAAGTGGTGGCCGTGCTGTTCGGTGCTCCCTACCGGGAGCAACAGCGTCCTCGTCTCGGCCAGCGCGTCTTCGAGTTCCTGCCACGTCATCTCCGCGACGCGGTACCCCGTCGTCTCGGCCGTCCCGGTCATGTCCACCCGTTGTCCCCCTCGGTGATATAGTAAACGCCGGCGGTATCGGGCCAGGTGGGTTCGAGTCCGGATCACCGACGTCCACCACGACGGAGTCACGCGAACGAACGAACCGTCACTCCTCCCAGTCGATGAGCGGGGCGCGCTCCGACTCGTGGAGGACGAACGGGCCGATGGCACCGGTCTGCTTCGCGATAGAGGCCGTCCGGAGGACGTAGGCCGTGAAGACGAAAAAGGGGACCAGCGCGAGTGTGATTCCGAGGTTGATGAGCCAGACCGAGAGCGGGACGCCGAGTAGCGACCCGGAGACGACGCCGGGTTTGAGGTAGAGCGCGGCGACGACGGAGACGACGAGCGCGGGAATGCCCGTGAAGAGGATCCGCCGCGAGAGGTTGACCAGTTCCCACTGGAGGTAGTGGGCTTTGAAGAACTCCTCGGCCGGGCCGAACAGCTCCAGAATGTCGACCACGTCGTCGAAGGCCTCCGTCTCGTCCTCGTCCAGGCTCTCTTTGTGCTCCCAGTACACCCGGCGGATCACGTAGATCTTCCACGAGTAGTTGTACCCGAGCGCGGCCCGCATGACGGTGAACTCGCCGAACTGCGCGCCGTCCAACTCCTCGGAGATCATTTCGGCGCTTTCGGCGATTCGGTCGACGAACTGGTCGACCCGTCGTCTGAGGAGTCGGTCGGAGTTGCCCTCGACGGCCTCCCGAAGCGCCTTCGCCCTGTCGAGGCTCGTGTCGACGAGCGTCTCGAGGAACCTATCGGGTTCGGGCGGGCCGGTCCACCGGAACTCCCGCTCTGACTCCTTGCGAAACGCCATCGACTTGTCCATGCGCTCGCTCTGGCGACCCAGCGACCCGAACTCCTGGGAGAGCACCAGCTGGTTTACGGAGACGACGAGCGTCGTTCCGGTGATGAGGACGCCGACGAGCGTCTGGAACAGCGTCTCGACCGAGTCACCGGTGGTCAGTATCGACCGAAACGGGAGGTCGAGCGCGCCGAACGCCATCAGGAGAACGAGCGTGGCGAACGTCAGTATCGCCGTCACCGTCATGCGGTTCGCGTCCAATAGCGTTCGCTCGGCGAGCGAGCGGTCCTTCCCCTCCGCGGCGTGAGATTCGGCCCGGTCCATCGTCAAAAAACGGCGCTCGAACGTTCGACGGTGCTTAACTCCCGCCCAGGAAGCGCAGCGCCAGTGCGGCGAGGATAGTGAGAACCCCCGCGATGGTCGCAAAGGGCGGGATGGGGATGAACAGCAACACGATACCGACGAGCAACACGATTGTACTGGTTCGCATACCTAACAGAACAACGCCGAGTGAGGTAACTCCTGGGGCGGACGTATCTCGAGGTCGGCCCCAAGAGTAATCCTTTCGAGCGCCGTACAGGGAGGTATGGGGACGATACAGAACGTCGCGCGGAGTATCGACAACGTGACGAACACCGTCTGGGACCGACAGGGGACCCTCATGAAGGCAGTCGTACTCCTGTTGCTCATCGTCTCGGGTATCGGCATCCCGCTCATCCTCATCGCGCTCGTCGCGCGTCTCATCGTCGAGGACAGCCGCGGCAGCACGAGCACGTACTGAGCCGTCGGCATCCGTAACACCGACTCAGCCGCGAAGCGCCTCGACCGGCGGTTCGTTCGCGGCTCTCCACGCGGGGTACAGGCCGCTGACGAGGCTGACGACCACACCGAAGACGAACGCGCCGACGAGGTAGAGGCCGTTACTCGGGTCGAGCGCGACGGCCAGCGTCACCGGCGTGAAGTAGTAGAGTCCCGCGGTGACGAGCGCGCTGAGCGTCGCCCCGATGGCACCGCCGACAGTCCCGAGCAGCGCCGCCTCGACGACCAGCATCCGTAGCACGTCGCGTCGTTGGACGCCGACGGCGCGCAACACCCCGATCTCTCCTCGACGCTCCGAGGTACTCATCAGCATCACGTTGAAGATGCTCACGCCGGCGACGACGAGCGAGATGCCCGCCAGGCCCAAGAGGAAGGCGTTGAGAAGCGCGAAGAACTCGCCGATCTGGTCGAGGATGGTCGAGAACTCGAACACCGTGACGCGCTCCTCGCGGGCGTTCAACCGCTCGCGGACCGACGCCGCGATATGGCTCGCCGCCTCGCCGGAGTCGGCGCGGACGACGACCTGATTGTACTCGTCGCTGACGAACTCCTCCGGCGGGAGAACGACTCCGTTATCCGGCGATACCGGCGAGATGTCCTCGGTCGGAGCGAGCACGGCGACGACGCGGTACTCGTTGCCTTCGATGTCGACGATGCTGCCGACTCGCAGGTCGAGTCGGTCAGCGAGTTCCGCGCCGACGAGAGCGCCCTGTCGGTGTCGGTCGGGTATCGTCCCCTCCGACGCCGAGAACAGCGCCGTCGGCGTCGAGATGCCGTACAGCGTCGCGAACGACTGCCCGCGACCGTTCGAGACGACCGCGCCGTCGCTGATGAGCGGCACCGCCGTCCCGCGTCCGGCGGTGAGTTGCTCGACTGTCTCGACCTCGCGGGCGGAAAGCGAGGTGACGCCCGCGTCCTGGTTCGGTCCGACGACGACCTGGTTGCCTATCGCGCCGAGTTCGTTCGTCGCCGACAGCTGCAGCACGTTCCCGAAGATGCCGAGCGTCGCGATGGCGAGCACGCCGATGACGATGCCGAGCGCCGCCAGCGCCGACCGCAGGCGGTTCCGGTCGAGGTTACGCCGCGCCATCAGTATCGCCGGGAACCGCCGGTCGAGTTTCATCGTTCGGCTCCGTCGGCAGCGTGAGAGCCGTCCGTTTCGCGCACGTCGACCACGTCGTTCCCCGCGCCGGCGGCATCACGGTCGCGGATCACGCCGTCGACGAGGCGGACGGTCCGGTCGGCGAACTCCGTCACTTGGGGGTCGTGCGTCACCGCGACGACGCTCACGCCCGTCTCGCAGACGCGGCGGAACTCCGCGAGAATCTGCGCGCCCGTCTCCTGGTCGAGGTTGCCCGTCGGTTCGTCGGCGAGCAACACTCGCGGCTGGTTGACGAGCGCGCGAGCGATGGCGACACGCTGTTTCTGCCCGCCCGAGAGTTCGGTCGGTGTATGGTCGAGGCGGTCACCGAGGCCCACCCGGCGGAGTAAGTCGCGCGCTCGGTCCGTCGCCCCCGGGTCGTTCTCGAAGATGGTCGGTAGTTCGACGTTCTCGGTCGCCGTCAACGTCGGGATGAGATAGAAGTCCTGGAAGACGAAGCCGATCGCCTCTTTTCTGGCGTTCGTCTGAGCCTCGTCGTCCAACGTCGTCACGTCCCGTCCGAGCAGATAGCGCTCGCCGGCGGTCGGTTCGTCGAGGAGGCCGAGCATGTTCAGCAAAGTGGACTTGCCGCTGCCGCTCGGGCCGACGATGGCGACGAACTCGCCCGGTTCGACCGAGAAGTCGATCCCGGCCGGTTCGTCGTCCCGTGCGTCCCGCCCGCCGAGTGCGACGACCGTCTCGCCACCCGTCTCGTACTCCTTTCTCACCCCTCGCAGTTCGAGCGTGGGGCCGTCGTGGGCGTTCACGGCCGTCGCGTCGAAGGCGGTCCCGAGAGACTGCGACTGCTCTGTCATCGGCGACGGCGGACGGCAGCGAGTGCCGCCACCGCCGCGAGACTCACCCCCGTGAGGGCGACGAGTGACCCGACGTTCGTCGAGAGCGGCGAGAGGATACCCCGCTCGCGCTCTGGCGGCGACAGCGACCGGTCGTACGGCAGTTCGACCGTCTCCGAGTAGCGAACGCCGTTCGCCACGTAGGTCACGTCGACGGGGACGACAGTAGCGTTCTCTCTATCGACTTCGGCGGTGAGGTCGAACGGCGCGAACTCGTTGCCGTCGACGGTGCCGACGAAGTAGTCGCGGATAGGGTACGTCGGCGTGACGTGTTCGGTGTCGCCGACGGAGACGGTGACGCCCGTCACCGGCCCGTCGTCGGGGTTGCCCGCGTTGCCGGTGATGCGTAGCACGCCGTCGGGACCCATCGAGAGGTTGACGTTCGTCAGCACGATCGACCCGGAGGCGGGGTCGTAGGGGAACTCGGTTCGGGCAGTACCATCGCGCTCGCCGATACGGTATCGCGTCTCGAACGTGACGCCGTTCTGCTGGCCAACGAAGCGCAGGTCGACGGTCGTCCGCGCAGAGTCGCCGGGGGCGAGCGGTCCGGAAACCGACTGTCGCGGGAGTTCGGTGCCGTTGCTCACCGGGACGACGACGACGTCGCGTATCGGCGCGTTCCCGAAGTTCGTCACGACCACGTCTATCCGTCCGGGTTGTACCTCGTCGTCGCCGCTCTGCTGGAGTGCGCCCTCTCCGCCGCCACCGCCGAGCAGTACGCCGAGTTGTCCCTGGGCGCCCTCTTGGCCGTCGCCGCTCCGGACCGACTCGACGCGGACGGCCACGTCGTCGACGAGCGGTCTGACCGGCACCGACTGGCGGTAGCGCGTCGTCGCTTCTTCGCCGTCGGCGGTATAGGAGGCGCGAACCGTCACGCGCCGGTCGCCCGCCTCGCGCGGCAGGAGGACGAACGGCAGTTCTTCACTTGCGCCGGCGTCGAGAACGGGGACGGTCTGGCGGGCGACGACGGCGTCACCGCCCCGAATCGCGGCCGTCACGGTGACGTTTCGAATCGGCGTCGTCGTTGGGTTCGACAGCGTTACCGTCGCGCGGTTCTGCGTCTCGGCGACGAAGTCGGTGGCGTTGAGTTCGATCTGGGGTTCGGAGTCGGCGACCTGCAGCGGTGGACCGTCGACCTGTGCGGGCGCGGGGAGGGGCAACACCTCCGAGGCGGCCGCGGAGTCGAACGCGGTGCCACCGGATCCGATCGCTGCCGCTCCGGCGGGAACCACGGAGACGACGAGCAGGAGACACGTGAGAAGCGCGACGGGTGCCTTCATTACGACGGTGAAGGACGCGACCGGCAAATAGGTTGTCGCGGCCGTGAAATCCCGCTGAGCGGCCGACGACTGAATCCGCGTTGGGACTGTCGTGTCGGACGGGGACGACGGCGCTGCGGAGTGCTCGTCTACGCGCCGTCGTTCTCCCCACCGAACTCGCCTGTCGACTCTTCGCTCTCGTCGGCCTCGTTTCCATCATCCTCGTCCTCGTCGACGACGACGAGGCCGCGGTTGTTGACTGCGTAGGGGTCGAGACCGACTTCCTGCATGAACTGCTTGTAGAGACGTTCGGCCGTCTCCCCGTCTTTCTGCTTGTCGGAGGCGCGGTCGCAGAGTTCGACGAGGTCCTCGGGGACGTCGTTCTCGTGGACGATCCAGTGGTTGATGAGGTCCGAGAGCCGTCGGATGGGCGAGGTGAAGTGACCGTAGATGTCGAAGTTCAGCGCGTGGTGGCCGCCGAAGGGGTCGTTCATGTACTTCGCCCGGGGCATCACCTTCAGCACGGCGCGCTGAATCTTGTTGAGCATCCGCGGTGGGGCCTCTTCGAGCGCCGCGTTGACCGCCTTCCGGGGGTCGTCCCACGAGCCGCCGGGTATCTTCACGCCGTCGAGTTCGGCGATCTCTCGCAGGGCTTTGTCCCACTGGTCGGGCGTCGGCTGCGGGTGGACACGGTACATCGCCTCGACGCCGCGACCCCACATCAGTTCGTGCGTGACGGCTTTGTTCGCCTTCAGCATGCACTCTTCGATGATGGTGTGCGCGTGGTCACGACTCGGGTTCAGGACGAGCGAGCCGTCCTCTTTTCGCTGCTCGTGCATCCGGTCGGCGAGTTCGTAGGAGAGCGTGATCTCGTCGTGCAGCGGCGCGTCGGGGTCGTCGAGTCGTTTCTCGCACTGGCTGTAAGTGAGTCGCTCGTCGCTCTCGATGACCGATTTGTAGATGTCGATAGATTCGTAACCGAGGTTCTCTTTGTCGAGGCGCATCTCGACGGTGTGCGCGAGCCGTTCCTCGTTCGGCACGAGAGAGCAGACTGTCTCGGCGAGAATCGGCGGCAGCATGTGGACGGTGTAGGCGGGGAGGTAGACGGTGTTGCCGCGTTTGACCGCCTCGGCCCACATCTCCGAACCCGGGTGGACGTAGTGGCTCACGTCGGCGATGTGGACCCACAGCGTGTACGCCTCGTCGTCCTCTTCGATGCTGATGGCGTCGTCGAAGTCCTGGGCGTCGGCGGGGTCGGTCGTCCACGTCGTCATCTCGCGGAGGTCACGGCGGTCGTCGACGGCGTCGCGAATCTCCTCGGTGACGTTCTCGGTTCGTTCCTTCGCTTCGCGGCGGACTTCTGGAGGGAACTCGTCGCGGATTTCGAACTCCTCGAACAGTTCCTCGCGCTTGTTCCGCAGGTGGCGGTCGAGTTCGGGGTCGATCTCGACGGGACCCTGGCCCTCGGCGGTGCCAGCCTGCGCTTGTGCGTCGTTCGACATACGCGAGAAATTGGGCGAGAGGTAGTTAGTCGTGTCGGGGTCCGACGACGGGTTCTCGCGCGACCCGCGAATCAGTCCTCGGGTCGTCCGTACCGGTCTTCGACCGCGTGCAGATAGCGCGTGAGAAACTCCGCCTGCGGGAGTCCGTCCTGTTCGATGTCGAGGATGAGCGATTCGAGTTCGCCCCGGGGTTGCCAGCAGAGTTCTCGGTGACAGTCTTTACAGAGATACTCGAACTGTTTGCCGTGGCGGTTCCAGCGGTCACCCTCCTTGTCGTACTCGCGGGCCTCCGACCGGAGCACCGACGAGCCGCAGGCGATGCAGACGACGGTCTTCCGGTCCCGACCCGTGCGGGAGCGCCACATGAATGAGTGGTTGGCCGGTGTCTACTTAGCGTTTGTGCGGCGTCAGACGCCCGTCCGCGGCCGAGACAGTCAAAATCGGAGGAACGAGTAAATCGGAGGTTTACGCCGCGGCGACGACGAGCGATTCGGCCGCCGCGGAAGGCAGAGCGGGCGATTTATTCCCTCTGAACGTCAGGGAGGGCGTATGGACGTCAAATCGCGTCACCACCTCCGGAGCGACGACATCAAATCGCTGGAGACGACGCTCTCGGAGTCTCTCGGCGTCGAACTCGACGGCGACACCTACGAGTTCGTCGAACTCACCGGCACCGAGTTCGACCTCGTGTTGGTCGACGGCTCGCCGGCGGTCCTCTACGTCGACGACGAACCGTTTCTCACGGTTCGAGGCGCCAACGAGTACCCGCCGCAGGACCACGTCGTCACCGTCGACGCCGGGGCCGTCTCCTTTGTCAGCGGCGGCGCGGACGTGATGCGACCGGGCATCGTCGATGCCGACGAGGACATCGAATCCGGCGACCTCGTCGCCATCGCCGAAGAGACCCACGGAAAAGTGCTCGCCGTCGGACGGGCGCTCGAAGACGGCGCGAACCTCGTCGGCGACGCGGGAAAGGTCGTCGAGTCCGTCCACCACGTCGGCGACGACCTGTACCAGTTCAGCGTCTGAGCGCGTCCGGCCGTTCTCGTGTCGGTCACTCTTCGCCGGTTGCATCGGCCGAACTGTCGCTTTCCGGGTCGTCCTCCGCGTCTTCCTCGTGACGTTCGAGCACTATCTCGTAGCCCCGCTTCGCCTCCTCGTACGTGGTCCGCAGGTCCGCGACGGGCGTCTCCGTGGCGTCGACCCGCAGGTCGTCGGTGAAGCCGTCGGGTTCCGTCCCCGTTCGTTTCACGAGCAACGCGGCGCTCTGCACCGGCAGTTCCTCCCGCTTGTCGCCGCCGACTTCGTGGCCCGCTTCCAGGGCGTCGATAAGTCGCTCGGCCAGCGGCGCGTCGCCGTTGGCGTCCGACTCGTACGCCTCTGCGGTCGCCTCGACGACCTCCTCGCCGACGAGCAGATTGCCCGCGACGGTGTAGTTCTCGCCTTCGACGTGCCCGTACCAGCCGTTGCACGCCTCGCCGGAGAACGCGAACGTCCCCTCGGCGTCGACGCCGTGGAGCTGTCGCTGTTCGCTGTCCTCGTCGGCGTTCAGAAGCGACTGCAGCGCGTCCTCGACGGCGAGGCCGTCGTCGACGTACTCGACACCTCTTCGACCCAACTCGACGTTGACGAGGCTCTGCGTCGCCACCGCGCCGTTCTCGCTGGCGAACGGACAGAGCGTGCCGACGCCGGGCAGGCGGGTCGTCACCGCGACGCCGAATCGCAACTGCTCGTCGCCGTCGCCGTCCTCGTACTCCTCGCGGACGCAGATGCTGAACGTCACGGTGGGCGGGTCGCGGTGTCGGCGCAAAAAGCTCCGTGTACCGGCACGGTGGCGACTCGAACTACTCGTCGAGCCGACTCGTGACGTACACCGACGGTCGGCGGAGCACGAACTCGTCGAGGAACGCCGCGAGCACCACCACGCTCTGCAGCGCGAAGTACGCCGGAAGCACCAGCGGGGCCGCGTACTCGCGGACGCCGTGGTGGTGACCGTCGACGGCGTCGCGAAGGAAGAGCGCGTACGGAACCGAGAGCGAGAACAGCGAAGAGAGCGAGAGCCACCGGAGCACGGAGTCGGAGGCCGCCAGTTCGACAGTCGCGACCGACCCGGGGACGACGACAGGGGAGATCAAGAAAACAGGAGAGAGGAGGACGACGACGGGAAGCGACAGCAACGCGGCGAACGTGTACGCGGCGTCGAGACGCGTGACCACGGGGGCGTCCGGACTGCGGAGCAACCCGGTGAGCGACCGCCGCGCAACCTGCATTCCGCCGCGCGCCCACCGCCGTCGCTGCCCGGCCCACACCGACAGCGTCGTCGGGTTGCGCTCGGTGGCGACGATGGACGGGTCGACCCGAACGCGCCCGCCGCGAGCGTGGATGCGCGTCGACATCTCCACGTCTTCGAGCAGCACGTCCTCGTCGAACGGCCCGAGCGCCGCCAGCGTTTCGGCGCGGAAGAACGCCTGCCCGCCGGTGAAGAGCGAAAACCAGCCCAGACGCGAGCGGGCGACGAACATAATCCGTTCGGCCAGGTGGCGCTCGACGGTCGCACAGAGCGCGATGAGCGACTCGTCCGCGTTACGTCCGTAGCTTCGACCTTTGACGCACCACGTCTCCGCGTCGGCGACGAGCCATCGGACCGCCCGCGAGAGCGACCCCGGCGCGAGCCGTTGTCCGGCGTCGAGACTCGCGACAACGTCGACGTCGCCGTCGACGTGAGAAAGCAGGTGGTTCACCGCCGCCGCCTTTCCCGCGGGGGGTTCCGAGCGTTCCACGGCGCGAGTTCGAGAGTCGGCGGCCGCCGCGCGTCGGGCGGCCGCGACCGTCCCGTCGGTGGACGCCGCCTCGTAGCCTACGAGGACGTTCACGCGGTCGGAGGGATAGTCGAGTTCGGCGCAGGCGTCGAGCGTCCCACGGAGGGCATCGGCGTCGTTGTAGGCGGTGACGACGACGCTCACCGCCGGGGGGTCCGCCGGCAGCGGCGGTGGGTCCGGGTTTCGCAGACACGCGACGCCGGTCGCGAGAACCGCCCTGAACGTCACTCCGGAGGCCACGAGCACGCATAGCACGGCGATAAGCGGTCCGTACCACGAAATGACGAGTACAGGCGAACAGAGGGCGACCGAAAGGCCGAGCGCCGCCGCGGCGGTCGCGACCGTCCGGCCGTCCTCGCCGCCCGGCGTCTCGACCCGCATCAGCCGTCGTGCGGCTCTCGGGTCCCGAACCAGATGCCGATTGTGAGCCCGTAGACGACGTGACCCGCGTGGAAGACGACGGCCTCGTCGTGGTCGAGATCCATCCCGAGCAACCGCCTCAGCATGACCCGCGTTCCGAACACCGAGAGCGCGAGACCGTAGAGGACGCCGACGAACAGCGTCGTGGTCAACCCCCGGTCGCGGATCGTTCGCGCGACGGGGACGAAGGCGACGCCTCCGCCGATACCGTAGAGGAAATGGAGCAGAAACGCCGGCCCGATCGCGTCGGGGTCGCCGCCCGCGTACTGCTCCCAGAACGCGCCCGTCGGCGGGAGCGAGCGCGCGACGGGGAGTCGAAACAGCGTCATCACGGCGGTTCCGATGGCACCGGCCCACACGCCGGTGACGAGCGGATGGCTTCGAAACACCCGGTCGGTTCGGTCCGCGGCGCGGTCGACGTCGGGAGATTGAGATGGGGAACTCACACGATAGGGTCCACGAGGCGACGGAAAGGCGTTTGGTCCGTCGGTCGGCGAACCGCGACCGTCTGACGTAAGAACTATTGGGAGACCCACCGCTGTAGGTGGCATGGGTATCATGAGCAAGATTCTCGGGAACGGACAGCGCTCCACCGAGGACTACGTCGAACTCGACCTCGACGACTTCGACACCGCACAGGGCGAGGCGGGAATGACAGTTCACATCGCCGAGATCGCCGGACAGCAGGACGTTATCGCCATCAAAGACGCGGTCTACGACGGCGATTTCGTCATCGCGGACATCACGCGACTTCGCACGCAGGACCGAACGGTCGAGCACATCGTCGACGAACTCCAGCAGGTCGCCCGCGAGGTCGACGGCGACATCGTACAGAAGGGTGACGACCAACTCATTCTCGCGCCGACCGGCGTGAAGATCGCCCGGCAGAAACTGGACTGACCGACGGAACGGCCTCGGTCAGTCGTCGGCGACCGAGTCCGCCGCGATCTCGGTCGCTCGGTGGCCGTTGGTCGCGTCGTCGGTCGCCGTGTCGAGCGGCTTTCGGGCGTACCGACACCAGCCGGGTCCGTCGTACTCGTCGAAATAGACGTAGTGAACCGCGAGTTCGCCGTGTTCGGCCTCTTGCACGCGTTCGGTGACGAACGTGTCGAACGCGTCGTTCCACCCGACGTGCGGGGAGACGAGCACGCCACCGGGAGAGAGATGCTCCCACGCGAGGTCGAACTCGAACAGCATCCCCGTCTCCGAGTGCTCGGAGTCGTGGACGAACATGTCGATTTTACCCACCTCGTCCAGTAGGAGGGGCAGTTCGCGCTGTGGTCGTCCGGCGACGAGTGTCCAGCGGTCGCGGAGGCCCTCGGGAACGATCCAGCCGGGTTGTTTCCCCGACGGCAGGAGGTGACTGCCGTCCTCACAGCAGGAGGGTCGTCGCCGCTCGTAGTGTCGTTTCGTCTCGGGGTCGAGTTCGTCGAACTGCGTCGAACAGTCGATGGAGTACAGTCGCCCGGAGTCGTTGCGGTCGAGCGCGGCGAGCACGGCGAGCGTCGAGACGCCGCTGTAGACGCCCGTCTCGACGACGGTCGTGGGTTTCTGCTTTCTGACGAGCGCGTAGTAGCGGACGCACTCCTCCTTGTGCGAGTCGTATATCGGCTGCGAGTGCGCCTGCCACGCCTGGTAGAGCAAACCGGGGACTCGACTCTGCTCGAACTCCTCTTCGTACGCCTCGAACTCCGCTCTGCTGTCGAAGAAGCGGTCGGCGAACGCTTCGCGGGAGCGGCTCTTTTGCTGGTAAAGTTGCCAGGACGCGCCGGGATACAGCGTGTAGAAACATCTCGTCGCCAGCGGCTTGGTCCACGAAGGAACGTTCGTGAATGCGGCGCGACGCATTCGATTGAGAGACGGGACAGACATGTATCTACGTCTCGTGCTTATCGGTGATAATTAGATGCTCCGTAGCAGTTCGTAACATTCGGCTTCCCGGGAGAAACGTGGCCACCATCGAGGGACCGCCGCGTTAGAGTCGATTAGGTCCGAAGGTAGAGTCGGTTAGGTCCGAAAACGGTCGTGTCGACCCGATAATGGCGTCCGTAACTGGGGCGCGTCGACCGTTGAGCGGCGACAGGAGAACGAACTGGTTAGTCGTCCGACACCGCGTACGGTTCGCCTTCCGGGACAGTTTCGGGCGTAAGCGAGGCGTTCGGCTTGCGAGCGTACTTCCCCCACCCTGGCTGACTGTGCTTGTCGAAGTGAACGTAGTGTTGGGCGACTTTGCCGTGGTCGGCCTCTGGCGCGCGTTCGGTGACGAACGTGTCGAACGCGTCGTTCCAGGCGACGTGGTGCGAGAACAGCATCCCGCCGGGGGAGAGATGCTCCCACGCGAGGTCGAACTCGAACAGCATCCCCGTCTTCGAGTGCTCGGAGTCGTGGACGAACATATCGACCGTACCCAGTTTCGAGAGGAGTTTGGGCAACTCCCGCTGGGGGCGTCCGGCGACGAACTCCCACCGACCGTGGAGTTTCTCGGGGACGATCCAACCCGGTTCCTTGTCCTCCGGAATCAGGTGGCTGTCGCGCTGGGAACAGGAGGGACGCCGACGTTCGTACCGTTCGAGGTCCTCCTCGTCGGTCGGGTCCAGAAGCGACGAGTAGTCGATGGAGTACAGTCGCCCGGAGTCGTTGCGGTCGAGCGCGGCGAGAATCGCGAGCGTCGAGACGCCGTGGAAGACGCCCGTCTCGACGATGGTCTGTGGTTCGTACTTTCGGATGTACGCGTAGTAGCGGACGCAGTCGTCCTTGTGGATGTCGTAGAACGTCTCGTTGCCGAGTTCGTCGTACGCTCGCTTGAGGTTCTCGGCGATGACGCCGTTCATGAACTCCGCCTCGTACGCCTCGAGTTCCGCCTCGCTGTCGAAGAACCGGTCGATGAACGCCTGGCGTGTGAGCTCTTTCTCTCTGAACGTCTCCCACGAGGCTTGAGGGTGAAGAACGTAGAACGCCTTTCGCACCGCGGGCTTCACCCAACCGGGGGCGAGTTCGAATGACATCTGTCGTGCGCGTTTGACATGCCGAACCAGCATAGGAGGTACCCACGTACTTACACGTCAAAAGTACGCGCCGATGAAAACACGTGTAATTCGAGCGTTCTTTTCGTTTAATTGACTAGAACTGGGGTATGTTGTCGTTGATAGACGGACACCGTCGGGTGAACGCCCCGTAGCCGCGAGTTTCCAAATTTCGGATCTACAGGGACTCAGTAACCCGTCCACCGGGGTCGAAAGGGATGCATAACGGCTGTATGGCCGGCGTACTGCGCGTGCGAACGCCCCGCAGAACCGACGAGTATTCAGGCGTCCCCTGCATAGCGTAGTTCCAGATGAGTAAGGACTACATCGAGGTCAGAGGGGCCGAAGAACACAACCTCAAAGATCTCGACGTACGCATTCCCCGCGAAACGTTCACCGTCGTCACGGGACTGTCGGGGTCCGGGAAGTCGTCGCTCGCCTTCGAGACCATCTACGCCGAAGGACAGCGGCGCTACATCGAGTCGCTGTCGGCGTACGCCCGGAACTTCCTCGGCCAGATGGACAAACCGCAGGTCGAAGCGGTCGAAGGGCTCTCGCCCGCTATCTCCATCGACCAGAAGAACGCCGCCAACAACCCCCGTTCGACGGTCGGAACCGTCACCGAACTCCACGACTACCTCCGTCTGCTGTACGCCCGCGTCGGGACGCCGCACTGTCCGGAGTGCGGCCGCGAGGTCGGCGAGCAGAGCGCCCAACAGATGGTGCGGCGCATACTCGAACTTCCGGAGGGAACGCGCGCGAAGATCGCCGCGCCGGTCGTCCGCGACCAGAAGGGCGCGTTCGAGGACCTGTTCGACGAACTCGTCTCCGAGGGCTACTCCCGTGTCGAAGTCGACGGCGAGGAGTACGACCTCGCGATGGAGAAACCCGAGTTGGACGAGAACTACGACCACACCGTTGACGTCGTCGTCGACCGGGTGAAGATTTCGGAGGAGGCGCGTTCGCGCATCACCGACTCCGTGGAGACGGCGCTCGAAGAGGCCGACGGCGTCCTGAAGGTCGTCGTCCCCAGCCCGCCCGCGGCCGACGAGTTCCACCTCGGCACCGAGGCCCGCGCGACCGGTGACCTCGCCGGCGGCGGCGACGAACGCCTCGTCGTCGAGTTCTCCGAGGAACTCGCCTGCACACACTGCGGCATCGACTTCTCCGAGATCGAGACGCGCTCCTTTTCGTTCAACTCGCCGCACGGCGCGTGTCCCGAGTGTGAGGGCATCGGCAACACGAAGGAAATCGACCCCGACCTCGTCGTCGAAGACGCCTCGAAACCCATCAAACACGTCTTCGAGCCGTGGAGCTACAAGCGGTCGTACTACCGAACGCGGCTCGACTCCGTCGCCGACCACTTCGGCGTGAACGTCTCGACGCCGTTCGAGGAACTCGACGACGACGTCCAGCGGCAGTTCCTCTACGGCACCGACCGGCAGGTCGTCTTCGAGCGCCAGACCCGAAACGGCGTCCGGCGGAAGACGAAGCGCTTCGAGGGCGTCATCCCGAACCTCGAACGCCGCCACGTCGAGACCGAGTCGAAGGGGACCCGCGAGCACATCGAGGAGTACATGGCCGTGACGACCTGTCCGGCCTGCGACGGGACGCGCCTGAAACCTCAGTCGCGCTCCGTCTACGTCGACGGCACGGCCATCACCGAAGTGAACCGGATGAGCATCGGCGACGCGCTCGCGCACTTCGAGAGTCTGGAGGCGGACCTCACCGACCGCGAGCGGACCATCGCCGAGGAGATTCTCAAGGAGATTCGCGCGCGTCTCGGCTTCATGACCGAGGTCGGTCTCGACTACCTGACGCTCGACCGGGAGGCGTCGACGCTCTCGGGCGGCGAGAGCCAACGGATTCGACTGGCGACGCAGGTCGGGTCGGGGCTCGTCGGCGTGCTGTACGTGCTCGACGAACCCTCTATCGGCCTCCACCAGCGCGACAACGACAAACTGCTCGACACGCTCGAAGGCCTCCGGGACCTCGGCAACACGCTGCTCGTCGTCGAACACGACGAGGAGACGATGCGCCGCGCGGACAACATCATCGACATGGGTCCCGGACCGGGCAAGCGCGGCGGCGAAGTCGTCGTCCAGGGCGACTTCGACGAGGTCTGTGAGGCCGACGGCTCGATTACCGCCGACTACCTCTCGGGCCGGAAGGATATCGATGTCCCCGAGACGCGGCGCGAGCGCGACGGCGAACTCACGGTCCGGGGCGCGCGTCAGCACAACCTGAAAGACCTCGACGTGTCGCTACCGCTCGGTACATTCACGGCCATCACGGGCGTCTCGGGGTCGGGGAAGTCGACGCTGATCCACGACATCCTCTACAAGGGGCTGGCCCGGGAGATGAACAACAACACCTCCGTCGACCCCGGCGACCACGACGAAATCGAGGGAATCGACCAAATCGAGACGGTTCGGCTCATCGACCAGTCGCCCATCGGTCGGACGCCGCGGTCGAACCCGGCGACGTACACCGGCGTCTTCGACTACGTCCGCGAACTCTTTGCCGAAACGAAGCTCTCGAAGCAGCGCGGCTACGAGAAGGGTCGCTTCTCGTTCAACGTCAAGGGCGGCCGCTGCGAGGAGTGCGGCGGCCAGGGCGACGTCAAAATCGAGATGAACTTCCTCTCGGACGTGTACGTCCCCTGCGAGGAGTGCGGCGGCAAACGCTACAACGACGAGACGCTCGACGTCACCTACAAGGACAAGACCATCGCCGACGTGCTCGCGATGGAGGTCGACGAGGCCTACGAGTTCTTCGAGGCGAACTCCCAGATTCGCCGACGCCTGCAGCTGCTCAAGGACGTCGGCCTCGGCTACATGACGCTCGGCCAGCCGTCGACGACGCTCTCGGGCGGCGAGGCTCAGCGCATCAAACTCGCCGAAGAGTTGGGCAAGAAGGACACCGGCGACACGCTGTACCTGCTCGACGAACCGACGACCGGCCTGCACAAAGAAGACGAGCGGAAGCTCATCGACGTGCTCCATCGACTGGTCGACAACGGCAGCACCGTCACCGTCATCGAACACGAACTCGACCTGGTAAAGAACGCCGACCACGTCCTCGACCTCGGCCCCGAAGGCGGCGAGCACGGCGGTGAAGTCGTCGCCGCCGGGACGCCCGAGGAGGTCGCTCGCGAGGAGTCGTCGTACACGGGACAGTACCTCCGTGACATGCTCCCGGCCGTCGATATCGAGGGACCGCGCGCGGACAAGCGCGAACCCGCGAAGCCGACGACGGACGACTGAGCGCGGAGGCGAGTAACGCCGCCGCTCGGAAGGGGTGAACGGCCGGCGGGACTGCGCTCTGCGCGAGAGGCTCGCCGGACACCCGCCTTGGCCCCGTCGCGGCACGACGTTACATCGAGAGCGTTTGGTCTCCTTTTCGATGATAAACTCTCGCCGGACCGACGGTCCGGGCGAGTCGCCAGCGCGCTTATCTACGCCGCGGCCAAATCGCGTGGTATGACAACACAGTACGCAGCGTTGCGAAACGTCCTCCTCGTCGTCCGCGGTGGGCCGGGTGAGTGGCTCGTCGACAAGCGCTTGGCCGACCACGACATCGAGTGCGTCGCCGCCGCACCCGACGGGAAGACGGCGTTCTGCGGAACGTTCGACGCGGGGTTCTGGCGAACCGACACCGAGGGACAGACGTGGCACCGCGTCGGCGACGAGACGCTCACCGACCCGGTGATGTCGGTGGCCGTCGACCCGAACGACCCCGACCGCGTCTGGACCGGGACCGAACCGAGCGCCGTCTATCGCTCCGACGACGGGGGAGAAACGTGGGAGCAGTGCGGGGGGCTGACCGACCTCCCCTCCGCCGACGAGTGGTCGTTCCCGCCGCGGCCCGACACCCACCACGTCCGCTGGCTTGAGGTCGACCCCTCGGATTCCGATCACCTGTACGTCGGCGTCGAGGCGGGCGCGCTGGTACAGACCCACGACGGCGGCGAGACGTGGGAGGACCGCGTGCCGTCGGCGCGGCGGGACAATCACAGCCTCGCGACCCACCCGGACGCTCCCGACCGAGTGTGGTCGGCGGCGGGCGACGGCTACGCCGAGAGCGACGACGGCGGCGAGACGTGGGACCATCCGCAGAAGGGACTCGACCACCGCTACTGCTGGAGCGTCGCGGTGGGGCGCGAGGCGAAGAACGTGCTCGTCTCGGCGGCCAGCGGCCCTCGGTCGGCGCACAACGTTGACGCCGCGGAGGCGTACGTCTATCGGCGTCGGCCCGGCGAACCGTGGAAGCGCCTCGACGGCCTCCCCACTGGTGAGGGGGTGACGCGTCCGGTACTGTCGACGGGCGGCAACGGGTCGTTCTACGCGCTGTCGAACCGCGGACTCTATCGGTCGCAGAACAGCGGAAAGTCGTGGACGCGCGTCGACATCCCGTGGCCGGAGGCGTACGAGTCACAGACGGCACGCGGACTGGCGGTAGTCACGGAGTCGTAGACAGGTCGTCGGTCCGCACACGAGCGGACCGAACCGAGAAGGTATATAGTCGTCCGACGGGTCACTCACGACCGATGTACGATTTCGTCGTGGTCGGCGTCGGTCCCGCAGGCGCACGCTTCGCCCGCCGCGCCGCCGAGGATGGATACGACGTGCTCGCACTCGAAAAGGGGGAGGTCGGCACGCCGCTGGCGTGTTCGGGTCACGTCAGTACCGACATCTGGGCGTACGTCCCCGACGCGGCGAAGGAGAAACTGTTCCAAAATCGCATCTACGGCGCGAACTTCCGCGTCGGCGGCCCCGACACGGACGCGAACCCCTTCTACAAGGACGAGGAGATATCGAACGTCATCGACCGCGTCGAACTCGACCGAACGCTCGCCGCCGCCGCCCGCGACGCCGGCGCCGACGTGCGCGAGGGTCACACTGTCACCGACGTGCAAGAGCGCGCCGACGGCGTCACCATCACCGCGAGTGCCGGCGGCGAGGAAGAGACGTTCGAGGCGAAGATGGTCGCCGGCTGTGACGGCCCCGTCTCGAAGGTTCGCCGCGAAGTCGGCGTGCCGGAGCCGGGCGAGTTGCTTCACGGAGTCTTGGCCTTCGACGACGAGGCCGACCACGGCGACTTCGTCGACGTCCACCTCACCGTCCCGCGCTTCTTCGCGTGGCGCATCCCCCGCGGCGACGCCGGCGTCGAGTACGGGTTGGCTGCACCGCCGGGCAAGGAGGTCAGAGAGATGTTCGACGTGTTGACCGACACCTACGACGTTGAGACGAGTCACTTCTGCTCGGGCGCGATACCGATCGGTCCGCCGCCGTCGGTAACCTCTCGGCGGGTGTTCCTGATCGGGGATGCGGCCGCACAGACGAAGCCGTTCACCGGCGGCGGCATCCTCTACGGGATGACCGCCGCCGACCACGCAGTCCGCGAAATCGACCCCGACCGCCCGCGGACGCTCGGCGAGTACGAGACGGCATGGCGGACGGACCTCGAACGGGAGATTCGACTCGGCCACTGGGTTCGGCGGGCGTACTCCCTGCCCGAACCCGTCCAGCGCGCCGGTCTCAAAGCGCTCTCCGGAAAAATCGGCGTCCACATGGACCGGCCGTCGTCGCTGTTCTCCGCCGAGCAGTTGCGAGCGTTCTTCTCGTAGCTCTCGTTTCTACTCCTGCGTCGACGCCTCGTACGTCGGCACTCGCCCCGAGCGGTCGCTGCCGTCGACGAACGGGAGGTCAGTCCGTGTCGCTGCCGTCGACTCCCCCTCGACGCGAACCGAGAGTTCGGTCGGTTCGACGTCGAAGTCGACGAGTGCGAGCGCGATGGGCCGGTCGAGGGTCGGACTGTCGACGGCGCGGGTGATTTCGCCCACCGAGGCGTCGCCGTCGAACACCGCCGCGCCGGACTCCGGTAGCGCGTCGGGGAGCAGTCCGACGAGACGCTTACTCGGTCGTCCTCGGTTTTCGACCTTCGAGACGACCTCTTGGCCGACGAAACAGCCCTTCGAGAAGTCGAGCGCGTTGCGGACGCCGAGCACGTTCGGCAGTCGCCCCGAGAGTTCGCTCTCGAACAGCGGCGTTCCGGCTTCGGCGGTGAGCGTCTCCCACGTCCGGTAGCCGAACGGGACGGCGTTCAGCCCGTGGAGGAGTAGCGTCGAGAACACGTCCGGCGCGTCGGCGGCGGCGCAGACCACCTCGTACCCCTCCTCGCCGGTCGGCGCGTCGGCAGCGACGACGGTGACGCCTGCGTCGCCCATCGACCCGCGGACGAACGATAGATGCGGTTCCGGCGCGCCCGCGCCGTTGAGCACGGAGGCGACCTTCTCGGTCGACTGCGGGCCGTGGACGCCGAAGACGCCGAAGTCGGCGGAGGCGTCTCGAATCTCGACGTCCTGGATGAACACCTTCCCCTGCCAGTCGGCGACGAGCGACTCCGTGACCTGCGGCGGCACGAAGAGCAGCAGTCGCTCGCCGGCGTTGTAGACGTACATGTCGGCCTCGGTACGACCCTGTGGGTCCAACAGCAGTGCGTACGTTCCCTCGCCGTCCTCGCGCGGGACGCGGTTGGAGACGACGTTGTCGACGTACTCGATTCGGTCGTCGCCGGAGACGACGACGACGCCGTAGCCCATCTCGACGACGCCGACGCCGTTTCTGACCGCTTTGTGCGTGCGTTCGGGGCGACCGTAGTGGGCGACGACGCGGCGGTCGTCGCGTGTCTCGTAAGTCGCGCCGTGGTCGTCGTGGAGGTCTCCGACGAGAGTCATCGCCGAGGCGTAGGTCGCCGGGCGGTAAAAACGGTGTCCACCTGACGGTAGCGCCCGAGTCGGCGCCGGGTTCGTGGCACTTCAGAGGCCGAGTCGATCTCGAACCGCGTCGAGGAGACTTCGGTCTGCGTCGGCCGCCTCGTCGGTGTCGGGGACGACGTGGTCGGCGGGCATGATGCGGACGCGCTCCTCGGTTTGGTCGACGGTGATGAGGTTGTCCTCTTTCAACTCCGCGAGCGCCGACTCCAGCGTGTCGATATCGGCGTCGACCGCCGCTCGAAGCTCCAGAACCGTCATCCCGTCGTCGGCCCTGTCGACGAGTGCGTCGAGTACCGCGACTTCCACGTCGCCTCGATTGCGATACTCCCGCTTGGCTCTCATACAGTATGCATTCTCCCCAACCGGTTTACCGTTACCGGCGAGTCGACGTGACTGTCGCCCGCTCAGGGGAGTCCGACGTCGGAACTGTGAACCGTCGGTTCCGAGGTGTCGGCCGCGCGTCAGACGCCGAGGGGGTAGTTTTTAGTCACGGAGGTCGGAATTCCCGGCAATGGGACTCAGGTGTCTGCTCGGGCACGACTTCGGCGAGACGGAGTTGGAGCGCGAGCGGGAGGAGAACGGCGAAGAGATGGTCGTCACCATCCGCGAGGTGAAGACCTGCGACCGCTGCGGCGAGACGCAGATCGTCAGCGAGAACAAGGAAGTCACGGCCGTACCGGGGCCCGACTCCGCGCTCGGCGATGACGACGCGACGACGGGGGTCGCCGCCGAGACGGAGCTCACCGGTGATACCATCGAGGAGCAGTTCGAGGGCGACGACGATTTCGAACCGCCACAGAGCGCCGAGGAGGACGACGGGATCATCCTCGACGACGAGGAGACGGCCGAACCGGAGCCCGAGCGGCAGCCGGGCGAGTGGCCGGAGGCGAACGTCGGCGACGACAGCGACGACCGGATGCCGACGGTCGAAGAGGTCGAAGGGGCCGAAGCCGCGGACGAGGGAGGGTCCGACGCCGACGCCACCGACGACCCGACGCCGTGGCCGGAGGTCGACGGCGACGACGAGGGGTTCGACGCCGAACCATCCGACGGGTCGCCCTCGGACGTGACGTTCGGCGGTCTCGCACCGGAGCGGGCCGACGACGAAACGGAGTACGAGAGCCGAAACGGCTACGACGCGGAGTTCATCGCCAACGGCGACGAACAACTCAACGGCGCGAGCGACACCGCCGACGGCTTCACGCGCGACGAGAGCGCCGCCGTCGAACTGGAGACCCGGAGCGAGGACGTGCCGACCGAGTACGTCTGCCCGGAGTGCGGACTCACCAGACCGTCGAACGGCAGTTCGCTCCGCGCGGGCGACATCTGTCCGGAGTGCCGTCGGGGCTACATCGCCGAACGCGAGCGGTAGTCGGTGCTTTTTTCGAGCGGAGACGGGGAGCGAGGAGCGCGCCAAAGGAACAGTCAGCGTCTGACACGGGTATATAGGGCACGCTCGGACGAAACAAGTAAACCATCCCCTCGCAAACGGTGGCGCATGAAGCAGTACAAGATGCGACGCGGCGAGACGCTCGAGGAGAACGCACCGGACCTCAAAGCGACCATCGAGGGGTACTTCGGCCCGGTCACAGGGACCGAGGAACACGACGGCCACGAACTGTACGTCGTCGGCGAACCCGAAAACCCGGTGTTCGAGCGCATCATCGCCGGCGCGGCGACGTTCAGCGGCAAGAAGGACAAACTCGCCGTCCACTTCGAGGAGCGCGACGCCGCGGAGGTCATCGCGGAGGGCAACGCCGACGCCGCACAGGACGCCGTCGACGCGAAGAACAGCTTCCTGCTCGAAGTGACGGGCCGCGACGCGAAGTCCCGCCGCAACTCGATGAAACGCGCCGTCGAGGACGACACACCCGACGTATAACGACCTTTTAACGCCCACCTTTTGCGCTGCGGGCTGGCTTCGCCAGCCCTCGGCAAAAGCTGGACCAAAAGCATTCGTCGCTCAGTTCGGCGGCGAAGCCGCCTCCCTTCGCTCCTCAGCCCGCTCGCTCCCTACGGTCGCTCGCGGTACAACAGCCGAGCGACGACCGGCGGCGGAGTGTCGCCGCCAACGGTTCTACCACGAGCGAGGGCGCTAGCCCGAGGGAGTGGGCCGACGACCGAGCAGAACGAAGTGAAGCGAGGGAGGAGTGCTTTTGGTCCAGCTTTTGCCGAGGGCGCGCGAAGCGCGCCCACAGCGCAAAAGGTGGGGTTCTAGAGGGTCTCCGGAAGCCACCCGCCGTCGACTTCGACGTTCTCGCCGCTGATGTAGCCGCTGTCCTCGTCGAGGAAGAACAGCAACGCCTGCGACAGATCCTCGAAGGAGGCCGGGCGACCGCGCGGCAGTTCGTCGGGGAACTCGTCGGAGTTCTCGGCGACGTACGGCGAGACGGCGTTGACGGTGACCCCGTCGTCCTGCGTGTCGGCCGCGAGCATCCGCGTGAACATCAGCACGCCGGTTTTAGCGACGAAGTACGGGAAGTTCTTCGGGTAGACCAGCGCCTTCTCGCTGCCCGCGTAACCGACGTTGACGATGCGCCCCCAGCCCTCGTCGCGCATCGCCGGAAGCGCGCGTTTCGAGCAGAGATACGTCCCGTAGAAGTTCGTCTCGACGACGCGTTGCCACGTGTCGAACTCCATCTCCTCCCAGTGTGTCGGCGCGAAGTCGCCGACGTTGTTGACGAGTACGTCGACGGAACGGAGCGTCGATTCGACGGTCGAGAAGAGGTCGTCGACGCCCTCGGGGTCGGTCACGTCGCCCTGCGTCGTCGTCGCCGAGACACCCCGACTCTCGGCCTCCGCGGCGACGTCTTCGGCTTCCTCGGCGCTCGAATGGTAGTGGACGGCGACGTCCGCGCCGCAGTCGGCCGCCGACAGCAGGAGTTCGCGACCGATACCTTTCGCGCTACCGGTCACGAGAACAGTACGACCCGACAGGTCGGGAGAGAGCATGCGGAGACATCGGCCGCTGCGGGCAAAAGTGTACACGCGGCGGGGGAAATATACATGACCCGTGCGAACAGTTGTCATCACAGAGCCACAGCAGAGCAGTACAAATGTTTATTCGTTATTGAGTAAATTCTTCGTCACGTTTAAGTACTGCACGCGATTACAGAAATCCATGACAGTAGATACGATTCTGTTGGCAGTCGGTGCCGGAGACGCCGAACGGGTCGAACGACTCGGGGAAGTCGCCGTCGACATCGCGGGACCGACCGGGGCGAAAGTCGTCCTCGGCCACGTGTTCACGCGCGACGAGTACGACGACACCCTCGACAACCTGTCCTTCGACCGGACCGCCGAGGAGGTGTCGCCCGACGACGTCGCCGGGAGACACGCGACGATACGCGACCTCACGAAGACGCTCGACGGCGCCGGCGTCGACTACGAGGTTCGCGGTGCGGTGGGCAAACACGGGACGAGCATCGTCGACCTGGCGTCGAACGTCGGGTCGGACCTGATAATCGTCGGTGGTCGCCAGCGTTCGCCGACGGGCAAAGCCGTCTTCGGCAGCACCGCCCAGGAGGTCATGCTGTCGGCGCCGTGCCCCGTGACGTTCGTCCGGTCGGACGACTGAACGGCGGTCGGTCGGACGGTAGAACGATGACCGACGGTGTCCGCCGAATCCGGTGAGGTGAGAGCGGGGGCGAACAGTCATCTCGCTCCATGTGGCACAGTTCCGCATGGACCACGAAATCGAGTTCAGGCCGGCGTTCTCGCTTCTGACACTCTCGCTGGAGCCCGGCGAGGCGGTCCGGACCGAGGCGGGGTCGATGGTCAGCTACAGCGACGGTATCGACGTCGAGACGGGCGCGAGCGGCGGCCTCGTCGGGTCGCTCAAGCGGAGTCTGTTGGGCGGCGAGAGCTTCTTTCAGAACACGTTCACCGCCCGGGAGGCCGGAGCGGTGACGCTCGCGCCCCCGCTCCCGGGTGACATCGTCGACTGCCACCTCGACGGCGAGACGCTGTTCGTGCAGTCGGGGTCGTATCTCGCGTCGGGCCGGGATATCGAACTCGACACCCAGTTCGGCGGCGGGCGGTCGTTCTTCGGCGGCGAGGGACTGTTCCTCCTCCGTCTCGACGGTACGGGACCGGCGTTTCTCTCCAGTTACGGCGCGATTCGGGAGAACGAGTTGGCAGACGGAGAGACGTACACCGTAGACACCGGCCACATCGTCGCGTTCGAGTCGTCGGCGACGTTCGACGTGCGAGCCATCGGCAGCCTGCGCTCGACGCTGTTCAGCGGCGAAGGGTTGGTCTGCGAGTTCGAAGGTCCCGGTCGGGTGTGGACGCAGACGCGCAGTCAGGACGCCTTGTTGACGTGGCTGATTCCGAAACTACCGACGAGTACGGCGAACGCGGGGAGTAGTAACTAAGTTCCGAGTATACTGTCACTCGCTGACGCAATCCGTGCGGTAGGGGCGGCCTACGCACAGATTAAGCGATATGATCACCGGCATCTGACGTATCGAATCTGTGCAGTTAAGTGGCGGGACGGTGCTTGTGGATACAATGGCCTACTACGTGGGCGTCGACCTCGGCGCGACGAACGTCCGAGCGGTCGTCGCCGACGACGACGGAACCATCATCGGAAACACGAAACACGGAACGCCGCGCGGCCCGACCGGTATCGCGGTCACCGAGGAGGTGCTCAGCGTCGTCCGCGAGGCCTGTGACGAGGCGGGCGTCGACCCGACGGACGTCGTCGCCGCAGGTATCGGCTCTATCGGCCCGCTGGACCTCGCCGAGGGCGCGATAGAGCAACCGGCGAACCTGCCGGACACCATCGACCGCATCCCCCTGACGGGACCGCTGTCGAAACTGCTGGAGACCGAGGAACTCTACCTCCACAACGACACGAACGCGGGCGTCATCGGCGAGCGGTTCTACTCGGACCGCAACCCAGACGACATGGTGTATCTCACCATCTCCTCGGGTATCGGCGCGGGCGTCTGCGTCGACGGCGAGGTGCTCAGCGGCTGGGACGGTAACGCGGGCGAGGTCGGCCACATGACTATCGACCCGCACGGCTTTCGAACCTGCGGCTGCGGCCACGACGGCCACTGGGAGGCGTACTGCTCGGGGAACAACATCCCGCGCTACGCCGAGGAACTGCACGCCGAAGACCCCATCGAGACGTCGCTTCCGATCGAAGACCCCGACTTCTCCGCCATCGACGTGTTCGAACACGCCGGCGACGACGAGTTCGCCGACTACGTCATCGACCAGGTCGGCCACTGGAACGCGATGGGCGTCGCCAACACGATTCACGCCTACGCCCCGCTGGTCGTCTTCATCGGCGGCGCGGTGGCGCTGAACAACCCCGACCTCGTCATGGACCCCATCCGCGAGAAGATGGGCGAGATGGTGTTCATCAACGTCCCCGACATCCAGTTGACGACGCTCGGCGACGACGTGGTGGTTCGCGGGGCGCTCGCGAGTGCGATGACCGGAGGCACGGGCGACCGCACTCGTCTGTAACGACGAGCGCCTTCGCTCGGGTCTCCGAAGGCGGGACGGGTGACCGAACGCGGCTGTAGTGTCGCGCTGATTCGCCCGGCGGAGCGATGAGGCACGGGCGACTGCGCTCGCCTCCGACGCCGAGCGACCCCAACTACCGGGTCGCAGTCGCGTCGCTTATTCGACTGCGCGCTCAGTAGTGACTATGCGCAGACGTGACGTACTGCGCGGGAGCGCGGCCGCGCTCGGACTGTCGACGGCGTCGACGCTGACCACTAGCCGAGGTGCCGCTCATCCGGGACCGTACCGCCCGTACGGGTTCGTCGACGTGAAGGGGGCGAAGGAGGCCGTCGTCGCCGACGACGGCGAGACCGCGTTCGTCGCCGCGAGCAGCGGTTACGCCGTCGTCGACGTCTCGGTCGCCGACCGACCCGAGGTGGTCGCCGACCGACGGGGCCTCCTCTCCGACCGAGAGGGCGGGCCACTCCGTCAGGTGTACGACGTGAAACTCGACGACGCCGGCGAGCGACTGCTCGTCGCCGGTCCCGCGAACAACCTCCCGGGCGCGCTCTCGGGACTGCTCGTCGAGGACGTCTCCGATCCCGGGAGCCCCAAGACGGTGGCGTTCTTCGAGACCGACTACCCGATTCACAACTGCTACGTCGACGACGACTACGCCTACCTCACCGGCAACGAGTTCGACCGCAACCCGCTCGTCGTCGTCGACCTGCAAGGCGACGACCCCGAAGAGGTCGCTCGGTGGTCGCTGCTCGACGAGGACGCCGCCTGGGACGACGTCGCGCCGGACCGCCGGACCGTCCACGACGTGTGGGTACAGGACGACGTCGCGTACCTCGCGCACTGGGACGCCGGAACGTGGTTGCTCGACGTCTCGGAGCCGACGGAGCCGTCGGTCGTCACTCGCATCGGCGAACGCTCGCCCGCCGAACTCGCCGCGTCGGACGCGGAGATCGGGCGGCGCGAGTCGACCGTGCCGCCGGGCAACGACCACTACGTGGCGACGAACGAGGACGGGACGCTTCTCGGCATCGGCAAGGAGTCCTGGGCCGTGCGAACCGACGACGACGAACTGGTCGGCGGGCCGAGCGGCGTCGAGCTGTGGGACGTCTCCGAGCCGACGACCCCCGAACGGCTCGCGACCATCGACCCGCCGCCGACGCCGGACCCGACGTACGGCGGCGTCTGGACCACAGCCCACAACTTCGAGATTCGAGACGACCGGCTGTACAGTTCGTGGTACCGCGGCGGCGTCAAGCGCCACGACCTCTCCGACCCGACGACCCCGCGGGAGCTCGCGTGGTGGCGCGACCCCACCGAGACGAAGTTCTGGACCGCCCGCCTCGCCGTCCCCGGCGAGACGTTCGTCGCGAGTAGTATGGGGACCGGTGACACACCCGGACGGGTGTACGTGTTCCCCGACCACGCGGGCCAGCAGACCGACCCCCCGTCGCTCGGAGCCGGCAACGACGGCGAAAACGAGAGCGGAGCCGACGTGTTGACGCCGACACAGACCGGGACGCCGAGTTCGGAGGGCGATGGCGCCGCGACCGGCGGAGACGCGAGCGACTCCTCGGCCATCACCGCGCCCGGCTTCGGCGCTGGAACGGCGGTGACGGCGCTCGGCGTCGGAGCGTGGTGGGCGAAGCGGCGACGCGAAGGGGATGATTGAGCGAGAACCCAAGCGACGGCCGGTCGGAGCCGGGGTCGGCGAGGGCGGTCAGTCCGAGGCCGCCACGTCGGTGTCGGCCTTCCGGTCGGTCGGGTCGCGCATCTCGCCCATTACCTCTTCGAGCGCGTCGGTCGCGGTGAGCAGTCCGACGACCTCGCCCTCGTCCTCGACGAGCGCCAGTTCCTGTTCTTCCTCCTGGAAGCGGTCGATGGCCTCGCTCACCGTCAGGTCGGCCTCGAGCGTCAGCGGCGGCGCGGCGATCCCCTCGAACGTCGCCTCGCCGGAGGAGAGGTCGTCGTACGCGTTGACGACCGTCGGCGCGTAGACGATGCCGCGGAAGTCAGAGAGCGACTCGCCGGTGAGCGGGAACCGCGTGTGCGGGTTCGCCTCGACGACGGCGAGGTTCTCCTCGACGGAGAACTCCGTCGAGAGCACGGCCACGTCGTCGACGTTGACCATCACGTCCGAGATCGGCTGTTCGCCGACTTCGAGGGCGTTCATCACCTCTTCGCGGCGCTCCTCAGAGAGGTCACCGGCTTCCAGAATCGACGCCATCTGTCGGCGGAGGTCCGCGCGGTTCTCGACGCTGTCCTCCTCGGCTTCGGTCCACGACCGGGTGAGTTCGACGCCGAACAGCCGGAGCGTCCACTTAGCGACGCCGTCGCCGAGTTTGATGATGGGGTAGATGGACATCGCGAAGTAGTACAGCGGCGTCGCGCCGTACTTGCAGACCCACTTGCTCCGTTCGACGCCGAGGTAGGTCGGCGTCTGCTCGCCGTGAGTGAGGTGCAGCAGGTTGATGATGAGGAACGCGAGAATCGCGCCCGCACCGACCGACGCGAGGACCGTCCCCCCGAAGAGCGGCTCGAAGATGGCCGCCAACGCCGGTTCCGCGACGATACCGACGGCGATACTCGACGCCGTGATACCGACCTGACAGCTCGTGAGATAGATTTCGAGGCGATCGGTCATATCCCACGCGCGTTCGAGCGCCTTTGAGCCCTGGAACTCGGACTCGGGGAACTGTCGGACTCTCGTGAGCGCGAACTCGATGGCGACGAAGAAACCGTTCGCCAGGATGAGTAGGAGTCCAGCGAATAGCCGGACCGCGACGACAGGAGCTTCCATGTACCGCTACTGTTCGTGGTGCAAGGACAAAACAGGCGGGGACGGTACAGCGTTCGTTCCGGATTATTCACCCAGAATCGTTCGCAGCGAACCACAACATACGCATAGGTGGGGGCCCAAGCATCGGCAATGAGCGACGACAGCCTCAAAGAGCAAATCGAGACCTGGATGGTCGGCCAGATGCCTATCATCCAGATGCACGGCGGCACGAGCGTCGTGCGCGAAGCGAACCCGGAGACGGGCGAAGTCGTCGTCGAACTCGGGGGGACCTGCTCGGGGTGCGGCATCAGCAACGTCACCGCGACCAACATCAAAGCCGACCTCATCCGCGACTTCGAGGACGTCCGCGACGTGACGGTGAAAGTGCCGAGCACCGGCGAGCAAGGCAGCAGCACGGTCGAAGGTGGCCGCGGCGGGGAACTGCAGTTCTCCAACGAGTCCGCCGAGCACTTCTAACGCCGACGAGTCTTCGTTTTCCGTTCTTTCGTTCCGTGTGGTGGTTCTTCGCACACCGCGAGGGGGCGAACTCTCCCCCGGCTTCTTGTACGATAACGCGGCCAACACCTTCGCGTGCGCTAACCGCTGCGCGAAGACGGCCACGGCGGGAGTACGGAGCACCGCTTCGCGTCCGGAGACGTTTCGCTCCGACGTTCCACCCCCCGATGCTCCGTCTGTTCGCCCATTTCGCTCCTCAGAGCGCCCGCTCTAACGACGACGCGACCTGCCGCGTCTTCTCGGCCAACTGCTCGGAGACGTGACCGGCGTCGACGGCCGCGTCGAGTTCGTCGTCGTCGACGCGTTCGACGCGTCCGTCCGGATGCTTCACCACGTCGACGTGGAGGTCGACGTAGCGAATCTCGTCGGGGAAGCACTCGACGGGCGTGCAGATGTTGACGTACGTACCCTTCCGCTCGCCGTCAGCACCCCGGTAGACCGTCGGGTACCACCATCGTCCCTCGCGGAACTTCGTGAGTGCCGTATCGCCCGCCTCGCGCTTCGTGCCGAGCGCGTCGTAGCGTCCGCCGCCCGACATCGTCCGCTCGACGGCGACCGTCCCCTCGTCGTCGCGTTCGACGACTTCGCCCGACCCGAGCGTGATGAGTCGGCCGTTCGGCTTCCCGTGGCCGATGCGCACCGTGTCACCTTCGACGGGGCCGAACTGGTCGGCGACGACGCCGAACGGGAACTCGCCGCCGCCCTCGAACGAGCAGAGCGCTTCCGCGAGATCCACGCCCGAACTCGCCGCGTTCGCGGCGGCTTTCGTCCGATGGTGGCCGGGCATCGTCGTCGACACCTCCCTCCTGAGTGCGTCGAGCGCGAATCTGGACTCGCGGCCGAACCAGATCCACGCCCCGGCAGCGGGGACGACGATGCCGGGGTCGCCGATTGGCTCGGAGAGCGCCGCATCCATCTCCCTGGCACGGGCGCTCGCGCCGTCGAGCGCCTCCCGGAGCGCGCTCATATCCGCCTCCGTCGCGCTGTGTCGCCAGCGGATGCCCCACCCTTCGGGAACGTCGGGGTCCAGGAGGTCGGTCATTCCCGCGAGTTCCCGACCGGCCGCGTCGTCGTGCGTCGCCACCGTGATTTCCTCCTGTCCGGGGACGAGTGTCACGAGGCCGTCGTGGGCGCGGACTTCCGTACCCAATTGCGGTCGGTCGTCGTCCCACGGCGGCGTCGATGCCGTTACCTGGACGCGGAGGGCGTCGCCGGTCTCGACGTGGTCGGCGGCGTTCCGGTAGGGGAGATATCCCTCGGTTGCGCCGAGGTCGACGACCGCCCCGCCGCCGAGCGTCTCGATCACTCGGCCGTCGAACACCGCGCCTTCGGGTGCCGGGTCGGCCCACGCGAACGCGTCGATGCCGACCGCCCGGAGTCGCTCGCGGGCGCGGTCGACGGCCGCCTCGTCGCTGGTGAGGCCGACACCCTGTCGGTCGTCGGTCGTCTCGACGGCCACGTCGTGCGTCTCGGCGTCGAACTCGGCGTCGAAGCGTCGCCTGATGGGTGGCGACGCCTGCACCACGTCGTCGCCCGCGTCGAGGAACAGTCGCGTCAGCGCCGTCGTGTAGATGCCGCGAACGCGGACCTTCATAGGTCGTCGGGGTTGCGGACGAACCGCACCCGGTCGTGAACTGTCGGGCCGAGCGTCAGTTCGACGACCACGTCGGAGAGGATGCGGCCGCCTTCGACCGGAACGCCCCAGGAGTCGAACTGGAGGTAGCCGCGCAGGCTCGCGCCGTGCGTGTAGAGATCGACGTGGTCGACGACGTGTTGTTGGATATCGTCGCTGCTGTGTGCCAGTTCCATGTCCGAGTAGAACGTCTCACCATCGTCGAAGAAGGCCGCCAGGGCGTCGGCGTCGTTCGCGACCGATTCCGCGACGAGGTCCGACGCGTCCCGAATCTGCTCGGCGTCGAGACCGACCTCCCGGAGCGCCGCCTGTGTGCGCGAGTCGAAGTGCATACCGGACGTTGGGCGGGAGGGGTTTTCAGCGTACCTCGTTCGGGGGTCGGCGAGGGCGGGGGATGGTTTCGCGCGACGGAGACCTCGCCGTCGGTGCGAGGAGGCCCAAGAAATTAGATGCTTCCGGGAGATATAGTGGCATGACGAACGAACGGGACCCTATCGAACGAGCGTCAGCGGGGTCGCTCGACCTGTACGACGTGTCGACGTGGGAGGAACGCAGTTCTCTCGACGGTCTCTCCGTCGCGATCTGGAGCCTCGCGACGACGGTGTTTCGCGTCGCCATCGTCCTCGTCGCGCTGTTGTTGCTCATCGGTATCGGGGGACTCACGATGTTTTCGACGCCCGAGGTGGGGATGCTCACCGTCCTCTCCGTGATACCCGCGCTCGGATTGGCCGGCTACGTCTGGTACTCGGACGTGACCAGCAGCGAACCGCTCTCGTTGCTGATCGCGACGTTCCTGCTCGGGGTACTGACGGCGAACTTCGCAGCGCTCATCAACAGCGTCTTGAACCCGTACTTCCAGTTGCTCCCCATCGTGGGGTCGGTGCTGTTCTTCTACCTCGTCGTCGGCCCCGTCGAGGAAACCGTAAAACTGCTCGCGGTACGGCTGTACGCCTACCGGAGCGACCGGTTCAACGCCGTCATCGACGGCGCGGTGTACGGGGCGATGGCCGGGCTCGGCTTCGCGACCATCGAGAACGCGCTGTACATTATGCAGGGCGTCGAACCGGCCCAGTTGGAGTTCGGTCTCGAACTCATCGGCGTCGGCGGCGAGATAACGGCCGTCAGAGCACTCGCCGGCCCCGGTCACGTCATCTATTCGGCGTTCGCGGGCTACTATCTCGGTCTCGCGAAGTTCAACAGCGAGAACGGCGGTCCGATAATCGTCAAGGGACTACTCATCGCGGCGTTCATCCACGCGACGTACAACACCACCGTCGGTATCGGGTCGGGGCTCATCTGGCTGTTCATGCAGACGGTCGTTCCGTTCAGCGTGCCGCAACTGGCCGCCTACCTCTGCTACGTCGTCCTCTACGACGGCTTCTTCGGCTACCTGCTCTACCGGAAGATCAAGCGTTACCGGAACACCTACTGGGCGGTTCACGACGACGAAACCGTCCGCGACGAGAGCGTCGTCAAGTAGTCGACGTAGTCGGCGGAAAGAGCGCGTTTTAGCGCGATTCGACGACTACGGCGCACCGACCCGCCCGCAAAGAATATGTACTGTCATGGCATAGCACGACCCGTATGGCATCCGCACCCAGCGACGACGTGTTCGACCAGTTCTTAGCCGACCGTGGTCACGAGACGGAACCGCAACGCTGGGACCGATCCTATAACAAGAAACAATGCCCCGACTGCGGGGCATTGCACGACGACGACGCGGTGACGTGCACCGTCTGCGGGTGGGACCCGTACGCCTGAGTACGAAACCCTCGTCTCCCGTCGTTTTCGAGATATTTCGACGCGTCCGCTCACGCCCGCCTAGACGTGCAGGTGTCGAGTTCAAGTGACAGTTCGACCGACGCGTCCGGGCGATGCGCAGTTCCGTGGCGAACCCCGCTGCGAGCGTGTTCGCCCCGTCGAAACAAGCCACGTGGTTTATCACACCGTAGGGCGTGAACCGGGATAATGGCTGAGACAGCGCCCACCATCACCCGACTGTTCGGTGGTCCGGGCAGCGGGAAGACGACTGCCCTCCTCAATCGCGTCGAGGAGTTACTCGAAGAGGACGACGTGGAGTTTCGTGACATTCTCGTCGTCTCGTACACACGTGCAGCGGCGCAGGAGGTCAGAGAGCGGCTTGCAGAGCGACTCGACATCTCCCCCCGCGCGCTCCAAGGCAACGTCTGTACGATGCACGCGAAGGCGTACGAACTGCTCGACCTCTCGCGCGGCGACGTCGTCGGCGAGAAGAACAAAAAGGAGTTCTGCGAGGAGTTCGGCCTCGAATACGAGGACGAGTACGGCGGCAAAGGCCGACGTACCGCCCGCTCGACGACCATCGGCAACAAAGTCATCGCGACGAGCCAGTGGCTTCAGCGCACCCAGCGCGACGTCGCCGACTGGTACGACGTCCCGTTCCAGTGGAACGTCGAGAAAGTCCGACTCCCGCCCGAGATCGACCCGAACGCCCAGGAGGGCAACAAGTACACGCCGACGTGGCCCTCTTCGGACGACCGCGTCGACATCCCAGAGGCGATTCGCGCGTGGCGAAACTACAAGGGACAGAACGGTCTCGTCGGCTTCGCCGACATGCTCCAGCGGGTGAAACAGCGCTCGCTGCTGCCGAGCGTCGACTACCTCGTCATCGACGAGTTTCAGGACATCACGACGCTGCAGTACGAGGTGTACGAGGAGTGGAAACCGCACATGAAGCGCGTCCTCATCGCGGGTGACGACGACCAGGTCGTCTACGCCTGGCAGGGCGCGGACCCCAATCTCCTGCTGGACGCCGACCGCGACGAGGACGAGGTGCTGCCGAACTCCTACCGTCTTCCGTCTCGTATCCTCCACGTCGTGAATCGAGAGATTCGACACATCGACAAGCGCCAGGAGAAGGACCTCAAACCAAGAAAGGAGGGTGGCGTCGTGGAGGCCGTCGAAAGCCCGTCGATGCTCAACCTCGTCCGCAACGTCCGTTACACGGTCCAGGAAGACGACGGCGACATCATGCTCCTGTTCCGGGCGCGCTATCAGATGTTCCAGTTCATCGACGACTTCATCGGCGAGGGTATCCCGTTCAGCGTGCTCACCGACCAGCGGATGTGGACCGACCGCCTCACCCAGTACGTCCGCGCCGTCGAGCGCATGGAGAACGAGGAACCCATCACCGGCCTGCAGGCGCGCCGCCTCGCCGACATGCTGCAGGAGTCGGCGTTCGGATCGAACGAGCGCGACGACCTCTACGACCTCATCGACGACTACGAGGAGGAAGCCGACGTCGACGACCTCGCCGAAATCGAGATTCCGCTCGACGAGGTGAAGAACTTCGCGCCGTTCCTCCCCGACTCGACCTCCGCCAGCGACATGGTCCGGAAGGTGACGAGCTTCCAGCGGAAGTCCATCGACGCCTACTTCGGCGGGGAGTACGAGGGGATGGATCCCAACCGCGTCCGCATCGGCACCATCCACTCCGCGAAGGGCCGCGAGGCCGACCACGTGTTCGTCGCCACCGACCTCACCGAGAAGGTGGTCGAGCAGATGGCCGCCACCGTCGAGCAACAGGGTATCGAGGTCAAGGGCGTCGACGAGTTCACGAAGACGACGAGTCCCGTCCCCGTGTTGACGAACAACGAACGACGCGTGTTCTACGTCGGGATGAGCCGTGCGCGCGAGCGCCTCGTCCTCCTCGAGAACCTCGTCGGCGGCGCGCCGACGCTCCCCATCAGCGTGCTCCTCCACAACGAACTCCGCGACGAACCCGTCGAGGAGATGCTCGAGAAAGCCCAAGAGCCGCCAGCGCCGGAGCCGTAGGCGATGGCAGGCGATTCCGAGACCGACGAGGATTCGGTCGCCGACGCGCCCACGGACCCGTCGTGGCCGGAACGGCCGAGCACCGACTACGGGTTTCTCGCCGCCGCTCTCACCGAATCCGACGCTGAGGCGTTCGTCCACGTCGGCGACCGCTTCGACGACGGCACGCGGTATCTCACGCGCTTTTCGGGACCGGACCGCGACTTCGCGTTCGTCTTCGTCGGTCCCGGCGGAGGCGACGCTGGAAACGACGACTCCACGGCGACGCTCTGTGCGCCCGCCCTCTTCGAAGAACAGGCGAAACGAGAGTTCCCCGGCGACGAGGTGCGGATGGCGAACGTCGGCGACCCGGCAGGAGAACGCGCTCGTGCCGTCCTCGACGACGCCCTCGGCGGCGACGGAACCGTCCTCGTCCCGCAGGAGATTCCGCACGACGCCGCACTCTATCTCGAACGCGCGGGCTACGAACTGCGTTCGACGAGCGCCGTCGCAGACGCTCGCGCCGTCAAGACGGAGGCGGAACTCGATTGCCTGCGTCGCGTCCAGCGGGCGACGACCCGCGGAATGGCGCGTGCGGAGACGATTCTCGCGGAGGCAAGCGTGGAAGGCGACGAACTCCACTGGAAGGGCGCGCCGCTGTCGACGGAGCGGCTTCGCCGACAGGTGAACGCCACGTTGGCGAGTTACGGCGTCCGCGACGCGGGCAACACCGTCATCGGCGCGGGGCCGTCGTGTGCGGACCTGCACTTCACCGGAACGGACGACGTCGCGCCCGGCGAGACGGTCCTGTTGGACATCTCCCCACGCGGCCCGCACGGCTACTACGGCGACCTGACGCGGACGTTCGTCGTCGACGGCGACGGCGGGTGGGAGCGACGCGCGTACGTCGCCGTCGAAGCCGCACAGCGAGCGGCGTTCGACGAACTCGACGCGGGTGCGGGCGTCACCGCGAGTACGGTTCACGAGGAAGCGGCCGCCGAAATCGCCGCCTACGGCTTCTCTGTCGGCGAGGAACCCGGCTTCACCCACGGAACGGGGCACGGCGTCGGCGTCAGTCTCCACGAAGCGCCGTCGTTGCGGGCCGGGGAACCGCTGGAGGCGGGAATGGTCGTCACCGTCGAACCGGGCGTCTACGACTCCTCGCAGGGCGGCGTCCGCATCGAGGATCTGGTCGTGGTCACCGAGGACGGCTACGAACTGCTCGCGGAGTATCCGACAGGAATCGTCCCGCAGAAGCGCTAATCGGCGTTGTTCCGGTCTGTTCAGCCCTACTCCTGCTGTTTCGACTCGTCGTTCTTCTCAGGGTTTTTGACCGCCGATCCGACGGCTTTCTCGGCGGCTTTACCGGGGATGTCGTCGGGCGTCGTCACGTACCGAGGGACGAGCACCATCGCCGCGGCGACAGCGAGGAGCGCGACGCCGAACAGCGTCTCGCCGCTCGCGAGTTGCTCGATGCCGTAAATCGCCACGGGAATGGCGAAGACGAGCGTCGCCGCCAGTCCGATGGTATCCAAGATTCCGAGCGCCATTGCTCGCTGTATCCGGCGGGGAGAGAAAAGTGCGACGAGTGCAGTCTGGAGAGGTGTACGCCGACCGCACCGCCGAACACAACGCTTTCACGGCGTTGCCGCCAATTCGGGCGCATGTTCACGGGAATCGTCGAGCGCACCGGCGAAGTGACGGCAGTCGAAGACGCCGCGAGCGGGCGTCGCCTGCGCATCAGCGCGCCGGGGTTTTCCGACTTACACCACGGCCAGTCCATCAGCGTCAGCGGCGTCTGTCTCACCGTCGAGGAGTTCGAGAACGCGGGCGACGACGCGTGGTTCTCGGTGTTCCTCGCCGCCGAGACCGTGGACAAGACGTATCTGGGAGAGATCGAGAAGGGCGACGCGGTGAACCTCGAACGCGCGTTGGCGGCGGACGGACGCTTCGACGGCCACGTCGTACAGGGGCACGTCGACGCGACGACCGAGGTGACTGCGATAGAGCAGGTCGGCGACGACTGGCGCTTCGAGTTCGCCATGCCCGAGGGGTTGGGCCAGTACGTCGTCTCGAAGGGGTCGATTACGTTGGACGGGATTAGTTTGACCGTGGCCGAGCGGACGCCGGAGTCGGTTTCTGTTGCTATTATTCCGACGACGTACGAACTGACGACGCTCTCCGAGAAGTCCGTGGGAGATTCGGTTCACGTCGAGGTGGACGTGGTAGCGAAGTATGTGGAGAATATGTTAGAGGGATATCAGCCGGAGTGAGGGGGAGGGCGAGTTCTACGCCGGCTGGTGTTTTTGCTTCCACTTAGTGACTGCTGCGTAGAAGAAGAGAACGAGGGCCGTGGTGATACCAATCAGTACTGCAAGAATCCTCGCCGGATAGAAGTAGAACGCAGAGGCGAGGCAGATAAGACCGGATGCGAGGAAGGTTTCCACGCCGTATTCCAGACCGAAGAGAAACAGCGAGAGTGCGACTCCGGCAAACGTGAGCATGAGAAGCGTATAGACCACATCGAAGCTCGAAAACGTGAGTACGCTAATCACGAGAACACAGACGAAGAAAATCGGAGCGATGTACTTCCCCGCAGACCTGCCATCGCCCGGTCTGAAGGCGGCAAATACGGATACTAGAAGAAGAATAATCAGAGCGAGAGTGACCGCGATTGGATACGAGGAGACGACGAGCGCAATTGCCGAAGCGATCGCGAAGACAACTCCGACAACTCGAATAACGGCTTGAGCCTTTCTGTCGAGCGAATTAGTCATCTGTTACAGCTCCGAGAAATCCATTTGTGCCTCCTGCTTCAAACATCATCGTTGTCTGAACAGTCAGTTCAGCTACTGATAGTTACTCGGTGACTACTTCGGGTTAGTTTGGTGTCAACTGGTGCATACTTCTTGCAACTTAGCTATCAGACGTGTTTTTGAACGAGTCGAAGGCGGCTGCCGAACGCACCGAGATGACCGCACCGCCACCGCCCGCCTCGGTCCTCCCCACCCTCGTCGGCGACACGAGCGTCGCCGACTCCCTCGCACGGGAACGGCACAGACGGAGCCGCGCCGTGGCGCGCGCCGGAGCGCTCCTCCGTGAGCGCGAGAACCGCGCGAGGGATGAGCGAGCGTCTGAGCGAAGCGAAGACGTGAGCGAATCGGCTGGGGAGGACGTGGCTGTCTCGGTGCGCCCGGCTACCGTGTCGTTACCGTGTTCCCAAAACCAGCGACGAACACCGCATCGAACCTCAAAAGACGAAAACCAACCTACAACCCGTATAACGCCTCGAACTTCTCGGTCACGTACTCGGTGAAGTACGTCGCCGTCAACGGTTCGCCCGTCGCTTCCTCAATCAACTCACCAGTGGGATAGCGCTTGCCGTGGCTGTGGACGTTCTCGGTGAGCCAGTCCCAAAGCGGCGCGAACTCGCCGTCGCGAATCATCCCGTCTACGTCGTCGAACTCCTCGCGGATGGTCGCGTCCAACTGCGCGGCGAACACGCTTCCGATGGTGTAGTTCTGGAACGACGCGAACCAGCTCGACCAGTGGATGTCCTGCAGGCAGCCTTCGGCGTCGCTGTCGGGGCGGATGCCGAGGTACTCCTCGAACGTGTCACCCCAGACCTCGGGCACGTCCTCGACGTCGATCTCGCCGGCCACGAGTTGACGCCCGATTTCGAAGCGGAGGATGATGTGCAGGTGGTAGGTCGCTTCGTCGGCCTCCACCCGAATGAGGTTGTCCGGCTTGATACGGTTGGCCGCGGCGTAGGCGCTCTCGGCGGTCACGTCGTCGGCGTCGGGCAGGTTGGAGTTGACTTCGGGGAGGAAGAAGTCCCAAAAGGCGCGGGTACGGCCAACGTGGTTCTCCCAGTAGCGCGACTGCGACTCGTGGATGCCGCTGCTGACCGACTCGCCCAGTGGTGTCGCGTACTCGTCGTCCGGCAGGCCGAGTTGATACGACGCGTGGCCGAACTCGTGGATAGTCGCCATCAGCGCGTCGAGCGGGTCGTCGTCGTGGTAGCGCGTCGTCACGCGGGCGTCGAACTGCGTGCCGAAGGTGAAGGGGTGCGCGGAGGTGTCGAGGCGGCCGCGTTCCTCGGGGTAACCGAAGGCGTCGAGCGCCGCCTCCGAGAGTTCCTTCTGGGCCTCGTCGGGGTACGTGCTCGTGAACGGCGTCGGGAGGTCGTCGCCGTTCTCCCGGACGTCGTCGATGAGCGGAATCAGGGTCTCGCGGAGGTCCGAAAACACCTCTTCGACTTTCGAGAGCGGGAGGTGGGGTTCGCGGTCCTCGAACATCACCTCGAACGGGTCGCGGTCGGGGTCGATGTGGCCGGCGCGCTCACGGTGGAGGTCGAGCAGGCGCTGGAGGTGCGGCGCGAACGCGTCGAAGTCGTCGTTCGCTTTGGCTTCTTGCCACGCCTCGTGCGCTTCCGCTTGGGCCTTCGTGAGGTCTTCCACGAGGTCGATCGGGACGTTCGCGGCGCGCTCGTGCTGGCGTCGAATCTCGCGGACCACGGCCTGTTGGCTCTCGTCGAGGTCGGATTCGTCGACGGCGTCGAGCGCTTCCGCGAGGTCGTCGCTCGTCAGGAGGTCGTGGTGAACCGCGGAGAGCGCGGACTGCTGCTCGGCGCGGGCGGGCGCGCCGCCCTTCGGCATCATCACGTGCTGGTCCCACATGAGGTAGCCGGAGGCGTGGTCGACGTTCGAGATTCGCTCGTACTGGCTCAGGAGGTCGTCGTACGCCTCGGCTGTCGTCTCGTGAGTCGATGACATAGCTCGTGGTTGTCTGGGGAGCGTATGAACGTCCGGACACCGGCAGTTCGCGTTCTTCGAATAGATGGATGAGAACTGTAGCGGGGGTTTCGTCACGTTCGGCTGGTCGAGAGGCAGACGACTGCTGCCGAGTCACAACGAGATAACCGCACCGCCACAGCCTGCCTCGGTCCTCCCCAGCCTCGTCGAGCGCATAAACGCGCCCGACTCCCTCACGCATTCGTCGGGCGGACGGAGCCGCCCTCTGGCGCGCGCCGGAGCGCTCCTTCGTGAGCGCGACCACTCGTGCGAGGGATGAGCGGACTCGGAGCGAAGCGAAGACGTCCGCGAATCGGTTGGAGAGGCTTGAGGTGCGTTCTCTCGGTGCGCCCGGCTACCGTGCGGTCGTCACTGCGCACAATCCGTCGAACCACCCCCGAAATCCGACTCCAACGAAAGAAACGAGACAGCTGACGAAAACGACCTACGCCGAATCCAAGCCGTACAACTCGCCGTACTTCTCGGTGACGTAGTCGAGGAAGTAGTCGGCGACGAAATCCTCGCCGGTCGCCTCCACGACGAGGTCGTTCGTCTCGTAGCGCTGGCCGTGGCTGTGGACGTTCGCCGTGAGCCACTCGTGGAGGTCGTCGAACTCGCCGTCGCGAATCTGTCCGTGGAGGTCGTCGATGTCCTCCTCGGCCGCTGCAAACAGCTGTGCGGCCATCACGCTACCGAGCGAGTACGTCGGGAAGTAGCCGAAGTTGCCGTGGCTCCAGTGGATGTCCTGCAGGCAACCCTCCGAGTCGGTCTCGGGGCGAACACCGAGGTACTCCTCGTACTTGTCGTTCCAGACCTCGGGCACCTCGTCGACCTCGATCTCGCCCGAGATGAGCAGCCGCTCGATCTCGAAGCGGATGACGATGTGCATGTGGTAGGTGAGTTCGTCCGCTTCGACGCGGATCAGGTTGTCCTCGTACACCTGGTTCGCCGCCTCGTAGGCCTCGTCGACGGTGACGTCCTCGGACTGCTCGAAGTGCTTCTTGAAGGTCGGGAGGAACAACTGCCAAAAGGCCTTCGAGCGGCCGACGTGGTTCTCCCACAGCCGCGACTGCGACTCGTGGACCGAGAGATCACGCGCCTCGCCGAGCGGCGTGCCGTACTGTTCGTCCGGCAGACCGTGGGTGTACGTCGCGTGGCCGAACTCGTGGATGGTCGAGAACACAGCTCCGAGAGGGTCGGACTCGTCGAAGCGCGTCGTCACGCGGGCGTCGAACATCGTTCCCGTCGAGAACGGGTGCGGCGCGACGTCGATGCGGCCGCGCTCCCACGGGTAGCCCAGCGTGTCGAGCGTGTCGCGCGAGAGTTCCATCTGCTCGTCCTCGTCGAACGTCCCCGCGAAGGCGTCCGTCGCGAGGTCGGTCTCCGACGCACGAATCTCCTCGATCATCGGGACGAGCGTCTCGCGGACTTCGTCCAGAATCGCCTCTGCCTGTTCGAGCGGAAGGTACGGCTCGAACTCGGCGAACAGCACTTCGTAGGGGTCCTTGTCAGGGTCGATGTGCTCGGCGTATTCGCGCTTGAGTTCGACGTGCCGCTCCAGAAGCGGCGCGAACGTCGAGAAGTCGTTCTCGGCTTTCGCCTCCTTCCACGCGGGCAGCGCCTCCGAGGAGGTCTCCGAGATCTCCTGGACGAGTTCCGTCGGCACGCGCGCGGCGCGCTCGTACTCGCGGCGTACCTCGCGGACGACCGCGGCCTGCTCGTCGGAGAGGTCTTCGCCCTCCAGTTCCTCGAGCAGTTCGCCGATGCCGTCCTCGACGAGCAGTTCGTGGCTGATCGCCGACAGCGTCGACAGCTGCTGGGAGCGCGCGGGCGTCCCCTCGTCGGGCATCATCACCTGCTGGTCCCAGCCGAGCACGCCCGCCGCGTTCTGGACGTTCGAGATCCGCTTGATCTTCTCTACGAGTTGGTCGTACGCCTCGGGCGTCGACTCGGTGGAGGCTTCGGTTGCCATCGCCAACCCTTTCGAATCGATACTAATTAAACAGGCGTTTCCGGTCGTCGGGGCCGGTTTCATCCGACGGCAGGTGTCGCAGTAGCGGGCGTTTCCGCGGCGGCAGCGGGCGAGGCGCTTCCGCGGCGGCGAGCGGTTCATCTCGTGACGTCCGGGCAGCGTCTGCACCTGTTGCAGTAGTCGCCGAACTGGCAGCAGATGAGCATATGACCCCCGCCGTTGGCTCTCCGCTGAGGGAGCGAGACGATGGCGACTAAACCAACGAGAGACGAAGCGGACTACGAAACGCTAACGCAGAGCGTCCACGGCGAAGTACTCCGACCCGGGGACGACGAGTACGACGACGCCCGGTCGGTCTGGAACGCGATGATCGACCGAAAGCCGGCCGTCGCCGTCCGGCCCAGCGGAGCGGCCGACGTGATGACAGCAGTTGCGTTCGCCCGCACCCACGACCTCGACTTGGCCGTCAAGGGCGGCGGACACAACGTGGCGGGGAGCGCAGTCTGCGACGACGGACTCGTCATCGATCTCTCTTCGATGTCGTCGGTTCGAGTGGACCCGGCGTCACGAACCGCCCGCGTCGGACCGGGCGCGACGATGGCGGACCTCGACCACGAGACGCAGGCGTTCGGCCTTGCCACGCCCGGGGGCGTCATCTCGACGACCGGCGTCGCCGGGGTCACGCTCGGCGGCGGAATGGGTTGGCTCAGCCGCAAGTACGGGCTGAGCGTCGACAACCTCCGGTCGGTCGACCTCGTCACCGCCGACGGCGAGCTAGTGCGGGCGAGCGAGGACGAGAACTCCGAGCTCTTCTGGGCGGTCCGCGGCGGGAGCGGGAACTTCGGCGTCGTCACCTCCTTCGAGTTCGAACTCCACGAGGTCGGCCCCGAGGTACTGTTCGGACCGATCGTCTACGACTACGAGGACGCACCCGACGTGCTCTCGCACTACGACAGATTCGCCGTCGATGCGCCGCGCGAGTGCAACGTGTGGGTGAACAGCGTGACCGCGCCGCCGCTCCCGTTTCTCCCCGAGGACGTCCACGGAACCACGGTGCTGATACTTTTAGCCTGTTACGTCGGCGACTTCGAGGCGGGTGAAGCGGTGCTCGAACCGCTTCGCGAGTACGGCGACCCGATCATCGACGCCGTCGCACCGACGCCCTACGTGGAGGTCCAGAGCAGTCTGGACGAACTCTACGCGGCGGGCGCTCGAAACTACTGGAAGGCGGCCAACTTCACGGAACTCACCGAGCGCACGGTAGACACCATGGTCGAGTACGCCGGTCGCCTCCCGACGCCGCAGTCGGAGATTCTCATCCACCAGGTCGGCGGGGCGATCAACGACGTCGCGTCGGACGCGACCGCCTACCCGCACCGGGACGCCGAGTTCGTCGTGAACGTCGCCGCTCGCTGGGAGGAGCCGTCGAAAGACGACGAGTGCGTCGCGTGGGTGCGGAAGTGTCACGACGCCCTCGCCGAGGAGGCGATCGACGGGACGTACGTGAACTTCGAGGGCGACCGCGGGGGACGCGAACGCGACGCCTACGGGAGGAACTACGACCGACTCGCCGAAACGAAAACCCGGTACGACCCGCAGAACGTCTTCCGGTCGACGCAGAACGTGAAGCCGGCGGACTAGAGGCGTACGCGACGCGGAGCGGTCGCCTCTCCGTGATGCAGCCTTCGCCGTACCCGTCGGCCCACGTTCACTTTCACTCCGCCTGGCTCGGATTGATGACGCTTGTCTGAGACGATAGCGTATGTTCGAAGCAGTCGTGAGCGCCGACACGCTCTCGGAGACGCTCGCCCCCGTCGGCACCCTCGTCGACGAGTGTAGAATCCACCTCGACGAAGACGGCCTCCGAATCTCGGCGATGGACCCCGCGACGGTCGGCGTCGTCGAACTCGACCTCGACGCGAGCGCGTTCGAGTCTTACGAGGCCGACGGTGGCGTCGTCGGCGTCGACGTAGACCGCTTGAACGACGTGGTCGGGATGGCCGACGCGGGCCAACTCGTCCACCTCGAACTCGACGAGGGGACGCGACAGCTCCGGATTCGAATCGGCGGCCTCGAATACACGCTCGCGCTCGTCGACCCCGACGCCATTCGACAGGAACCGGACCTCGACACGCTCGATTTGCCCGCCACCGCCGTCGTGGAGGGTCGGCAGTTCGGGCGAGCCATCACGGCCGCCGAAATGGTCTCGAACCACGTAGCCATCGGCATCGACGAAAGTGGAGAAAACCTGTACGTGGACGCGGAGGGTGACGTAGACACCGTCCGCTACGAACTGACTTCGGAGGACCTCGTCGACCTCGAAGTCGCCCCTGCACACTCGCTGTTCTCGCTCGACTACCTCGCCGACATGAATCGGGTGGTTCCGAGCGACGCAGCGGTGACGCTCGAACTCGGCGAGGAGTTCCCGATGCGACTGAGTTACGAGTTCGCCGACGGTAGTGGGGCGGTGCTGTACTTCCTCGCGCCGCGGATACAGAGTCGGTGAGCGTTCTGGGGTTCGTTACGTCACCCTGACACCGACTCCGCCGCGTTCCGGTAGATACGATAACACCGCTCCAGCACGTCGATTCCAACACTTTCGGACTTCGTGTGCGCCTCGCCGGGCTCCGACGCGCCGCAGACGACACAGGTCGTTCCGGCTTGCGTCAACCACCCGGCGTCCGTCGCGTGCGGCTTCGTCACCAACTCCGGTTCACCGTCCTGCGCGTCCCTCGCCGCCTGTAACACGGTATCAGCGAAGTTCTCGTCGTCGCAGTCCATCGGCGGCAGGTCCTGGTCGACGGTCCACTCGACGCCCTCGATCTCTTCGACGCGCGCCAGTTCGGCGCGGACGCCCGGGACAGTTCGCTCGTCGACGGTAACCTCGCACTCGTCGGGGATGACGTTCCACGCCGTACCGCCGTCGATGCCGGTGACGGCGACGGTTCCTCTGAGTTGCTCACCGAACACCTCGACCTCGGGGAACTCCAGTTCGCGCACGACGTCGATGGCGTCCGATGCCCGGTAGATGGCGTTTACTCCCGCCTCGGGTTCGCTGGCGTGCGCCGCCGACCCGCGTGCGACGACGGTGCTCGCGCGGCGACCTTTGTGTGCGACCACCACGTCGGTGACGCCCGGTTTCGAGTAGTTGGTCGACCCCTCGGCGACGATGGCGTAGTCGGGCGCGAACCCTGCCTCGATGGCCGCGCGTGCGCCCGTGCCGCCGATTTCCTCGCCGACGAAACTCGCGAAGACGAGTTCGCAACTCGGGTCGGCGTCGCGGAACGCGAGCATCGACGCGGCGACCGCACCTTTCATGTCCGCCGCCCCGCGGCCGTACAGCCGTCCGTCGCGCTGTTCGACGACGTACTCCCCACCCTCGTGCTGGGAGGGTGCGGGCGGGACCACGTCGTGGTGGCCGACGAGCGCCAGCGACAGTGCGTCGTCGCGTCCGGTAGTTGGCTCTCGCCGGGCGATGACGTTCCCCGTGTCGTCGCGGGTCACCTCACTGTCGGTATGGTCGCGGAGCCACGCCTCGATGGCGTCGCCCGCGGCCGTCTCGTCTTCGTGGCTGGCTATCGAGACGAGTTCCCGCGTCAGCGTCGTCACGTCGGTCGCGTCGTCCATGTCGTCCATGTCGTGCGGTAGCGGGTGACGACGTAATAAGGGGTTGTGTGTGACGGCAAAGCGGCTAACAGTATGGAGACGAAGGTCCACGTATGGGTGACGAGACCGACCGGGCCGACGAACCGGACGAACGGGAGACGGAGAAAAGCGAAGCGGCGGAAGCGACCGGCGAAATCGACCATCCGCCAAGCGAGGAACGCAGCAACTCGCCCGTCGAACAGACGATGATGGACTCCGACGCCGAGACCCAAGACGCCGCGGAAGTCGAACCGGGTGAACGCGTCGAGGGCGAAGCCGAGGAGGGAGCGGCAGTCGAACCCGGCGATACCGTCGGCGAGGACGACGGCGAGGGGAACGAACCCGACGAGGGGTGACTGCGAGTCGAAAACGTCGAGCGAGACGTTCGGAACTGACTCGCACGACGTTGTAAGAACCAGCATCGTCACTAACTGACTGCTCACCGTCGATTTTCACGCTATGAGCGACGACAATAGCGACGAGCGTCGGAACGACGAGGAGGAGACACAGGGCGACTACGGCGGCGACGAAGACACCCAGTACGACGAGGACGACCAGAACCAGTACGGCGGCGACGACGACGATGTCGACGCCGTCGAACAGACCGAGATGCGGATGGGCGACCAGAGCGACGACGAAAGTTCGGACGAGTCGGGAGCGCAGGAGGACGAAGACGAAGACGAATACGAAGACGAGGCGTCGAGCGAGGAGTGGGTGGAGTCCGAACACGAGAACCCCGACGACGCAGAGGACGGCTGACGTGGCCGAATCACAGGAGTCCGGTCGCATCGAGCGACGGAACGGGACCGCAGAACGTCCGGCCCGAATCCAGGCCGGCGTCGAAGAGACGACGGACCGGCCGCTGCTCCGCGCGGGTGTCGTGCTGGGCGTCGGTCTCGGCGGCCTCGTCGACGTGCTCGTCTTCCATCTCGTGTTGCAGATGCACCATCTCATCTCGGGGTGGGTGCCGCCGACGACGCCGGAAGCACTACAGTTGAATCTCGTCGCCGACGGTCTGTTCTCGATGCTGATGCTCGCCATCATGGCCGTCGGCTTCTGGATGCTGTGGAAGACGGCCGACAGACCCGACGTGCCGTGGTCCGCCGGGCTCTACGCGGGCGCCGTCGTCGTCGGGATGGCGCTCTTCAACCTTTACGACGGCACCGTCGACCACTACATCTTGGAGATGCACCACGTGACACAAGGACTCCAGCCGGACGTGTTCGACCTGCTGTGGCTCGTCGGGAGCGTCGTGTTGCTGGTCGCGGGGTTGCTCGTCGTCCGCGTGGAGCGCAGAGAGGACGGGACGCCGCCGGCCGAGGGGATGTGAGCGAGTCGGGTTAGGGTGTTTGACTCGCTTCGTGGTCGTCGCCACGCGAACGCAAAGTGGCCGCCGTATCGTTGAGAATCGCGAGGATGGCTATCGTTGCGCCGAGAATCACGATCAGATCTCCGCGATACGCCCCTAAGTCGAGCAGTTGACGAGAGAGACCGAACGCGATGACGACGATACCGAGTCTGTATCCGTTTGCTTCGAGGGGACCCATCGACTACGTCTGTCTATCCTCACAGCATCAAGCTACTGAAAAATCAAAGCAGTAGTGGACGAGCCCACCGACTACTCGCCGCTCGGACTGTTGTACATCTCGTCGATCACTTCTTCGAGATCGGGCATCCCGCCGCCGGGTTGCTCCGCACGGAAGGAGAACTCGCCCTTCCCGTCGGGCGACTGGCCCCGCGTCCAGCGCTGGTCGGGGTCCTCGCGCTGCTCGCGGAACGTGGACATGAAGTCGTAGTTCACGTCCTGATTCTCTTTCTCCTGCGGGAAGCTCGCCGGCACCGGAATGTGGTCCTCCATCGTTTCCAGGGCCGCGTGCCACTGATTCTGGTGCATCGTGTCGCGGGCGATAAGGTACGACAGCATGTCCTTCATCCCCGGGTCGTCGGTCATCTCGTACAGTCGCGTCGCGAGCAGACGACCCGTCGACTCCGCCATGACGTTCGCGTACATGTCGGCGGCGAGGTTGCCGGAGGCGACGACGTAGTTGCCGGAGAACGGGACGCCGTTGCTGTCGACGGGCATCGCGTGCAGCCCCGCCGAGAGCGCCTGTCGAGGCTGGCCGCCGCTCATCATCGCGTCGATGACGGCGTCGTTCTCGCGGGCCTCCTCGCGCATGTGCTGAGGCGCTCCTTCGAGGTTCTTCGCGACTGCCGTCGCGAGCATCTCGATGTGCCCCAACTCTTCGGCGGCCGTCTCCATCAACAGGGTCCGGTACTCCTGCTTGTCCGACGGGACGGCGAACGCCTGAAACATGTACTGCAGCGCGACGCGCATCTCGCCCTCCGCGCCGCCGATGGCCTGCTGAAGCATCTTCGCGAAGTACGGGTCCGGTTCCTCGACTTCGACTTCGTACTGGAGTTCGGGTTCGTGATAGAACACACGGTGGGAGCCACGAGCAGTAACAACAAACTGTAGCTTGTACACTCCACGAGTTCGCAGGACGAAATCCGCGGGACGTGAGGAGTTCCGGTGCGGAAGTGGGCCGGCTTCGCGGCGTTACAACGGCGAGAGTCGGGCGCGGTGATTCAGACTCCGCTGACGACGGAGAGGAGGACGACACCGTCCGCTTAAACACTCTTATGACGCTCCCGAACGGAGTGGGGATATGAACATCGTCCCGGACACGAGCGCGGTCATCGACGGCCGCGTGTCCGAACGAGTAGAGAGTGGGGCGTACGACGGCGTCACCGTCCTCGTCCCCGAGGCGGTGGTCGGCGAACTGGAGTCGCAGGCCAACGCCGGTTACGACAGCGGGTGGGAGGGGCTCGAAGAGCTACAGAGACTCGCCGCGTACGTCGACGACGGCACCATCGACGTGGAGTTCGTCGGCCGCCGTCCGTCCGTGGACGAGCAGGACGCCGCCCACGAGGGCGACATCGACGCGCTCATCCGCGACCTCGCCGACGACCACGGGGCGACGCTGCTGACCAGCGACGTGGTGCAGGCGGAAGTCGGCCGCGCGAAGGGACTCGAAGTCGAGTACGTCGAACCGCGCATCCGCGGCGGGGAGAGCCTCGCCATCGAGGAGTTCTTCGACGACGAGACGATGAGCGTCCACCTGAAGGCGGGGACGAAGCCCAAAGCCAAACGCGGCGCGCTCAAGGAGATGCACTACGAGATCATCTCCGACGAGGTGTCCGACGAAGTCCAGATGAAGGAGTGGGCCGACGACATCGAACAGAGCGCCCGCTCCAGCAACCAGGGCTTCATCGAACTGTCGGAGCCGGGGATGAAGATCGTCCAGTTCCGCAACTACCGCATCGCCGTCGCCCGCCCGCCCTTCTCCGACGGCATCGAGATTACGGCCGTGCGACCCATCGCGAAGACGAGCCTCGAAGATTACGAGTTCGTCGACGAACTCAAAGACCGTCTGCTCGAACGCCAGCGCGGCGTCCTCATCTCCGGGTCGCCCGGCGCGGGGAAGTCGACGTTCGCGCAGGCCGTCGCGGAGTTCCTCAACGAGAACGACTACGCGGTCAAGACGATGGAGAAACCCCGCGACCTGCAGGTCGGCCCCGAAATCACGCAGTACACCGCCCTCGGCGGCCAGATGGAGAAGACAGCCGATTCCTTACTCCTCGTCCGTCCCGACTACACCATCTACGACGAGGTGCGCAAGACGAACGACTTCTCCGTCTTCTCGGACATGCGACTGGCGGGCGTCGGCATGGTCGGCGTCGTCCACGCGACGCGCGCCATCGACGCGCTCCAGCGACTCATCGGTCGGGTCGAACTCGGCATGATTCCGCAGGTCGTCGACACCGTCGTCTACATCGAGGCGGGTGAGGTCGACACCGTCTACGACGTAACGACGGAGGTCAAGGTCCCGGAGGGCCTCACCGCCGAGGACCTCGCCCGGCCCGTCATTCAGGTGCGGAACTTCGAGACCGGACGGCCCGAGTTCGAGATTTACACGTTCAACCGCCAGGTCGTCACCGTGCCGCTGGGCGAAGACGGCGGCGGTCAACGTGAATCGGGCGTCGGTCGCATCGCCAAACAGGAGATAGAGCGCGAGATTCGCTCTATCGCCCGCGGCCACGTCGATGTCGAGCTGAAAGGGCAGGACCGCGCGGCGGTGTACGTCGAGGAGGACGACATCTCCTACGTCATCGGGAAGGGCGGCGGCCGCATCACCGACATCGAGGAGCGCCTCGGCATCAGCATCGACGTGCGGACCCACGACGAGAACCCGAAGATGGGGTCGTCGGCGGGGTCGGCGGGAAACGGTAGCGGCGGTGCGAGCGGCGCGAGCGGCGCAGGCGGCCGCGTCGGCGAACCCGAGGGTGAGGTCGTGACGCCCGAGATAACCTCGCGGCACATCGTCGTCCGGATGGACGGCCACGTCGGCGAGACGGTAGAGGTCCGCGCCGGCGGCGAGTACCTGTTCACCGCGACGGTGGGCCGCGGCGGCGACATCCAGGTGTCGCGGGGCAGCGCCATCGCCGACGAGTTAGAGGACGCTATCGACCGGAAGCAGCAGATCACTGTAGTGCCCGCGTAGCCGGGTCGGAACCCTCGACACCTCAGTAACGGTGTTCGCGGTCGACAGTCGCTAAAAGCGGAAGATAGTGGGGGAGAAACCGACGTTCAGCCCGGTTCGCCGATTACTGTTCCGCGGTGCAGGCTTCCGACCCACCGTCGACCGCCGCCTTCGGTTTCTCGGTGAGTTGGTAGAGGTTCTGCCGCGCGTCGGCGAAGTAGACGTCCTCGTCGACGACGCCGATGCCTTCGAGTCGTTCGAGAGCGTAGCGGACGGTCCGGGCGGAGAGCATCGACTCCTGGACGATGCCTTTCTGCGTCAGCGGGCCGTTGTATTCGAGTACTTTGAAAACAAGTTTCGCGCTTGGGGGGAGGTCGTCGAGACTCTCCTGTTCTGTTCCAGCCATCGTTACGAATCGAAACGGTGCACGGGCATAAAGGTTCATGGAATGGTACGCGTCAACTCGGTGCAACGAGACGCAGCATTGGTGACAATTAGAGTAGAATTCCTCGCTCGTGGGTCGTGTGACGTCCGGCTGGCCGCGCTCCGCGCCGGTGAGTCGACGCGGGAGCGACACCCAGAGCGAACGGCTTTTGACGCCTCATATCAGACGTTCGGGTATGGCGACCGAAACAGCGACCGGTCTCTCCGGCCACATGCGGGGGGTGACCGTCACGACGCTCGCGTGTCTCGCGGGTATCGGGGCGGCCGTCGTCTCCGGGATCGTGGTCGGGACGACCGCCGACGACGCCGCGAACTCGCTCTCGTTGCTCGTGTTCGGGGCGTTCGTCCTCGTGCAGTTCCCCCTGTTGCGCCTCCTCGGCGTCGACATGGACGGGTTCGGCGCGAAAGACTACCTCTACGTCGTGTTCATGACGTTCGCGCTCTGGTTCATCAGCTACACCGTCTTCCTGAGCACGGGTGTGACGTTCTAATGGCCGACGACAGTATCGCCGTGGTCGACCTCGACCGCTGCCAGCCCGACCGCTGCAACTACGAGTGCGCGAACTACTGCCCGCCGAACCGCACGGGCAAGGAGTGCATCACCACTCGCGGCGAGGACACCGAAGAGGGCGACCCCGACCAGATCCGCATCTCAGAGGAGATCTGTCTCGGCGAGACCTGCGGCATCTGCGTCGAGAAGTGTCCGTTCGACGCGATCGAGATCATCAACCTGCCGCAGGAGCTCACCGAGGATCCGACCCACCGCTACGGCGAGAACGCGTTCGCGCTGTACGGCCTCCCGGTCCCGGAACCGGGGAAGGTGACGGGGATCCTCGGACCGAACGGTATCGGTAAATCCACCGCCGTGCGGATTCTGGCCGAGGAGATCACGCCGAACCTCGGCGACTACGGCGCGGAGCCCGACTGGGAGACGGTGCTGGACCGCTACCGCGGCACAGAGCTACAGAACTACATCGAGCGCCTGATGGAGGGCGACATCGAAGTCGCCCGCAAGCCGCAGTACGTCGACCAGATTCCCAAGCAGTTCGACGGGAAGACGCGCGACCTGCTCGAACACACCGACGAGCGCGGCGAACTCGACTACCTCGTCGACGAACTCTCCATCGCACCGGTGATGGACCAGTCCATCGACTCCATCTCCGGCGGCGAACTCCAGCGCGTCGCGCTGGCCGCGACGCTCGCGCGCGACGCCGACTTCTACTTCCTCGACGAGATAACGCCGTATCTCGACATCGGCCAGCGGATGAAAGCCGCGCGCCTGATTCAGGAACTCGCCGAGGACGACGAAGACCGCTCGATGCTCGTCGTCGAACACGATCTGGCGATTCTCGACCTGCTGACGGACACGCTCCACATCGCCTACGGTGAGCCGAGCGCGTTCGGTGTCGTCACCGCCCCCAAATCGGTTCGCAACGGCATCAACGAGTACCTGAAAGGCTACCTCACGAACGAGAACATGCGCATCCGCCCGAACGCCATCACGTTCGAGGAACACGCGCCGAGAGAGACGGCCAAGAGCGCGCCGCTCGTCGAGTACCCCGACCTGACGAAGTCCTACGGCGAGGGCGAGTTCTCGCTCGACGTCGAGAGCGGCACCATCCACCACGGAGAAGTGCTGGGCGTCGTCGGTCCCAACGGTATCGGGAAGTCGACGCTCGCGAAGATGTTCGCCGGACAGCTCGACCCCGACGAGGGCGAACTCGACTTCCTCTTGGACATCGCCTATAAGCCGCAGTACATCGAGATCGACCAGCCGATGCGCGTCGATGTCTTTCTGTCGTCGATCACCGACGAGTTCGGCTCCTCGTACTGGAACACGGAGGTCGCCCAACCGCTCCAGCTCAATCGCATCATGGAGCAGAACCTCACCGACCTCTCCGGCGGTGAGCGTCAGCGCGTCGCCATCGCGGCCTGTCTCTCGAAAGACGCCGACCTCTACGTGCTCGACGAGCCGTCGGCGCACCTCGACGTCGAACAGCGCGTGCAGGCGACGACGGCCATCCGCCACTACGCCGAGAACCACGACGCGACGGTACTGGTCATCGACCACGACATCTACATGATCGACCTGTTGGCGGACCGCCTGATGGTGTTCGACGGCGAACCTGCCCAGCACGGCCACGCCTCGATGCCGCAGGAGATGCGCGCGGGGATGAACGACTTCCTCTCGGATCTCGAAATCACGTTCCGCCGCGACGAGCGGACGGGACGCCCGCGCATCAACAAACCCGGCAGCCAGTTGGACCGCGAGCAGAAGAAACAGGGCGAGTACTACTACGCGCCGTAACACTTTCGAACGATTTTCCCGGACGAAGCTATCGTTTCGACGCACCGAAACCGGGGAGTGATAACTCTTCGCCAGACGGTTTATTCGGATAGTCGTGGCACTTCGACCCGAGATGAGACGTCGATGAGCGACGAGGAAGCCAACGAGAACAGCGATTCGCTGAACAGCGTACAGCAGTGGCTGTATCTGAGGGGGAGTCGACGAATCATCACACTCGTCATCGTCCTCGGGGTGTTCGTCATCGTCCGTCTGCTGACCGAGGCGGGTGTCCTCCACGTCGCGAGTGGGAGTTACCTCGCGACGCTGATGGGCAGCGGGACGTTCTCCGGGCTGCTCACGCTCGTGACTGTCGTACTCTCTATCAACCAACTCATCCTGTCACGGGTGTTCGGGTCGCCGTCGGACCTCTCCGACCAACTGGAGGGGAACCTCGACTTCCGGCGCGGCATCGAGGACGTGGTCGGCGCGCCCAACAGTCCGAACGAACCGGGTCCGTTTCTGGCGTTCGTCGGCGAGGCGCTCCAGCGGGAGGCGGCCGGCCTGCAGGAACGACTCGGCGAGGAAGATGGGGAACTGGCCGACGAAGTCGAAGAGTACACGTCGAATCTCGTCGACTACGGCGACCACCTCACCGAGGCGCGGACCACCCAGAGCACCGTCGACGTGCTGCTCATCTGCCTCGGCGAGGAGTACGCGAACTACCTCGACACGACGCGGAAACTCAAGCGTCGCCACCACGACCGACTCTCGGAGGAGGCGTCCGAGCAGTTCGACGACATCCTCGAACTGCTGAAGGGCGTCGCCACCGTCCGGCAGTTCTTCAAGACGCTCGCGATTCAGCAGGACCTCGCGCGACTCTCGCGGCGACTCATCTATCTGGGCCTCGGGGCGCTCTTGGTCGTCTACTGCTTCACGCAGGTGTACAGGAGCCCGTCGTCGATGTCGCCGACGCTCGCCGCGTCGACGCTGCGGTGGGTGTCGAGCACCGTCGCCGCCGTCGTGTTCGCGCCGGTGGCGCTTCTGATGTCGTACCTCCTCCGGGTCGCGACGCTGACGCTGTACACCGTCTCCGTCGGGTCGTTCGTTCCTCCGGAGGAGCGACTGGAGAGTCCGTAGTTCGTCGTTCGACGGCGTGTCGTCGAGCGGTAACAGGTCCCCGGTGTGACCCTCCAGGGCGTGCGAACGTGTGACAATAGTATTGTCCGAGCGCGTCGAACGCAAGCGTATGTCACTTCGGCTCACGAGTCCGGCGTTCGGGGACGGCGAGGCGATACCGACGCGGTACGGCTACCGTAACCGAAACGTCAACCCGCCGTTGCGCGTCGAGGGGGTGCCCGACGAGACGAAATCGCTGGCGCTCGTCGTCGACGACCCGGACGCCGAGAAACCGACCGGAAAGGTGTGGAACCACTGGCTCGTCTGGAACGTCGACCCGACGGTCGCGAAGATTCCCGAGACGTGGTCACCGGGACGCGACGGCGCGATAGAGGGAAAGAACGACTACGGCGAACTCGGCTACGGCGGCCCGAACCCACCGGACCGCAGACACCGATACAGGTTCCGACTCTGGGCGCTCGACCGGGAGCTCTCGCTCGTCGCCGGCGCGACGCGTCGCGAACTGGACGCGGCGATGGACGGACACGTGCTCGAAGGCGCGTCGCTGTCGGGGACGTACGAACCGGAGTGAAAAGTGGAGAGGAGAAGCCGGACGGGACGCGTCGGCGCTCAGCCGAACGTCCGACTGCAGGTGCCGCAGAGGTTCTCCTCTTTCACGTCGACTTCGCGGACCGTCGGGGAGAAGCTCATCACGCACTTCGAGTTGTCGCAGTGTTCGAGGCCGAACGTGTGCCCGATCTCGTGGACGACCTCCTTTCGAACGCGGTCGGCGAACACCTCCGAGGCGGGTTTCGTCGAGATACCGCCGTCAGAGGAGGTCTGGAGGCGGTACGTCGAGATGACGGAGCCGTTGCCGTTGAGATAGGCGAGACCGAACACGTAGTTTCGCCGACGGTAGTAGAGGTCCATCGGCGTCACGCCGATGTTCTTGTCGCCGTTGCCGACTCGACTCGCCAACTCGATAAACTGCTCTGCCCGGTACTGGTTTCGGCCGCGGTCGTACGCACCTTCGGGAATACCCTGCTCGTCGTGGACTGCCACGTCGCAACTGTAGACCGAGCGCAACGCGGCGGAGGCCTCGCGCTTGACCTGCGCCGGCACGTCCCCGATAGGCACGATGTCGACAAGCATGAAAGCGGTTAAGACGGGCCCTCTCATAAACTTCCCGACGTGAAACATCGGGGAGAAGAGACACTCGTCGCCCGACTGTCGACGTACGACTCGCTCGTCGAGGTCGGTGTCGGCAGGCGTCCCGACGTCGCGGCGGCGCTCGCCGACGCGGGGTGCGCCGTGACGGCGACGGACGTCCACGAGTTTCCGGTTTCCGACCCCGTCCGGTTCGTCCGCGACGACATCGTCACCGCCAGCGAGGCGACGACACCAGGCGACCACTACCGGGCCGAGGCGCTGTACGCGCTGAACCTCCCGCCGGAACTCCACCGACCGCTGCGCGACGTGGCTCGGGCGGTCGGCGCGGACTGCCTGTTCACGACGCTCGGGTTCGACGAACCCGCAGTACCAGTTCGGTGCGAGAGTGTCGGCGGTGAGACGCTGTACGTCGCCGAAAGCGGCGCGAGAGACGGCCCTCGTCGAACCGGTGAGCGGTAGTCGTCGTGCCGAGCGCCGACGCGAATCCGACCGGCCGCAGAACCGGCGAGTACGGGTGTTATCCGGAACGCATTTCCTGTCTCCGGTTCGCACGGAACGTATGCAGACCGACGCGGTCGTTCTCGACGTAGATGGCGTGCTCGTCGACGTCGCCGACTCCTATCGCCGCGCCGTCGTCGAGTCCGTCGAACGGGTGTACGGACGGACCGTCCCGGTCGAGGCGCTTCAGGCGTTCAAAGACGCCGGCGGGTTCAACAACGACTGGGAGTTGACGTACGCCGTCGCGCTGTACGTGCTCGCGCGGCGGGAGGGACTGAAGATGCCGACCGAGGAGTTCGCGGCGCACGTCGCCGAGCGCGGCGGGGGCCTCGACGCGGCGCAGTCCGTCGTCGCCGACATGCCCAGTATCTCGCAGGCTCGGGTTCGCGACAAGTGGGACACCGAACGCCTGCGCGACGTGTTTCAGGCGCTGTACCTCGGCAGCGACCGCTACCGCGAGTTCGAAGGCGGCGACCCGCCGTTCGAGACCGAGGGCTACATCAACGACGAACCGGTCATCCTCACCGAGGAAACCATCGCGGAACTCACCGAGCGCTTCGACGTCGGCGTGTTGACCGGCCGACCCGAAGCCGAGGCCGAAGTCGGCCTCGACAGAGTCGGCTTGGACCTCCCGGAGATCTACCGCTTCACGATGGACGACTGGGAGGAGGGCAAACCGCATCCGAGTGCGCTCGTGACGCTCGCCGAGCGTTTCGAGGCGGAGACGGTGACGTTCGTCGGCGACACCCTCGACGACGTACGGACGGCGGTGAACGCCGCCGAGCACGACCCCGACCGGATCTACCACGGCGTCGGGGTGCTGACCGGCGGACTCACCGGTGATGAGGGGCGAGCGAAGTACGAGACTGCCGGGGCGGCGGCCGTCGTCGACAGCGTGAACGACCTACCCGTGCTGTTGGAGTGAACCGATGGCCCGACCGCGCTTCCGTGCGTTTCTGCTCACGATGCTCGCGCTCGACGTAGTGGCGCTCGTCGTCGTCCCACTCGTGATACCGCCGGACCCGACGGCGCGGATGATGGTGTTCGCCGCCGTGCTGCTGACGATTCCGGCGCTCTCGTTCTGGCTGGCGTACCGCGGCGGGTGGGAGCGACTCGGCGTCTGGTCGCCCGAGTCGGAGTCCGAATCCGAGGGGTAGACCGACGGGAACCGCCAGGTCGACCACCCGCCGCGCCGCGTTCGGAACTCGCGTCTACGACTCGTCGTGCGCCGAGTCCAACGGCAGCAGTCGCGTCCGTCCGCCGGGGTCGAAGACGCGCGCCTCGGCTCCGGCCTCGCGGGCGCGCCGGCGCAGCGTCCGTGCGAGTTCGACCGCTTCGGCCCGTTCGTCGTTCGACCGGAACCGGAGGCGTATCTCGTCGGCGCCGTCCGTGACTCGGAGCGCCAGCGAGAATCCGGTCGGGCGGGCAAACGGCGCGAGCGCGTCGAGGTCTGCGTACCGAACGCGGCGCGTCGCGGGGTCGTGCGTCGCCTCGGTTTGGGAGACGGCGTGGGGGTCGTACAGTCCGAGCGATTCGGGGAGGTTGCCGAGCAAGCCGCCGACGGCCGCGTCGGCGAATCGGGCGATACGGCCGTGACGCGAGGGAGTGAGCAGGAACGCCTCGTCGTCGAGAAACAGTCGGCCGGGTCGGAACCGCTCGTCGGGAGTCGGCCGGAGAAGCACGTCGTACGAGGAGCGACCGTCCATGCGACGGGGATGTCTCTGGGGGCGGATAAAGGCCGGTGACGGCGACTCCCGACAGTTCTCACCGCTCGCGCAACGTTTAGGAGACGGCCGGCCTCACATCCACCATGCGAATCGCGTTGCTCGGCGGAACCGGCGACATCGGCGAGGGACTGGCGCTGCGGTGGGCGTACGACACCCCCCACGAGGTACTCATCGGCTCTCGCGACCCCGAGAAGGCGCGACAGAAAGCCGAGGAGTACGAGACGGAACTCGACAGCCGCGGCGTCGAGGTGAAGGTCAACGGCTTCGGCAACGAGATGGCCGCCGATCGCGCGGACGTCGTCGTCCTCGCGGTACCGCCGTACCACGTCGCCGACACCGTCGAGGCAGTCGCGCCGAAACTCGACGACGGGGACGTGCTCGTCAGTCCGGCGACCGGGATGAAACGCGACGACGGCGGCTTTCACTACCACCCGCCGAGCGCCGGGAGCGTGACGCAGTTGGTCGCCGACAGCGCGCCCGACGGTGTGTCCGTCGTCGGCGCGTTCCACAACCTCGCGGCCGGTCGACTCGCGGATTTGGACGCCGACCTCGGTATCGACGTGTTGCTCGTCGGCGACGACTCCGACGCGAAGGAGACGGTACGGATGCTCACGGAGGAGATAGAGGGACTTCGCGCGCTCGACGTCGGTGGTATCGCGAACGCGCCGGAGGTCGAGAGCGTGACGCCGCTGTTGGTGAACGTCGCGATGAACAACGACGGGATGCACGATTTGGGCGTTCGGTTCGAATAGGACGAACGCCGCGCTCGCCGTGAGTCCGATTCGTTCGATGCGTTCGGTGGCGTTTCTCAGCTACTGAAACGCAGTCTCACAGCGTGAGAAAACGGAGTTAGTGCGAGAGAAGAGCGTTTACACGCCCGTCGAGTAGCGCAGAATCCCCGCAATACCGCCGAAGGCGTCGTACAGCTGCTCGCCCTTCTCGAAGTCGGTACTGATGAACTTCGTCTCCGTGCCGCGCTGGTCGGCGATCTCCATCAGATGCTCGATGACGTCCTCGCGTTCGACCATCTCGGCCTCGCTGCCGTCCGTGCACTCGTGCGTCGGCGTCGAGTGTCGGGCGTCGATTACCTCGTACTCTTCCTGCCCGTCGCAGTCGAAGACGACGACGTCCTTGCGGAGGTCCTCGCTGATGAGCAGGCGGTCGACAGAGCCCATCACGAGGTTCTTGCGGGTCGCCTCGAAGCCGTAGGTGGCGAGGTCACCGGCGTGGAGGCTCTCGAAGAACTCCTCCATCTCGGCTTTGTCCTTCATCACCTCCTGGTCGGCCAGCACCTCCTGGGCGGCGTCGACGAGGTCGTAGAGCCCCGACTCGTCGGTGTAGGAGATGTCGAACTTCCCGACGACCTTGTCCTGAATTTCGTGGTGGAGGTAGTCGCCGTCTAAGAACTCGTCTTTCGTCGGCGACGGGCCGCCGACGAGAATGCCGTCGATGTCGTGGCGCTTGGCGACGAACAGGTCGTTGGCCATCTCGGCGACCTCCTGATAGAAGTTGTCGATGGCTTCGAGGCGGAGGCGGGCGAAACGCTGGGCGGACTGGCCACCTTTGCGCTGCTTGCCCGGCACGAGCGAGGAGGCGGATTTGACGGGTTCGACGCGCTTGCCTTTCAGCCAGCCGACGTTCGCCTCGCGGCGGTCGAGGACGATGAGGCCGAACAGCCCCTTGTCCGAGAGCATCTGCTCTAGCGGTTCGGTCAGAAACGCCGAGTCGCAGTGGTAGCGGAACGACTGGACCGGTTCGGGCGGACTCTCCAGGGTCTTCGTCACCATCGTCGTCTGGCCGCCGCCGGAGTTGATAGCGCCCGAGAAGATGACGATACCGTTGTCCGGCGGGAACGTGTCGAAGTAGCGCAGGCGGTCTTTGATGCTCGTGAGCGCGTCCTGCACGTTCGTCCGCGTCTGCTTGGACTTGATGTTGGCCGCCTCGCTATGCTCTTGGATGACGTGGTCGACCACGTCGGAGATCTGCTTGTCGGGAGGGATGTAGATGGTGACGAGCTGGGTCCCGGAGCCTTCGTACTCCGATAACTCCTCTATGACCTTCCGGAACTCGTACTTCCGGCGGTCGTCGCTCGGCCCCTCGGCGTCAGCACTCATTACCTCTACTAGCCCAGTCGGGCGGTAAGTATGCTTTGACTGGTGGATGACCGACCGCGAGCGGCTCTCAGGGCCGCACCACAGATGCGTCGGACGCTGGGGGCTACATTTATATCCCCGACATGGGAGGATGTGGATAACCCAACCATGGCTCGTATATACGCGGTCGCGAGTGCGAAAGGCGGCGTCGGCAAAACTACCACGACGGCGAATCTGGCGGCGACGCTGGCGTCTTCCGGCCACGAGGTCGCTGTCGTCGACGGCGACCTCGCGATGCCGAACCTCGCGGCCGCGTTCGACGTCGACGTCTCGGGAGCGACACTCCACGACGTACTCGCCGGGCGTGCGTCCGTCGACGACGCGATGTACACCTCGGAGTCGGGCGTCACCGTCGTCCCCGGCGACGCCAGTCTCGACGCGTTCGCGACCGCCGAGCCGACGGCGCTGCACGCCGTGTTGGCGGAACTCGAAAGCTACGACTTCGTGCTCGTCGACACGGGGAGCGGCCTGAGCCACGACGCGGTGTTGCCGCTGGGGCTGGCGGACGCCGTCTTTCTCGTCTGCAACACCGAGCGCGACGCGCTCGGCGACACCGACAAGACGCGCGAGGTCACCCAGCGACTCGGCGGGACGGTCGCGGGCGTCGTCCTGACGCGCGTCGACCCCGAGAGTCCGAACGCGGCGGAGGTCGCAGACCGCCTGGACGCGACTGTTATCGAAGCCATCCCCGACGACGACGCGGTCACCGAGTCGGTCGCGGCCTCGGTGCCGGTGTCGGCGTACGCACCCGACAGCGACGCCACCGCGGCGTACGCGGCGCTCGCCGAGGTGGTCGAAGCGTACGACTCGGACGCAGTGACGGAGAAACCAGTCGAGAGCGGAGACGGCGAGGACAGCGTTGACGGCGGCGTGGAAGACGACGACCACGACGACTCCGAACTCGACTCGGAGGCGAGCGCCGCGGCGGGGGCGCTCTCCATCGCCAGCGCGGAGGAGAAACTCGGTGTCGAGGCGGACGACGCGGCGGTCGAAGCCGACGAGCCAAAGGGAGACGCCACGAGCGACGGGTCCGAACCGGTCGCCGACGCCATCGACGAGGCCGAGACGGCGACGGACGCGGATGCTACCTCCGAGACCGAATCGGACGGCGTCTACGACACCGCGCTCGTCGAGGAGGCGGAGAACACCGAGAGGGAGGCCGAGGAACGCGACGCGGAGGAGTCGGGGGACACAGCGGACGTCGAGGACACCGAAGACGCCGAAGAGACCGAGGACGACGAAGAGGCCGAAAACGTCGAGGGGGCGGAGGAAGCGGCGTCCGACGAAGAGAGCGACGGAAAGAGCAGCGGATTCCTCGGCCGACTCCTCGGCTGAAAACGGGAAGTTCTTTTAGGCGACCCGTCACACCAACGGTATGGCCGAAGACGAACCCGTCCCCTTCTGGTGGGTCGCGTTGTTTCTCGCACTCGCACTCGGTGCGGGCGTGATAGCCGTCACATCCGTCGGCGGTAGTCTCATCGACTCCGCGGGCGTCGCGCTCCCGCTGCTCTTCTGAGCCGACGCGCGCTCACATCGACGTCGGAGCTTCGACACCGAGAGCGTCGAGTGCGTTTGCGACCGCGTGGCGAGCACCCGCGACGAGCGCGAGTCGCGCGGCTCTGCGTTCGCCCTCGGCGGTGAGCACCGGACACTCGCGGTAGAACGCGTTGAACGTCTCCGCGAGTTCGCGCGTGTACGTGGCGACGACGTGCGGTTCGAGGTCGTCGGCCGCCTCCTCGATGACCGCCGGGAACCGGGCGAGCGTCCGGACGAGCGCGCGTTCCTCGGGTGTGTCGAGGAGGGCCACGTCGACCGAATCGACGCCGAGCGACTCGCCCTCGGCGACGTTGACGTCCGCCTCGGCGAGGATACCGCAACAGCGCGCGTGGATGTACTGAACGTACGGCGCGGACTGCGCCTCGAAGTCGAGCGCGCGGTCCCACTCGAACGTGATGGCCTTCGTCGGCTGTTTCGAGACGATGTCGTAGCGGACGGCCCCGATGCCGACCTGTCGGGCGATGCGCTCGATATCCTGCTCGGTGAGGTCGTCGTCGCGGATGCGCGAGTCGAGGCGGGACTCGACCTCCTCGCGGGCGCGGGAGATGGACTCGTCGAGCAGGTCGTCGAGGTCGACGCCCGTCCCCTTCCGGGTGCTCATCTTCCCCTCGGGGAGGTTGACGTACGAGTAGATGGCGTGGCGGAGTTGGGTCGTGTCGTTGCCGAGCAGTTCGAGCGCCGCGCCCAGTTGCTCGGCCTGGAGTTTGTGATCCTCGCCGAGCACCGTCACCGCTTCGTCGTAGTTCTCGAACTTCCACTCGTGGTGGGCGAGATCGCGGGTCGTGTACAGCGTCGTCCCGTCGGAGCGAAGGAACACCATCTTCTTCTCGATACCCCAGTCGGTGAGGTCCAGTTGCCAGGCGTCCTCCTCGTAGACGGCGTGTTCTGACTCCTTGAGGCGCTCGACCACGTCGTCGGCGTCGCCGTTCCGCATGAACCGCGACTCCTTGACGAACTCGTCGAACACGGCCGGGAGACGTGCGAGCGACTGGCGCATCCCACCGAGCACCTGGTCGACGACGACTTCGACGCGCTCGTACGTCTCCTCGTTGCCCTCCTCCAGTCCCCGCATGATGGCTTCGATTTCGGCTTCCGCCTCGGACACGTCGGCGGCGTCGCCTTCCTCCAAGAACTGGTTGCCTTTGCGGTAGTAGCGCACGAGGTCGTAGTCGGCGCGGTTACGCTCGGGTTCGGGGAGGTCCGAGTCGTCGAACGTCTCGTAAGCCCACGTGAACACCGCGACCTGTCGACCCGCGTCGTTGACGTAGTAGTGGCGTTCGACGTCGTTGCCTGCGTAGTCGAGGACGCGCGCGACGGCGTCGCCGAGAATCGGGTTCCGGGCGCGACCGACGTGGACCGGTCCCGTCGGGTTTGCGCTGGTGTGTTCGACGACGACCGATTTGCCGGTGTCCGGAAGCCGACCGAACTCCTCGTCGCTCGCCGCGGCGTCGAGCGTGTCGGCGAGATAGGCGTCGGTCGGCGAGAAGTTGACGTACGGCCCCTGCGTCGTCGCGTCGGCGACGTACTCGTACTGGTCGACGTCGAGTTCGTCGACGAGTTGGGCGGCGACCTGCGGCGGGGCCGCGCCGAGTTCGCCGGCGAGGCGGAACGCGACGCTGGAGGCGAGCACGGCGTCGACGTCTTCGGGCGGTTCCTCGACGCCGAGATCGTCTGTCGGCGCGTCGAGCGCCGACAGCGCGTCGGTCAGCGCCGACTCGACCTGACTCCGAAACTGTCTGAACATGCCCGTTGGTTTTCGAGGGTCGGATAAATGTATTTCCGAACTCCCGAGAGGCCCCGAACCCGGCCGGTTCGGGCGGCGCACACTAACGTATCACTACAACCGATGAACTTAGATGGGTGAAGGTCGTTACGTGGAGTAGGCGCTGTGTTCTCGCAGTAGGCACCCCATAACACATCTGAGACGCATCTCATATTCGTCATACTTATGCGGACGGCGACCGGAGTGAGAGATATGCCAGAAACGGTAGTCGCCGTCGGCCACGACGAGTTGGCCGCGTTGAAGCACGTCGCCCTCGATGGCGGATTAGCCGGGCCGGTGAAGGTGTCCTGCGCCGGGCTCGCCGAGCGCCTCGACGCGTCCAACCAGACGGCGTCGCGCCGCCTCCAGCGCCTCGACGAGTCGGGCCTCGTCGAGCGCGACATCGTCAGCGACGGACAGTGGGTGTCGATAACCGACGACGGCGAGGCCGCGCTCCGACAGGAGTACGCCGACTATCGCCGCGTCTTCGAAGACGACACCGAACTCACGCTCACCGGGAGCGTTACCGGCGGGATGGGCGAGGGCCGCCACTACATCTCGCTGTCGGGGTACATGGAGCAGTTCGAGGAGCGTCTCGGGTACGAACCGTTCGCGGGCACGCTCAACGTCGAACTCACGGACGAGTCGGTTCGGACGCGCGCGGGAATGACGAACCTCGACGCCGTGCCGATAGACGGCTGGGAGGACGACGAACGGACGTTCGGTCCGGCGTCCTGCTACGCGGCGACCGTCGAGCACGACGGGGCGACGTACGAGACCACTCACATCATCGTTCCCGAGCGCACCCACCACGACGAGCGTCAACTGGAGATCATCGCTCCGGACAAACTCCGCGACGCGCTCGGCCTCGACGACGGCGCAACCGTCACCGTCTACGTGGAGGAGGCCTGAATGACCCAGCGCGCGAGCGACGAGAACGCGAGTGCGAGTGGCGGCCTCGATGCCGCCCTCGACGCCTTCCGCAGCGGCGAACCGGTTCTCATCCACGATTTCGACGACCGGGAGGGCGAGACGGACATCGTCTACCCCGCCGGTGCGGTGACGCCGACGGCCGTCTCGCATCTGCGAAACGACGCGGGCGGCCTCGTCTGCGTCGCCCTCTCCGACGCCGTCGCCGACGCGGTGGAGCTGCCGTTTCTCGACGACGCGCTCGACCACCCGAGCGCCGGCGATCACGATCTCCGGTACGACAGCCGTTCGTCGTTCTCGCTGCCGGTAAACCACCGAGACACCTTCACCGGTATCACCGACGAGGACCGCGCGCTGACAATCACGAAACTCGCCGAGGCGGCCGTCGCCGCCGAGTCCGTCGCCGTTCAATACGGCTCCGAGGAGTTCGCCGCTGAGTTCCGCTCACCCGGCCACGTCAACCTGCTGCGCGGCGCGCCGGCGTTGCTCGCCGACAGACGCGGCCACACCGAACTCGGGCTCGCGCTCGCCGCCGAGGCCGATCTTCCCGCTGCCGTCGTCGTCTGCGAGATGCTCGACGACGAGAGCGGACGGGCGCTCTCGCCGAGCGACGCCCGCGCGTACGCCAACCGGCGCGGCTTCGCCTACCTCGACGGCGAGCAGTTAGTCGACGAACTGGCGTAGTCGGTCGTCTCTTTTCGTCTCACTCACCTGCACTCGCGCCAGCTTCGCGTCGGAGTCCACCCGAGCGTCCGCGCCGCCTTCGACGTGTCGACGAGACTCTCGTGGTCTGAAACGTCGCGACGCGTCACGGCGTCGGGGTACACCTCCTCGACGAGCGTCGCCGTCGGACAGTCGACGGTCGTCTCCGCGGCCGCCGCCCAGAACGTCTCGTGGCCCGAGAAGTCGGCCGCTATGCAGCGACGAAAGAGGGCCGCGAGGTCGTCGAGGTGGACGTACGCGAACAGCGTGTTCCGCGCCGAATGGTAGAACGGCGCGTCTCGAACCGTGCCGAGCGAACGGTCCGCGTCGACGAGCGTCTCGCGCATCCGGTCGTCGTCCATCGCGATGGGAAACCGGACCGTGCTCACCGTCTTCGGCCCGTCGTTGCGTCGGGCGATACCCTCGGCGGTCTGTTCGAGGACGCGCTTGCCGAGCGCGTACGGGTCCCGCGGGTCGACCGGGTGCGACTCGTCGACCGGCAGGTAATCGAGCCGAACCGGGTCGGGGTCGAACCCCGCGCCGAGGGCGCTCATACTCGACGCGACGGCGACGCTGTCGATATCGAGGTTCTGCGCGGCTTCGAGGACGTGGTAGGTAGTCATCACGTTGCTCTCGAAGGTGACGTGACCGGGGCCGGAATCGGGTCGTGGAACCATCCCGAGGTGGACGAGGCCGTCGGCGTCGCTCGATGCGAGCGACGCATACACCTCACCTGCGTCGAGGAGGTTCGTCCGGCGGTACTCGTCGGCGACCGATTCGCGCCGCGACCCGCGACTGAGATTCACCGTTCGGTAACCGTGTTCCTGCAGGTGTGCGAGGACGAACCGACCGACCTGTCCGTTGCCGCCGGTGACGGCGATGGTCCGAAGCGACATGACTCGGTGTGGGTTCTCCGCGGTCAAAGCGTCTCTCCTGTCGACGAACCGAGCACGAGGACAAACCGTGAGGAATACGGGATGTTTTATACAGCACCCGCGAATGAGGCCACCATGGGCTTCGACGAGATGGACGTTGACACCATCTGGATGAACGGCGAGTTCGTCGACTGGGACGACGCGAAGATTCACGTGCTGTCGCACGGCCTCCACTACGGAACCGGTGTCTTCGAAGGCGTCCGCTGTTACGATACCGAGAACGGCCCGGCCATCTTCCGCTGGGAGGAGCATCTCGAGCGGTTCTACAACTCCACGAAACCGTACGACATGGAGATTCCGTACGAGCCGTCGGAACTGACCGAGGCGACGCTCGAACTCATCCGCCGACAGGACCTCCAGAGCTGTTACATCCGGCCGATCGCCTACTACGGCTACGACTCGCTCGGCGTCAGTCCGGGCGACTGCCCGACGGACGTCACCATCGCCGCGTGGCCGTGGGGTGCGTACCTCGGCGAGGAGGCGCTGGAGGAAGGCATCGAGGTGATGGTCTCCTCGTGGCGCAAGCACGCCTCCAGTCAGATTCCGACGAACGCGAAGACGACTGGCCTGTACGTCAACAGCCTGCTCGCCGGTGAGGAAGCACGGCGCAACGGCTACCGCGAGGCCATCGTCCTCAACAAGGAAGGCAACGTCGCGGAGGGACCGGGCGAGAACATCTTCCTCGTCCGCGACGAGACCATCTACACGCCCGGACTCTCCCAGAGCATCCTCGACGGTATCACCCGCGACACCGTCATCAAACTGGCGCGCGAGCGCGGCTACGAAGTCGACGATACGGCAGCCATCAGCCGCGGCGAACTCCACACCGCCGACGAACTGTTCTTCACCGGCAGCGCCGCCGAAGTGACCCCGATCCGGCAGGTCGACAACGTCGTGATCGGCGAGGGGACGCGCGGCCCCGTCACCGAGGAACTCCAGTCGGCGTTCTTCGACCTCGTCGAGCGGCGCACCGACGACCACGACGAGTGGTTCGACTACGTCTGAGCGAGCAGAAGAGCCGTCTCACGGAACAGAAAGGGCGAACAGGCGAGACAGTCGTCGTATCGGCGCGGTGCGTCGGGGCGTCTCGCGCACCCGCCTCGGCCCCGACGCGGCGGTAGTTCAGCGCACGCGGGCGGATAGTTCCGGTATCACAGTTCAACCTGCGCAGCGACGGGGCTGAGGTTCCCGTCCGGCCGCGGCGGGAATCGTGCGGGAATCGTGGAGTGTCAGTCGTCGTTCGACCGCTTGATGTCGTCGACCGACACCTCGTCGATGACGTCGATGTCGATGCCGGGTTCGGACTCCTCGCCGAATCCGGCGCTGAGGATGCGCGTCAGCGCCTCCTCGACGCGTTCGTCGGTCTCTTCGATGTCCTCTTCGTCGACTTCGATGACGAACCCGGAGGTGATGTTCGGAGCGGTCGGGAGAAAGAGGACGACGCGGCCGTCGTCGGTTCGTTTGCCGGTTTTGAACGCAGTCATCCGCAAGCCGTTCCACGTCTCGATTCTCACCGGCTTCTGCAGTTCTTCGGTCCCGGTGAGCGCCGTCTCGACGGCGAGTTTGGAGGCGTTATAGAGGACGCGAATCAGCGGGACCTGGTTCATCGTCGCGTCGATTCCGTCCTCGATGAGACGGCCGAACGTCGTGCGCATGAGATAGCCGACCGAGAAGACGAGCATCAGGAAGATGACGATTATCGTCAGCACGGCCAGCGCCTCGGGCATCTGGTCGATGAGAAACGCGATGACGGGGAGTTCGGCGATCTGCTGGTAGAGCCAGTTCAGGACGAGCAGGATGACCAAAAGCGGAGTGAGGACCACGAGACCGCTCGCGAAATCGCGTTTCCACGTAGACATTCTCGGTCGATACTCCGACCGGCGGGGTTAAGAGGTCTTCTACCGAGTTGCCACGTTGCGCGAGACGGGGTGTCACGCACTCGTCCGTCGACCGCGGTCAGACGCCGGTGACGGCGCGGAGCGCGAACAGCGCGTTCTCCTTGCGCTCGCGGATCCGGCGGTAGAAGTAGGAGAACCACTTGTCGCCGTAGGGTGCGTACTGCCACACCTCGTAGCCCTCGGCGGCGAGTTCCCGCTGGGCGTCCTCGCGGACGCCCATCAGCATCTGAATCTCGAAGTCGGTGCCGTACTCGTCATGGAGGTCGGTCGCGTACTGGATCATCGCCGGGTCGTGGCTGCCGACGGCGATGCCGCCGTCGAACTCCTGGAACATGAACTCCAGATTCTCGCGGTACGACTCGTTGACGTCGACTTTGTCCGTGTAGGCTATCTCCTCGGGTTCGTCGTACGCGCCCTTGACGAGGCGGACCTTGCCCGGGACGTCGACGAGGCGTTCGAGGTCGGTCCGCGTCCGGCGGAGGTTCGCCTGCACGCAGACGCCGACGTTGCCGCGGGTCGCCTCGGCGAACGTCTCGTACGCCGACAGCGTCGCGTCGGTGGTGTCGTGGTCCTCCATGTCGACCCAGACGAACTCGTCGTGGTCGGCGGCCGCATCGGTGATGCGTTCGAGGTTCTCGCGGAACACGTCCTCGCCGACGTCGAGGCCGATCTGGGAGGGTTTGACCGAGACGCAGGCGTCGAGGGTCGTGCGCCCCAGGTCGGCCAAGAGGTCGACGTACGCGTCGGCGTCGGCGTCGGCGGGGTCGCGGGTGTCGTAGTGTTCGCCTAACAGGTTGAGGATGACCTTCACGCCGTCGGCGTTCGTCCGGCGGGTGTGTTCGAGCGCCGTCGCTGGCGTCTCGCCCGCGACGAACCGACTGGCGATGGGCGGAATCATGCAACTCAGTTGCGACCATCCGGTTATCAGCGTTGTCCTCTCGAACTCGACAGGCTAACGCGACAGGAGAGAGATTAAATGCCGTCCGTGAGTGGCCGCCGTATGGTCATCTCGCGATTCATCTCGCAACTCGTCTCGGCCGCCTGGGCGATGCTGCCCGCCTACGTTCCGAACAACGCTGCGGTTCTCTCCGGCGGCGGCGACCCGATAGACGGCGGACGAATGTGGGGCGACCGCCGACTGCTCGGCGACGGGAAGACGTGGCGCGGAACGGCCGTCGGGAGCGTCGTCGGCGTCCTCCTCGCCGTCGTTCTCAACCTCGTCCGCGACCGCGTCGAGGCGCGTCTCGGCGTCTCGCTCCCCGAGTTCAGCCTCGGCGGGGCCGTCGGCCTCGCGGTCGGCGCGATGCTCGGTGACATCGCGGCGTCGTTTCTCAAGCGCCGAAGCGGTCGCGAACGCGGTGCGTCCTTCCCGCTCCTCGACCAACTGGACTTCGTCGTCGGCGCGCTCGGTCTGGCGAAACTGCTGTCGCCGGTGTGGTTCTCGCGGACCTTTACGCCGCTCCGCCTCGTCGTCGTCGTCGTCATCACGCCCGTGCTCCACCTCGTGACGAACGGTATCGCCTATCTGCTCGGATTGAAAGACGAGCCCTACTGACGCACCTTTTTGCTGCGGGGGTGCGCAGAGCGCACCCCGCTTGCAAAAATCTGCACCAAAAAGGCCGCTCGCTCCCTGCGGTCGCGCGCGGTTCAGAAACTGGTTCGTCACCACCTCCTATCGCCCGCCAACCGGCCCGTTTATCACCCTCGCCGAACCCACACCGACCAATGGCGAACGAGGAACTCATCGCGGCGCTTCGCGACGCAGAGGCCGTCAAATTTGGCGAGTTCGAACTCTCCCACGGCGGAACGAGCGACTACTACGTCGACAAGTACCTGTTCGAGACCGACCCGCAGTGTCTCCGACTCATCGCGAAGGCGTTCGCCGAGCGCGTCGACGACGAGAAACTCGCGGGCGTCGCTCTCGGCGCGGTCCCGCTCGTCGCGGTCACGTCGGTCGAGACCGACCGCCCCTACGTCATCGCGCGCAAGAAGGCCAAGGAGTACGGAACCGCCAAGCGCATCGAGGGCCGCCTCGAAGAGGGCGAGGCCGTGCTGGTGCTCGAGGACATCGCGACGACCGGCCAGAGCGCCGTCGACGCCGTCGAGGCGCTCCGCGACGCCGGGGCCGAGGTCGACCGCGTGCTCGTCGTCGTCGACCGCGAGGAAGGGGCCGAGGAACTGCTCGCCGAACACGACGTCGAACTCCAGTCGCTGCTGACCGCGACGGATCTTCTCGCCGACCGGTAAACGACGTGTTCGAGTCGCGCGGCGACGACCGCGTGACAACCATACACGTGCGTAAATCTATCGCTAAAAATATCGAAGTGTTCATAGTTGTGCAAACACGAAACGCGGGGTATGAACAGAGCTGAGAAGGCCGCCCTCCAACTGCAGGCGGTCGCCGTCCTCCGGATGCTGAAGGAGACGCGTACGTACGACGAACTCTCGTCGGTGACGGGGCTTCCGGCCGGTGACCTCAACCGGTACGTCAACGGCCACGTCCTCCCCGGGAGCGAGCGCGCCCGCGAAGTCGTCGAAGGCGTCGGCCGCGACGCGCTCTCCACCGAACTGGAAGCGCGCGTCCGCTTCGACGACGAGGGGTACGTCGACAACTCCGGCGTCGTCTTCGACCAGTCGTTTCTCGACCTCGTCGCCCCCGTCGCCGCCAACAGCTTCGGCTTCGAGCGCCCCGACGTCATTCTGACCGCCGCCACCGACGGTATCACCCTCGGCGCGGCGATGGCGCGCTACTTCGACGCCCGCCTCGCCTACGCCAAGAAGTCCAAGGAGACGGCCGTCGAGGAGTTCATCGAGTCGCGTCAGCGGCTCGCCTCCGGCATCGAACTCACCTACTACCTCCCCGCGAGCGCGCTCTCGTCGGGCCAGCGTGTCCTCGTCGTCGACGACCTGATCCGCTCCGGCGAGACTCAGGAACTGCTGTTGGACATCGCCGAACAGGCCGACACGAGCGTGACGGGCGTGTTTGCGCTCATCGGCGTCAGCGACAAGGGGCTCGGCCGGGCGCGCGAACTCACCGACGCGCCCGTCGGCGCGCTGACGACGCTGGACTAGCGAGTTCCGGCGACGTCTCGGACCGCCGACATCCACATAGATGCACAACTATGGACGGATAGATGGTAATTCTTAAGTTATTAATGCATCATCGGCCAACATGGGGTTACTGGATTCGTACTTCGAGTTCGAGGAGCACGGGACGGACTTACGAACGGAGGTTCTCGCGGGGATAACGACGTTCCTGACGATGAGTTACATCGTCGTGGTCAACCCGCAGATTCTCGGGGCAGCAATCGACGTGGGGAACCGAACCGACGCGCAGACGGTGCAGATGCTCGCCGTCGTGACGCTCATCTCGGCGGCGGTGGCGACGTTCATCATGGCGCTGTACGCCAAGCGGCCGTTCGCGCAAGCGCCCGGACTGGGGCTGAACGCCTTCTTCGCGTTCACCGTCGTCCTCGGACTCGGCATCCCGTGGCAGACGGCGCTGGCGGCCGTCGTCGTCGAAGGCGTGCTGTTCATCGCGCTCACCGCCGTCGGTGCTCGCGAGTACGTCATCGAACTCGTCCCCGAGCCTGTCAAGTTCGCTGTCGGCGGCGGCATCGGCCTCTTCTTGGCCGTCATCGGCTTGCAGGCGATGCGCGTCGTCGCCGGTGACTCGGAGACGTTCGTCACGTTCAACCCCGTGTTCGCGCAGGACCCCGTCGCCATCATCTCGGTGGTCGGGCTCTTCTTGACGTTCGCGCTCTACGCCCGCGGCGTCAAAGGCTCCATCATTCTCGGTATCGTCGCCACCTCGGTTCTCGGCTACGCGGCGTCGGCGCTCGGCTACAACGCCTTCCCCGCCGACCAGGCACCCGAGGGGAACACGCTCGGGGCGTCGTCGCTCGTCGGCGATACGACGCTCGCCTACGACGCCGCGGGCTACGACATCACCCCGCTCGTCGGCGCGTTCCTCGAGGGGCTGTCGAACGTCGACGCGCTGGCGTTCTCGCTCGTCGTTTTCACGTTCTTCTTCGTCGACTTCTTCGACACCGCGGGGACGCTCGTCGGCGTCAGTCAGGTCGGCGGCTTCCTCGACGAGGAGGGGAACCTCCCCGACATCGACCGGCCGCTGATGGCCGACGCCGTCGGCACCACCGTCGGCGGGATACTCGGCACCTCCACGGTGACGACGTACATCGAGTCGTCAACCGGCGTCGAGGAGGGCGGTCGGACCGGGATGACCGCGCTCGTCGTCGCGCTGCTGTTCGTCGCCTCATTGGCGATCGTCCCGCTGGCCGCGGCGATTCCGATGTACGCCTCCCACATCGCGCTCGTCGTCGTCGCGGTGCTCATGCTGCGCAACGTCGTCGACATCCAGTGGAACGATATCACCCACGCCGTCCCCGCCGGGATGACCATCCTCGTGATGCCGTTTACGTTCTCCATCGCCTACGGTATCGCCGCGGGAATCATCGCTTACCCGCTGGTCAAAATCGCCGCCGGGGAGCGCCGCGACGTGACCGTCGGGCAGTGGATACTTGCGGGCGCGTTCGTGCTGTACTTCTTCGTCCGCACCAGCGGCCTCCTCACCGGACAACTGTAGCGGCGGACGCGGCTGCCAATCGACCGACACGAAGGGCGCTCGCCGCCGACACAAACACCAAGTTTCATAGCGGCAACGACTAATCAGAGGCCATGGATACGCCCTCCAGACGATGGCTACTGCGAGCGCTGGTCGCGATCGCGGTTGTCGGCCTGTTCGTTCCGGCCGGCATCGCGGCCGTGACGTACGACCCCGAGGACGAGACGACCCTGCAGCGAGGGACCGTCACCGATCTGGCGAACGGCTCGACCGTCGTCAGCGTCCAAGGCTTTCACTTCCAGGGCGAAGGGAACAAGAAGAAGCCCGCTCGTCTCGTCTCCGTCGACGAACGCGGCGAGACCGAGTGGGTGTACGACGGTGAAGAGCAGGGCGCGACGTGGTTCTACGAAGCCGACCCGCTCGACAACGGTAACCTGTTCGTCGTCTCGACGCGTCCGGGGAAAACGCTCGTCTACGAACTGAACCCCGAGACCGAGGAGCGCGTCTGGCAGGAGGAGTTCGATATCGAGGACACTCACGACGCGGTGATGCTGAACGACGAGGAGATCGCCGTCGCGAACATGCGCAACTGGAACGACTCCGCCGGTCGCAGCGACGACCGCGTCTTCATCTACAACCGTACGACCGAGGAGATAACGTGGGAGTGGTACTTCCACGAGCACTACGACGAGAACACCGACGGGGGGATGAACGACGACTGGTCGCACGTCAACGACATCGAACCCGTCGGCGACGAGCACCTCCTGCTGTCGCCGCGGAACTTCGACCAGGCCATCCTCGTCAACCGGACCAGCGGCGAGATCGACCTCCGACTCGGCGAGGACGACAACTACGAGATACTGAACGAACAGCACAACCCCGACTACTTGGAGAGCGAGGACGGCAACCCCGTCATCCTCGTCGCCGACTCCGAGAACCACCGCGTCGTCGAGTACGAGCTGATAGACGGCGAGTGGGAGCGGACGTGGGAAGTGGGCGAAGGCCAGTTGACGTGGCCGCGCGACGCCGACCGCCTCCCGAACGGCAACACGCTCATCACCGACACGATGAACCACCGCGTCGTCGAGGTGACGCCGGAGGGCGAGATCGTCTGGGAGTACTACGCGACGTGGGGACCGTACGACGCCGAACGGGTCGCCCACGGCGGCGGGTCGAACGGGCCGACCATCAGCGACATGGACGCCGAGGGGAGCTACGAACTCTCCGGCAGCGCCGGTCTCGAACCGGGCGAGGGCGACCGCGTCTCCTTCAGCAACTGGATCGTCGGGCCGTTCCTCGACACGCCGCTCGAAGAACCCGTGAGCGAGTTCGCGACGATGTGGGCGCAGCTCACCCCGTGGATTCGGCCGGTGTGGCTCTCCAGTTGGGGATTCGTCTCCGCCATCCTGGGCACGCTGCTGTTGCTCGTGTGGGTCGGCACCGAACTGGTCGTCAACCGTGGTCGAATCCGGCGACGGGTCTCCGCGGTGGCCCAACAGCGACTGTAGTCGACTCGCCCCCGAACCGAGTCGCATCGAGGCGCTCGAACCGCGTGGCAGGCGTGCGCGCGCCCCGCACGGTCCCGGTGGGCTTTACTTTCTGGCACCCTAACGTTCGGTGATGTCTACCCCCGTACTGTACGAACTGGAGGGCTGCCCCTACTGCGCGAAGGTGAGAAACAAGCTGGCCGAACTCGACTTGGAGTACGAGTCGCGGAAAGTACCGCGCTCGCACTCCGAGCGGACCGACGTGAAGGAAGTCAGCGGACAGACCGGGGTTCCGGTGCTCGTCGACGAGGAGCACGACGTTCACGGCATGCCCGAGAGCGACGACATCGTCGCGTATCTCGAAGAGACGTACGGCTCGGCGAGCTAACCTCGTCGGCTACCAACTGACTTCCCGCGCCGTCTCGTAACTCCGCCTGACGAACGGCAACAGCGATTCGAGTTCGTCGGGCGTGATGCAGACCGTCAACCACGTCTCCATGACGCCCGTTTCCGTGCGAAACGGGTCGACGAACCACTCGTTTTCGAGCGCCTCCTGCGCGTCGCTCGTGAGGTCCGTGAGTACCAAGCGCATCCCGTCGACGACGGCGAACGGCCGGTCGCCGACGCAGTAGGTCGCGTAGCCGCGGCGGTAGTCGACGCGGACGTTCGGCCACGAGAGAACGAGATTCTCGAACGCCTCGCTCAGCCGCCCCGACCGCTCCGCACTCGGGTAGACCATGTGTTGACATACGCCACGCGTAGAGAAGAACTCGCCGTCGGTCCGCCATCCGGACAGTCCGGTCGGTCGGTGGGTCGGCGCTCAGTCCGCGGGTTCGTCGGCGCGCTCGCGGATGAGGTCACGAACGTCGTCGGGGTCGCGCATCGCTTCGAGTTCGTCGCAGCCGACGAGCGCCGTCCCCTCGACGGAGTCTCGCTTGGCGCGCTTCTCGACGAAGTAGACCGAGCGCGTTCGCGTAACCGCGCCGAGCGACGACATGATTCGGGCGCGCTTCTCGGCGGATCGGGTGAACGCCGAGTGCCCGGCCAACAGGTTCTCTTCTCGACTGTCGCTGTCTTCGCCGACGGCTTTGAACGGCGCGCGCGCCGTCGGGTGCATGTCGAAGCCCGCGCGGGTGAGCACGGTGACGACGTGGGCGTCCTCCGGGTCGGCCTCGGGGTCCTGCGGCGTCGGGTCGGCGTCGCGCACCTCGTCGGCCCCGTCGAGCACCGAGACGGGCGTGCTGAACGGCTGTTCGAACAGTTTCTCCAGTTGGATGGCGACGTCGATGCTGGCGTTCATCCCGTCTTCGTACTTCGAGACGGTGCGACGGGAGACGCCGAGTTCGGAGGCGAGTCGCCCGAGACTCCAGCCGCGGCGCTCTCGCTCGTCGGCGAGCAGGTCGCCGTCGATGTCGACGTACAGTCCGCCGGGAGCCGCGTAGATGAGCGGCGGCACCTCCTCGATGAACAGGTCGTACGCCGTGTCGGGGTTGAAGACGGGAACGCCGTGGCGGAAGTACACCACGCCCGGCTTGAGATCCTCGTCGCGCGTTCGCATCCCGAGCACCATCGGCGTCGCCGACAGGTAGTTGCCGAGACGCCGCATCTCCGCACCCGTGACGGCGTCGAACGCGTCGATATTCCCCAGAATCTTCAGGAGGAGGAGGTCCTCGCCGCGGCGCGCGGCGAGGTCGAAGCTCTTCGGGCGCACGGCACAGCGCTCGCTGACGACGAAGTCGGCGTCGCGCAGCATCGCGGTGACGTTACCCACCAGAGCGGAGCGGGACATGGGGGGAAATAAGCCCGTCCTCGTACATAGGCGTTTCGCCGACCACCCGCTCGCCGTCGTCCGATTACTTCCATGCATGGCCGATAGCATTAAGTGAGGGGCGACGACCCGAAAGCGGCATGTGGTCCCCCGAACAACCGCCGAATAGTGACGGTCATCGGCCTCGACGACACCGACTCCCGCGAGCAGGGGATGTGCACCACGTACGCGGCGACGCTCGTCGCCGACGCGATCCGGAAGGCGGGGTGGCGCGTCGAGCGGCGACTCCTCGTGCGACTCAATCCGGCCGTGAAGCACAAGACCCGAGGAAACGCCGCGTTAGCGCTTCACACTAATGCCCCACCCGAGGCAGCGATGGACCTCGCCTCGTCGGTCGTCGACCGCCTCGCCGTCAGCGACGACCCGCGGACGAGTCCGGGCGTCGTCGTCGCCGACGGCGACCCAGCGACAGTGCCCGGGTCGATTCGGCGATTTGCCCGCGAGGGCGTCCGCGACTTTCACACGACCGACCGCGCCGTCGAACTGGCCGAGTCGGCGGGGTACCGACACCGCGGGTGGTGCGGCGGCCGCGGCCGCATCGGCGCGCTCGCGGCCGTCGGCGCGTGGGCCGCGTTCGACGAGTGGACGTACGAGCACATTTCGTACCGTGAGTTCGACCGCTGCGGCACCCCCCGAAACGTCGACGACGACTCGGTGTTCGCGGCCGCGGAAGCCGCCTATCCGGACGCCTGGGACACCGTCGACACCGAGGAGGACCAGGCCGTCTGCGTGCCGAACGCCCCTGGGCCGATTCTCTACGGTATCCGCGGCGACGACGCCGACGCCGTTCGACGTGTCGCCGAGGGCATCGAGAGCGAATCGACCGAGCGGACGGCGCTGTTTCTGACGAATCAGGGAACCGACGCCCACCTTCGGACGGGAGCGCTCGACGCCGTCGAAGATGGACGGGCCTACCGCCTCGACGGTCGGGTGTACGACGCGCCTGAGACGCGTACGGGGGGTCACGTGTTCGTGACGCTCGCCGACGGGCGTGGCGGGACGCTCCCGTGCGTCGCCTTCGAGCCGACGAAGCGGTTCCGCGACCGGGTGCGAGCGCTCCGGTCGGGTGACCGCCTCACCGTCTGCGGCGAGGTGAGCGGGGGGACGCTGAAGTTGGAGAAGTTCGCCGTACGGGAGCTAAACCGGGTCGAGGCGGTCGTTCCCGACTGTCCGGCGTGCGGGAGGCGGATGGAGAGCGCCGGGCGGAACCAGGGATATCGCTGTCGGGACTGTCGGACGAGGAAACCCGGGAAAGTCGACCGGCACGTCGAGCGTGACCTCGAAGTAGGCTGGTACGAAGTGCCGCCGTGCGCGCGCCGCCACGTCGCAAAGCCGCTGGTCAGAGGCGGTTTCGACGGTCCGATTCATCCCGAGCGGTAACGCGAGTCGAACCGGGAGGAAACGCCTAACGTCCGTTTCAGCGGATACATCCGAGGTTTCGTCGTAGTAAATACAATCGTACAGTCGGTAGCGAGTCGATAGTAAAGACCGATGGTGTAGACGTAGTATCCGTGACAAACGAGTGGAAAACCCCCTCTGACCTCTCGTGGCTGTTCGAGGTCGACCACGTCATCTCGCCCAGCAGTTTCGGTCCGGACCGGTGCACGCTGTTCCCGGCGGACGCGACGGACGACGAACTGCTCACCACGTGGGTGTCCGCGGACGAGGGCGCGTACATCGCTCTCGACGAGATGCTCTGAGCGGGTAGTGGGTCCGCACGAAGCGGTCGATGCCCTTGAGTAGTTCGGCGTCCGCGCGACGAACAGTCCGGTATCCTTGGTGACTCGAAAGACGCCGTCTTCCAACCGTAACTCGACGAGACGAGCGAGCGCGTCGGGTCCAGCTCGGCCAGCGCCTCGGGGTCCGTTCAGTCGGGCGTCGACGACTCGTTCTCGATGTGAGAAGTGAATCCCTCGCTCACTCTCCCCGCGTGCCTCTACTGCTTCAATCCGCTCCCGGTGAGCGGGACGACCACGTCGTCGTCGCCGTCGAGGACGCCGCGTTCGCGGTACGCTCGGAGCGCGGCGGGCGCGACGGCGCAGGTCGGTTCGGTGTAGAACCCCGCGCGGTGGAGCGCGTCGAGTTCGTCGGCGACGGCCGACTCGCCGAGTGCGATGGCGTCGCCGTCGGTGTCGTCGATGGCGCGAAGAATCGCCTCGCGCTGTACCGGTTCTCGAATCTGGATACCGTCGGCGACGTCGTTGCTTTCGCCGAGTTCGTCGCCGTGTTGCTCCGCCGCAATCGGCGCGTACCCCGTCGCTTGCGCGCCGAGTAGCCGCGGCATCCGGTCGGTCCACCCGGCGTCGTAGAGGGCACGGAAACCGTAGTAGGCACCGAGAAACAGCGTTCCGTGACCGAGCGGCGTCACGACCGCGTCGGGTGCGTTCCAGTCGCGTTGGAGCGCCGTCTCGTAGGCGAACGTCGCCGTCCCAGCGAAGAACGCGGGGTTCCACGCGTGGCTGGCGTACCAGCCGTCGCCCGATTCGACCGCCGAGAGGCAAGCGTCGGTGACGTCCTGCCGCGACCCCTCGACGCGGACCGGCGTCGCCCCCGCGCGTTCGATGGCACGAAGCTTCGAGGCTTTCACCGACGCCGGGACGTAGATTTCGGCGTCGATACCCGCGCGGGCGGCGTAGGTGGCGATCGCCGCGCCCGCGTTGCCCGACGAGTCCTCGACGACGGTGTCGACGCCGAGTTCGGCCGCCCGCGAGAGCGTCGTCGTCGCGCCGCGGTCCTTGAAACTGCCCGTCGGAAAGACGTACTCTAACTTGAACTGCGCGTTCCATTCTTCTCCTTCGACGAGCGGCGTCATCCCCTCGCCGAGCGAGACACGACGGTCGACGGGCAAGAAGTCGGAGAACGACCAGAGACCGTCACGGGCGTCGAACGACGACGGGTCGGGTGCGGGGCCGTCGGGGAGCGGTCGCTCGGCGAACTCCAGCGGATGCCCGCACTCGCAGCGCCAGCGATTTTCGTAAGTTCGACCACAGTCAGGGCAGGAGAGGTGGGTCGGCATACAGCCGTAACGAAAGCCTACACACCAGTAACTGACGGTTTGAGCGGCGTAGGTAGGGTGTAGAGTTGAGTCCGAGCGTGAGTTAGACGAGTGGCCTGTAGAGTCGATGTATCAGGTCGGGTATGTGCAGGTGGCTCTCTCGAAACCGTCACTTAGTGATAGTTAGACAAGGCCGTGCTGAATACAGAGGGTGTATCTTTCACGGAGATTTCATTTATCCGTTTCGTCTGCACTAAACTAAAGCTCAGTATCGAGCGCAAATCGATCGGGTTTCCCGTCCATTTCACCACGGGTTTATCCTACTCAAAGCCGAATAACCCGCATGAGTGTTATCGCGGAGTTTACCGTTGACGCGGACGATTTCGCGCTCCATCATGCTCTTACCACCGCGCCGGACATGATAGTCGAGATCGAGCGTGTGGTCGCCACGATGGAGGACCGGATTATGCCATACTTCTGGGTTAGCGGTGGCGACCAGTCAGTGTTCGAAACCGCATTCAACGAAGACTCGTCCGTCACGAACGTCCAGAAGGTTGATGAGATCGACGAAGCGGTTCTCTACCGGGCCGAGTGGACGGAAAACATCGAAACTATCGTCTACGCGTACATCAAAATCGGCGCGACGATTCTACAGGCGACTGGTCGGGATGAATACTGGGAACTCCAGATGCGCTTCGACAACCGTGAGGAAGTCTCTCAGTTCCAAACGTACTGTACCGAACACGAGATCTCGTTCGAACTCTCCCAGATTTATCACCAAGAGGAACCGATGGCGAGCGCCCAATACGGATTAACGTCGAAACAGCGTCAGACGTTGGTAACCGCGCTCGAAGCCGGCTATTACGATATTCCACAAGCGACCACGATGACCGAGTTAGCGAGTAACGTTGGGATCTCTCAGTCAGCATTCTCGAAGCGGCTTCACCACGGCCACAAGAATCTCATCACGAACGCGCTGACCGTCAGTCATCCGGACGACGAATCGTAGAACCCGTTCTCCCGAGAGGATAAAGGAGTTATATATATCACCCGTCCGCTCTTCCGGAGAGCGAACATCCGTTTTGATATGAGCTCTCAATTTCAGAATCATTCAAACTGGCCACAAATTCTCTCGGCGCTTTCGGACCAACAGTGTCGTCGTCTCCTCGGCTATCTCCACGAGAAGGACGGCGACATCGTGTCGCTCGGTGAGCTCACAGAGTATCTCGCCGGCGGCGAAGCCGACTCGATAGAAGAGTTCGGCACCGACAACGTAGCGATCTCGTTGCATCATATCCATCTCCCGAAACTGGCGAATATCGGCCTCGTCGAGTACGACACGCGAAATCGGACGGTTCGGTATCGGGGCCACGAGGAGGTAGAACGTGCATTTGACTGTTTAGCACACGAAGAATGGGTGAGATAGTCAAAGGGGCGCTCGGACGACGTTTGAACTGGGGTGTCGTCTATCCGGCGAACAGACGCTCTATACTTGAAAATTTGGCTCGTTCGATCCAAGTGCCAAGCCAATGACCGATCTGCGCGATCTATTCAGCACGTGGTTTCTGTCACGATTTGATGGTTTAATAGAGCCAAGCAGGTCGACCGCGAGCGACCGGAGGGAGCGAACGGGCCGAGGAACCCTCGAAGGCGCGTCAGCGCCTGAGGGGGTGACGCTGTGCTTTTGGTCCGAGAGCAGACGCTTCGCGTCTGCTAAGCCTTCGCGGTGAAACCGCGAAGACAGCTTTTGCCGAGGGCCGCTGAAGGCGGCCCGCAGCGCAAAAGGTGCAGCTAGACCGAGTCGATATCCACACCGACAGAACAGACGTACTCGCCGGTCGCGACCTGCGGCAGCCGCCGGGACCGCCAGAAGATGCCCGCGTTGTCGGCGGTAACTCGGCCCTTCAGCTGGCCGAACACGTCCGTCACCTCGAACAGCGTCTCCCCGGCCGAGACGCGGTCGCCGAGGTCACACTGGAAGTCGACGAGGCCGCCGGCGGGCGACCCGTACTGGTCGAAGCCGCTGGCGCGGGTCTGCGGTTCGCGGTTCACATTTCCGTCGAGGAAGCCGTAGTCGTGGAGGACGTTGAACACGCCGCGAACGCCGAGGCGGATGCTCTCGTCGTCCCAGCCGACGCAGCCGCCCAGTTCGGGGTCGATAGTGGGGATACCCTCGTCGGGACCCGCGCGGGCGAGTTGGCCGTCCGGCCCTTTCTGGTCGAGAATGTAGCCGCAGCCGAACGTCTTTGCCAGTTCGAGACACTCGCGGTGGAGGCGATGGCGTGGGCCGCAGCGGACGCGGACCTCGTTTATCATCCGACTGGTCGATCCCTGGTGGAGGTCGAGGATGAGGTCCGCACGCGTCGCCGCCTCGAACGTCGTCGCCGCGATGCGCTCCGAAGCGGTGCCGTTCTCGTCGCCGGGGTACGTCCGGTTCATCTTCGTGTCGTCGATGGGGTTGCGGTGTTTGGCGACCTGGAAGGCGTAGTAGTTGACGATGCCGACGACGAGGACCGTCCCCGAGAGGTTCGTCGGATCGATTTGGGGAATCGCTCGCTGGACGACACCGACACCGTTGAGTTCGTCGCCGTCGCTCGCTGCCTGGATATAGAGCGTCTTGCCGTCGCGAGCGCCGTTTATCACCGCCACCGGTAGTCCCACCGAACTCCCGTCGCGAGATTCGCCGACTTCGAGTCGACCCGTGGCGAACTCACCGGGGGCCGCGCTCGCAGTTCCGAGCGTCGTCATTGGTCGATTGACGGACGCACCTCTCTTTAGGGGTTCGGTCCCCGCAGGCGAAACGACGCTCTCGGGGCGACTGCGGCGAACAGCGCACCCATTGATTCCAAAACTTTATCATATACGTTATCCAACAGAACGGAAAATGCGTGTCGAGGGTCGAAGTCGTGGGGAGGAGCCGGTAGACCCCCTTCGCGGGGAGTTGATGCGCTTGAAAGAGCGAGGCTGCAACCTGCTCGTCACCGGTGCGGTGTCCGAACCGGTGACGGCGCGAGCGACCCAACGGCTGCTCGGCTCACCGGTCGAAGAGCGAAAACGACTGGTCACGCTCACCGACACGCCGACGAGAGATGTCGACTCCCGACTTCCGATCGGCGTCTCCGCCGACGACACGGGCGTCAGAGTCGTCGAGCGACGACGCATCGAGCGGTCTGCCGCCGAGGCCGCCGGCCGAGAGAGCGCCTCCGACACCGGACTCAGGTGTCTCGAAGGCGAGATTTCGCGCGCTGTCGCCTCGCTCGACGGCGGTCACGGGTTCAGTCCGGGCGAGCTCCGTCTCTCACTCGATTCCATCGGTCCCCTGGTGGAGGTGTACACCGTGTCTCGGGTCCGCGAGTTCCTCAGACGCGTCTGCGACACCGTCGAAGATAGCAACGGGATGGGCCACTATCACCTGCCGCTCTCGGACGATAGCCGACGGGTTCGCGAGTTCGAGGGCGTGTTCGACGCCCGCATCGAGCTTCGACAGCGCGAGCCGTTCGGGCCGGAACAGCGGTGGCACGTGCCGGGCTACGGCACCACGGGGTGGATACAGATATGAGGGGGTTCGCGTGACCACGCTGTACCACGAGGAGTTGGCGAACCGCGAGGGCATCCGTCTCGTCGACAGCATCGAGAACGCACAGTTCGAGTTGTACACCCCCGAACCGGTCACGGCCACGGAGGCGAGTTCGTCGGCGTTCTACTTTCCGGTCGATTTCGCGGTCGAACTGCGCACGTCGTCGCTGAAACTGCCGAAACTGACCGGCGCTATCGTCCGGACGCAGGACGGCCGAACGGTCACGCAGTCGATGAACCGCCAAGGCGTCTCCCTCGACGACGACGCGTACGACATCGAGGTGACGACGGCACCGATGAAACTGTTCGTCGTCGTCGACGCCGCCGCCTCGATACGCTACGGCGAGCGGAGCACGACGTTCGAGTTCGACGGGCCGACGCGCGTCCACGTCGGCGCGCGGTCGTTCCACGAGCAACCCGCGGGAACCGTCGTGACCCCCGACGACCCGGAGGCGGCGATGCGCGCCGTCTCGCTTCTCGGCTCGGCGCTGAAGACGACGACGCCCGAGCGGTCGTTCCCGACGCTCCGCGGGCACCCGCCGCTCGTCGAACGCGGCGAGACGTTCGACGCGCCCGACCACTTGCAACCGCCGGAGACGGGCGTGACGCTCGTGCTCCCGCCCGAACGCTCGGCGGTGTACGCCAGCGCGCCGCTGGCGTACTACCTCGGTGCGACGGTCGTTCCGGGCGCGGAGGCGCGCCTCGAACTCGCCGGACGGACGTTCCCGTTCGCCGACGGCGGCGACGTAGAGCGGGGGTTGGGCCGAACGCTTCGACAGGTGTTCTTCCTCGACTGCCTCACGCGCACCGAGGGGTACTATCCGGTCGACCTCCACGAGCGACACGCCGTCGAAGCGGCGTTCGACGCGGAGTTCGCGGCGCTGTACGACCTGCCGCTCGACGAGCAACTCGCCGAGTATCTCGCGATCCCGTACGGCGACATCGAACCGCACCTGCCGGCGTGGAACCTCACGACCGACGTTCGGCCGACCGCCGAGAACGTCGAGATGCTCCCGTTCGTCGCCAACGATCTCTCGCTGGTCCGCTGTCCGGACCGACTGTCGCTCACGCCGCCGGACCCCGAACCGAAGGCGGTGACGGATTTCTTCCGGCGAACCGCCCCGGCGTCCGCGACAGCCGAGACGTTCGTCCGCGGTGCGTCCGACACCGGAGAGACCGCGGAGACCGAGGAGATCGTTCACCCGCGACCCGCCGAGACCGTCGAACACGCGTGGGTCGGCGAGGGGTTCCCGCTGGGCGCGAGCAAGGCGACGGCGGCGTCGTATCGCCGCCGCCTCGAACGCGACGTCGCCGACCGGACGAGCATCGACATCACGGTCGTCTGCAACGACGAACAGATGCGCGAGGAGGGTGTCGTCGCCGAACTGTACGGACTCCGTGACCTGCTGCAGTTCGAGATAGACATCCGATACGACCTGGCCTGCGAGGAACTGGCCGACCTGTTCTCGCGGCCGACGAACTTCCTGCACTACGTCGGTCACGTCGACCACCGCGGCATGCAGTGTACCCACGGCTTCCTCGACGCGACGGAACTCGACGACGTGGCCGTCGAGTCGTTCCTGCTCAACGCCTGTAGTTCGTACAAGCAGGGCGAGGCGCTCGTCGAACGGGGAAGCTACGGCGGCGTCGTGACGCTTGCGGACGTGGCGAACACGACGGCGACGAAACTGGGGCGGACGCTCGCACGGCTGCTGAACTGCGGCTTTACGCTCCGGTCGGCGTTGACCATCGCACAGCGCGAAGTGTTTACCGGGAATCGGTACATCGTCCTCGGCGACGGCGGGTTGTCGCTGTGTCAGAACGAAAGCGGAGTTCCGGGTGTTTTAGAAATCGAGCCTAGGGAAGAGGGCATCTTCGAGATCGAACTGGAATACTATCCAGTAAAATCCTACGACCTCGGGAGCCTGGTCAAACCGCTCTTAGATGTTGTAGACAGACACCACCTGGCGACGGGAACGGTCGGGAAATTCGAGATAGGTGCGAAAGAACTGAAGGAGTTCCTCGAATTAGAAAGGGCACCTGTGAAAATGGACGGTTCGCTCCATTGGAGCGATGAGCTTAGCGCTGAGTTTTCGAGTCGTCCCGGTCTGTGATTACGGTCCGTTGGTGCAGAACGCGTTGTTCGCCGCCACGGCCCCCGCCTGCGAGAGCAGGAGCGTCATCGTGAACAGGACGCCGATCATTCGTGGGTGGTCGCGCAGGTAACTTGCGATTGGGTGTTCGCTCATGTACATCAACCACGAGACGCGCTGCTATAATTTAATTAACTAAATTTATCTTATAAATTTATAGTGCTAAAAAAGATAACACTTTGGGAGCGAGTGTAACGGCTCGAACGAGGAAAAGATATCCCTTGAGTGGGCGCCTCCAGTACTGGTCCCCGTCGGGTGACAAACTGCGACTACGGCGTACACCGACGCGAAGGGATGGGTCGTCCAGTCGCCGCGGTGAGAACGAGAGCCAAACACCTCGGCTCTTCACTTTTCCCGCTCGGTCCGGTACCCTTCCTATGGGAATCGTCGCCGAGTTCTCGATACCGGCCGAGTCGTTCGCGTTCTCCCGGGCATTCGACCGCCTCCCCGACCTCGTCGTCGAGGTCGACCGCCTCGCGACACACAGCCGCGAGTGGGTGCTCCCGTTTCTCTGGATGTCCACCGAGAACGGGTCGGCGGAGACGGTCCGAGAGGCGGTCGACGACGACCCGACGGTGGAGGAACTCACCGTCGTCGACGAGTGGGAGTCGGTCGCGCTCTACAACGTCCACTGGAGCGAGGCGGTCCAACAGTTGATCGACGAGATTATCGACCAACACGGCATCGTCCTCTCGGCGACCGCGCACGACCGCCGGTGGTCGCTCACGCTGCGGTTCGTCAACCGGTCGATGCTCGACGACTTCCAGACGTACTTCGACGAACACGGCCAGGGGTTCGAGCTGGAACGCATCCACGAGATGCGAGGACCCAAACAGCGCGAGTTCGGCCTGACGCCGCCGCAGCGAGAGACGCTCGTCGCCGCCTTCGAGATGGGTTACTTCACCGTTCCGCGGGAGACGAACATCACCGAACTGGCCGACGAACTCGGCGTCTCGCCGAACGCCGTCTCCCAGCGGTTGCGACGCGCGACCGCGAGCCTCGTGGAGAACGCGCTCCTGGTCGATCGCAGGATACGGTGAGGGTGACGGCACTACTGACGATGCGCGTAACCGAATCCGTCGGCGACCTTCAGAGTTGAGGGTGTGTCCTCATGGGAGTTGAACACTTGAGTGACCTGTATGAACGAATCGACGGTGGCGGATCACTCCGAGAAGACCGGACTCGACGCGGACGGTTGGAACGAACTGTTCGACGTGCTCGTCGCCGACTGTCGCCGGAAGGCGTTCCTCGAACTCGCCGACTTCGGAGCGCCGTTGTCGGTCGACGAACTGGCACAGAGGGTCTTCGAGCGGCGTGACTGGGACGCCAACGGGGGCCAGACGCAGGGCGACGAGTCGCCGACCGAGCGCATCCAGCGGCTCCGAATCGAACTCTACCACGTTCACCTGCCGAAGTTGGCAGCCGCGAATCTCGTCACGTTCGACCACGAGACGGGACGAGTCTCGCCGGGCGAGCGAACGGACATCGGCGTCGACTTCCTCGACGAACTCCTGTAGTCGCGGAGCGCCGTCGCTGCGGAGCGACGAGATTTTGAGCGGCTGCGACCACGCTCTATGCGTGAGCGACGTTCCAGAACGACCGGAGTCGGGCGGCCTCGTGGAGGCGCTATCGGTCCCGCAGCACGCGAAAGTCGGCGTCGCGTCGGGCCTGCTCTTGGCGCTCTGCGCGTATCTCTTTCGGGTACTCGAACTGTTCGGTCCCTTCGGAGGGACCCAGCAGTTCCCGGTCGTCGGTCCCGAGGGATGGTTTCTGCTGCTGGCGTTCGTGCTCGCGACGACGACGGCGATGCTCGTCACGGCCGCGTTGACCGTCGTCTCGGCGTATCGGCTCGCGCGCGAACTCTGACCGGAAGTCGCGCGTACTCGCTCCGGTTCTACTCGAACTCCCGTGGGTCCCCCGCGAGTTCGCTCAGACGCTCTGCGCCCGCGCGGGTCCCTTTCGCGATGATGACGTCTCCGGCGTGGATTTCGGTCGTCGGCCCCGGCGAGACGACCCACTCGCCGCCGTCTCGCTCCTCGTCGGTCTGAGGGCGGCGGACGGCGATGACGCGCATCCCCGTCTCCGTCTTCACCATCCGCTCGGCGAGCGTCGCGTCCGCGAGCGTGCTCCCCTCGCCGACGGCGAGGCGGACGAGTATCTCGTCGGACTCCTCGACGGCGGCGGCGACGACGGGGTGGGTGTCCAGTCCTCGAAGAACGCCCTCGCTGATTTCGAGGGCGGCGTCGCTTATCTCCTCGGTGGCGGTGGCCAGATGCACGAGGCCGCGAAGCGAGATGGGGTCTTCGACCCGGGCGGCGGCGCGGAGCACCCACGCCTCGAAGCGCGACTGGAGCGCGTCGACTTCGGCCTCCAGTTCGTGGACCTCCTCGGCGACGCCCTCGCTGTCGAACAGCACCGCGCCGTAGGCGAGGTCGACGGCGAGTTCGCTCATGTTCTTCATCAGCACGATGGAGTCGACGGCCCGCCCCAGGTCGTCGATCGTCGGGTCCGGCGCGTCCGGCGCTTCGTACGGGTCGCCCGTCACCGTCTCGTAGACGGTGTCGAGTCCCTCCGAGCGGCCTCTAAGGATGACGACGTCGCCCGCCTGTAGCGTCGCCTCCGGACCGGGGTTCGTCAACCATCCCGTCTTCCCGGTCGGTTGGGCCTGTCGGATGGCGATGACGCGCACGCCGGTTTCGGTCTCCATGTTTATCTCTTCGAGCGTCCGCCCGTCGTAGGGCGTCCCCTCGGCGAGTTCGGCGCGAACGACCACTTCGACGGCCTCCGGAAGCGCCGCGCGCATCGCCTCGGGGAGACCGATATCTTCGAGAACGATTTTGGCGATGTCGCCGGCGGCGTCGGCGATTTTCTCCGCCGCGCCGACGACGCCGAGGACGGGCGCGAGCGCCTCCGCGTCCTCGGGATTTCGCGCCGACATCAGGAGGCTCATGCGCGCTTTGAGTTGCAGGATATCCATCTGCTCTTCGAGCACCAACACCTCGGCGGCGAGCGGGTCGCTGCCGTGCAGCACGGCGGAGTACGAGAGGTCGATGAGCAGTTCCGCGGTGTCTTTCATCTCCGAGAGCACCGCTTTCACGCTCACGGGTTCGTAGTTGACCTCTCGGGGGTCCATACGCTCGGTTTCTCGGCGCGGGGGCAAAAGGGTTGTCGGGCCGTCGTGTCGACCCCCCGAAATTCCGGCAGGAGGGGCGAGAAACGGCAACGCTTTTTTGAAAGCGTCATGAACCTTCGTGACATGGCAGACGAGCTAAAGCGGGGGCTTGAAGGCGTCCTAGTCGCCGAATCCGAACTCAGTCATATCGACGGCGACGAGGGCCGTCTCATCTATCGCGGCTACACCATCGAGGACCTCGCGCGAGAGGCGAGCTACGAGGAAGTGCTCTATCTGCTGTGGCACGGGGAACTTCCGACGCGCGGGGAACTCGACTCGTTCGCCGAATCGATGGCCGAGGAGCGACACCTCGCGGACGGCGTCTACGACGAAATACGCGAACTCGCCGACGCCGACGAGGAACCGATGGCGGCGCTGCGCACCATCGTCTCGTCCTTTTCGGCGTACGACCCCGACGCCGACGTCGATGACGTCACCGACGAGGCGGTCAACGCCCGCAAGGGACGGCGCATTACGGCGAAAGTCCCGACGGCGCTGGCGGCGTTCAATCGCCTCCGAAACGGCGAGGAACCCGTCGAACCGCGCGAGGACCTCGGCCACGCGGCGAACTTCCTCTACATGCTCAACGACGAGGAACCCGACGAGGTGCTCGCGGAGACGTTCGACATGGCGCTCGTCCTCCACGCCGACCACGGCCTGAACGCCTCGACGTTCTCGGCGATGGTCACCGCCTCCACGCTCTCGGAACTGCACAGCGCCATCACGAGCGCTGTCGGCACGCTCTCGGGGAGCCTCCACGGCGGCGCGAACGCCAACGTGATGAAGATGTTGAAGGAGGTCGACGAGAGCGACCGCGACCCGACCGAGTGGGTGAAAAAGGCCCTCGACGAGGGTCGTCGCGTCCCCGGTTTCGGCCACCGCGTCTACAACGTGAAGGACCCGCGTGCGAAGATTCTCGGCGAGAAATCCGAGGAACTCGGCGAGGCCGCGGGCGACACGAAGTGGTACGAGATGAGCGCCGCCGTCGAGGAGTACATCTCCGAGGAGAAGGGTCTCGCGCCGAACGTCGACTTCTACTCGGCGTCGACGTACTACCAGATGGGAATCCCCATCGACATCTACACGCCCATCTTCGCGCTCTCGCGCGTCGGCGGCTGGATAGCGCACGTCCTCGAACAGTACGACGACAACCGTCTCATCCGGCCTCGCGCCCGCTACGTCGGCGACGAAGACAACGAGTGGGTCGGCATCGACGAGCGGTAGTCCTCACGGCCCACTCTCCGAGAGCGAACGCAGTAAGCGACCGGCCGCGGCACGGACCGAAGGGAGTACCGCGGTTTTGTTCGAGCTTTTACCGAGCGTTTTTGCTTCAGCGTTTGTCGACGCCTCTCACGCTCGCGGTCGTCGAGGCGGTGGAATCACACGTTGTTTCGCGATAACCGCCGACTGACAGTTCAACGGCCGCGAATTCCATCGAGCCACAAGGGTTTTAAATATAAACGGCTTATCCGCCGGTGCATGGCACAACGACGCGTCGACACCGACGAGATGAAGCAGCGAGCGAAAGTTCGAGCCAAGGCAGAGGCCGACAAACAAGCGGAGGTGCTCCGCTCGCGATTCGGCGAGCTCGCCGTCGAGGCCGCCGAGGAGTACTTCCCCGAACAGTACCAGCGTCGCCGTCGTGGGGACATGGCGAAGGCGTTCACCGCGGGTGTCGCAGTAGGCGTGCTGTCGCGGTGGGCGTTCAAACGACAGCGGTAACGTCGACCACCCGTTCTCGTTTCTTTCGCTCCCCGACTCAGCGATGACGTCGGGAGAGTGTCCGTCGTTCACGCGCCGTGATCATCCAGTCCGGCCGCTTCCGATAACTGACCAATCACCGAGAGTGTAATATCGCGCACACACAGCGTTTTTGTCCACGGCGCGAGGACAGATAGTCGATGAACGACAGGGCCACTGTGGCGACGGAGCTACAGTTTCAGACGTTGCTCGAACACGCCGAAGGGGTCGCGGTGTTCGTTCTGGATGTCGACGGGCGGGTCGTGTCGTGGAACGCCGGGGCAGAACGAATGACGGGTCGAAAGGCGGACGACGTCGTCGGGCAGTCGTTGTCGGGCGTCTACCGGCCGCGAACGGAGACCGAGACGCCGGCGGCGCTCTGCGACGCCGCGAAACGAGACGGACGGGCCGATTCCGTGGGGTGGTGCCGTCGAAAAGGCGGAGAGCGATACGGCGTCGAGTTGGAGCTTCGTCCGATCGAAATCGAGACGGGAGACCGGGTCGTCGCCGTACTGCGCGGCGCGCAGGTCGGAGACATCGACGAGAGCGATATCGACGAAACCGATATCAGCGAGACTGACGGCGCCGCGAGCGACACCGACTGGAGCGACGACGCGAACGACGACAAGACGTACGTGCCGACGGACACCGACATCTCGAACGGGCTGTTCGAGGTGGCCGAGGAAGCGCTCTACCGACTCGACACCGACGGGCAGTTCGTCACGGTTTCGGAGGGCGTCGCCTCGATAACGGGGTACAGTCAAGAGGAACTGCTCGGCGAACACGTTTCGCGGCTGTTCGACGCCGAGACCGCCGACCGACTGCACCCGCTCGACGGGTCCGCGGCCGCCCCCGGCGACGCCGGGGCGCAGACGACGGCGGCGACGCTGGAGACGGTGGACGGCTCCCTCGTCCGCTGCGAGATTCGGAGTCGAGTGATCGGCTCGGACCGCCGAGTCCGAGGGAGCGTCGGCGTCATCGAGAGCGTCTCCGAGCGCGTCGGCGACATCTCGACACCGGAACACCGGCGCGAGGTGGTTCAGCGACTGCTCGACACCGCACCGGTCGCACTCGCGGTCAGGGAGAGTCGGACGGGCGTCACGCTCGGCAACGCGAGGGGTCGGGAGCTGTTCGGTCTCGCGGCCGAAGACGACTCGCAGGCGGCGGAACCGTCGGTTCGCTTCTTCGACGCCGAGGGAGAGCCGATGGCCGTCGACGACCGGCCGATACGTCGCGCCGAGCGAACGCTCGAACCCGTGTACGGCGAGGAACTCTCGGTCGAACGGGCGGGAGGCAGTCGCCGGTCGTTCCGCGTCGACGCCGTTCCCGTGACCGACGAGGCGGGCGAACTCAGACACGTCGTCGCCGCCGCTGAAGACATCACAGAGCGGAGGCGGCAGACGGAGACGCTTCGGCGACAGCGACGACAGCTCCGAGCGGAACTGAGCGAAGTGTTCGGTCGGATGACCGACGCGGTGTTCGCACTCGACACGGAGTGGCGCTTCACGTACGTCAACGAGACGGGCGAGAAACTGCTCCGCCACACGGAGGAGGAACTGCTCGGCGAGTCCGTCTGGGAGGCGTTTCCGGACGCGCTCGGTACGACGTTCGAGACGGAGTATCGGGAGGTGATGCGTCGACAGGAGTCGACGACGTTCGTCGAGTACTTCCCGCCGCTTTCGACGTGGTTCGAGGTTCGGGCGTACCCCTCGGAGACCGGCGTCTCCGTCTACTTCCGGGACGTCACCGACGAGCGTCAGCGCGAACAGAAACTCGAACAGTACGAAGCCATCGTCGAGACGGTGGACGACGCGGTGTACGTCGTCGACGAAGAGTCGCGGTTCACCGCCGTGAACGACGAGTTCGTCTCGTTAGTGGGGTACTCGCGTTCGGAACTGCTCGGGTCGAAGAGCGAACTGCTCTGCGACGACGACATCGGAGAGACTATCGAGCAGTCGACTCGCGAACAGTTCGACGGCGACCGACCGAGAGCCGTCGTCGAGAGTCTCATCCGGCGGCGCGACGGCAGCGTCTTCCCGGCCGCGACGACAGTTACCCCGTTCCCCGGCGACGACGGCGGGTTTGGGCGCATCGGCGTCGTCCGCGACATCAGCGAGCACAGAGAGCGCGAACGGCAACTCGAATCGCTCTCGAAAGCCGCCGAGCGGCTGCTCGACGCGGACTCCCAGCGGGAGATAGCGACCATCGCCGTCGACACCGCGGAGGTGGTCCTCGACGGCCCGTTCGTCTCTGTCGCGCTGTACGACGAGGACAGCGGCGCGCTTCGCCCGCAGATCGAATCGATGGGCGACGAACGGCTCGCCGACATCGAACGGCTGCTCGACCCGGAGACGGAGCTCGCCTGGCGAGCGTACGCCGACGGCGAGCGGTACGTCTTCGAGGACGTCGAGCCCGTCGACGACGGTGCCGCCTACTTCGACGTCGTCGCCCACCCGCTCGGTGGTCACGGCGTCTTCCTCCTCGGAGGGAGTCCGACCCCGGAGGCGACGAGTTTCGTCCGCATCCTCGCGGCGAACACCGAGTCGGCACTCGACCGGGGCGACCGGGAGTCGCGCCTCGTCGAACAGCAGGCGCAACTCCGCGAGCAGAGCCAGACGCTCGGTCGTCTCAACCGCGTCAACGGGGTCACGCGACAGATCCTCCGGACGCTCGTCGACGCCACCTCCCGCCCGGAGATAGAGCAATCGGTCTGCGAGCAGTTGACGACCACGGGGCCGTACCGGTTCGCGTGGATCGGCGACCACGACATCGTCGACGACACCGTCACGCCCCGGACGTCCGCCGGGTTCGAGAACGGTTACCTCTCGGAACTGCGAGCGCTCACAGACCGGGCGCACCCGTCAGTTCGGGCGGTCGAGGCTGCGGACCCCGTCGTCGTCGACAACCTCCACCACGACCCGCCGTTCGACCCGTGGCGCAGCGAGGCGCTGAAGCGCGGTTACCAGTCGCTCATCTGTCTCCCCTTACGCTACCACGGTACGTCGTACGGCGTGCTCTGCGTGTACGCCGACCGGCCGGGCGTGTTCGACGAGATGGAGCGGTCGGTGCTGCGCGAACTGGGCAACACGACGGCGTACGCCATCAACGCCGCCGAGAGCAAACGAAGCCTCGTCGGCGACTCCGACGTCGAACTCGAACTCACGGTCGAAGACGACTCCATCTCGTATCTCCGCGCGAGCGAGGAACTGGGCTGTTCGCTCGAACTCGACGACCTGGTCACGCTGGAGGAAGGCGGCCTCCGAGCCGTCTTCACCGCTCACGGGGTGGACTCGGAATCGGTCGTCGCGTACACGAAGCAGACGCTGGACGTCCGCGACCTCCGTCTCGTCGACGAGGGTGGCGCGGACACCGTCTTCGAGTGCACCGTCGGCGTCGAGCACATCTTCCAGACGTTCGTCGACCACGGCGTCGTCCCGCGACGGTTCGACGCCGCCGACGGCGTCGGACGCGTCACGGTCATCGTCTCCGACCAGTTCGACGTCAGGTCGTTCGTCGAGACGCTGCGGGCGCGGTACGACCGCGTCGAACTGACCGCCCGCCGGGAACGAGAGCGGGAGTCGCCGACGCTCGGCGAGGTGCGCACGAAGTTGAAAGCGCAACTCACCGACCGGCAGCAGGAGGCGCTGGAGACGGCGTTTTCGAACGGGTTCTTCGAGTCGCCGCGGACGAGCACCGAGCGCGAAATCGCCGACCGCCTCAACATCGCTCAGTCCACGCTCAACGGCCATCTCCGGGCCGCACAGCGGAAAGTGCTCGAATACCTCTACGAGTCCGACTGAGCGCTCCCCTATCAGTATCGCCCCCGAGCGGCCGAACGCCGATGTGGATAGTGGAATATCACATGGGGCTGGATAGCGTATAAAAAACAGGAATGTCTGACACAGTTATTAAACGGGTAACCGCGACTCGGCCCGTCTCTATCACGGCCGTCGAGGCCGTCGCCGAGTGTCGGGGAATCAGTCCGCTGGAACTCGAGACGCCACTCGTCGACGTTCTCGACGCGGACGCCCTCGACGACCTGTACGACGGGTCCCACCGCAGGGCCGGTGACGACGGCCTGTTCGTCACTATCTTCGCGTTCTGCGGCTGTGAGGTCTGCGTCTACGACGACGGGACGGTCGTCGCGACACAGATCCGGCACGACGCCGATATCAGGTCGAGCAGGGAGTCGAAAGCGGCCCTCCGACGCTGATATCTCACACGCACACCGCCACCATCTCGTCCCCGCCAACGGTCGACAGGGGCCGTCAGCCCTCGGCCGCGCTCCCGCGTTCGGCCATCATCCGGGCCGCTCGACTCGCCCAGTCGCTCCGGCGGAAGCTCCAGGCGACCACGAGCGCCATCCACAGGTAGCTCAGCCCGATGCCCAGATACGCACCGACCGGGCCGTAGCCGAGCACGTCGCCGACGACCCACGAGAACCCGAGGAAGAACCCGAGCATCCCGCTCGCGCGGGCGAGAAACGGCGTCCGCGTCTCGCTGGCACCCTGTAACGCCCCCGAGAGCGCGACGAACACGACGAGGACGCATCCCGAGAGTCCGTACACCCGAGCGAAGTTCGTCGCGTACCGGACCGTCTCGGGATCCTCGGAGAACAGGCGGACGAACCACCCCGCACCGAAGAGTAACAGCACGCCGACAACGCCGACGGTGGCGACGCCGAGCGCCGCGACGGCCCACCCCTCGAATCTGGCTCGGTCGGGGTCGCCGTCGCCGAGCGCCTGCCCGACGACGACGCTCGCAGCGACGCTGTAACCGCGCGAGAGCGGGCCGGTCACCTGCTGGTACATCCGGCGACCGATCTGGAAACCCGCGTTGACGGCGGTGCCGAAGCCCAACAGCAGCGAGTTGAACGGAAACTCCGCGAGCGTAGCGACGAACCCCTCGGCGATGCGCGGGACGCTCACCTCGACGAGTTGTCGGGCGATGACCGGGTCCCGGGGCCTCGCGAACGACGCCTCGCTCCACGAGCTCCACATGGCGAGGAGGAGCAGAACCGCCGTGACGACGTTGGCGGCAGCCGTCGCGATACCGACGCCGAAGACGCGCAGTTCCGGAAAGCCGAACAGACCGAGACCGAGCACGGCGGTGCCGGAGATGTTGAGCGCGTTCGCGAACACGTTGATGTACATCGGCGTTCTCGTATCGCCGGTGCCCTGTAACGACCGCGCGCCGATGAGCGCCACGTGGCGCGCCGGCGCGGTGGCGAAGACGAGCGCGAGATACTCCCCGCCGAGTTCGGCGACCCGCTCGGAGGCACCGAGTATCGAAATCGCCCACTCACCGAAGAGGAGGCCGAACACGGCGAACGGAATTCCGGTGAGCGCACCCATCAACAGCGCCTGCGTGATGGCTTCGTCACGGCTCGCCGTCGCGCCGCTGCCGGTGTCCTGACTCGACAGCGCGATGGCCCCGCCGCCGAGACCGAGTCCGATTCGGAGGGGAAACCGAGCGTAGAGATCCGCGAGACCGATGGCGACGACGGCCGCCGGCGAGAACAGCGCCGTCACGATGACGTCCGTCGTCCGCATCAGCGTCCGGAACGTCTGCTCGGCCATCACCGGCCACGCCAAGGAGAGCACTCGCCGCCAGACCGGTCGGAGTCGCCGCCACAGACTCACGGCCGTCCCTCGTCGTCTCCGCGCATACGGAGACGAGGACGCAACCGGTGTTACGCTCCCCGAAGGGGGAAGTGGCTGCCGGTACTCCTCCCCGCATGGATGTCTTCGTCTACGGGACGCTCACCGACCCCGAACGCGTCGCCCAAGTCGTCGATTCGTACGTCTTCGTCGGTCCCGCCCGACTCTCGGGACTACACCCCGTCTCCGGACGCTACCCGACGCTCGCTCCTGGCGGCGAAGTGGCGGGGCGACTGCTCCGCACCGACGACGTAGCGGCGCTCGACCGCTACGAGGGCGTCGACGCCGGACTGTACGTCCGCGTCGCGGTGCCGCGGGTTGCGCAGGTTTCCGCGAGCGAGACAGACGCTGTCGAAGGCGACGACGGAAACGGGGAACGCCCCGACGACGTGGCCGTGTACGTCGGCGACCCGGAGCGCCTCGACGCCGAGGAGTCCGTCTCGTGGCCGGGCGACGGTCCCCTCGAAGCGCGCGTCCGTCGATACGTCGTCGACCACGACGTGCGGATACACGAACTCGAATGAGGGTTCCGGATGGTTCCACGAGCGTCAAAAGTTGATATTTGTTCAACATGTGCTCGTGACAGACGAGCGGCCGACGAGCGTCTGACGGGCGCTCGAAGTCGACGCAGTCTTGCACTTTCACTTTCACCGCGCGTGCCTGACGTTTATATACACCCACCGCATAACCGAAGTTGCACGTCACGCGTGCATTCCCCTTTCCCCTAAGGATAAACGATTAACAACCACCGACAGGTATCTCGGGTATGCTCTCTCTGTCGGACGTTCTGGCGGCCCGCGAGCGGGTGAACGAAGTCGCCCGTCACACGCCGCTGGAGTACTCGCACACGTTCTCGGATATGACCGGGGCGGACGTGCATCTGAAACTGGAGAACTTCCAGCGTACGGGGTCGTTCAAGATTCGCGGCGCGACGAACCGCATCGTGACGCTCTCGGACGAGGAAAAGGAGGCCGGTGTCGTCACCGCCAGCGCCGGTAATCACGCGCAGGGCGTCGCGCTCGCGGCCACTCGTGCGGGCGTCGAATCCACCATCGTGATGCCGCAGTACGCGCCCATCTCGAAGGTGAAAGCCACCGAACGCTACGGCGGCGACGTCGTGCTCTCGGGCGTCGACTACAACGACGCGCAGGCGAAGGCCAACGAGATAGAGGCGGCCGAGGACCGGACGTACGTCCACGCCTTCGACGACGAGTACGTGATGGCCGGGCAGGGCACCATCGGCCTCGAAATCGTCGAAGACTGCCCGAACCTCGACACCGTCGTCGTCCCCATCGGTGGCGGCGGCCTCATCTCCGGCATCGCCACGGCGATAAAAGCGAAGAAGCCCGACGCGCGCGTCGTCGGCGTTCAGGCCGAAGGTGCGTCGAGCGTCGCCGACTCCTTGCAGAAAGGCGAGATTCACGAGCTAGAGAGCGTCGACACCATCGCCGACGGTATCGCGACGCGAAACGTGGGCACGGCCCCGTTCGAGGTCATCCGCGAGCGCGTCGACGAGGTGGTCACCGTCTCCGACGAGGAGATCGCGGTCGCGCTGATGTATCTGCTCGAACGGAGCAAGACGCTCGTCGAGGGGGCGGGAGCCGTTGCGCTCGCGGCGCTGCTCTCGGACACGTTCGACTACGAGGCGGGCGAGACCATCGTTCCGGCGCTCTGCGGCGGCAACATCGACCTCAACACTCTCACGACGGTTATCCTCCGCGGACTGGTCGAAACCGGTCGCTACCTCAAGATTCGAACCGTGCTCAAGGACCGCCCGGGCGCGCTGGAGGATCTCATCCATATCGTCGCCGAGCAGCAGGCGAACATCTACGCCATCCGCCACGACCGGACCTCGCGCGACATCGGGATGAGTGACACCGAGGTGGAGTTGGATCTGGAGATGCGCGGCCCGGACCACGTCGAGGAACTGCTCGCCGGGATTCGCGAGCGGGGGTACGAAGTGGAAGTACTCGTCTGAAGGAGCGAACGCGCCGTGGTCCGTCCCTATCGCGACGACCCGAGGAGCGGATGCGCGCTGAGAGCGACTGAGACGGGGACGACGACCGCGAGCACGACGCCAACAGCGACGACGAGCGCGTAGCGAGAGGCATTCACGACGGGGCGTATCGTCGTCTGAGACGGAGACCCTGCGTCCCGGTCGCCGGGTCCCGGCGTATTAAGTCGTCGGCCCACGACGCCCCGAACATGAAGCGCATCATCAGCACGGACGACGCGCCCGCCGCCGTCGGCGCGTACAGTCAGGCGACGACCAACGGTTCTCTCCTCTTCACCGCGGGGCAGATTCCGCTGACCCCCGACGGCGAACTACTCGACGACGCCGACATCGCGGCGCAGACCGAGCAGTCGCTCGACAACGTCATGGCGATTCTCGCCGCCGAAGACGCTGATGCCGGAGACGTACTGAAGATGACGGTGTTCCTCGGCGACATCGACGACTTCGACGAGATGAACGAGACGTACGCCACGTACTTCGACGAGGAGCCGCCCGCGCGAAGCGCCGTCGAGGTCGCGAACCTCCCGAAGGGCGTCGGTGTCGAGATCGAGGCCATCGCGTCGGTGGAGTGAACCGACGCGTCAAGTCGAGTCTCCTCTGGGGACTGGTCGGGTTCTTCGCGTTCCTCGTACTCGTGCAGGGGTACGACCTCGTGGTCGGGCGACTGCCGCTCGGCGTTCTCGCGCGCGTCGGCGTTGCGGTCGTCGTCGGTGCGGTCGCCGCGGGCGTCTCCTACGTCACGGAACGGCGGTTGCTCGCGAGGCGGTAACCGCGAACCGGTTCAGACGTTCTCTCGGAGGCGGATTTCGCCTTCGCTCACCGTCTCGATGTACTCTCCCTCGACGGCCAAGTCGTCGGTGTCGGCGTCTTCGCGGCCGAAGACTGCCATAATCGCGTCGGTGATACCTGGGTCGGGGTCGACGTAGGCGACGTTTTGCTCGACGGATTTCACGAGACCGAGTTTCTCGCCTGCGGCGTCGACCAGCACTTTTCCCTCGTCTTCGGAAGTGAGCGTTGACATCGTCTGACGTTCGTACTGTGATACCGTAGTCCTGTCGGGCAGTACGAAAGGAAGGGTTTAAACGAGACACCGGCCAAAATCCGATGCGAGCCAGGATGGCCGAGTGGTAAGGCGCACGCCTGGAAAGCGTGTTCCCTCTGGGATCCAGGGTTCAAATCCCTGTCCTGGCGTTTCTACCGATTCGACCACATAGCGCGGTGTTTATCGCCGCGCAACAGACGGTTGAATCGTGAACGACGACTGTAGGGATTTGAGCTAGCGAGCCGCAGCGCCGAGTGAAACGAGGCGATCGTCTCGCGTCGTTCAAATCCCTGTCCTGGCGTTTTACGACGAACAACGCCGCGAGCAACGCGTAGCGGTGTGAGCGAATCCGTGAGTCGGAAACGACTGCCGCGGGGATTTGATACTGTACGTCGCTGGGGATACGATTTGGTACGACCCCGTAGAACAGACGCTCGACCGATTCGAACCCGACGTGGTCGTGCTCAACGGTGGTGAAGCGCAGTTCGCGCAGGGCGAATCAATATGGAGGCGATCAACCACTACTTGCTCTCACGCGACGAACTGCAGTCGAAGACGGAGAACATCTCCGTCCCCGAAGACGGGAAACGAGTTACGCTGTAAACGGGGGTACCGTCTCTCACTTCGTCGCAAGCGGGACGGCGAGCAATCGGTTCGCTCCTCGGCTGACGAACAGTATACTACCGGCCAGAAGTAGATTACCGGCCAGATAGCCGCGCCTCCACACCAGTTATCGAACGGATACGACAACTGTCGTAGGGAAAGGTTGATACGGGTGGCAGACAATCACAAACACGAAATGCCTGACACGAAAAGCGGCCGCGAGAGGAAGGGCAGAAACAAGCGTTCACAGTTGGAGCACCACCTCGCTCGGCGGGAAGTACGGACGCTTGACGTGGACGACGAACCGGAACTTTACGACGACGTGGAGGAACTCGACGAAGACGTTCTCAACCTCTACGCGTTGAACGGCCGAGAGCAGTAGACGGAGCCCGATTGCGGCACGCATTTCTTTGCAGTTCGACGGCCGAGCCGTGCGTCCGTCGGACGGGCGGGACGGCGACGCTCCACGAGTTACAGTTCATATATAAATGCCGGATATTACGTCCCACGTGTCGATTCGAGTTTTGTGCTAACATGGTACAGTAGTCACCGGCGAGGAGTCTCTGTCCGTGTGTTTTCGATAGATGGGTGTTGGCGGTTCTCGTGGTGTGTGGTAGCTCTCGTACGCAACCTTTTTATAGAATCACAAACAATCACCGGTCGACTATGAGCCAGCGAATGCAACAGGGTCAGCCGATGATCATTCTCGGAGAGGATTCCCAGCGCGTCAAGGACCGCGACGCGCAGGCGTACAACATTCGCGCCGCCCGCGCGGTAGCGGAGGCCGTCCGCTCCACACTCGGCCCGAAGGGGATGGACAAGATGCTCGTCGACTCGATGGGCGACGTCACCGTCACGAACGACGGCGTCACCATCCTCAAAGAGATGGACATCGACAATCCGACGGCCGAGATGATTATCGAAGTCGCCGAGACCCAGGAGGACGAGGCCGGCGACGGAACGACGACGGCCGTCGCCATCGCGGGCGAACTCCTGAAGAACGCCGAGGACCTCCTCGAACAGGATATCCACCCGACGGCGGTCATCAAAGGCTACAACCTCGCCAGCGAGAAGGCGCGTGAGGAAGTCGACAACATCGCGACGCGAGTCGATCCCGACGACGAAGAACTGCTGAAGAAGGTCGCCGAGACCTCGATGACGGGCAAGGGCGCGGAACTCAACAAGGAGGTGCTCGCGAACCTCGTCGTCGGCGCGGTCCAGCAGGTCACCGTCGAGGCCAACGACGGTTCGCACGTCGTCGACATGGAGAACGTCAAGATCGAGACGCAGACCGGTCGCTCCGCCGGCGACTCCGAACTGCTCCGCGGCGCGGTCATCAACAAAGACCCCGTCCACGACGACATGCCCGTCGACTTCGACGAGGCGGACATCCTGCTGCTCAACGAGGCTATCGAGGTCGAGGAGGCCGGCGTCGACACGAACGTCAGCATCGACAGCCCCGACCAGCTCCAGCAGTTCCTCGACCAGGAGGAGGAACAGCTGAAGAAGAAGGTCGACCAGATCGTCGACTCCGGCGCTGACGTCGTCTTCTGTCAGAAGGGTATCGACGACCTCGCCCAGCACTACCTCGCCAAACAGGGCGTGCTGGCGATTCGCCGGACGAAGAAGTCCGACATCGAGTTCCTCAAGAACGTCGTCGGCGGCAGCGTCGTCACCGATCTCGACGACATCGGCGACGCCGACCTCGGCTTCGGCTCGGTCCGCCGCGACGAGGAGGACGAACTGTTCTACGTCGAGGGTGAGGACGCCCACGGCGTGACGCTGCTGCTCCGCGGTTCCACCGACCACGTCGTCGACGAACTGGAGCGCGGCATCAAGGACGCGCTCGACGTCGTCGCCACCACCGTCTCCGACGGCCGCGTGCTCGCCGGCGGCGGCGCTATCGAAGTCGAACTCGCCTCCCGACTCCGCGACTACGCCGACTCGGTCTCCGGCCGCGAGCAGCTCGCGGTCGAGGCGTTTGCCGACGCGCTCGAACTCGTCCCGCGCGTCCTCGCCGAGAACGCCGGTCTCGACGCCATCGACACGCTCGTCGACCTCCGCGCGGCCCACGAGGACGGCGACGTGCGCGCCGGTCTGAACGCCTTCACGGGCGACGTCGAGGACACCTTCGAGGCGGGCATCGTCGAACCCGCCCACGCGAAGGAGCAGGCGCTCTCGTCTGCCACCGAGGCCGCGAACCTCGTGCTGAAGATCGACGACATCATCGCCGCGGGCGACCTCTCGACCGGCGGCAACGACGACGAGGAAGGCGGCGCACCCGGCGGCATGGGTGGCATGGGCGGTATGGGCGGCATGGGCGGTGCAATGTAAGACGACCTTTTACGCTGCACTCGGGCGGCTTCGCCGCCCTCGCTCGGTAAAAGCTCGACCAAAAGCACTCGTCGCTCACTTCAGTCGCTCCGCGACTTCCGTTCGCGACTCGGCCCGCTCGGGCCTGACGGCCCTCACGGTGAGTGAACTGGACGACTTCCGCCCGTGGTACCGCCGTTCAATCGACTCCAAATTCTTCGGACAGTAGACATATTCCGGATTTCCGAGTAGTGGCGGCTATGCCTTCCAGACGTGCGGTCGTCGCCGAGGCCTCGGAGTCGTAAGTCCCACCGACCCCGTCGAAGCTTAGCAGTAACTAAATAGGCGCTCCGCAAAATTTGCGCGCATGAAGACGCTGCTCCTCAACAGCGAGGACGTACACCACAACGCCCGGATGCCGGAACTCATCCGGGCAATCGAGGACGCCTTCGCCGCCTACGAGCGCGGCGACGCGCAGATGCCCCCCAAGTCCTACATCGACCTGCCGCAGTACAACGGCGACTTCCGGTCGATGCCCGCGTACTTGGAGGCGAAAGAGTGGGACGCCGCGGGCATCAAGTGGGTGAACGTCCACACCGACAACCCCGGCGACCACGACCTTCCCACCGTCATGGGGACGATGATCTACTCGGACCCCGAGACGGCGTTCCCGCTCGCCATCATGGACGGCACCGAGTTGACGATGCAGCGCACCGGCGCGGCCGCCGCCGTCGCCACCGATCACCTCGCCGTCGAGGACGCCACGTCGATGGGAATCGTCGGCGCGGGCGTCCAGTCGTACACGCAACTGCGGGCGATTTCCGAAGTTCGACCCATCGAGGAAGTCGTCGTCTCCGACCTCGACGAGGAGCGCGTCGCGCGCTTCCTCGACACCTTCGAGGAGGAGTTCGACATCCGCGCGGGTAGCATCGAGGAGACCGCGTCCTGTGACGTGCTCTCGACGGTGACGCCCGTCGAGTCGCCCATCGTCCCTCGCGAGGCCGTCGGCGACCACACCCACATCAACGCGATGGGTGCCGACGCCGAAGGCAAACACGAACTCGCCGACGAGGTGCTCCTCGACGCGAAACTCGTCATCGACGACTACGAGCAGACGACCCACTCCGGCGAGATCAACGTCCCGTACAACGCGGGCGTCCTCGACGACGACGACATCTACGGCCAGATAGGTGAGATCGTCGTCGGCAAGAAGGACGGTCGCACCGCCGACGACGGCATCACCGTCTTCGACTCGACGGGTCTGGCGATTCAGGACGTCGCCGCCGCGCACGTCGTCTACGAGCACGCCGACGAGAACGACAACGGCTACCCGTTCGACCTGTTGGGTCTGGGCAAGTAAGCGTCGTCGGAGTCGGTCGCCGCGCTACTACACGTCCGTCTCCGTCTCGTCACTCCCCCGGCGTCGCTCGATTCGATCGAACACGCGCGTGAGAAGCCAGACGATCACCATGAACGGCAGGAGCGGGACGATGAGAATCACCAAAAGCAGCGCGTACGTCAGACCGATAACGTTCATCTCGGTGTCGGGGTGACTCTTGTATCCCGGCGTCACTGTCCGATAGGCTTTCGTCATCAGCCCTGGCGTCTCGTCGTCGGAACTCATGGCAGAGCGTACGTCGTCCGGGAGATTAAGCGTTAGTCGCCCGACGGGTCGCCGACCCGATTCCGGGCGACACCTCTCGACGGACGGGAGTCAAAAACGAAGACGAAAACGCGTCGGTTCGACGACTACGCGCCGATACCCATGCCGAGGAACAGCGTCATCGTGATGGCCATGATGATGAACCCGGCGACCATCGCGACGGTGGTGTAGCCGAGGATGTCGCGGGCGCGCAGTTTCGCCAGCGCAAGCGCCGGCACCGCCCAGAACGGCTGGATCATGTTCGTCAGCTGGTCGCCCATCATCTCGATGACGACGGCGGTGTACAGCGGCATACCCAGTTCCCGAGTCGTCTCAAGGAGAATCGGTCCCTGTGCGACCCACTGACCCCCGCCGGAGGGGACGAACACGTTGACGATACCCGCGCTGATGAGCCCGAGCACCGGCCACGTCAGCGGGGTCGAGATGTCCGCGAAGAAGCCCGAGATGACGGCGGCGAGCGCCGTCCCGGTGAGCAGTCCGGCGATACCCGCGTAGAAGGGGAACTGGAAGAGAATCCCGGCGACGTTCTTGACGCTGTCGTCCATCTGGTTGACGATGCGCTTCGGGGTCACCCAGAGCACGATGGCGCAGAAGATGAAGAACGCGTTGATGGTGTCGAGGTTTATCGCACCGAGTCCACTCTGGAGAACGTCGGAGAGAAAGTAGTACGCCGGGAACAGCGCGATAATCAACCCGAGTATCCGCGAGTGGTTGAGTCGGTCCGCCACCGTCGTCCGTGTCTGCGGTTGTGGCTGTGCCTGCGCAGCGACGCCGCCGTCGGTGGCGACGCCGGGGTCGGGGGTGTCGTCTGTCGTCTGGAGTCCGTTCGAGATCTCGTCGTAAACGTCGTCGGGCAGTTCGGTTATCTTCTCGGTTCCCTCCGGGTGGAGACTCCCCATGACCAGCGGGATGACCGCGAGCATCAACACGACGGTGACGATGTTGACGAGACTCCCGATGGTCTCACTCAGCGGAATACCCTCCTGAGCGTACTCGGGGAACGTCGACGGGATGGCGGCGGGGTCCGCCATGATGAGTCCGCTCGACGTGGTGATGCCGGAGTGCCAGATCATGAGTGCGGTGTAGCCCGCAGCGATGAGAAGCGGATAGTGGAGTTTGAGCCCCTTCTCCTTGCCCCTAAAGGCGACTTGGCGGGCGATGACCGCACCGACGATGAGACCGATGGCCCACGAGATGAGGCCGGCGAGCATCGCGACGAAGGACGTGAGCGCGACGGCCGAGAACTGCGAGTTCGGCAGTCCGGCGATTCGCTGCAACAGCCTCGACACCGCCGGCGATTTCGCGATGGCGTCACCGACCATCAGCGTCAGCGAGAACTGCGCCATGAACACCAGAAGCGTCCAGACGCCGCCGAACCACGCGTCCATCACACCCGTCGGCGACGTGCCGACCAGGAGCGCGCCCACCGCCGCGATGAACGTGAGTACGATGACGAGAACGTACGGATCCGGAACGTACTCCATCGCGATATCCGCAAACCATTCGCCTAATCGTTTAATCGGGTCAGTAAGTGCCATACGCTACAGTCCCGAATGAATAATTGGTATATAATGGTTTGGCATGGTATCTCACCACAGAGGACAGAAAATTGAGACGTGTGTTCGAATTTTGATATGCTCTGCTGTCGTCCCGGGCTTTCCCGCGAGAGTCGTCAGTTCAGAACCACTAAACGGGACTCGGATGACCGGCGACGTGACGCTTAAGAACCGAGCCCACGGACACACCGACAATGAATGACGTGTGTGTCGTTGGCATGGGCTCGACCGAGTTCGGCGTCCGCGACGAACGCATCAAAGAACTCGGAATCACGGCGGTCGCGCGGGCGCTACGCTCCTGTGACATCGACAGAGAGGACGTCGACGCGCTGTACCTCGGTAACTTCGTCGCTGGGATGCTGGAGGGACAGGAGACGCTCGCACCGCTCGTCGCCGACAGCGTCGGCCTCTCGGGGATTCCGACGATGAAAACCGAAGGCGCGTGCGCGAGTTCGGGCATCGCGTTCAGACAGGCGTATCAGGCGATTCGGACCGGCGTCCACGACATCGTCGTCGTCGCGGGCGTCGAACGGATGACGAACGCCGAGACGCCGGAGTTCACCCGCGCGCTCGGCAGCGCCGCCGACCACGGCACCGACGGGGCGACCGGGCTGACGTTTCCGGGCTTCTACGGCCTCGTGCTCGACCGCTACATGTACGAGTACGGTGCGACTCGCGAACAGGTCGCCGCCGTCTCGGTGAAAAATCGGAGAAACGGCGCGTCGAACCCGCGTGCGCGGTTCCGGTCGCCGGTGACCGTCGAGGACGTCGTCGAATCGCGACTCGTCGCGGACCCACTTCGCCTCTACGACTGCTGTCCCGCCGCCGACGGCGGCGCGGCGGTCGTTCTCGCGTCCGCGGAGGTCGCCGAGTCGTTCACGAGCGCGCCGATACCCGTACTCGGCAGCGGTCACGCGACGGGCCGAAGCGCCGCCTACCGCTACGACGACCTGACGACGCTCGAAGCCACGACGCTCGCCGCCGAGGAGGCGTACGACGCGGCCGGTCTCTCCCCGTCGGACGTCGACGTCGTCGAGCTTCACGACTGCTTCTCGGCCGCCGAAATCGGCGACTCCGAGGACCTCGGTTTCTTCGAGAAGGGCGAGGGCGCGGCCGCCGTCGCGGAGGGTCGAACCGCCGTCGACGGCGAACTCCCAATCAACCCGAGCGGCGGATTACTTGCGAAGGGTCACCCGGTCGGTGCGACAGGTATCGGCCAAGTTTACGAGGTGTGTCTGCAGTTGCTTGGCGAACACGAGAATCAGGTCGACGGGGCCGAGGTCGGACTGGCACACAACCTCGGCGGCAGCGGTGCGGTGAGCACCGTTACGGTGCTCGGAGGGCCGTCGCATGTCTGAGTCGCCGTCGCCTCCGCGATTTCCGGCGACACGATGTCCCGACTGCAGTCTGCTCTACGGCCACGAAGCGTACGTCTGCCGCGAGTGCGGGTCCGAGACGTTCGAGGAGGCGCCACTCGACGGGAACGGGACGGTGTACGCGCGGACGACGATTCGGGTCCCGGGGTCCGGCCAGCAGGGCAAGGAACCGTTCGAGGTGGCCGTCGTCGACGTCGGCGGCGCGGAGTCCGTGCGGGTGACTGCCCGAATCGAAGACAACCCCGGAGTCGGCCCCGACGACCCCGTCGAGTTCGTCGAACGGCGCGAGGGCGTCTTCTACTTCCGAGCGGCATAGCGTCTCCGAAGCGACGACTGTGACGACTGCGACGGAACGAAGAGACGACTGCGACGGAACGAAGAGAATCGAGGGACTCACTTTTCACCTCCGGAGCCAATAGCCGCTCATGCGTGCGATACGGTACCACGAACACGGCGGCCCGGGCGTGCTCCGCGTCGACGAGGTGGAGAAGCCGATTCCGGGCGAGGGCGAGATTCGAGTCGAACTGAAGGCCGCGGGCGTCAATCCCGTCGACACGTACCTCCGAGACGGGTCGTACCAACCGTTCACGCTCCCGATGGTCCCCGGCGTCGACTTCGCGGGCGTCGTCGACGAGGTGAGCGCAGGAGTCGACGGCTTCGACGTCGGCGACCGGGTGTTCGGCACCGGCCTCGGAAACGACCGCTACGGTAGCACAGCGGAGTACGTCACCGCGCCCACGGACAGAGTTGCACACCTCTCGGACGGCGTGTCGTTCGTGGAGGCGGGCGCGGCGGGCGTCGCCGCCGTCACCGCGTGGCGCGCCGTCGTCGACCACGCGGCGCTCGAACCGGCCGAGTACTGCCTCATCCACGGCGGCAGCGGCGGCGTCGGCCACGCCGCGGTGCAGATCGCCGCCGCGTCGGGTTCGCGGGTCGTCACGACGGCGAGCGAGCGGTACCACGACAACCTTCTGAACCTGGGCGCGCGGACGGTACTCGACTACCGGCGCGACGACCTCCAGTCGGCGGTCGTCGAAGCGACGGAGGGCGGCCCGAGCGTCGTCGTCGACCACATGCTCGAACGCTACCTCCAGTTCGACTGTGACGTCGCCGCGCCGTACGCCCGCATCGTCCTCTTCCGCAACCGGCATCTGGAAGCCGGGTTCACGAACGTCCCCGCCGCTGGGGGAAAGGAACTGCAGTTCCACCTGATGAGCATGTACAACGCGCCGCGACTCGCCGACCCGCTGGAACGGGTCGACCGCCTGCTCGCGGACGGCCTCCTGCGCGTCGAAGTCGCTGGCGAGTACGGCTTCGACGAGGTAGCGGAGGCGCATCGGCGGGTCCGTGAAGAGAGCTTCCTCGGGAAACTCGTCGTGGTTCCCTGACGGTCCACGAGCCGACTCCGGTCGGGTGCTACGCTTCGTCTTCGCGGAGTTCGACGCGGCGAATCTTCCCACTCGACGTCTTGGGGAGTTCGTCGAGGAACTCGATCTCTCTGGGGTAGGCGTGTTTGGCGAGTCGCTCGCGGACGAACTCCCGAATCGAAGCGGCCAACTCGTCGTCGTGAGCGGTTCCCTCAGTAGTGACGACGTACGCCTTCACGAGTTCGCCGCGTTTCTCGTCGGGGACGCCGACGACGGCCGCCTCGGCGACGGCCTCGTGTTCGAGCAGCGTACTCTCGACCTCGAAGGGGCCGATGCGGTAACCCGACGAGAGGATAACGTCGTCGGCGCGGCCGACGAACCAGAGGTAGTCGTCGCCGTCGCGTTCGGCGGCGTCGCCGGTCAGAAACAGCTCCCGGCCCTCGCGTTCGACCCACGCCGCGGCGGTCTTCTGCGGTTCGTTCCAGTAGCCGCGGAAGTAGGTCGACTCGCCGCGAGCGACGGCGAGTTCGCCGACCTCGTCGGCGTCGGTTTCGGTACCCGTCTCCGGGTCGACGACGCGAACGTCGAAGCCGGGGAGCGGTCGGCCCATACTCCCCGGTTTGACGTCCATCTCGCAGGCGTGGTGGTTGCCCGCGACCATCCCGCACTCGGTGACGCCGTAGTGGTCGTAGACGGTGACGCCGAGCTCCTCGTCGAACCACCGCATCACCTCCGGATTCAGCGGCTCGCCCGCGCTGTTCCCCTTCCGCAGCGAGAGGTCGTACGACTCGTGGGCGTCGCCGGCGGCCAGCAGCCCGCGATAGGCGGTCGGGCTCGTCGCGAGGCTCGTCACGCCGTAGCGCTCCATCACCCCGTACCACGCCTCGGGGTCGAACTCGCCCTCGTAGAGGACATTCGGGACCCCCGCGCTCACGGGGGCGATGCCCGCCGTCAACAGCCCGTACATCCAGCCGGGGTCGGCCGCGCCCCACACCGTCTCGTCGTCGCCGAGGTCCATCGAGCACTGCAGGTAGGGGTAGAGCGCCGCCAGTACTCGATGAGTGAGTTCACAGCCCTTCGGCGGCCCGGTCGTCCCGCTCGTGTACTCCAGCGTGCAGAGGTCGTCCGCGGCGGTCTCGGCGGTCTCGTACGTCGTGAACTGGTCACCGACGAGCGTCTCGTAGTCGAGGTCGTCGCCGCCGATGCCGTTGCCGATGTCGTCGCCGTCGCCGTCGTCGCTGGCGTCGGCTCCATCGCCCTCGCAATCGATGACGACGACGTTCTCAATTCCCACCGTGTCCTCGACAGCAGCGATCTTCTCGCGATAGTCGGTCGTGGTAAACACCGTCTTCACGCCCGCATCGGCCGCGCGGACCTCGATGGCGTTCGGCCCGAACGCGGTGAACAGCGGCACGTATACTGCGCCGCGCCGCCAGATGCCCAGAAACGTCGGGTAGAGTTCGGGGAGTCGGGGCACGAGCGTCGCCACCGGCTCGCCGCGGTCGACGCCCAGCGATTCGAGGGCGTTGGCGACCTGTGCGCTCCGCTCGTCGAGGTCGGCGTAGGTCAGCGTCTCGCGCTCGCCCTCCGCAGCGCCCTCCCAGTAGACGGCCGGTCCGGAGCCGACGTGCCGACAGACCGTCTCGTGGGCGACGTTGAACCGCTCGGGGCCGTCCCAGTCGAAGCCGTCCCAGACATCGTCCCACGAGAAGGAATCGCGGAGTCGTTCGTACGTCGTCATCGGCCTCTCCTCCGTTCGGTCGGGGCGATCGAGTCGGGTCGGGTCGGTCGGCGTGCCGTGGGTTGAGTGCTCATACCATGCCGATTCGAACAGGGGAGCATAAACCTCGGTGTCGAGGCGGACTCCGGACTCATGCGACGAAATCGGGGTCTCGGTTTTCGAGGAACGAGCGCGCCCCCTCGCGGGCGTCGGGTCCCGAGAAGAGGTAGCCGAGACCGTTTCGCATCGCCTCGTCCTCGCCCGCAAAGCGCAGCGACGCGTTGAGCCACGTCTTCGTCGTCTCCAGCGACGCGGGCGAGGAGCGCTTGAGCGCCGCGACGACGTCCGAAACGGCGTCGTCGAGGTCGCTCTCGTCGACGGCTCTGGCGAACAGGCCCCACTCGACGGCCTCCCCGGCACCGAGTTCTCGACCCGTCAGCGCGAGGTCGGCCGCGCGCTGGCGACCGACGAGGCGGGCAAGCCGCTTCGCGCCGTAGAAGGGATACGCGCCGATGCGCGTCTCGGGGAGCGCGAAGACGGCGTCGTTCGGGACGACCGTGAGATCCGCCGAGATGAGTAACTCGAAGCCGCCGCCGTATGCCGACCCGTTCGCCTTCGCGATGACCGGGACCGGCGAGCGCTCGATAGCGCCGAAGCAGCCGAGTACCGTATCCGCGAGTTTGCGGGCGTCTCGCGGGTTCTCGATGTCGGCGAGCGACTCGATGTCGTCGCCAGCGCAGAACGTGCGGCCGTTGCCGGTGAGGACGATCGTGCGGGCGCCGTCGTCGTCGGCACGCCGCACTCCGTCGGCGACGGCGTCCCACATATCCAACGTCATCGCGTTCAGTTTCTCGGGTCGGTCGAGTCGAATCGTGCTCAGGCCGTCGGCGAACTCGTAACTGACGTGTTCAGTCATGTGGTGACAGCCTGCACGGAGGCCGATAGCTGGTCGGGTTCCGGAAACGGTCGTCAGGAGGTGAAACTGACCGCCGCGCAGTTACCGGTTCGCGGGAGCCAGCGCTTCTATCGTGCGCAACGTCAGGTCGTCGTCGGCCTGTCTCGGCACGGTCAGCATCGGCCGGTCGAGCACGTCGAGGTCGAGGATCGTCTCCAATCGCTTTCGGGCCGCGTCGGGGGTTCCGGCGACGCCGAGCGCATCGACCATCTCGTCGGTGACGGCGTCGCTGGCGGCCGCGCGGTCGCCGCTGCGCCACGCTTTCGCCACCTGGTCGGCCTCGTCGGGGAATTCGGTGGCGACCGCTCGCCGATAGCCCTCGCCGCTGCCGACGTAGTAGGCGAGGTGGCCGCGGACGGCGTCGTACGCTTCCGTCTCGTCGGCCGCGACCGCCGCTGGGACGTACGGGGCGACGGCGATGTTTTCGGGGTCTCTCCCGATCTCCCGGGCCGCGTCGGCGACGACCTCGAACGCCTCCGAGAGCCCCTCGAAGGGGATGTTGTGCGGAATCCAGCCGTCGCAGACGCGGCCGGTCGCGCGCCTGTTGGCGGGGCCGAGCGCCGCGTTGTACACCGGCACGTCGGCGTCGAGGCCGGGGAAGTCCGCCACCTCGAAGATGTCTCCGTCGTAGTCGACGGTGTCGGCGTCGCTCAGATACGCCTTCACGAGTTCGACCGTCTCGTGGACGCGGCGGACCGGTCGGTCGTACTCGATGCCGTGGAGGTCTTCGATCGCTTTCGGCGTGCTCGCACCGACGCCGAGCGTCACTCTCCCCGGCGCGAGGCGGTCGACCGACGCCGCGGCCATGGCGACGACGGCGGGCGAGCGCGAGAACACGTTGACGATGGCGGTGCCGAGGTCGACCGTCTCGGTCCGCATCGCGAGTTCGCCGAGTTGGACGAACGCGTCAGTACCCCAGAGTTCGCTCACCCAGACGGCGTCGTAGCCGAGCTCCTCCGCACGCTCGGCGACCGACGCCGGCGACTCCGCGGAGACGTCCGGGAGCAAGAGGCCGAGAGAAGTCGTCACGGCCGTTACTCCCCGTACCTCGTGACGTTCGCCAGTTCGGAGTCGTCGACGTCGGAGAAGGCGTCGCGGGCGATGACGCGTTTGTGGACCTCGTCCGCGCCGTCGACGAAGCGGAACTGCCGGACGTTCTGGTAGAAGTCAGCGAGCGGGAGGTCCTCGCCCACCGCGTTCGCGCCGCACAGTTGCATCGCCGTGTCGATGGCCTCCTGGACGACGTTCGAGGTGTAGAGCTTGCTCATCGACACTTCGATTCTGGCCTCGTCACCTGCGGTGATGCGGTCGGCGGCGTGTCGGACCATGCAGCGCGCCGCGTGGAGTTCGGTCTCGGCCTCCGCGACGGCGAAACGGATACCTTGTTTCTCGGCGACCGGCGACCCGAACGCCTCGCGCTCACTCGTGTAGGCTTTCGCCACGTCGAGTGCCCGCTGGGCCATCCCCGAGTAGCGCATACAGTGGGTCAGACGCGCGGGGCCGAGACGTTGCTGGGCGATGGAGAAGCCCTCGTTCTCCTCGCCCATCAGGTTCTCGACGGGCACGCGGACATCTTCGAACTTGATCTCGGCGTGGCTCGTCCCGAGCAGGCCGTCGGCCATGTGTGGAATCCCGCGCTCGATCTCGACGCCGGGCGTGTCCGCCGGGACGAGGATGATGGAACAGCCGCTGTAGGGGTGGGCGTCGAAATCCGTCCGAGCCATCACGAGGAAGATATCCGCTTCCAACCCGTTGGTCGTCCACCACTTGTGGCCGTCGATGACCCACTCGTCGCCCTCCTGTCTCGCCTCGGTCTTGAGCATCTTCGGGTCGGAGCCGCCGCCCTGCATCGGTTCGGTCATGCAGAAACCCGAGCGAATATCGCCGTCGACGAGCGGCCGGAGCCACTCGTCTTTCTGCGCTTCGGTGGCGACGAGTTCGAAGGTGTGCATGTTGCCCTCGTCGGGCGCGTCGACGCGGATGGCGGGCGCGGCAAGCAGGCTCCGCCCAGCCTCCTCGAACGCCGGGAGCACGTCGCGGAACTGCATCCCCATCCCGCCGTACTCGGTCGAAATCTGCGGCGCGTAGATGTCGCGTTCGCGGGCTTCCTCTCGCAGGACGGCCAGTTGATCGTCGCCTATCGGTCCATCGCCGAGCAGGTCGCGTTCGACGGGAATCACCGTCTCGTCTACGAACTCGCGGACGCGGGCCGCCACCGCCTCCGCGCGCTCGGAATCGTCGTACTCCATAATCGTTCATGCGCGTTCTGTGCTAAAAGCTCTCCCACCGCCGCATTCGTCCCCCCTCGACTCGTTTCGCCGCGTTTCGCCGCGCCTCAGGCCCCCAGCGCGTCCGCGAGCTCGGTGAACGTCGTCACCGTCAGGTCGGGAGCGCCCGCGAGTCCGCCCCACTGCAGCGACTTTCGGTCGGCCCAGACACCCTGCATCCCCGCGTGCTGTGCGCCCTCGACGTCGAACCACGCGGCGGTGGTGTGGGCGACGTTCTCGACGGGGGTATCCGCTCTGTCGGCGGCCAACTCGTAGAGTTCGGCGGCCGGTTTGTACCGCTCGATCTCGTCGGCGCTCACCGTCTCGGTGAGTAAATCGCCGATATCTGCGTGCTCGACCATCGAGTCGAGCATCTCGGGATTGCCGTTCGAGAGGACGTAGCAGTCGTACCCGGCGTCGGTGAGTCGTTCGAGTCCCTCCCGTACGTCGTCGAATACGTCGAGCTCGTGGTAGACCGACAGGATCTCGTCGCGCCGGTCGGCCGACACGTCGTAGCCGTGCGCCTCCAGCGCGTAGGTGAGCGCCCGGCGGTTCAGTTCGTAGAACGGCTCGTAGGCGTCGATCTCGTTTGCGACCATCGTGTACGTGAGCGACTGATTCCGCCAGAGTCGGGCGACCGCGGTGGTGTCGTCGCTCTCCTCGCTCTCTCCGCCGGTGACGGCCGCGAGTGCCCGTTCGGTCGCCTCCACGTCGACGACGGTGCTGTACGAGTCGAACGTGAGCGTCTCCACCCGGTCGGCGTCGAATGCCATGCGCTTCCACACGTGCGCGAGAGCATAAAGTTCGGAGTCGGAGCCCACTCGGTTTCAGGGATTAGCGCGCGGTCCATCCGCCGTCGACGGCGAGGCACGCGCCGGTCACGTAACTCGCGGCGTCGCTGGCGAGGAAGACGACCGGACCGGCCAGTTCCTCGGGGTCGGCGAAGCGGTCCAACGGCGTCCGGTCGAGTATCGAGTCTCTGAGCGTGTCGTTCTCGCGCACCTCTTCGGTGAGGTCGGTCGCGACGTAGCCCGGCGCGACGACGTTCGCGCGCACGTCGGGTGCCCAGTCGAGCGCGATGCTCTTCGTGACGCCGACGAGGCCGTGTTTCGACGCGACGTAGGGGTGTTGGCGCGGCAGGCCGACGACGCCGCCGACGCTCGCGACGTTGACGAGCGCCCCGCCGTCGCTCTCGCCGAGATACTCGGCCGCCTCCTGCGCGCAGCGGAACGCGCCGCGGAGGTTTACGTCGAGCACGAACTCGTACCCCTCGGGGTCGACATCCTCGGGGCGACCGAGCGCCGCGGCCGGGTTGACGCCCGCGTTGTTGACGACGACGTCGACGCCGCCGAAGGCGTCGGCCGTCTGCTCGAACAGCGTTCTGATATCTTCGTCGTCGGTCACGTCGGTCGGGACGACGAGGCTCTCGACGCCGTAGGACTCGATTCGCTCGGCCGCCGCCTCCACGTCCGACTCGGTTCGGGAGGTCGGGACCACCGTCGCTCCCGCGGAGGCGAGTCCCTCGGCGATAGCGAGGCCGATACCGCGCGTGCCGCCGGTGACGACGGCGACACGGCCCGTGAGGTCGAACTCGTCGAGCGCGTTCATCGGCTCACCTCCTCGGAATCAGTCTCGTCGGACGCCGCGGGCTCCCCGCCCTCGCGGTCCCAGTGGTTCGGCTCCTCCTCGCGCTCGCGCGTCCGGAGTTTCTGTTTCTGAATCTTCCCGGTCGGCGTGTAGGGGAACTCCTCGACGAACTCGACGTAGCGGGGGATTTTGAACGACGCGAGTTCGGCGCGACACGTCTCGACGACCTCCTCCTCGGTCAACTGGTGACCTTCCTTGACGCGGACGAGCGCCTTGACGACCTCCGTGTAGAACTCGTCGGGACTGGGGATGACCGCGACCTCGTCGACGGCGTCGAGCGCCTTGATGACGCCTTCGACCTCGTAGGAGGAGATGTTCTCGCCGGCTCGTCGGACGATGTCCTTCTTCCGGTCGAGGAAGTAGACGAAGCCGTCCTCGTCGAGTTTCCCGTAGTCGCCGGTGTGGAACCAGCCGTCGACGACCGCTTCGGCCGTCTTGTCGGGCTGGCGGTGGTAGCCTGCCATCAGCGCCGGGCAGTTCTGGATTATCTCGCCCTTCTCACCCGTAGGGACGGGGTCACCGTCGTCGTCGACGACTCTGATTCGTTTTTCGGCTGGCGGGAGGCCGATGCTCCCGAGACGGCGCTTCTCGGGATCGGTCGGGTTGAGCATCAACAGCGGGTCCTCGGTGAGCGAGTAGCCCTCGACGACGCGCAGGCCGAAGCGCTCCTCGAACGGCTCGATGAGTTCCGGCGGCGTCCCCGCCGAGAAGACGAGTTCGACCGGGTTCTCCGTGTCAGTTGGCGACTCGTCGACGTTATCGAGCATCTTCAGCATGCTCCCCATGGCGTTGAACTCGGTGACGCCGTGTTCGCGGCACCAGTCCCACCACCGGGAGGAGGAGAAGCGTTCGTAGACGACGGCCTCCGCACCCGCCGCCGCCGCGCCGAGCGTCGAGTAAATCTGGGCGTTCGCGTGAAACAGCGGCAACGCAGTAAAGAGGGTGTCCTCGTGGGTGAAACCCATCCGCTTCTGGAAGTCGATTGCGCTCAGCGTCCAGTTCTCGTGCCGGCACTCGACGGCCTTCGGCGGCCCCGTCGTCCCTGAGGTGTACATGTGCAGGCCGACCGAGGTTTCGTCGCCCTCGTGGGGGGTGACGTCCCTCGATTGGTCGGCTGCGAGCGCCGGCAGCGACTCGTACTCGTCGACGCCCTCAGTCGTCAGAATCCGCTCGACCGCCGTCCCCTCGGCGGCTTCCTCGGCGACTTCGAGGAGGTCGGGCGTCGTGACGAGCAGTTCCGGCCGCGAGAGTTCCAGCGAGTGGCGCAGTTCGTCGGGTTTGTACTCGGGGTTCGACGGCGCGGTGACGCTGTCGACGTACGCGTTCGCGAACATGAGAAAGAGGAACTCCGGACAGTTCGGCAGGAACAGGCCGACGGCGTCGCCCGCGTCGACGTCGAGCGACGACAGCGCGTTCGCGTACCGCTTCGACTCGTTGGCCACCTCCCGGTAGCTGTATCGAGCGTCCGGGAACGTCAGAAACGGCTTCTCCGGTGTTTTCTCGACTCGCGTTTCGAGCAGTGCTTCGATGCGCATTCTCGGACGAGGGTACGGACATCCACCACATGTAGATTGTTGTTCGTGAACAATTGACTCAGTTCGGGAGTACGCCCTTCGTCAACATTTATCACTATTCGGCGTCCGGGAGGCGTATGGTGCGCGAACACCGGTACGAGGCCGCCCGATTCGTCTGGGGTGAGGGTGCTATCGGGCGATTGGAGGGCTTGCTGTCGGAGGCGAGCGTCGAGCGGGCGATGGTGGTCTGCGGCGAGCACGTCGGCGCGAACGAGGTGTTGATGGACGCGGTCGGCGACGCCCTCGGCGAGCGGCGCGTCCACGCCTACACCGGGGCGCGCGGCGACACGCCGCTCCGGACGGTCGAGGCGGGCGTCGAGGCGTTCGAAGAACACGACGTCGACGGACTCGTGAGCGTCGGCGGCGGCAGCGCCAGCGACACCGCAAAGGCCATCTCGGTGTTCGCGGCCGAAAATGGACGAAATCTCCACGGGATGAAGACACGGACGACCGAGGATGGAGAGTCACACATTCCGGACCTCCCCGCGCCGAAGACGCCGGTGTTCGCGGTATCGACGACGCTATCGGCTGCTGAGGTCTCGAACATCTTCGGCGTCACCGACGAGGAGGCGGGCGACAAGGCGGTGGTTCTCGACGAGAAGATTCGCCCGCAGGCGTGTATCTACGACTCGGCGGCGACGGCGACAACGCCGCCCGCGACGATAGCCAGCACGGGCATGAACGCGCTCGACCACGCGGTGGAGATTCTCTACTCCGACGGCCACGCCGAGAACCCGTTCTACCAGGCGACCGCCGAGAAAGCCATCGATCTGCTCGTCTCGAACCTCCCGGCGGCCGTCAACGACGGCAACCCCGACGCGCTCGCGGCCGCCCAACTCGGCGCGGGTCTCAGCGGCCTCGGCATCGTCGGCGGCATCAGCATCAACCACGGTATCAACCACCCGCTCTGCGCGCGCCACCCCGTCTCCCACGGCGACGGCAACAGCATCCTCCTGCCGCACGGCATCCGCTTCACCTACGACGCGGTTCCCGAGCGGATGGCCCGTCTCGCCACCGCGTTAGGCGTCGAGGTGAAGGGTGACGAAGCGGCGGACGAAGCGACGCTGGAGGCGATGTGCGAGGTGATTCGGGAGCTACAGGAGGAGATAGGCGTTCCGCACCGCCTGCGCGACGTGGGGGTCGACCGCGACGATTTCGAGGCGATGGCGAAGATCGCGGCGCACGACTCGGCGATGGCGAACAACCCGAAACGGGTCACCGAGTCGGACATCGTTTCTATCCTCGAAGCGGCGTGGTGAGGCGGAGACGGCGTAGTGAGGCGGAGTCGGCATAGCGAGGCGGAGACGGCGTGGTAAGGCGGAGTCGGCATAGCGAGGCGGAGACGGCGTGGTAAGGCGGAGTCGGCATAGCGAGGCGGAGACGGCGACGGTCGAAAGCCGTCAGATGCGGCGCTCCTCGCCCTCCCAGTACTGCTCGCGCAGGTCCGTCTTGAGCACCTTCCCGTACGAACTCCGCGGCAGTTCGTCGACGACTTCGATCGTCTTCGGTTTTTTGTACGCCGCTAGTGACTCGGCGCAGCGCGCTTCGACCTCCGCGACGAGCGCGTCGGCATCGATATCAGAATGTGGCCGCGGTTCGACGACCGCAGTCACCTTCTCGCCCCAGTAGTCGTCGGGGACACCGATGACCGCGGCGTTCGAGACGCTCTCGTGGCCGATGACGACCTCCTCGATTTCTCGGGGATAGACGTTCATCCCGCCGGTGATTATCATGTCCTTCTTGCGATCCATGACGTAGAGGTAGCCCTCGTCGTCGACGCGGCCGATGTCGCCGGTGTGGAGCCAGTTGCCCGAGAACGCCGCCCCCGTTTTCTCGGGGAGATTCAGATAGCCCGGCGTGACGTGTGGCCCCGTCACGACTACCTCACCGGGGTCGCCCGGCGGGACGTCTTCGCCTTCGTCGTCGACGATGCGGACCTGTGCGATTTCGACCTCGCGTCCGGCCGACGCGAGGCGTTCCTCGTGTTCGTCGAGCGCACGTCGGTGGTCTTCGTGGTCGAGCAGCGTGACCAGCATCGGACACTCCATCTGTGCGTACGACTGGACGAACACGTCGCCGAGGCGGTCCATCCCCTCGGCGAGGCGCGCGGCGCTCATCGGTGACCCGGCGTAGTAGACGTTCTTCAGCGAGTTCGTGTCGCGGCCGCCGTCGTAGTTGTCGAGGAGTTTGTACACCATCGTCGGCGCGAGAAAGACGGTGTTGACGCCGCGCGACTCGACGGCGTCGAGGAATCGGTCGGGCGCGAACCCGTCTTCGAGGTGGTTCTCGCCGGCCGCCAGGACCGTCGATTCGACCAGAAATCCGGACCCGTGAGTCAACGGCGCGGCGTGCAGCGTCACCTCTCGCTCCGTCTGGTCGAGCGCGTCTTTCAGCCCGAGTGCCGTCGAGAGCCACGTCCCGTGGGTGTGCAGGACGCCTTTCGGCCGTCCCGTCGTCCCCGAGGTGTACATCACCGCGCACGGGTCGTCGAGCGAGACATCGGCGGGGCGGTCGGTCGGGTCGGCGTCCAGAAGCGAGTCGTAGCCGTGTGCGTTCTCGCTCCACGTTTCGGGACGTGTTTCGTCCTCCCCTTCGCCGACGACCACCATCGCCCGCGGCGACGACTCCATCTTCTCGTAGTGGTCGGCGAACGACGCCTCCGTCACCAACACCGCCGCGCCCGCGTCGTCGACGAGCATGTCGTGCTCGCGGGGCGTGAGCATCGAGTTCAAGGGAACTTTGCTCGCGCCGAGCCGATAGAGCGCGAACGACGTCTCGACGAACGCGGCGTGGTTGCGCGTGAGGATAGCGACGCGGTCACCGCGTTCGACGCCCAGTTCGGCGAGGCCGCCGGCAAGTCGCCGAACCCGGTCGGCGAGTTCGCGGTACGTTCGCTCGCCGTCTGCTCGTTGCGTCGAAGACGAAGCGGTGTCGACGCCCCGTCCCGACAGCGCGACGGCGTCGGGATGATGTCGCGCCGTCCGCTCCAGCGCGTGTTCGAGATTCATGCTATCTGCTAGCATAAATCGAGTATAAAGCTTCCTGCGGGCGAGCAGTTATGTGACGTGTTCCCGTACCACAGACAGATGTCAGGGCCAGTTCGGTACTACGACGACCTCTCCGTCGGCGACACGTTCGAGACCCGCGGGCGCACCATCACCGAGACGCACCTCGTCACCCACGCCGGCAACACCGGCGACATGAACGAGTTACAGATGAACGCCGCCTACGCCGCCGACACCGAGTTCGGCGAGCGACCGGTCCACGCGCCGCTGACGTACTCGGTGATGGAGGGCCTCGTTACGAGCGACTTCCGTAACGAGGCGTCGAACGTCTGTTACTACGGACTGGACTCGATGCGGATTCCGGCGGCGACGTTCGTCGGCGACACCATCTCCGTGAACCGGGAAATCGTCGACAAGCGCGACAAGTCGCCGGGCGGTATCGTGACGTTCCGCGACGCGGTGACGACCGCCGACGGGCGAACGGTGTTGGTCTGCGAGACGCTGGAGTACATTCGGAACCGGCCGGAGGAGGAGTGAACGACTTCGTTGGCGTCCCGGGTCGTGACAGAAATCGCGTGCTGAACGGAGAGCACACGTCCTTCAGGGAAACTGGTCGACGTCCGTGCCACGCGTCTTGCATCGATATTCACGTTATAAAATCGAATATAGTCGTCGACTAGACGGTCCTCGTTCTACGGAATCATGATTATGAATCCGGTCCAAGTCAGCATACGTATGGCCAGTTCGTTTCCCGCCGACGAGACCGTCGCCCAGTATACCCACAAGGTCCAGAACGGGTTCTTTTCGCACGAAGCGGAGGCGGTTTCGTCCTTCGGGGACCCTCCTGGTCGAATCCTCGACCTCGGCTGTGGTGCCGGGCGTACGACCAAACAACTCCTCGACCGCGGTTTCGACGTAGTAGGGCTCGACATCAGTTCGCAGATGATTACCGCCGCGACAGAGCTACTGCCTGACTCGTGTATGGTCGTCGGCTCTGCGACCGACTTACCCTTTAGCGACTGCTCGTTTGATCACGCGTTGTTCTCGTTCAACGGATTAGATTATATTACTGATGAAGACAACCGACTCGCCGCACTCGCCGAAATTCACCGAGTCCTCAAACCGGACGGTCGGTTCGTATTTAGCAGCCACAACTCCCGGTACATCGTCGGGTCGAATCCGCTCAACCCGCTCGAATACGCGCGGGTGCTGCTCTTCTGGATAGTCAACATCTGCGGCAACCGAGGTCGGTCTCGGTACAAGCTCGACATTATGCCGGAAGGGCTGATAGAAACGTACTTCATCACGCCCGAAGAGCAGTCGCGCCAGCTCAACGTAGCAGGGTTCGACCATCTTGCCACGCTGACGCAGTTCGATCTGGAATGCGCCCTTCCAGTTGACCCCTGGCCGTACTACGTTGCGGAAAAACGGTGAAGTGTCGAATAACATTCAAGAAGCGAACGCTGTGGAGCTCTTTCGCCCCGAGGGGAGCACGAAACGGCGAGGATTCAGTCTCTCTATTCAGTATCGTCTCGTCGAACGATCGCTGATCGAGGACTGCAACGAACGAGGATTTCGACAGGGCCGAGTCGACTAACCGCCACCACCGACTATCAGTTCGGCCCGCCGAGTCGGCCCTCGTTCGCCGACCGCCGCCGGAAGAAGCTCGTGATCCGCAGCGTCAACACGGTTTCGTCCGCTTGATTCGAGACGGCCTGTTCGACGGTGACGAGGCCGCGGTCGGGTTTCGACGCCGACGCCCGTTTCCCGACGATTTCGACGCGGACCGAGAGCGTGTCGCCGGCGCGGACCGGCGCGAGGAAGTTCGCCTCCTCGATGCCCGTCCCGCCCATCACCGAGGTACGTGCGTAGAAGTCGTCGGTGACGAGGCGGTTGGCGAGCGCCATCGTGTGGAGGCCGCTGGCGACGAGTTCGTCGAACACCGACTCCTCGACGGCCTCGGCGTCGACGTGGAACGGTTGGGGGTCGTAGCGGTCGGCGAAGTCGATTATCTCCGCGCGGGTCACGGTTCGGCCGCCCGTCTCGAACGCGTCGCCGACGGCCAATTCCTCGAAGTACAGCGTCTCAGTCGGTTTCATCGGTTTACCATCCCTGCGTCCCGTCGATTACGTCCTCTGCATACGCGACGAGTTTCGGCGTCCCCTCGTCCATAGCGGCATACAGCGAGTCGTCGCTGTCGCCCGCGAGGTGCCGCGCGTAGAACATCTCACAGACCGCCGCCAGTTTGTACGTCGCCAACGTCAGATAGAACGTCGAGTGCTCGACGGCGACACCCGACCGCTCCTCGTAGCGCGCGGCGAGTTCGCGGCGGGTCGGATACCCCTCCCGCGCCGTGAACGACGGCATCAGTTCGGGAATCGGCGGTTCCTCGTCGGCGTCGTCGTGCCAGAACAGCAGCATCCACCCCAGATCGGCGAGCGGCGCGCCGAGGGTGCTGAGCTCCCAGTCGACGACGGCCCCGATTTCGGGCGGCGTCCCCGGCGCGAGGATGACGTTGTCGAGTTTGTAGTCGCCGTGGACGAGCGTGTGCCGGGGAGCGTCGGGCACGTTCTCGCCGAGCCACGACTCCACCGCGTCACGGCCCGGTAACCCCTCCGGACGCTCGGTCCGCCCCGCGGCCCACGCCATCTGCTTCTCCCAGCGGTCGACCTGTCGTTCGAGGTAGCCCTCCGGGCGGCCGAACTCGCCGAGGCCGACGGACTCGACGTCGAGGGCGTGAATCGCCGCCAGCGAGTCGACGAGTTCGCAACCCAGTTCCGCCCGTCGCTCAGGGGTCGCAAAGCGCTCGGGTTCGTCGAGTCGGACTACGTCGCCGTCGACACGCTCCATCAGGTAGAACTCGCTGCCGATGACCGAGTCGTCTTCGCAGTACAGCACCGTCGGCGGGACCGGAACGGCGGTTCCCTGCAAGGCGTCCATCACCCGATACTCCCGGCCCACGTCGTGAGCCGTATCGGCCGTCTCGCCCGGCGGCGGCCGTCGCAACACGAGTTCGCAGTCGTCCCACGTGACGAACAGCGTCTCGTTGGAGTGGCCCTCCCGGTGCCACTCGACGGCGAACGTCTCCGTCTCGCCGAGTTCGGACGCGAGATACGTCCGGAGTCGGCGCTCGTCGACGAGTCTGTCCTCGTAGCCCCGCTCGTTGGTCATCGGTAGCAGTTGACGAACCATCGTCTAAAACGCTCCGCCGGGTCGACCAGCACACGGACGCTCGTCCTACGACTCGACGCCGACGATGTCGAGAATCGCCCGCAAGTCGTCGACGCGGTAGTCGACTGCTGGACCGTCGTCGGCCCCGTACGCGACGGTGTGGAGTCCGGCGTCCGCCGCACCCGCCATGTCGTGGTCGTAGCGGTCACCGACCATCAGAGCGGTCTCAGGCGACACCTCGGCGGCGGCCAACGCCGCCTCGAACATCGCCGGATCGGGTTTCGTCCGGCCGACCGACTCGGAGGTCGTCACCGAGTCGAAGGCGTCCGCGAGGCCGAAGATATCGAAGATGAGCCGCGCCTCGGCAGTGTCGATGTCGCTGACGACGCCGACGTGGTAGTCGGTCTCGGCGAGTCGTTCGACGGTTTCGACGGCGCCCGGGTTCGGCCGCAACGTCTCGCGCTGGACGCGCTCGAACGCGGGAAACCACTCGTCGGACGGGACCGAGTCGCCGACGACGGCGTCGACGGCGCGGCCGTAGGCCGCGCGCGAGGACCGAAACTCGGTTCCGTCGCGTTCGTGGAAGTGGCGACCGACTTCTGTCCGCCACAGCTCCAGCGCGACGTCGACGGGCGTCGAGAGGTCGTAGCTGCCGTCGAGCGCCTCGACGAACCGTCGGTGGGATTCACGGGCTGAGTCGACGTCGAGGAGGACGCCGCCGATATCCCAGAACACGGCCCGCCAGTCGTTCGCCTCCTCCTCGTCGGCGTCGTCGTTCACGCTCCGCCGGTTGGCGGGCCACCGCGATGAACCCTCCGGCGGGTGAGTCGACTCCGACGAGGAAGTCGACGCCGAGCGAACGGGGTCGCCGACGAACGCTTCCGCGGTCGGCAGAACTAATGGGGGTGACTACCGTCTGTCACGGTAGATTATGTCATCCACGGAGCTGACCCTTCGACCGTTCTTCTGGCGCGCGACGAGGCTCTTTCCCGAGACGGAAGTCGTCTCGCGCGGCCCGGACGGGATGACCCACTACACCTACCGCGAGTTCGGCGAGCGAGCGCGGAGACTCGCTGGCGCGCTGTCGTCGCTCGGCGTCGAATCGGGCGACCGCGTCGGGACGGTCGGGTGGAACACCCATCGCCACTACGAGGCGTACTTCGCTATTCCGCTGATGGGTGCACAGTTGCATACCATCAACGCCGTCCTCCCCGACGACCACGTCGAGTACATCGTCGAGGACGCCGGCGACGAGGTGTTACTCGTCGACCCCGGTGAGCCGTTCGAGACGATAGAGCGTCTCTGGGACCGCTTCGACGACGTCCGCGAGGTAATCGTTCTGGACGACCACGTCCCCGAAACCGACCTCGACTGTGTCACCGCCTACGAGGAACTCGTCGCCGACGCCGACCCGATAGCGTGGCCCGACCTCTCGGAGGACCAGCCCGCCGGGATGTGCTACACGTCGGGGACGACCGGCAAGCCGAAAGGTGTCGAGTACACCCAGAAGATGATGTACAGCCACTCGATGATGGTCGCGACGCCGTCGGCCATCGGCGTCGACGAGAGCGACGTGGTGATGCACGTCGTCCCGATGTACCACGTCAACTCGTGGGAACTCCCCTTCTCGGCGGCGATGGCCGGGGCCGAGCAGGTGTACCCGGGTCCGTCGCCGGACGCCGAGACGCTCGCGCGCCTCATCGAGGAGGAGGACGTCACGCTCACCGCGGGGGTGCCGACGGTCTGGATAAATTTGCTCGACTACCTCGACGACCACGAGGCCGATATCAGCAGCCTCGAACGCATCGTCGTCGGCGGCAGCGCGGCACCGAGCGCCGTCATGCGCCGCTTCGAGGACGAACACGGCGTCACGATCGAGCACGCGTGGGGGATGACCGAGACGATGAGCATCGGCAGCGTCTCGCGGCCGAAGAGCCACATGGGCGACTGGGATCGAGAGGCGCGCTTCGAGAAGCGAGCCAAACAGGGGCTGCTCTCGCCGGGCATGGAGATGAAAGTCGTCGACGACGGCGGCGAGGAGGTGCCGTGGGACGGCGAGGCCGCCGGGGAGCTGTACGTCCGCGGGCCGACCGTCGTTTCCGAGTACTACAACTGCCCGGAAGCCAACCGCGGGAGCTTCGAAGACGGCTGGCTGAAGACGGGAGACATCGCCGTCGTCGACGAGGACGGCTACCTCGAACTCGTCGACCGGGCGAAGGACGTCATCAAGAGCGGCGGCGAGTGGATTTCGAGCATCGAACTGGAGAACGCGTTGATGGAACACGACGACGTGCTCGAAGCCGCCGTCATCGGCGTGCCGCACGAGCGCTGGCACGAGCGGCCGGTCGCCTGCGTCCAGCGGAAGCCGGGGGCGTCGCTCACCGGCGAGGGGGTACTCGCGTTCCTCGGAGAGCGCTACCCGCGGTGGTGGCTCCCCGACAGCGTCGTGTTCGTCGAGGAGGTTCCCAAGACCGCGACGGGGAAGTTCGACAAGAAGCAGTTGCGCGACGAGTACGGCGACGCCGAACTCACACACACGCCGGGCGAGGGCGAGAAGCGGGACAGCGACGCGAGTGCGACCGGCAACGCCGACCAGTAACGATGGCGGGGAGGACGAACGCTCGGTCACCACGAGACGAGGACGCTGCTCGCCGGGAGGTGTGACCCCGTGTACTCGTGGGCGAAGCGCTCGAACGTCTACTACGGCTGGTTCGTCGCCTTCGCGTGCTTCCTCGGCGCGACGGTCGTCTTCGGCGTCTCCTACTCGTTCGGCGTGTTCTTCGACCGGATGCTCGTCGAGTTCGGACGCTCGCGCGGCGAAACCTCGCTCATCTTCGGCGTCCAGACGTTCGTGATGTACGTCGGGGCGGCCGTCGTCGGCGGGTTCGTCGACCGGTACGGAACACGCCCGCTGCTTCTGGCCGCGATGGGCTTTCTGACCGTCGGACTCGGCGGCCTCGCGCTGAGCACGTCGTTTCTGCAGGTGCTCCTGTTCTACGGCGTCGTCACGTCGCTCGGCCTCAGCGTCGTCTACGTCGTCGCGTTCGCGACGGTGCCGCGGTGGTTCGAGCGACGACGCGGGTTCGCCGGTGGTCTCGCCAGTTCGGGCACGGGCGTCGGCATGCTGGTCGCCACGCCCGCGGCCTCCGCGCTCATCGTCGCCGTCGGGTGGCGCTGGACGTACGGCGTGTTCCTCCTCGCCGCGCTGGCGATGTTGGCCCTCGCCGCCGCGCTCGTCGCCGACAGTCCGCGCCGCCTCGACGTCGATGCGAAGGTGGAGTTCGACGGCGGCGCGCCCGTCGACCGCGAGGCGATGCCGTGGCGGGCCCAGTTCCGCGAGACGGTGGCTGTCGCACGGACGCCCGCGTTCCTGCTCGTCCTCTTCGGATGGGTGTTCATCTACGCGTCGCTGTACGTCGTCTTCGCGCACCTCGTCGTTTACACGGCCGACGCGGGACTCGGCCGCGGCGTCGGCGTCTTGGGACTCACCCTCGTCGGCGCGGCGACCAGCGTCGCCCGTCTCGGAATCGGCGGTGTCGCCGACAGACTCGGCCGGACGCGGGTGTTCGTCGCCTGCTCGGCGACGATGGGCCTGTCGACTATCGTGCTCGCGGCGACGGAGTCCGCGGCGGCGGTGTACGTCTTCGCACTCGTCTACGGCGCGGCCTACGGCGGCAACGGCGCGCTGCTCTCGCCGCTCACGGCGGATCTGTTCGGTGCCGACAACATCAACGTCGTCTTCGGCCTCGTCTCCGTCTCCTTTGCGATTTCGGGGCTTCTGGCCCCGCCATCTGCGGGTCTCGTCTACGACGCATTCGCGAGTTACGCGCCCGCCTTCGCCGCCTCGGGGGTTCTCGGCGTCGTCGGCGCGGGGATGGTCGGCGTCGCCGACCGGCTGACGGCGACTGGGTGACGAGGGCCGCGTGAAACGCCCGCGGTTCGAGCCGACTGGGCAGTCTCAGTAGTGCGAGCGCAGACCGTTCGCTGTCAGATAGCAACCTATAGAAGTTCGACGGCACAACTGTTTCAGCAACGCGGGATTTTCGATGCAAACACGAGACTACTACGACCACGCGGAGATAGAGAAACGCTGGCAGGATGCGTGGGCGGAGGCCGACGTGTTCCACACCTCCGACGAAGCCGAGGACCCGACGTACGTCCTGGGAATGTACCCGTACCCGTCGGGGAAACTCCACATGGGCCACGTCCGAAACTACACCATCACCGACGCCTACGCCCGGTACCGACGGATGCGCGGCGACAGCGTGCTCCACCCGATGGGGTGGGACGCGTTCGGCCTCCCCGCCGAGAACGCCGCCAAAGAGCGGGACACGAACCCTCGCGACTGGACGCTCGACTGCATCGCGACGATGCGCGAGCAGATGGAGTCAATGGGGTTCGGCTACGACTGGCAGCGCGAGGTCACCACCTGCGAACCCGAGTACTACCGGTGGAACCAGTGGCTGTTCCGCCGGTTTCACGAGGAAGGACTCGTCGAGCGGCGCGACGCCGAGGTGAACTGGTGTCCCTCCTGCGAGACGGTGCTGGCCGACGAGCAGGTCGAGGGCGAGGCCGAACTCTGCTGGCGCTGCGGCACCCCCGTCGAGCAGCGCGAACTCGCCCAGTGGTTCCTGAAGATCACCGAGTACGCCGACGAACTGCTCGACGACATCGACGAACTCGACGGGTGGCCCGCCTCCGTCCGCCAGATGCAGCGCAACTGGATCGGCCGCCAGCGCGGCACCCGGCTGACGTTCGAGGTGGAGGACCACGGCCCCGTCGAGGCGTTCACCACCCGCGCGGACACCGTCTTCGGCGCGACGTTCTTCGCGCTCGCCCCGGACCACCCCATCTCGCAGGAACTGGTCGTCGAGGACGACGCCGTCCGCCGGTTCCTCGAGGAGGAGGCCGACCCCGAGGGCGACGAACCGAACGGCGTCGAGACCGGCCTGACCGCGACGAACCCCGTGACGGGCGAGGAGCTGCCCGTCTTCGTCGCCGACTTCGTCCTGTCGGACGTCGGCACCGGCGCGCTGATGGGTGTCCCCGGCCACGACGACCGCGACCACGCCTTCGCCGAGAAGATGGGCGTCGAGATCCGCCCCGTAGTCGCCCCCGAACCCGAGGACGGCGAGCCGACCCCGCCGGACGTGAGCGAGGCGGCGTACACCGAGGACGGCGTGCTCGTCGACTCCGGCGAGTACAGCGGCCTCGACAGCGAGACCGCACGCGAGCGAATTACTGAGGACACCGAGCGCGCCGAGTTCGCCACACAGTACCGCCTGCGCGACTGGGGTATCTCCCGGCAGCGTTACTGGGGGACGCCGATTCCGGTCGTCCACTGCGACGACTGCGGACCGGTTCTGGTCCCCGAGGAAGAACTCCCCGTCGAACTACCCGAGTTCGTCAACACCACCGGTAACCCGCTGGACGCCGCCGAGGAGTGGAAGCAGACGACCTGTCCGGACTGCGGCGGCGACGCCGTCCGCGAGACGGACACGATGGACACGTTCGTCGACTCATCGTGGTACTTCCTGCGGTACGTCTCACCGGATCTCGACGACGCCCCGTTCGACATCGACCGAGCCAACGACTGGATGCCGGTCGACCAGTACGTCGGCGGCATCGAGCACGCCGTGATGCACCTGCTGTACAGCCGGTTCGTCACGAAGGTGCTCGCCGACACGGAGGGACTCGCGCACCGCGAACCGTTCTCGAACCTGCTAGCGCAGGGGATGGTCCAGCTGGAGGGAGAGAAGATGTCGAAGTCGAAGGGCAACGTCGTCTCGCCGCAGCGCATCGTCGAGGAGTACGGCGCGGACACGGCGCGGCTGTTCATGATGCAGGCCGCTCAGCCCGAACGCGACTTCGACTGGAGCGAGGAGGGCGTCGAGTCGAGTTACCGCTACCTGCAGCGACTCACGCAGGCGGTCCGGACGTTCGTCGAGACCGAGTACGACGGCGCGGCGGACGAGACGGCCGCCTACGTCGAGCGGGAGATAGACGCCACCGTCGCGACGGCCCGCGAGGAGTTCGAGACGCTGACGTTCAATACGGCGCTGCGCGAGGCGCGCGAACTGACGTCGTTGCTCGCGCAGTACCGCGAGACGGACGCACCGCACGGCCCGACCGTCGAACGCGGCCTCCGGACGGTCGTCAAACTGCTCACTCCCGTCGCACCCCACGTCTGCGAGGAGCTGTGGGATTCGCTCGGCGGCGAGGGCTTCGTCGTCGAGGCCGACTGGCCGGCGTTCGACGGCGACACCGAGGAGTTGGCGCTGGCGCGTCAACTGGTCGAGAACACACGGGCGGACGTCCGCCACATCGTCGACGTCGCCGGCATCGAAAACCCCGAGCGCGTCGACGTCGTCGTCGCAGCGCCGTGGAAGTTCCGCGCGCAGCAACTCGCCCGCGAGTCCGACGCCCCCAACGTGATCAGCGAGATCATGCAGGTCGACGAGATCCGTTCGCAGGGCGACGCCGCGGCGTCGTTCGGGCAGAGCCTCCAAGAGGAGCGCCAGTCGCTCTCGGAGACGCTCTCCGCGGAGCGGGAACGAGTAGAGTTGGAGCGCGCCACGTGGCTCATCGAACGAGAGTTCGACGCCGAGGTGCGCATTCTCGGCGCGGACGAGGCCGACGACGACCTCGCGCGCAAAGCCAATCCCGGTCGGCCCGCTATCCACATCGACTGAGCCGCGGTCGATGACCAACCGGTGTTAGCTCGAGGAGCGAACGGCGTCAGCCGTGAGCGAGTAAAGTAGAGTAGGGAAAGGTAGCTCACGGCGTCTCGGCGTCGAACACGCCGTCGACCGCAGACGGGTGGACGTCGAGGGCGTACGGAATGGCGTACGCGGTTACGACCGCGAGGACGTTCGCGAGGATGGGAACGAAGGTGGTCGCCGAAGCCGTCGCCCCGACGGCCGTGTTCGAGACGAGGCCGACCGCGACGACCTGATAGCCGAATCCGCAGCCGACGAGCAGGACGAGCGACTCGACGCGGCGTGCGTGGGCCCGCCGACCGTGGGCCGCCGAGGGAGTCCGCCGGCGAACCCACGCGACACCGCCGACGAACGCCACCGCGGCGCCGACTGCGAAGGAGACGTATGGGTCGGGTTGGACGGCGACGCCCAGGGTTTCGAGTCCCGTGGAGAGGCCGACGAACAGGAGCGTGAACAGGAATGTGGTCGTCGTCGCCCACTGGACACCCCCGACGAGAGCGGTTCGCAACGACGGACGGTGCGAGGTCACGAAGACTCGTATGTGAAGCGTTCACTTATACCTCACGGATCGGGAACGTCTCGAAGATGGACGTCTCATGAGGACGGAGGGAAAAATCGAGTGGAGAGCCGATCCGCTGTCGACTCAATCGATGTCGATGCGGTGGCTGTCCTCGTCGTTGGAGTGGTGTTCCTTCGGGAGGTGGACGGTGAGGACACCGTTGGTGTAGGTGGCCTTCGCGTCCTCTTCCACCACGGTCTCGGGCAGGCGAACCGACCGGCTGACGGACTCGCTGCGGCGCTCGCGGCGGATGTACTCGCCGGAGTCGTCGTCGCGGGCCATCTCGCGGGTGCCGCCGATCGTGAGCGTTCGGTCGGTCACCGAGAGTTCGATCTGGTCCCTCTCGAAACCGGGCATATCCGCGGTGACGACGAACTCGTCGTCTGTGTCGGCGACGTCGACGAAGATACCCGAGGTGTGCCACATCGGGCGGTTCTCCTCGAACTGTCGGTTCATCCCCTCGAACTGCTTGCTCATGCGCTCGAACAGGGCCTCGAAGTCGTCGAACGGGTTGGAACGTCGCATCATCTCAAATTCACCGAGACGCTGTAAGGCGTCGTTCGAATATAAAGATTACTGGAACGGAGATAGCAGTTCACACGGTAGAGATCTCTCAAACCCTCATTTCTGCTTTTTCCGAGAAATAACGTTCGAACGAATGGCGTCACTCGATGTCGATACGGTGGCCTTCCTCGTCGTCGCGGCGGTCCCGCTTCGGCAGCCGAACCGTGAGGACGCCGTGTCTGTACGCGGCGTCGGAGGCCTCCTCCTCGACCGGTTCGGGGAGGTGGACGGTCCGAGAGACGCTCCGGTGGCTCCGCTCGCGACGGAGATACGCATCGTCGCGTTCCTCGGCGGTGTCGCTGTGTTCGGCGCGAATCGTCAGTTGGCGGTCCCGCACCGCGAGGTCGATATCCTCGGTCTCGTACCCCGGTAGATCGGCGGTGACGACGAACTCGTCGTCGCGCTCTTCGAGGTCGACGGAGATGTCTCTGAGCTTCGACATCCCCGACGACTCGAAGTTCCGACTGAGTTGGTCGAACAGGCGCTCGATCTCGTTGAACGGGTTGTTGCGGTCCGGCATGACACGAGAGAGTGCGACCGCCGACAGTAAGAATATTGTCCGCGCGACGGAGCGCAGGCCATCGCTGCGAGGGGTCAGTATCGGACGTGGTGCGTCAGTACAGGACGTGGCGCGTGTCGTACGACCCGAGACGACGGACCCACCCCTTCTTCGCAATCTCCTCGACGTCGGCGACCGCTTCCTTCGCGCGCTCCTCGTACAGTCCGGCCTCGAAGTCGATGTGGAACAGGTAGTCGCCCAAGCGATTGCCGCTCGGCCGCGACTCGATGCGCGAGAGGTTGATGTCTCGCTCGGCGAACGCTTCGAGCAGTTCGAGCAGCAGTCCGGGGTAGTTGGCGTTCGGATAGACGACGAGCGACGTCTTGCCACCGGCCTCCGAGCGCTCCTCGGCGGGCGCGACGACCAGAAAGCGCGTCGCGTTCGAGGAACGGTCCTGAATGTCCTCGGCGAGCACGCGGAGGTCCGCCCCGGCCGTCTCGGGGTGGGCGATACCGGCGACGCGGGGGTCCTCGCGGGCGCGCTCGACGCCGCGGGCGGTGCTCGCGACCGCCTCCAGCGACACGTCCGGATAGTTCGCTTCGAGGTAGCCGCGGCACTGCGCGAGCGCCTGCGAGTGGCTGGCGACCACGTCGAAGGAATCGCCCTGCGCGACGAGCGCGTGACGGATCGGCGTGATGAGTTCGCCGACGACGCTCACCTCGCGCTCGGCGAGCGCGTCGAGGCTCTCGGTGACGCTACCTTCGATGCTGTTCTCGATGGGGACGACGCCGCGGCGGAACTCGCCGTCGGCGACGGCGTCGACGATGCTCGCGACCGACTCGCGGAACTCCACGTCGTCGGCGACGGCGCTGGCGGCGCGGTGCGAGTACGTCCCCGCGGGTCCGAGGGTGACTGCCTGCATTGCCGCGTTGTTGTCGGGAACGGGGGAAAAACGCGTCGGGTGTGACAGATGTGGCGACGAGACCAATCGATACTCGCCTCGACGCCGGGTAAACTACCGGCGTGGGTGGGATTGAAAGGGGCCGTGCGCTCGACGAACCCCAACGAAGTAAGACCGCAGGACGGAGTTCCCGGGAGCGCAGCGAACGGGAGCACGGAAGAGCTTCGCTCTTCCGGAGCCCGAGGACCGTGGTTCGAGAGAGCTTCGCTCTCTCGTTACTGAGCGAATCGGAGATTCGCGAGGTCTGCGAACGCTCCGGGTTCGCCCGATCACGAAAGAGCGCGAAGCGCTCTTTCGAACGACAGCGAGTCGCGGGAGTCGAGCGTGCGAAGGTTTTCGAGGCGTTCGCGACTGGTTCGCTAGAAGTAGAGCCGCTGGCTAGGTAACCTGGAGAAAAATCACCGACTAGCGCAGAACTCGACGAAATTACGAAGAATCCGCAGCCCCGTCTCGCCGCTCTTCTCGGGGTGAAACTGCGTGCCGAAGACGTTGCCCGCTTCGTTGGCGACGACGGCCGGGAACTCCACGCCGTAGTCGGTGGTGGCGACGACGGCGTCGTCGTCCTCGGGAACGGCGTAGTAGGAGTGGACGAAGTAGGCGTGTTCGCCGTCGACTCCCTCGACGAGCGGGTGGTCACGCTCAACGGAGAGTTCGTTCCAGCCCATGTGCGGCACTTTCTGGCCCTGCGAGAAGCGGACGTTCGTCCCGGGAACGAAGCCGAGGCCCTCCACGTCGCCTTCGCCCGCGTGTTCGGCCTCCTCGCTCGTCGTCAGAAGCATCTGCATGCCGAGACAGATGCCGAAGATGGGTTGGCCGCGTTCGTTGGCCGCTTCGAGCGCTTGCCTGTATGGGTCTGCGTTCTCCATCCCCTCGCGGAACGCACCTACGCCGGGGAGGACGATGCCGTCGGCGTCGGCGAACGTCTCCGGGTCGTCGGAGACGGTCACGTTCGCGCCCGCGCGTTCGAGGCCGCGGACCGCGCTTCGGAGGTTGCCGACGCCGTAGTCGACCACGACGACGGCGGCCAGCGTCTCCTCGGGCGGAGTCGGAGATGTCGTACTCATGCTCGAAGGTAGGCGGGTCAGCGTCCAAGTGTGTTTCCGTCCGGGCGAACGTGGCCGAATCGGCCCGCGGTGCAACAAGAGAGAACAGCGGAAGCCAGAACGGCTACTTCGTCAACGACTCGGCCATCCGACGCGGGAAGCCCAGAAGCAGCGTGAGGAAGCCGTCGGGGGTCTCGTCGGCGCGGAGCCGCGAGCGAACCCGCTGGCTGAACATCTCGACGCTGATGATGAGCACGATGATGACGAGGATGGTCGCCATCATGTTCGTGAAGTCCAGCAGTCCCTGCTGGACCGACAGCACCCGACCGAGCCCGCCACCGCCGATGATGCCGAGCGTGACGGCGATGCGGACGTTGATCTCGAAGATGTACAGCGTCCACGCGATAAAGGGCGTCGTCACCTGACTCAGCATCCCGAAGGTGATGGTCTGCGGGCCGTTCGCGCCCGTCGTGCGCATCGCCTCGATGGGGCCGTCCTCGACCTCTTCGAGTTCGTCGGTGTAGAGACGACCGAGGTTACCGATGGTGTCGGTGGCGATGGCGAGCGTCGCCGTCGCCGGACCGAGGCCGCCGAGGGGAACGTAGATGAGCGCCCACACCAGCGCCGGGATAGCGCGAATCGACGACATGATCCCGCGGAACACGAAGTTCAGCGGGAACGGGAGCACGCGCTCGGAGCCGAGGATGCCGAACAGGAGCGCGAGCGGGAAGCCGATGAGCGTGCCCGCAAAGCCCATCGCGAGCGTGATGCCGGCCTCGCCGAACATGGCGAGCGGACCGCCGGTCGAGGGGTCGGTGAGGCTCGCGTCGGGGTCGAAGATGAGGTTGCGTTCCTCGATGAACGCCCAGTACTGGCCGAATCCGCTTGGGTCGACGAAGGGGAACGCCGAGAAGTCGAGGAACGGGAAGTAGTCGGTGAGCGCGTTGAGGAAGTTCGGGAAGTAGCGCCCCAGCTCCGCCTGGAACAGTTCGACGGCGTACAGCGCGTTGTAGAAGAAGAACAGGACGACGCCGACGCCGACGGCGATGAGCAACCACCGGATGCGGCGACTTCGTCGAATCTCGTCGAACTGTTCTTCGATACGCGGGTCTCTCTCCGTGTTCGTCTTCGTCTCGGAACTCGTGTCGGTGCTCATTCCGACACCACCTGTTCGTCGGCGTCTCCGTCGCTGTCGGCTTCGAACATCCCTTCGGTGTCGATGTCGCCGTAGATGCGGTCGATGACGTCCATCGTGAACTCGTCGCGATAGCCGTCGAAGACGAGTTCGCCGTCGCGGAGTCCGATGAACCGCTCGCCGAACTTCCGGGCGAGGTTCACCTGATGGAGGCTGATGACGGTCGTCAGACCGCGTTCCGCGGCGGCCTGACGCAGATACCGCATCACCTGCTGGGAGCTACCGGGGTCGAGACTGGCGACCGGCTCGTCCGCGAGCAGGATGTTCGGCTGCTGGACGAGCGCGCGGGCGATACCGACGCGCTGTTGCTGGCCGCCACTCATCTGTCGCGCCCGCTTCTGGGATTCGCCGAGCAGTCCGACGGTGTCGAGCGCCTCCAGCGCGCGGTGTTTCTCCTCGTCGCTCTGCAGTTGGAAGACGCTCCGGAGGAAGTCAGTCCGGCTCAGCGAACCGGTGAGCGCGTTCGAGTAGGCGCTCATCTGGCCGATGATGTTGTGCTGTTGGAAGATCATCGCGATGTCTTTGCGAGGGCTGTCGACCGGCGTCCCGTCGACTCGTATCTCGCCGTCGGTCGGACTGGTGAGTCCGTTCATACACCGAAGTAGCGTCGACTTGCCGGAGCCGGAGACGCCCAACACGATGACGAACTCCCCGTCCGGAACGGTGAAGCTGACGTCTCGTAAGGCGACCGTGTCGCCGAACTCCTTCGTGACCCCCTCTACGGAAATGTTGCTCATTTTGCTGGTCAAAAACAGTCGATAGTCAGTCTACGAAAGGTCTTCGAACTCGAGGTCGAGTTCGTCGAGCACCTGTCCGATCGGTTCGTAGTCGTCGATGCTCCCCTCCTCGACGCCGGTGAACCACAGCGGTTCGCCGTCGTAGTCGTCGCCGTGGCTGAGATCGTCCTCGGTGACGTTCAGAATGGCCTCCTCGACGTCCTCGCGGACGGGGTCGTCCCAGTTACTGCGCGAGACGAGCGGCGCGCGCGGCAGCGGGTCGGAGACGGCGAGCAGGCGAAGCTCGGGGTCCTCGGTGCCGGCGTTCTCGTACTCCGCGGAGATCTCGACGAACTCCTCGGACATCTCGTCGAACTGCGCTTTCGGCACGTGCGGGGCCGCCGAGAACGCCCCGGTCGTCGCCGCGGCGACGTCGTCGCGGGCGATCATCTGTTCTTTCGCCGTCGTGTGGTCGGAGTAGTCCGCGCTGAAGTCCGCCGCCTCGCCGTCGGGGGCGTCGCCGATGTCGAGTCCGGCGTCCTGCAGGAGCGTCAGCGGAACGAGCGTCCCGCTCACAGAGAGGAGGTCTCCCATGTAGATCTGCTCGCCCTGGAGGTCCGAGAGCTGCTCGATGCCGCTGTCGGGCGTCGTCGTGATGACTGAGAAGTACTGCGCCGCGCCGTAGGCGACGCGGATACCGATGACGTCGGCGACGTCCTCGCCGGCGATGGCAGCCGAGGGGGAGGTGTCGGCGATCTCGCCCTGGTCGTTGCGGATCGCCTGCAGCGTCGCCGTGTAGCTCTCCGCGCGCGACGGTTCGATCGTGACCGACGCCTCGGATTCGAGGTACTCGAACATCGGCTGGTACTGCTCGGTGATTTCGACGTCGGCTTCCGCCGGATTCAGGAGGAACCGGACGGTCGTCTCCGAGTCCGCGTCGCCCGCAGTCGACCCGTTCGACCCCGAGTCGTTGCCGCCGCCGTCGGAGCTACCCTCGGTGCAGCCCGCGAGACCCGCGATACCGGCCGCGCCAGTCGCTTTCAGAAACGTACGTCGATTCGATGCCCAGCCGAACTTGTCGGACATGGATAACTCCTTCGACTATCTACATTTAGAAGTTTCTATGTCGCCTATATATTAGTGAGTTTGAAATCCCAATTAGATTATGTTTCTGGGACAGCCACAGCCGCGTGAACGACCACGGCTCGGGTGACCCGTAGAACGCTCGCTGTTTTCTTTAGAAGTCACCGAAGTTCGACTGACCGCTCCCGCTGTCACCGACGCCCGCGACGTCGGCGGCGCTGGCGATGACCTCCGCGAACGTCTCCTCCTGGCTCCGGTCGTAGAGCGTTGCCGCCGGATGCAGCGAGATGAGCACCCGGAACGACCGCTCGCCGATTCGAACGTCCTCGACGGTTCCGGCCTCCTTCGTGACGGCGACCGAGCGGTTCAAGAGGTGTTGCGAGGGTACTTTCCCGAGCGTGACGACGAGTTCGGGGTCGACGCGCTCCAGTTCGGTCTCCAGATACCCACGGCAGTTCGCGAGTTCCTCCTTCGTGGGGTCGCGGTTCTCCGCCGGGCGACACCGGATGCAGTTCGTAATCCGAACGTCCGCGCGCGCGAGACCCACGTCGCGGAGGGCGCTGTCGAGCACACTCCCCGACCGTCCGACGAACGGCTCACCCTCCGAATCCTCGTTCGCGCCGGGTGCCTCACCGAGAAACACGAGGTCGGCGTCGTCCGGACCGGTGCCGTTGACGATCTGACTCCGAGATTCGACCAGCGCCGGGCAGCGCGTGCAGCCGCGGACACAGAGCCCGTCCATCTCGTCCATACGGTACCCCCGGACGGCAGCGTCTTAACTATCGGTCGTTTCGTCGGTCACTCCGTCGCCTGCGTCACCAGTCACCGAGCGACCGGCGGCCCACCGACACGCCCCGCGAGCGGCGAGGCGCGCGACCCGAACCGGTTCGGGTCGCCCGCCGTCGAGGGTGAGTGCGCGGACGATCGCCGCGGCCTCGTCGTCGTCGCAGCCGACGGCTCTGACGAACAGCGTCTCGTCGCTGACGACGATCCGGCGGCGCGGCGGCTGTGCGCGGTAGATTCGTCGACGCTCCGCGAGTTCCTCACCCGAAAAATGAGCGCAAAGAGCGTCGTCCAGTCCGGGACTCCGCTCGAACGAGACCGACAGCACCGGACGGTCGACGGCGGCGTGGACCGTCCGGAGGTCGACCAGGTTGAACCACGCTGGCGCGATGCCCGCGACGACGAGGGCGCGGACGTCCTCGCGGCCGAGCGAGTCGTAAAGCGACGTGACGGCGACCGTCGCGTCCGTTCCGCCGACGGTACAGGTCTCGAACGCGACTCCGTCGACGACGCCGTCGGCGCGGACGACGACGCCACCGAGAACGCTCTCGTCGTCGCTGTCGGAGAACGCGAGTCCGAGCGCTCGCGCCCCGGACTTCACTCGCTCTTGATGTCTTTCAGCGTGCTCAGAAGTTCCTCGTTCGACGCACCGATTTCGAACTCCACGCTCCCCTTGTGGTTGTTTTCGCTGGTCGCAACGCCGTCCTCTTCGTCGAAGTCGGTGCTGTACTCCTGGTTCTCCTGTTCGGATTCGTCGTAGCTCCCAAAGCCCATGCACGTAAACGTTGCCGATTCACACGGAAAAAACTCTCGGAACCCTTGAGACACAATGACAATCACGCCGCATCCACCGCTGTTTTCACCGTCCGAACCGAGGTGCCCGTATGGAACCGATATGCGTCACCGCAGACGCCGAGGAGTTCACCTGTAACGCGTATCTCGTCCTCGGCGAGCACCCGACGCTCGTCGACGTGGGGACGATGCCGGGCGTCGTCGACGCGATTCGCGAACACACCGACGAACTCGAGGCCGTCGTGCTCACCCACCAGCACACCGACCACATCGGCGAACTCGACGCCGTCCTCGACGCGTTCGACGCCGACCTCTACGCCCACGGTGACCATCCGCGGCGGACACACGCGTTCGAACCCGACGAGACGGTCCCCATCGGCGACGAGATGGCGGAAGTCGTCTACACGCCGGGCCACGCCGCCGACCACGTCTCGTTCGTCACCGACACGAAACTGTACAGCGGCGACGTCGTCGTCTACAACGACGGCGCGTTCGACGACGGCAGTTTCGGCCGCACCGACATGGCCGGGCAGTCCCGCGAGCGACTCATCGAGAGCCTCCACGACCTCTTAGAGCATCTCCCCGACACCGTGACGGGGATGTACGCCGGTCACGGCGACGTGTTCGAGGCCGAGGAGGGCGAAGAAGACGGCGACAGCGTCCGCGATGTCGTCGAGCGCGCGCTCGAACGGGCCGAGCGACGCGAACCGAAGTACCCTGAGCAGTAACGCGGCCCAGGCGAGCGAGACAGCGCGAGAGAACGAGGCGACGAGGTCGGAGACCCCGAGGCGCGCGGACGGTCGAAACGACGGTGCAGGGAGTTATCCCGTCAGCGAACCATATATACCGGTATGGCTGCGACGACCGCTCGCCGCGTCGATACGGCGACGCTGAACAGATTGCACTACGTCGGTATTGTACTGGCCGCGGTTACGGGCGGCATCCACCTCGTCCTCGGGGTTGCGAACCTCACGAGTACGCTCGGCGTCCTGTTCGTGCTCGCCGGCGTCGGCTACGTCGGCGGCGTCGCACTCCTGATTCGCGGCGTCCGACGCCGACCGCTGTATCTCGCCGGCATCGGCTTCGCGGTCGTGCAAATCGTCGCCTACGTCGCGCTCAACGCCGGAAACCTGTTCAGTCCGGTCGCCGTCGTCGACAAGGCGGCGCAGTTGGCACTCGTCGGCGTACTCGTTCTCTTGTACAGAAGAGAGACCTGAGAACTCAGGCGTTGCGCGGTTCCTTCGACTTCGGGCGAAGGTGCTTGTAGCCGCACTTGCGGCAGAAGTCGCTGCGCTTCGGATTGCGGGCGTTGCATCGCATACAGATCTGTTTTTCCAGCGTCCGATTGACGGCGTGCTCGAAGCTAGGCATGCAACCTGCTTCCGGTGCGAGTCGTATAACGCTTGCGAGAACGGTGCGGGCGTACCGACGGCTCTCGCTCGCCATCTCGACGACTCCGGTCCGAAAATTCGGGCGAGTTCCGCGCTCTAGGCGCCCGCTTCCTGCAGCGCCGCCTCGATGTCCTCGCGCTGGGTGACGCCGACGAACCGGTCGACGACGCCGTCGTCGTTCTCGACGACGAGCGTCGGGAGCGAACGGACCTGATACTGGTTGGCGACGTCCTGCTCCTCGTCGACGTTCACCTTCTCGAAGTCGACGTCGCCGTAGTCGGCCTCCAGTTCTTCGAGAATCGGGTCCTGCGTCTTGCACGGGCCGCACCAATCGGCGTAGAAGTCCTTGAGTCGAACAGTCATGGTTTCCCGACACGGGGTTACCTATCGGCGCGCATAAGAGTTTCTCACCTGTTCGGCGGCCGCACCCGAGCGCAGCGGAGCCTCGTATCCGGCCCGCGACCCGTCGGCGCGCGAGTCGAAACGTTTAGGCGGACGACTGACAGAGGTGGCCTTATGAGCAAGGGAGACAACAGCGGCGGCCTGATGTCGAGTGCGGGGCTCGTCCGCTACTTCGACGCCGAGGACCGAAACGCCATCCGGATGAACCCCAAGACGGTGGTCGCGTTCGGCCTGCTGTTCGGCATCGGCGTCCTCGTATTGAACCTCGTGGCGTAGCCGCCGCGCAACCGCCGCAACAACGCGTTCTTTTTCCGCGACACCCCCTAATCGGAGCGTATGCTCACCGCAGGCGTCGTCGCCGTTCAGGGCGACGTGTCCGAACACGCCCGCGCCGTCGAACGCGCCGCCCGCGCCCACGGCGAAGAGGCGGAACTCGTCGAAATCCGCCACTCGGGTCTCGTTTCCGACTGCGACGTGCTTCTCATGCCGGGCGGGGAGTCGACGACCATCTCCCGCCTCCTCGAACGCGAAGGCATCGACGAGGAGATTCGCGCCCACGTCGCCGCCGGGAAACCCGTTCTCGCCACCTGCGCGGGCCTCATCGTCGCCGCGCGCGACGCGAAGGACGAGCGCGTCCACAACCTCGACATCTTGGACGTGACCGTCGACCGCAACGCGTTCGGCCGCCAGAAGGACAGTTTCGAGGCTCCGCTCGACATCGACGGTCTCTCCGACCCCTTCCCTGCAGTATTCATCCGCGCGCCGCTCATCGACGAGGTGGGCGACGGCGTGTCGGTGCTCGCGCGCTGGGACGACACGCCCGTCGCGGTCACGCAGGGCCCGGTCGTCGCGACATCGTTCCACCCGGAGCTAACCGAAGACGTGCGGCTTCATCGGCTGGCGTTCTTCGAGCAGGCCGCGGCGTCGCGGTGAGACGAGCAAAGCGCGAGCATCGCCCCGAAACGCACGCTTTTCACCGTCGGCGCGCGTCCGACCGGATATGAGCGATACGAACTCGGGGTCGGACGCGGCGGAGACGACCGACGCCGACGACATCCTCGACGACCTCTTCGAACTCGTCGAACAGCGCAAAGAGGAACTGCCCGAAGGCTCCTACACGACGTCGCTTTTCACCCACGAGAAGGGCGAAAATGCGGTCCTCGAAAAGTTGGGCGAGGAGTCCACCGAGATCGTCCTCGCGGCCAAAGACGACGACACCGAGGAGTTGGCCCACGAGAGCGCCGACTTCGTCTACCACCTTCTGGTCCTCCTCTCGATGAAAGGGATGACGCTCGACGACCTCCGGGAAGAACTCGCCGCGCGGTTCGGTTAAACCGGTCGAGAGACAGAACCCGGTCAGTCGACGAACTGCGCCAACTGCGGGCGACGCCGGTCGACGTCGAAGTGCGGTTGCACCGACCCCGCAGCGGCGATTCGGTCGAGCGTCAGCATCGGGTCGCCGCCCGCGCGCTCGGTCTCGTCGTACAGCGCCTCGATAGGGCTGCGTTCGAGCGCCAGCGAGTCGAGTTTGCCGAGCAAGAGTGCGAACGCGACGCCCGCGCGCCCGTCGGGGAACGAGTCGAGCACGTGCGAGAAGTCGGCGTCGTCGACGGGAGTGGCCGAGTCGGCGGCCGCGTCGCTCGGTTGCGTACGGAGACAGACGGTACAGAGTTCGGCGGCGTCGCTGCGGCCGGGCGCGTACTCGCGGAGGTCCTCGGGGACGGCGAACGAGACTGTGGGCGACTCGCAACTCGAACAGACCATGCACGAACGAAGGGGGCGAACCCCCGAAAAGCCAGCGGCCCGTCGGTCGACGTGTCGCTGTCGTGTGATTTTCGGAGACCGCCGAACGGACGCTTCGCTGGTGGAGACGGTGAGAAGAAAAAGAGAGAAAAAACGGATCGAGGTGGCTTCGACGCTCAGTCGGCCGTGACGGTGCCGGGTTCCTTCGCGGCGGCCTTGTCGGCCTCCTCTTTGGCCTCCTTCTCCTCTTCTTCCTTCTTGGCCTTGATCTTCTTCATGCGGAAGATCTCCTCGCGCTCCTGTTCTTCGAGTTTCTGCTCGATGTACTCCTGGCCGTCGTAGAGGTCCGGGAGCACTTTGAACTCCAGTGCGTTGACGCGGCGCTTCGTCGTCTCGATCTCGTGGAGCATCTTCTTCATCGCCGTCTCGACCTCCGCGGCGAGGATGATGGATTCGAGCAGTTCCTCGTAGGCGTCGGCGGCCTCGTCGATTCGCGCCGAGGAGCCGAGCAGGCCGTAGCCGCGCTGGTCGAGGCTCTTTCTCACCCGACTGGACTCGATCTGGGGGACGACGACGCCCATGATGTTCTTCGACTGCGTCGTGATCTCGGGGTGCTCTTTGAGCGCCGCGGCCGCGCCGCGGACGGCGACGTCTCCCTCCATCGCGCGCGCCATGTTGATCTTGTGCTGGGCGCGCTCGTAGTCGTCGGACAGGCCCGACCGCACGTCCTGCGCCTGGTCGAGGATGTCCATGAACTCCATGATGAGGCCGTCGCGTTTCTGTTCGAGCGTGTCGTGACCCCGCTCGGAGAGCTCGATGCGGTCCTCGATCTCCATGAGGTTCTTCCGGGTCGGTTTGACGTCTTCGGCCATCTGTTGTCGGAAGCTTGCGGATGGAGGCGGTTAACCTTTTTCTGTTTTTGCCGTCGCTGTCGGAGTCACGCAGGAGAGAGCGCCGTCGCTATCGGGGTGGATAAACGAAGAGAAGAGGTGCCGAGATTAGTCCGCGGCGACTTCTTCGGCTTCGGCCTCGCCGACGTCCTCGCGGTAGTACTTCTCGATGAGCTCCTCGTCGATGCGGTTCAGTTCCGTCTTCGGGAACATCGACAGCAGGTCCCAGCCGATGTCGAGCGTCTCCTCAATGGTTCGGTTGGTGTCGAAGCCCTGGTCGAGGAACTCCTCCTCGAAGCGGTCCGCGAAGTCGAGATACTGGTTGTCGCGCTCGGAGAGCGCCTCGCGGCCGACGATGTTCACCAGGTCGCGGAGGTCCTCTCCCTCGGCGTAGGCGGCGAACATCTGGTCGGAGACGTCACCGTGATCCTCGCGGGTGAGCCCCTCGCCGATACCGTCGTCCATCAGCCGTGAGAGGCTGGGCAACGGGTTGATCGGCGGTTCGATACCTTGGGAGTTGAGGTTCCGGTCGATGTAGATCTGGCCCTCGGTGATGTAGCCGGTCAGGTCCGGAATCGGGTGGGTGTCGTCGTCACCCGGCATCGTGAGGATGGGAATCTGCGTGACGGAACCATCGCGGCCCTCGATACGACCCGCGCGCTCGTACAGCTGCGCCAGGTCGGTGTACATGTAGCCGGGGTAGCCGCGTCGGCCCGGCACCTCTTCGCGCGCCGCGCCGATTTCGCGCAGCGCCTCGCAGTAGTTTGTCATGTCCGTGAGGATGACCAGCACGTGGTAGTCCTTCTCGAAGGCGAGGTACTCGGCGGTCGTCAGCGCCATCCGCGGCGTGACCGTCCGCTCGACTGCGGGGTCGTCCGCGAGGTTCATGAAGACCACCGAGCGCTCCAGCGCGCCGGTGCGCTCGAAGTCCTCCATGAACTCGTTGGCCTCCTCGGCGGTGATACCCATCGCGCCGAAGATAACGGCGAACTCGCTGGCCTCTTCGCCCTCTTCGGCGGCCTCCTCGGGCACCGTCGCCTGACGGGCGATCTGGAGCGCGAGGTCGTTGTGCGGCAGGCCGGACGCCGAGAAGATGGGCAGCTTCTGCCCGCGGACGAGCGTGTTCATCCCGTCGATGGCGGAGACGCCCGACTGGATGAACTCCTCGGGGTACTCCCGCGAGAACGGGTTGATGGCCTCGCCGACGATGTCGTGTCGGTCGTCGGGGACGATCTCCGGACCGCCGTCGATGGGCTGGCCGGAGCCGTCGAGCACCCGCCCGAGGAGGTCCTCGGTGACGGGCATCTTCAGCGTCTCGCCGAGGAATCGGACGGACGCGTTCCTGTCGATACCGGTGGTGCCCTCGAACACCTGGATGGCGACGATGCCCTCCGAGGATTCGAGAATCTGGCCGCGCTTCGTCTCGCCGTTCGGCGTCTCGATCTCGACGATCTCGTCGTAGCCGACGGGTTCGTCGACCTCTGCGTACACCAGCGGGCCACTAATCTCGGTGATGGTTTGGTACTCTTTCATTAGTAGAGCTCCCGGAGTTCCGCCGTAAGGTCCTCTTTGAGTTCGGCGATGTACTCCTCGTAGTTCTCCTGGACGCCGACGCGGTTGATGCGCGGCGCGGCCTCGGTATCCGTGATCTCCTCGACGGGAACGCCGGCCTCCAGGGCCTTGAACGCCTCGTCGTGGTAGTGGTGTATAGCCGTCAGGAGCAGGTACGTCTTCTTCGGCGGACAGTAGGTGTCCGTCGGGTGGAACGCGTTCTGCTGGAGGTACGCCTCACGCAGGTAGCGTGCGACGTCGAGCGTCAACTGCTGGTCCTCCGGCAGCGCGTCCTTACCGACCAGTTGGACGATCTCCTGCAGTTCGCTCTCTTCGTCGAGCACGTCGACGCCCCACTGGCGCTCCTCGGGCCAGTCGTCGGCGACGTTCTCGACGAACCACGGGTCGAGCTGGTTCTTGTACAGCGAGTACGACTCGCTCCAGTTGATCGCCGGGAAGTGCCGTCGTTCGGCGAGGTCTGCGTCGAGCGCCCAGAACGTCTTGACGATACGCAGCGTGTTCTGGGTGACCGGCTCGGAGAAGTCGCCGCCCGGCGGCGACACCGCGCCGATAGCCGAGACGGAGCCCTCGGTCCCGTTGATGTTCTCGAAGTAGCCGGCGCGCTCGTAGAACTCGCTGAGGCGCGCGGCGAGGTAGGCGGGGTAGCCCTCCTCGCCGGGCATCTCCTCCAGTCGCGAGGAGATCTCGCGCATGGCCTCGGCCCACCGCGAGGTGGAGTCAGCCATCAGCGCGACGTCGTAGCCCATGTCGCGGTAGTACTCCGCGATGGTGATTCCCGTGTAGATGCACGACTCGCGCGCGGCGACGGGCATGTTCGAGGTGTTCGCGATGAGCGACGTCCGGGCCATCAGCGGGTTGCCGGTCGTCGGGTCCTCCAGTTCGGGGAAGTCCTCGATGACCTCGGTCATCTCGTTGCCGCGCTCGCCGCAGCCGACGTAGACGATGATGTCGGCGTCGGCGTACTTCGCGAGTTGGTGCTGGGTGACCGTCTTCCCGGAGCCGAACGGACCGGGAATGGCGGCCGTCCCGCCTTTCGCGATGGGGAAGAGGCCGTCGAGGATGCGCTGCCCGGAGATGAGCGGCGTCCGCGGCGTTTTCTTCTCCGACGACGGGCGCGCCTCGCGCACCGGCCACTCCTGGTGCATCGTGATCTCTTCGCCGTTGTCGAGTTCGACGACCGTCTCCTCGACGGTGAACGAACCGGATTCGACGGCGGCGACTTCGCCACCCTCGAAGTTCGGCGGGACGAGCACCTTGTGGTCGATAGTGACCGTCTCCTCGACGGTCCCGACGACGTCGCCGGGGGCGACCTCGTCGCCCTCGGAGACTTCGGGTACGAACTCCCACTGTTTGTCCATCTCGATACCGGGCGCGTCGACACCGCGGTCGAGGAAGGCGCTGTTCATCTTCTCTTCGAGCACGTCGAGCGGTCGCTGGACACCGTCGTAGATGGTGTTCAACAGGCCGGGACCGAGGTCGACGGTCAGCGGCTCGCCCGTGTTCTCGACGGGTTCGCCGGGACTGACGCCCGAGGTCTCCTCGTACACTTGGATGGTCGTGGTGTCGCCTTCGATCTCGATGACTTCGCCCATCAGCCCTTCCTGACCGACGTACACGACGTCGTTCATCCGGGCGTCGAGGTCGACGGCGACTACGACCGGACCGCTCACGCTCTGAATTCGGCCGTCCTCTCGGACGGTCTCTTGTGTTGCTTGGCTCATTGGTTCTCGTCCTCCATTAGGTCGATGCCGATCGCTCGTTTGATCTGCTCGCGCAGGCCGCCGCCGCCGGCGCCGCCCGCACCGAGCGTGACGAGCGTCGGTTCGATGCTCTGCTCGACGGACTGCCGCACGTTGCGCGACAGGTGGTCGAGGTCCTCGTCGTGCATCACGACGATGCCGACGTCGTCGTCGGCGAGCGTCTCCTCGACGGCGGCGTCGAGGCGCTCGCCCTTCTCCTCCTCGGGGACGTTCTGGAACTTCCGAACGCCCGCGAGGCGGAAGCCGGTGGTGAAGTCGGGGCTGCCGATGACGGCGATTTCCTGACTCATAGTATCACCAGTTCCGCTTCGATTTCGTCTTCCGTGAGACCGGCCTCGCGTCCGCGGGCGATGGCCCGGATGTTCTCGACTTCCCGCTCCTTGGCGAGGATGTACGAGATGACCGGAGACACCGACAGCGGGAACACGTGACCGAGACTCCCCGAGTACTCCAACAGCGCCGCTTCGAGCGCGCGCTCGAAGCCGATGAGGCTGTCCGCCTGTTCGAGTTCGTCGAGCGCCGACGAGAGTCGGTCGCCGTAGACGCTGTCTCGAATCCGCGTCACCAACTCGTCGGGGCTCTGTGCCAACTGCGACAGTTCGGCGGCACTGAACAGCCGTCCGCCGGGGATGTAGTACTCCGATGGGTCGATGTCCGCCCCGCTTCGAGCGAGTCGGAGCGCGTTCCGCGCGTTGCGGAAGTCGATCTCGGCGTACAGGAACTCGCGGTACTGCTCGGTCGCCTCGTCGACGACGAGTCCGTCGAGCAGGTTCTCGTAGAACGCGCGGTCGACCGCGTTCTCCAGCGGGACCAGTACGCCCGACTCTTCGTAGTCGTCGTACGCCTCCCGGAGCGGTCGTCCGTAGATCGTTCCGTCGAGGGAGTCGATCACTTCTTCGATGGTCGTCGCTTCGAGCAGTCGCTCCGTCCGACGGTCGTCGAACTCGCCGGCGCGGATGAGGTCGGTCTCGACCACCTCGCGCGGCGTGTCGGCGTAGATGCCGCGGATGGCGGTCTTCACGTTCCACGCGTCGAACTTCCGGAGGTAGCGTGCGATGAGGTCGTACAGCCGCCCGTTGGCCCAGTCGAGGATGTCGTTGAACTGCTTGGCGAGGTTGCGGTTCAGCGCGAACTCGATCAGGTCGACGCCCGAGAACCGGGCGCCGAGGGCATTGATCTCTTCTTCGTACGTCGACTCCTCCATGAAGCGAGCGATCTCGGCGGGGCCCATCCGGACGAATTTTCGGTAGTCCTCGTCGTCGAACAGTGCGCCGCGTCGCGAACGGACGCGGGCGTTGACGTACTCCGGATTCGAGCTGCCGGTTGCGCTCATTGGTCGAACAGTCGGGCGCTCACGTCCTTCAAGTTGTCCTCCCAGACGGAGTCGAGGACGGAGTCGAACGTGTTGTTCACCCGAACGCGGGAGTTTTTACCTTCGACGTAGACGCCACCGAGACAGTCGCGGTCGCCCGCGAACTCGTAGCCGTCGTAGTCGGCGAGGATCTTCGTGATGAGCGCCTCGTCGTCGGCACGTCCGTACACGTACACTTCGTTTTCGTCTTCGAACTCCGTCGAGGCCGCGTCGAGCAACTCGTGGGTGAGTTCCTCGCGGCCGTCACCGGAAAGGTCGGCGAGTTCCGCCTCGACCCGCTCGTACACGTCTTCGAGCACATCGCGGCGGGCTTCGAGGCGCTGCTGTTTCGCCTGCAGTTTCGCGCTCGACAGCGCCTGTTCGCGCTCCTGCGCGATCTTTCGCTCGACGGCGCGTTCGCGCTCTTCGAGCAGTTCCTCTGCGTCGGCCTCGGCTTCGGCGACGATTTCGTCGGCGCGTGCTTGGCCCTCCTCGCGGAGGTCCTCCGCACGTGCGCGGGCCTCGTCCCGAATGTCCTCAGCGACAGTATCCAAACTCATGGTGGAAAGAGAGAGGGGTGGTTTAGACCAGGAAGATGACGACGAGCGCGAGAATGACGAGCGTCTCCGGGAGGACTGTCAGAATCAGGCCCTGCACGAAGAGGCTCTCGTCCTCGGCGATAGCGCCGACCGCCGCGGCACCGATACCGCGTTCGGCGTAGCCCGCGCCGAACGCGGCGAGACCGACGGCGAGCGCCGCTGCCGCGGACGGCTCGATGGCGGGGCCGCTGGTGGTTCCGTCTGCTTGCAATGCAACGTTTGCGAGTTCGGGTAGGGTTTCGAACATAGTGGATGAGTCGTCAGTACCGTGTGGCACTGCTTTTGGTCGTCTCCGAACAGTTCGTATTTGACCGCACAGCAGTCATAAAGCTTCCCAAAGAAGTCCGTCAGCGGTGGCGAAACGGGCCGTTATCGGCGCTTCTGAATGCCATTGTGTACCAAGCTCACGGCCCGGCGAGAGACGAAAAGAAACGAGAACGGGGCGTCTCCCGCGTCAGTCCTCGGTGGTGTACCGGCGTTCGTACCCGAACGGTTCGTACTCCCTGCCGCCGCCCTCGTAGAACTTGCCGAAGAACTCGACGTACTCGAGACGGACTGCCTGCAGGCCGGCGCTCGTCACGCCGAGCGCGAGCACGAGCAGGTGGCCGAGCACGAGCACGACGAGGCCGACGAGGACGAGCGCGGCCCCGCCGTGGACGAGGCCGGGGTACATGATCGCTTCGGCCCCGTACTCGCTGGTGACGTACTCCGGTCCGTAGCTGAGCATGAAGTGGAACTCGCCGTCGTGCTCGTACGCGCCGAAGAACAGGAGATTGACGACGAACGCCATCCCCGCCTTCGCGAGCAGCACCGCGGCGATCCGCGTGTACGAGAGCACGTTGACGAGCACGTTCAGCGACTCGACGATCTCGATCGGTTCGCCCAGCGCGAGGAGGACGACGCCGACGAAGAACGCGCCGAGACCGAGCCAGCCGACGACGGCCGGGAAGCCGTTGAAGCCGAGGGGAATGACGCCGTTCACCGAGAACGTCTGGAAGACGAACTCCGGCGCGGTGCCCTTCAGGATGTCGCTGAAGACGAACACCCACAGCCCGTTGAGCATCAACAACCACGAGCCGCTCTCGTAGAGGGCGTGCTTGAAGTCGTGGTGCTCGTTGACCTCGACGAAGTCGAGAATCCACCCGAGGTTCAGGTGGAAGATGCCGACGAGCACGCTCACGACGAGCCAGCCCGTCGCCCAGCCGAGCTGAGAGGGCGACAGCCCCTTCAACAGCGGCGCGTGACCCATCCCGAGCGCGCCCTCCCAGAAGTGCGTCGAGATGAGGTGTAGCCCGAAGATCTCGCCGTACAGCACGCCGAAGATCATCGTGAACAGGCCGGCCCAGATGGTGATCCCGCCCATGCTCTTGAACGCCTCGCTGTCGAACTTCGTGTAGAGGTAGTAGCCGATGAGCGTGTAGATGGCACCGTAGCCGAGGTCGCCGATCATGAAGCCGAAAAAGGCCGGGAACGTCAGGAAGACGAGCACCGACGGGTCGAACTCGTTGTACTTCGGTCGGCTGACCGCGTTGACGAGCACCTCGAACGGCTTGGCGACGCCGGGGTTGTCCTGGATGACCGGCGGGTCGTCGCGCCGCATGACGACGTTGTTGCCCCCGTCGGCGCGGACCTCCTCGTCGCCGCCGTCGGCGGCGGCGGGTTCGCCGGGCGTACTGTCGACCTGGTCGATCCACGCCTCGTGTCCGCCGCTCTTGAAGCTCGCGCGCTCTATCTCCTCGACCTCGACGTGCTGACCGACGTCCTCGCGGAGCGCGCTCGCGAACTGCGTGTAGCGCTCGGTCGGAATCCACCCTTCGGCGACGAACGCGTTCTCCGTCGTCGCGAAGGAGAGCGGCGCTTCGGTCTTCTGGACCTCGATGGAGAGTTGCTCTTCAGCCGCGAGCAGGAAGCCCGCGGCGTCGATTTTGACCTCTTCGAGTTCGTCCTCGACCGTCGCCAGCCTCGATTCGAGTTGCTGTTCGCGATGGCGGAGTTCGCCGACGTACTCCTCGGGACTCGACTCCGACTTCGGCACTTCGTACGTCGTGAAGTCGGTGCCGACGAGCGCCTCGTCGAGTGCGTCCTCGTCCGCGGCGTCGGCGGGGTACGCGACGACGGCGAACACGTCGTCACCCTCGAAGATCTCGAACTCGTCGACCGTCTCGGCGTCGACGAGCGCGCGCTCGACCTCGTCGCGGTTCCCTTCGCCGACGGCGACCTGTATCGAGTCGTAGCCCGACAGCAGGTCGAGGTCGATGCCGAGGTCCGCGAACGGTTCGACGGCGTCGATGTCCTCACGGACGCTCCGCAGTTCGTCGCGGAGTTCCTCGCGGCGGTCGTTGAGTTCGTTGACCTCGGCACGGACCTCCGCGAGTTCGGCTTCGACTTCCTCGTCGTCGTCGAAGGTGCGGGTCGGCCCGGCGTCCTCGTCGTCGACGTCGAGGATACTCTCCAGAGAGCGAACCGTGACGAGTTTGTCCGAGGCCTGTTCGGCGCCCGAGACGGGGTCGCCGCGCGAGAACCCCTCCCACGAGTCGGTGTAGTCGGTTACGTGCAGGAGGTTCAGGTCGTGCACCGTCTCGATGACGTCGTCCATGAACCGCTTGGACCCGGTCACCGAGACCTTACTCATCTGCTCAGGTCTGAGCATGCACCGCCTCCTCGAACCGTTCTACCGTGTACTCGACCGCCTCCTCGACGTTCGATTGCGCCTCGGAGACGAGTTCCTCGCGGGCGTGTTCGCCCTCCTCGATGATCTCCTCGCGTTCGGCCTCGATGTCCGCTCGGGCCTCCGCGAGTCGTCGTTCCTCCATCTCGGATGCCTCCGCTTCTGCCTCGGCCCGAATCTGTTCTGCACGGTCGCGGGCGTCGGAGATCAGTTCCTCGCGCTCACGCTCTGCCTGCGCGATGATGTCGTCGGCGTCGGACTCGGCCGACTTGATCCGTTCGAGAACCTCTGGTCTCGGCATACTCAGTAATCGTTGGAAAGTTGCATCACGGCCGTATAAGGTGTTTGCGGAACCCGTCCGAGGGAGTCGCACACGGCGGCGCAGTTTCGCGTCGCTGTCGACGTCGTTTCGCGGCGGCGTCGACCCCGACGGAGAGACCGTCCGGACGTCGAACCGGTCGCTGCCGGAGAATCCGCAGCGTTATGATTGCCGAGTTCGAAGCGCCGACAATGGGTATCCTCGAGGACAAGGGACGGGCACGGCTGTTCTACAAGTACCTCTCGAAGGTGTACGACCAGGTCAACCCGTTCATCTGGAACGAAGAGATGCGCGCGGAGGCGCTGGCGCTGCTCGACATCGAACAGGGTGACCGCGTCCTCGACGTCGGCTGCGGCACAGGTTTCGGCACCGAGGGGCTGCTCCAGCACACCGACGACGTCCACGGCCTCGACCAGAGCGTCCACCAGATGGAGAAGGCGTTCCAGAAGTTCGGCAAGCGCGACAGGGTGCGCTTCTACCGCGGCGACGCCGAGCGCCTCCCGTTCACCGACGACAGCTTCGATATCGTCTGGTCCTCCGGTTCAATCGAGTACTGGCCGAACCCGGTCGACGCGCTCGAAGAGTTCCGCCGCGTCGTCAAACCCGGCCAACAGGTGCTCGTCGTCGGCCCGAACTATCCGAAGACGACGGTGATGCAGAAGGTCGCCGACTCCATCATGCTGTTCTACGACGAGGAGGAAGCCGACCGGATGTTCGAGGAGGCGGGCTTCGAGGACGTCGAACACGTGCTGATGGGGCCGTCGTACGACCCGGACATCGCCATCACCACCGTCGCCCGCGCACCCGAGGAGTAACAGCCGGTCGCAGACGAAACCAACCATAGACGAAACCGACCGCAGACGACGACGTCTCGACGATTCCCGCCAGTCCGCTCATCGAACGACCGCCGAGAGCGTCGCGAGCGGCCGCTCGTCGTACCGAACGTCGACGGTCACCGACGAGCCGACGGTCAGTTCGGGATCGTTGGTTTCGGCGACGGCGAACGACGCCGTCTCGCCCGCGCCCCACTGTGACTCCGCGGCGCTGTTGAACGGCCCCGCCGGGCCGGGACGGAAGCCGGTCGCGGAGAAGAACGGGAGCGAGGGTTGCTCGGCGAGCGGCGTGCCGTCGACGCTGACGCGGAGGTCGAGACGTCGCACGTCGAGCGTCTCGCCGCCCCGGTGGACGAAGCGGAGGGTATCCTCGCTCGCCGAGAGCGACAGTACCGCCCGCGAACCGCTAGACGGCGTCTCGGCGTCGAGGGCGAGGGCACCGACGCTGGCGGCGAGGCCGACCGACACGAACAGCAGGAGGACGACACCGACGGCCGGAACCGAAGCACGGGCGCGAGACGACACGCCACGGAGTGGATCCCTCATCGGTCAAAAGGATGCGCCTCCACCGAGAGCGAATACGAGAGCGAGCGGAGATGAGGTGAGTAGGTGAACGGAGGTGAGTGGGTGAGCAGAGGTGCGGTGAGTGGTACGAGTGGAGGTGAGATGAGTAGGAGCGAACCGCGGTGAGAAGTCGGCGAGGCGTCCCTACGCGCCGTCCGAGGCCCGAGTGTGATACTGTGGGGGTGCGTTCAGGGACTGATTCGAATCACGGACGTTCAGCGGGTCGGAAGCGTCGATTTCGATGGAGACGAAGGAGTTGCCGCGGATCGACTGGACGACGAACTCGTCGTCGGGGGTGATCGTCCAGAGCACGCCGTTCGAGTCCGTTCGACCGAGGTACGCGGGCTGTTCGTTGCTGTCCGGACGGCCGATGCTGACGTTGCCCTGAACGGGGTCACCGCTATTTGCGTCGACCAGTTCGATGCGGAGCGGCCCCCCGGCGTACGTTCGGTTGACACGCAGTTCGAGCCCCGAGCGGGTGCCGTTGGTCGACTGCGCGGTGTGGACGGCGTCGAGGTGAACGCGCTGTATCTCGCGGAACACGCTTCCGTCGTCGCCCCGGTCGATGTAGGCGGTGAGGTCGCCGCCGGCGTACTGCACCTTGCCGACGAAGATGTTACTCGCCTGAACACCGGTCGGACTGTTGAACTCGCCGCGCTGCATGATGGTGGGGTAAGCCCGTTCCATCACGTCGGGGAGTTCACCGACGGAGATGCGACCGCTCGTGTCGGAACTGCGGCGCGCCCCGTCGTACACCTCGCGGATGTAGACACCCTCCTCGATGGTCGAGAGGACGACGCCGTCGTCGGTCGTCTGGACGTAGATGCGACTGGGGTTCTCCGCGCCGCCGAGGGCGGCCGCGGCGCGCTCGCGGACCGGTCCTCGCATCGTCTGCAGTTCGAGTCGAACCGCACCGGTTCGGCCGGCGACGTTGAGCCCCTCCATGTCGTCGGCCGTCGTCTCGAGCATCGTCGCGTTCTGTCGGAGCTGCGACGCCTCGGTGTGGACCCTCGCCAACCGGATGAGGAGCTCCTCCGTCGTAATCTCGCCGCTCGTGTGGGCGTCCAGCGCCGCCCGTTCGTCGGCTCGGAGGTCGTTGACGCGGATTTCGAGTTCGGTCAACGCGCGAAGCACCGCTTTGCGGCGCTCGTTTTCGTTCTCCATGGCGTCGAGTCGCTGCTGCATCGTTCGCGTCCGGAGGTCGGTCCGAACTCGCGCATCGCGGACCGACAGCGCGGCGCTCAGATTCGACGAAGCGGCCCCGAACTCCGCGGTTGCGGCGTCGTCGTCGGTCAGCGTCAGTACGCTCGTCTCGTTGTGAATCTCGGGGAGCGATGCGTCGGAGTCGGTGGAGAGCGACGGCGACGGGTCGGTGGCCGACGATTCGCCCGGCGGCGGTGCGGCGGTGACCCCGCCGCCGACCGACGAGACCAGGAGGAGGACCGCAGTAATCAGCGCGGCGGACTGTCTCATCATCGCCGCGTACACAGTCATCATACTAAAACCGGTCGCTGTGCACCACACGACAGCGAGCGGACACGATACGCCGGATAGTCGGCCGGAACCGGCCGTCCGATGTACACGGGACGACACCCCGCGGACGAGGCGAAGCGTCGTCCGGCGGTCGGCCGTCCGTCGGTCGTCCGATGGAAAGCGTTTTGCCATCCCCACGAGAGTTGACAAACTGTATGCGGTACGCCGCCCTCGTGCTCGCCTTCCTCGTCTTCTCAGCCGGGTTCGCGCCACCGGCCGCCGCCGTCGTCGGAGCCGACGACGGCCAGGGAGCGACGACCTTCCAGACCGACGACCCACCGGACACGAAGCTCGTCGTCTCGGTGAGAGGTAACGGCAACGCGCAGTGGTCGGTCGTGACGCGCTATCCGCTGAGCGGGAACAACAGCACGGCGGCGTTCGAGCAGTTCGTCGCGGACCTCCAACGCGGCGAGGCTAACGCCACGGTAGACGAGCGGACGTTCGAACGGTTCGCCGCGCTCTCCTCGGAGGCGACGAACCGCCCGATGGAGATACGGAACGTCAGCTACAACGGGACCGTACAGAACGAGACCGGCGTCGTGAACATGACGTTCACGTGGACGAACTTCGCCGAGGAGACGAGTCAAGGGCTCAGAGTCGGTGACGCGTTCGAAACGCCGGACGGCGGAACGTGGTTGCCGCGCATCGAAGCAGGCCAGCAGTTGGTCATCGAGGCGCCGGACGGGTGGAACTCACAGGACGTGAGCTTCCCCGCTCGGACACGTGACGGAACCACCGTCATCGTGGACGGCCCTCGCGACTTCACCGACGACTCCGAGGACGAGGCGAACATCATCTCCGTCTCGTACAAGTCGCCGGGGTCCGGACGACTGACAGAGGAAAGCGAGAACGAAAACGACCTCGCGCTCATCGCGGGTATCGGCGCGATACTCGTCTTCGCGGCGATGGTCGCCGCCGTCGTTCTCCGTCGGCGACAGGGGTTCGAGGAGACCGACGGCGAAATCATCACCGTCGACGACTCGACGCCGACGCCTCGGCCGACCGGCGACGGCGGGGAGGCGGTCGCCGACTCGTCGCCGGAGGACGCGGCGGACGACCCGGACGACGACGTCGACCTCTCGCTGCTCTCGGACGGCGAACGCGTCGAGCGACTGCTCGAACGCAACGGCGGACGGATGCGGCAGGCCAACATCGTCAAGGAGACGAAGTGGTCCGACGCGAAAGTGTCGCAACTGCTCTCCTCGCTTGCCGACGAGGATCGCATCGAGAAACTGCGCCTCGGACGCGAGAACCTGATCTCGCTCCCCGACTACGACGGCAGCGACGGCGGCGGGAGCGACGACGACGACATCTGAACCCATCACCGAGTGAGAATTTGTCGCACGTCGTCGTCTGCGGCCCCCGGTTCCGAAAACGTTTACCGGCGAGTGGAGGTAGTGGTCGATGATGAAGATTCTCGTAACCGTCAAGGAAGTCGCCGAAGTCGAAGACGACTTCGAGATCGACGGGCTCGGAATCGACGAGGCGTACCTCGAGTACGACCTCAACGAGTGGGACGACTACGCCGTCGAGGAGGCGGTCCAGATAGCGGAGGCGGGCGACGACGTGGAGGTCGTCAGCGTCACTATCGGCCCCGAACGGAGCGAGGAGACGATTCGGATGGCGCTCGCGAAGGGCGCGGACCGCGCGATTCGCGTCTGGGACGACGCGTTCGAGGACGTCGACCTGCTCGACGTGGCCGCGAAGACGCGTCTCTTCGCCGCCGTCGTCGAACAGGAAGACCCCGACCTCGTACTGACCGGCGTCCAGGCCTCCGACGACGGCTTCGGCGCGACGGGCGTCTCCGTCGCCGACGAAGTCGGCTTCGAGTGGGCCGCCGTCGTCAACGAACTCGAACTGGGTGAGGACGTCGCGAACGTCCGCCGCGAGCTCGAAGGCGGCGTCGAGGAGCTCACCGAGGTCGACCTCCCCGCCGTGCTCACCATCCAGACGGGTATCAACGAACCGCGCTACGCGAGCCTGCGCGGCATTCGACAGGCCCAGCGCAAGGAGATCGCGCCGATGGGACTCGGCGACCTCGGTCTCGACGCCTCGGCGCTCGACAGCCCCATCGAACTCACGGGAATGCGCGAACCCGAGAGCGAATCGGACGCGACCATCTTCGAGGGCAGCGCCGAGGAGACGGCCGCGCAACTTGCCGATGTCCTCCGCGAGAAGGGGGTGGGCGCACAATGACGGTGCTCGCCGTCGCCGACCACCGCCGCGGGAGCCTCCGCGACGTGAGCTACGAACTCGTCACGGCGGGCCGCCAACTCGCCGACTCGACGGGGGGCGACCTCCACGTCGCCGTCATCAGCGGCAACGTCGAGGAGTTCGGAGAGAAACTGAATCTCGACGGCGTCGACACCGTCCACACCGTCGCGAACGGCGAGGAGTTCAACCACGACGTGTACGCGGGCGCGGTCGAGGCGCTGTACGCCGAACTCGACCCGACCGTCCTCCTGATGCCGAACAGCGTCAACGGCCTCGACTACGCGCCCGCCGTCGCGAACGCGCTCGACCTGCCGCTCGTGAGCGACGCCGTCGACTTCGACTACGACGACGGACTCACCGCGACCCGCGAGATGTACGAGTCGAAGGTCGAGACGACCGTCGACGTCGACGCAGATCAGGTCGCCGTCACGATTCGCGGTGGCGAGTGGCCCGCCTCGACGAAGGCAGGTGACGCCGAGATTTCGGCGTTCGACTTCGAACCGGAGGGCGAACTCGGCTCCCGCGTGCTCGGCTTCGAGGAAGTCGTCGGCGGCGACGTCGACATCACCGACGCGGACGTGTTGGTCTCGGTCGGTCGCGGCATCGAGGAGGAGGAGAACCTCGAACTCGTCGAGGAACTCGCCGACGCGCTGGGCGCGACGCTCTCCTCGTCGCGGCCCATCGTCGACGCCGGCTGGCTCCCGCCGAACCGGCAGGTCGGCCAGTCCGGCAAGGTCGTCACCCCCGACGTCTACCTCGCCGTCGGCATCTCCGGGGCGGTCCAGCACGTCGCCGGGATGAAAGGTGCCGACACCATCATCGCCATCAACACCGACCCGAACGCGCCGATCTTCGACATCGCCGACTACGGCATCGTCGGCGACCTGTTCGAGGTTGTCCCCGAGCTCATAGAGCAGTTCAACTAGAACCTTTTGCGCTGCGGGGCGGCTGCGCCGCCCCTCGGCAACAGCTTCACCAAAAGCACCGTCGGAGCGGAGCTCTGACGAGCCCTCGTTCGTTCCACTCACGGGGACACTCCTCCTTCGCTTCGGCGCTTCGCGCCTCCGGGAGACCTCTGCTCTCCCGTGCCCTCGCTCACTCCGTTCGCGAGGCCTTGCCGCCTCGTTTGCGGAGTAGCTCTCGACGCGAGTAGACCGTGACAGGACGCCTATCGCCAACCCCGTTTCTCCGCGTTTCGGTACGTACTTCCCTGACCGACACCACCTGTCCGATAATGGAGTATCTGGAGCGCCGGGTCGCCATGGTCAACGACCGCCTCGAAGCGGTCGTCGAGTCGGTCGAACCCGACGAGTTGTCCGAGCAACTCGGCCACGTCTCCCTCGCGGGGGGCAAACGCGTACGACCCACGGTGACGCTCCTCGTCTGTGAAGCGGTCGGCGGCGACCCCACCGACGCCGTCGACTTCGCCGTCGGCGTCGAACTCGTCCACAACGCTTCACTCGTCGTCGACGACATCATCGACCGCTCGGACCTCCGTCGGGGGTCGTCGAGCGCGTGGGCCGAGTACGGCTACGGCCCGGCGATTCTCGCCTCCGACGGCCTGCTGGGCGAGGCGTTCGCGCTGTTCTCGGCCGAGGAGCAGGCGATGCAGACCGTCGCCGAGTCGATGGTCGAACTCGGCGAGGGCGAGGCGACCGAACTCGTCGCTCAGCCGACGAACGAGGAGGAGTACATGGAACTGGCGCGCCGGAAGACGGGCGCGCTGTTCCGCGCCGCCGCCGAGGTCGGCGCAGTAGCGGGCGGGGCCAACGCCTTCGCGGTCGAATCGTTCGGCGAGTACGCCGAGCGCGTCGGCATCGCCTTCCAGATTCGAGACGACGTGCTCGACGCGACGGCCGACGCCGCTGAGCTCGGCAAACCCGCCGGGCAGGACGAGACGATGGAGCGACCGTCGCTCGTCCAGATTACGGATTTGACGCCCGAGGAGGCGGACGAACGCGCCCGCGCGCAGTCGGAGGCGGCGCTCGACGCGCTCGATGCGACCGACATCGCCGAGTCATCGGCGAGGAAGTATCTCCGCGACCTCGCGGAGTTCGTCGTCGTCCGCGAGCGTTGATTCTCAGGCGGGTTCGGCACCCGTCGGATACTTCGACTCCGCGATGGCGAACGTGAGCGTGCTCAACACGCCGAGCAGCGTCCCCGCCGTCAGCGCTAGCGCGAGGTCGGTCAGCGAGAGCGTCCGGACCAGCGCCACGGTCTCGCCCGCCGGGAACAGCCCCGAGAGGAAGAACCCCGACAGCGCGTAGAGCACGAGCGCGATTGCGACGACGTAAAAGGGCGCGTTGAGGTACCGCCACTTGAACTCGTCGACGAGATACTCGTCGGTCACCTGCCCGAGACTGCTCGTGACGCCCGCCGCGGCGAACCACTGAACCGCGCCGTGGACGAACGCCGCCACGAGCGCCGGAACGGTGAGCGAGCCGTCGACGGCCCGTTCGACTGCCTGTATCGTCTCGGCGCCCTGCGCGCCGCCGACGATGATGAGCGCGGCGGCGACGACGTAGGTGATGAGCGTCACCCGGCCGGCGTAGAGGATGTTCCGTGCGCGAGCGGCCGCGTCGTCGACGAATCGCTCCAGACCTAAGCCGCGGAACAGGACATAGAGACCCAGTAAGGCCGAGATGAGTCCGAGCACCGTCGCGCCCTCGACGTCGAACAGCGTCGCGATAGTGACGAACGGGTAGATGAGAAGCAGGATGCCCAGTGGGACGAGAATCGTGCCGCGCGTCTCCGGGTCGTCGAGCACCTGCTTGATAGTGTAGTACATCGACTCCAAGTCTTGCGCTTGCCGGACGACGACCCGGCGGACGCTGTCGATGGGGACCCGAGAGCGGATGACCGGCAGGACGGACTCGTCCTGCGCGCCGTCGGTGATGACGACCGCGCGGACGGTCTCACCGGTCTGGAGGCTCGCCAACACCTCGTCGACCTCGTCGCCGACGGCGCGGTTAGCTTTCACGTCGTTACCGTTGAGACCGGTGACAGCGGCGACTTCGACCTCCTCGACGTCGTCGGGGTCGCCCGCTTCGAACTCCGCGACGAGGTCGTCGTGGACGTGAATTCCTTGAAACAGGACGTTCACGTCGGAGTCCTCCGGGTCGGCCGTCGCGAGCGCCACCGCGGCCTCCTCGACGGACTCTCGACCGACAACCGGCGTCTTCAGACCGGTTTTGCGGCCGAGGTCGTCGTCGAGGTCGACACAGAGGACGAGCAGCATCGTCAGCGGCTACGCCAGCATGCTATATTTGCTTTCGGGAGCGGCGGCACTGTTCGGTCGGTCTCCGGTCGGTCGGTTATCGCCGTTCGAGTCCCGAGAGGAGGTGTCAGCCGACGGCGAGAACTAGTCACGCTGGATGCGAACAGACGCCACGCATGGGCGAGAGACGAGTCGCACGCCTTTTGACGCTGCGCCGAATACGACGGTAACAAGCGAATGATCTCGAAGGGCTGCGAACAGTGCGCCATGGGAGGGAAGATGGTACTCTTCGTCTACGGGTACTGCGACCAGCGGGACTGTTTCTACTGCCCTCTCGGCGAGAACCGCAAGAACGTCACCGACGTGTACGCCAACGAGCGCCTCGTCGAGGAGGACGAGGACGTCATCCGCGAGGCCGAGCGGATGGACGCCCTCGGCACCTCCATCACCGGCGGCGAACCCCAGGAGGCGCTCGACAAGACCTGTCGGTACCTCCGCCTGCTGAAAGAGGAGTTCGGCGAGGACCACCACACCCACCTCTACACGGGTATCACGGGCGGCCGCGAGAACATGCGTCGCCTCGCCGAGGCCGGACTCGACGAGATACGGTTCCACCCGCCGCTGGAACTGTGGGGCGAGATGCACGGCACCGAGTGGGAGGAGATTCTCTACATCGCCCGCGAGGAGGGGCTCACCCCCGCCTTCGAGATTCCCGGCATCCGCGCCGAGGAGGAGTTTCTCGAGTTCCTCGACGAGGGCGCGGCCGACTTCTGCAACGTCAACGAGTTCGAGATGTCCGACGGCAACTATCGACGGATGCAGGAGAAAGGCTTCGAACTGCAGGAGGGCCACATGTCGGCCGTCGACGGCTCGAAGGAAGCGATCTTGGACGTGATGGGCGACCACGAGCGCGTCTACTTCTGCACCTCGGTGTTCAAAGACGCCGCCCAGCACCGCAACCGCCTGAAGCGGATGGCCCGCAACATCCGCCGGGAGTTCGACGAGATAACCGACGACGGCACCCTCGTCTACGGGAAGACGTGGGAACCCGAAGCCCGCCTCCGGGAACTCGGCGTCCCCGAGGAGTTCTACACCGTCAAGTCCGACCACGTCGAACTCGCGTGGTGGCTCCTCAAAGAGATGGTCCAGGAGGGCGACGTGGAGAAGGGCGAAATCGTCGAGCAGTATCCGACCGTCGACGGGACGGTCGTCGAGCGCACGCCGCTCGCGTAACTGAGGTGGTTTTTTGGCCCAGATTTTTGCGAGGAGGAGCGCGAGCGAAGCGTGCGCGGCGACAGCGCGAAAAGGTGGACGGTGCTGTGGTCGAGCGGACGCCGTCGGTCTACGTTCGACGGGCTGACGCCCTCCGAGTCTCAGACGTACTCCACGGTGAGCGCGTAGTACGCGCTCGGGCCGAACATTAGCGCCGCTGCGACGACTACCCACTCGTCGAGCGCCACGCCGAGTGCGCTCCCGACAGCGAGTAGGCAGACACCGGCGGCGACGCCGCCGAGGACGCACAGACGACGGGTCGACGGAGACGGCAGCGCCCCCCGGCGGGCGGCGTACAGCGCACCGGTGAGCGAGACGAGGAGCGCGTCCGCCGTCGCGTACAGCGCGGTGTCGGCGAAAAATCCAACGGCTAAGAGGCCGACAGCGACGCCGAGACACCCGAACGCGGTCCGAGTAGGCGAGAGGGGGTTCACCGCCGTACCGTATCGGAGGTAGTAGACGAGCGGCGGCAGGAACGCCACCAACGCCAGTAGCACGCCGAACGTGAACCCGGCGAGCGGCGTCGTAGTTCGGACCCCGCCGAGCGTCGCTTCGGCGAGGAGGACGAGACCGACGAGAGCGCCGAGTGCGAGCACGGCCATCGGTGGAAGCACGTTCGTCGGCTTCTCGTCGTGGACGACGGCGTAGGCGGCGAAGGGGTACCCGAGGAGGACGGCGACGAGCGTCGTCCGAAGGACGTCGCCGGTGAGGACGAGCGACGAGACGAGAAGCGACAGCGAGAGCAACGCCCCGGTGACGAGCGCGAACTCCGGGACGTGGCGACTCATACATAGAGCTTTGAGCAGCGCAGCAAAACGGGTTTCGACCCGGTGAGCGATACACAAGCGTTTAGACGGCACCCTGAGTAGTCACGTCCATGCCGGACTGTCCACTGGCCGACGAATGCCCGAGTTTTTCAGAGCGAATCCAGGGAATGGGCTGTCAACACTACGGCGACCGCGGGGGCGCCGAGTGGTGTAACCACTACAGCATGCCCATCCGCGAACTGAAACAGCAACCGGTCAAACCCGGCGAGGAGATCGTCGTCGAGGTGACCGACATCCACGAGAGCGGCGCTGGCGTCGGTCGAACCGACGACGGCTTCATCGTGATGGTCGACGGCGTGCTCCCCGACGCGCGGGCGCTTGTGAAAATTACGCAGGTGAAGTCGAGTCACGCGCGTGCCGACGAGATAGAACGCCTACCGATGGACCCCGAGGAGGACGAACCCGAGGGACGCGGCGAGGGGGACGGCGACACCGACGACGAGGGACCGAAGCGTCCCACGGCGCTCGGTAGCCGCGACAACTTCTGGGGTTCGTAAGAGACGCTTGCCGCCGACTCGGCAGCCATGGACAGTCCCGACTTTCGGTCTTTTCTGTACCCTTTTTGACGACGGCGTTCGACGCACGCGTATGGACGAGCAGGACGTGACGGAGATACTCGAACAGGCGGGCTTTGCGCCCGACGAGAGCGTCCTGACGCGCCGACAGGCCGAGGTGCTCGCGCTCCGCGAGCGTGGCGTCCGCCAGTCCGACATCGCCGAGTTCCTCGGCACCTCCCGAGCGAACGTCTCCAGCATCGAGGCCAGCGCCCGCGACAACGTCACGAAGGCCCGCGAGACGGTAGCGTTCGCCGAGGCGCTGACCGCACCCGTCCGCGTGGAGGTCCCCGAGGGGACTGACCTCTACGACGTGCCGAAACAGGTGTACGACGCCTGCGACGCCGCGGGCGTGAAGGTGAATCACACCGCTCCCGACCTGATGAAGATCGTCAGCGACGCGGCGGGCGAGGCCATCCGCGGGCGCGAGGTCCGGGTGCCGCTTTTCGTCGGGGTGACGAGCGAGGGGGCGGTCCGGGTTCGGCGGTCAATTTGAGCACAGATGGACGGACCGCGCCGTTCGACGGCGTTCGAGGACGCTCGACGGACGGTGTACGAGTTCGACGACAGTAATATGCAGGTGTAGTACACAGTACCCAACGTTGATAGAAACGTCGAATCGAGGGCGTGCGGTCTTGCCTGTCGTCGGAGTCGCGCTGCTCCTCGCGGTGGTGGTCGCGCTCTCGGCAGTCGGAGCGTACGTGTTCCTGGGCCTCTCGGAGGAGCGCGAGCCGGCACCCGAGGTCGTGTTGGAGCTCTCGGCGGAGGAGGGCGAGGTCGCCCACGCGCTCTCCCACGAACAGGGACGGACGCTGGAGGGCGAGAAGGTGACGCTGCGCGGCACCACCGACCCCGAGGCACTCTCCGGAAGTGAACTGGCAGCCGGGGAAGCCGTCGAACTGCTCCCGACCGACGAGGAGGTTCGCGTCGTCTGGACCGGAGAACACGGGGCCAGCTACACGCTGAAGACGTTCACCGTCGAACGGACCGTACCGGAGCCGGACGTGGGATGTCCGTGGGTCGACAGCGAGACCGACGATGGCGTCGAGAAACTCGACGTCGACGGACATGTCGTCGACTGCGACGCGGAGACCGAGAAAGACGTCGAACTGACGACCGGCGGGGTCATCATCGGCGACACGCGGAGCGGGGCGGTCGTCGACGCCGACGGGGCGACGTTCTACGGCGACGTCGTCGCAGAGCGACTCGTCAACCACCAGGACGGGCCGATTTCGGGTTCGGTGTCGTCGAACGACGACGTCAAAATCGACGGCGCGACGGTCGGTGAGTCGGCCGAGGCGGACGACGAGACGGAGATCGTCGCCGGAAGCACCGTCGGCGGCGACGCGGGCGGCGGCGACCTCGTGAAAGTGCTCGACAGCGACGTCTCGGGCTCGGTCGCCTCCGACGGGTCGGTGAAACTGCAGGACGCGACGGTCGAAGGCGACGTCTACGTCCCGGACGGAGGGTTCGACTGCACGAACTCGACGGTCGGCGGCGAGAACTGCGGAGAGTACACGCCGAAAGATCCCGACGAGCGGTGAGCGCTCGCGAGACCGCCACGGACCGCCACGGATCGCCACGAGAGCACCACAGACGACGGAACCCCGGCGAATGCCCGCGGCGTATCGGCAACCGTCGCCGACTGGGCAGGGACTTTTCTCGCGGTACCGCGTGACACCCCACATGGATCTCGGAGTATCCGGAGACGTAGCACTGGTGACGGCGAGTTCGAGCGGCCTCGGCCACGCGAGCGCCGAGTCGCTGGCGGCCGAAGGCGCGCACGTGGTCATCTGCGGCCGCGACGAGGAGCGTCTCGACGCGGCGGCCGAGGAGCTGGAGTCGGTCGGCGACGGCGACGTGCTCGCGGTGCCGACGGACCTCACCGACCGCGACGACATCGCGGCGCTCGTCGAGGCGACCGTCGAGGAGTTCGGCCAGTTGGACCACCTCGTCACCTCCGCGGGCGGCCCGCCGAGCGGCAGTTTCGACGATATGTCCTCCGAAGACTGGTACGACGCGTACGACCTGCTCGTGATGAGCGCCGTCTGGACCGTCAAGGAGGCCGAACCCCACCTGAAGGAGAGCGACGCCGGCACCATCACCTGCATCACCTCGACGAGCGTCCGCGAGGTCATCGACGACCTCATCCTCTCGAACAGCGTCCGCCGCGGCGTCATCGGCCTCGTCAAATCGCTCTCGCGGGAGTTCGCCCCCGACGTGCGCGTCAACGCCGTCTTGCCGGGCGCACACGAGACTTCGCGCGTCGAGGAACTCGTCGAGGACGCCGTCGAACGCGGCGACGTCGACAGCTACGAGGAAGGACTGAAGGGTTGGTCGAACGGCATCCCGATGGGTCGCATCGGCAAGCCCGAGGAACTGGGCGATACCGTCGCGTTCCTCGCCAGCGACCGCGCGAGCTTCGTCAACGGCGTGGCGCTCCCCGTCGACGGCGGGAAGCTGCGGAGCTAAGCCACCTTTTGCCGAGGGCTGGCTTCGCCAGCCCTCGGCAAAAGCTGGACCAAAAGCGCTCCTCCTTCACTTCGTCACGGCAAGCCGTGACTCCGTTCAGTCGTCGGCCGAAAATCGCAGAGCGATTTTCTGGCACATCAGAACGGAGTTCTGAGGGCGGCCCGCTCGCGCCTCCGGCGCTCGCGGTATGGTGTTCTACCTAGAACCGCCCTTCCTCTCTCAACACCGAAACCACCTCCCGAACCCGTTGCGCCTGCTCCTTCGGCACGACGAGTACCCGGTCGTCGTAGGCGACGACGGCGAGTCCGTCAACCCCGACCAGCGAGACGTGTTTGTCGTCGCTGGCGACGACGTTGTCGGCAGCGTCGACGGCGAGAAACTCGCCGAGTGCGACGTTTCCGGCGTCGTCTTCGTTCAAAACTCTCTCCAGCGCGTCCCACGAGCCCAAATCGTCCCAGTCGAAGGTCGCAGAGACGACGGCGGCGTGGTCGGCGTGTTCCATCACCGCGTAGTCGACGCTCACGTCGTCGACGGCGGCGAACCCGGCCTCGGCGTCGCCCGCGTCGAGCGCATCGAGGAGAGGTGCGAGTTCCGAGTCGCGGGCAGCCGCGAGGAACGAGTCGGGCGTCCACGCGAAGATGCCCGCGTTCCACAGATAGCCCGATTCGACGTAGTCGGCCGCCGTCTCGCTATCTGGTTTCTCGTGGAACGCCGCGAGTTCGGCGTGCGGTTCGGGCTTTTCGCGCTGCTCGCCGGATTCGATGTAGCCGTAGCCGGTGTCCGGTCGAGTGGGTTCGACGCCGAAGGTGACGAGTGCACCCGTCTCGGCGGCGACGCGAGCGCCCGCACGGGTGACCGATTCGAAGTTTCCGGAGACGGTATGGTCGCTCGGGAGGACGAGCACGACGCAGTCGCCGACTTCTTCTCGAATCCGGTGGGTCGCGTACGTCAGCGCCGGACCGGTGTCTTTGCCTTCGGGTTCGACGAGCACGCTCGCCTCGGGGACGCGTTCGGAAACCTCGCCGGCGAAGTCGGCACGCGTGCAGACGAACAGGTGGTCGGCGAAACTCGCGCGCTCGACCGTCTTCGAGAGCAACGAGTCGTCGGAGTCCGACAGCGAGAGAAACTGCTTGGGGCGATGGCTCCGACTGGCGGGATAGAGTCGGGTGCCGGTGCCGCCTGCGAGCACGAGGGCGACGAGCGGTCTGTCCATGGGCTACGGACTCGCGGCGGGGAGAAAACGACGGCGACTGCGGCGGCATCGGCGGCGGGGCGGGGACGGAGGCGAAAGCGAGAGCGCGTTACCACGTCTCGACGACGCCCGCGCGGACGTCCTCGGCGCAGCCCTGGCAGTCGGGGTGGTCGGCGTCGAAACAGGAGGGACGGCCCTCGTCGTCGATGGCGACGGCTCTGCGCTCGGCGTAGCGGCGACAGACGAGTTTGGCACGGCCCTCCTCGTCGACGGGGAGCGCGTCGGGAACGCCGCCCGACTGCCCTTCCTGATAGGCGCGTTTGGATTCGGCCCACTGCCGACCCGCCTTTCGGAACGTCTGTCGGACGATGCGTTCGAGGCGCGGGTCCATGCTCGCCGATTGCGGCCGCGCGGTAATAATCCTCGTGGAGTCGGCGCGTTCACTTTCGCTCGCCGAACGGGCCTCCGGCGACTGTCGGCAAATAACTCCGCCAAAACGCTCGAAAACGCGCGCCCCGAGCGTCAGACGTGCGTCCGACGTAGAACGCGGAGAGACGGCGTCAGACGCGCGTCTTCACTTCCGTCGCGGTGGCGCAACTTTTTATAGGGGTAGGAGCCAACGGGCGTATGCCTCTCGTAGAAAACCAAAGAAGAGGCAGTGAGACCACATGACAGATTTGCGTACACACGCAGCGGAGATTGCGGAACAGTTCTCGGACCACCTCGACGTGGACGAAGACGAGATCGAAGAGCGACTGGACAACCTCGTCAACGAGTACAAAGTCCCCGTGGATGAGGCGCGACGGAGCGTCGTCAACCACTACCTCGACGAGGCGGGACTCGAACGCGACGCGATTCGCGCCGGCGGCGGCGGGAGTCAGGCCGTCCAAGTCTCGGACATCGACGAGGACGAACAGTGGGTCGACCTCACTGTCAAACTCGTCGAACTGTGGGAGCCGCGAAGCGACTCCATATCGCAGGTCGGCCTGCTGGGAGACGAGTCCGGCACCATCAAGTTCGTCTCGTTCACCACGTCCGAGCTTCCGGAACTCGAAGAAGGAAGCGTGTACTCGCTTCAGAACGTCGTCACCGACGAGTACCAGGGTCGGTACTCGGTGAAGCTCAACCGGACGACGACCATCACCGAACTCGACGAGGACATCGAAGTCGGCGACGACTCAGTGAGCGTCGAGGGCGCGTTCGTCGACATCCAGAGCGGGTCGGGGCTCATCAAGCGCTGCCCCGAGGAAGGCTGCACGCGCGTGCTCCAGAACGGCCGCTGTTCGGAGCACGGTAACGTCGAAGGCGAGTTCGACCTGCGCATCAAGGGCGTCCTCGACGACGGCAACGAGGTGCAGGAGATCATCTTCAACAAGGAGATGACCGAGGAGCTCACCGGCATCACGCTGGAGGAGGCCAAACAGATGGCGATGGACGCGCTCGACACGACCATCGTCGCCGACGAGATGGCCGAGGACGTCCTCGGGCGCTACTACCGCGTCTCCGGGCCGACGCTCGGCCGCTACGTGCTCGTCAACGAGTTCGAACAGCTCACCGGTCCGGTCGACGCCGAGGCCGTGCTCATCAAAGCGAGGTCGATGTAAATGAGTCAATCCGCACCCACCCGCGAAGTCGCCCGCCGCGTCTTCGCCCAGGAGTTCAACGACGCTGCATACACGTTCAAAGAGTCCGACGACGAGCGCGCGCCCGTCTACCTGCTGCTGCCCTCGGGCGCACAGGCGAACCGCGTGTTCCTCGTGGGGACGCTGACCGAGAAAGAGGACGTCGGCGAGGACAACGAGTACTGGCGGGGTCGCATCGTCGACCCCACGGGGACGTTCTTCGTCTACGCCGGGCAGTACCAGCCCGAGGCGGCGAGTACCCTTCGGGACCTCGACGCACCCTCCTACGTCTCCATCGTGGGCAAGCCGCGGACGTACGAGACCGACGACGGCACGGTGAACGTCTCGGTTCGCCCCGAGTCCATCAGCGAAGTCGACGCCGCGACGCGCGACCGCTGGGTCGTCGAGGCCGCCGAGCGCACGCTCGAACGCGTCGAGCGCTTCGAGGAGGAGGGCAACGAGTACGGCCGGATGGCTCGCGAACAGTACGACCTCCCGGTCGACAGCTACCGGCAGGCCGCCATCGCCGCGCTCCAGAGTCTGGAGACGACCGACGAACTCGAAGCCGAAGCGTAGTCGCGCTCGCATCGCCGCGCGGACGTGACCGACGCGGCACGACACACCATCGACCACCCATCCGGACCGGGTGCACACAGCATTCCCCCGGTGTGCCCGGTTCGGCCGCGTGGTCGTCGCGGCGCAGCGCGTAGTTGGACCGGAAACTGACGGCGAAGTCGCACAGAGAGCGACAGCTACGGAGAGACAGGGAGTATCGACGACAGAACGCCGCCTGGCACGACGCGAGCGGAAACGCGTCGGGTGTTGCAGCACCCGGACGCCGGGCATCCCAACCACGGAGAGCCCAGTGAGCACTAATAACCCACTCTCACAAGAAGCTACGGAAAGCGAGCACCGACAGCGGCGCGTCAGCGGACCGCATCGCGCCTACGACGACCACGGCCGCCTCGACCACCGTTACTGGCGCTGTGAGCGCTGCGGATTCGAGAGCGCCGATCCCCGACTTCGCGACGGCTGTTTCCGATGCGGCGCGGCGAAGGCGGACGAAAACGAGGGAGGCGACGATGCCGACTGACCGCGACTCGCCGAGCGCCGACTGGCGGTGCGTGTACGAGGCGATGGGCGTCGGCGCTGACGAGTCGGACGCAGCGGAAGAACACCTCGACGACGCGCGAATCGACACTTACGCGGAGGAGGCAGACTCGAAGGAGTCCGACGGCGACGAAGCGACCCCGTCCGAGTCCGAGAGTGGACCGACCCGTCGGGAAGGCCACGCCTGATTCGGGGCACTCACTCGACCCGACAGCGTCGCAATCTGGTCCCCGCTAACCGCGGCCCCGTGAGTGATACGCCTCGCGGCCGTACCCTCCACAGTCATATGCGAGAGCCGCCAGCCGCGCCGATCGTCAGTTCGCCCACGCCCGACGAGTACGACACCGTCGTCGACGCCGTCGACGTGGGGGCCGACCCAGACGGCGAGCGCCCGTTCGACGTAGCTCCTCACCTCGACGACGATACGCTCGTCCACTTTTCGTCCGGCACGTACCTGCTCGATCCGCTTCGGAAATCGGGGCTGTCGAGCGCGGCGCTGTACGCGCCCGACAGCGCGACGCTCGTCTCGAACGGCTCCGGCCTCCACGACGTGATTCACCTCCGTGACGCCAGCGACGTCCGCGTCGAGGGGTTCGACCTCCAGCAGCGACCCCAGCATCCCGCGCGGACGAAACTCGTCGTCGACGGCGGGACGAGCTGCCTCCGTGACTACCGCGTCGTCGGCGCGTACGACCCGAACGACTACTCCGGCGACAGTCGGGCGGGGAACCAGCGACGGAATCAGGCGGTACTCCTCGAATGTGCCGGCGAATCGACCGAGTTGCTCGTCGAGCGCGTCGACCTCTCCGACGGCGGGATGGCATCAGCCGTCTTCGTCGACCCGACGCTCGAAGCGAGCGACGACTTTCGAATCGGCGGCACCGTCGCGTTCGTCGACTGTCGGGTGGAGGGATGGACCGAAGGGCTGTACGCCAGCGCCCACGCCGGGCCGCTCGTCGTCCGCGGCGGCCGCTACGCGAACAACAACCTCGCGCAGGTTCGAACCGGTGGCCCGAACGCACTAGTCGAAAACGTCGAGGTGGCGCTCGACAACTCCGAAACAGTCGCCAACGAGTGGACGACACGCGGCATCTGGGCGCGCGACGGTGAGTTGACGCGCATCGCCGACTGCGGCGTGGTCGTCTCGGACGCGTTCGGCGTTGCAGACGGCCACGACGAGTCGGACGGCAACGCGGATGACGTACCGAGTGTCTCAGGTGCGGTCGTCCACGGTGCGAAAGCGGGTCGACTCCGCGTCGAGAGGACGAGCATCCGTGTCGACGCCGACGGCGTCAACGCGGTTCGGTCGCTCGCGGCGAAAGACGAACCGTTCTACGCGCCGTCGATGGTCGCCAGCGGCGAGACGGTCGACCCGGCGACGCTCGACCGGCGACTCGAACTCGTCGGCGCGGTGATTCGAGGCGACGCGGCGGGGGTCGGGAGATACGGCCGGATGGCCGTCGATATCCGGAACCGGCGGCACGGTTCGACGGTTCGCGACTGCGAGATACGGCAATCGGGACGCGAGCGCGACGGGATGCGCGTCGTCGCCGCCGACCGAGTCAGCGTCGTCGATTCGGTGGTCGACGTGACCGGCGTCCCGTTCGACGTGGACGACCGGAGCGCGGAGACGTTCGAGCGGTCGGGAGTGAGCGACGGCGGCGACGGGTCGGACACGTTGTCTCGAACGTGACGTACAGTCGAACGAACTGGTAGCTCGTCTGACGAACGATTAAGTAGCACGAAGCCCCATGTCGAGAATATGGGCAACAAGAACAAGACAATCTCGTTTCGCGTCAACGAGGACGCGTTCGAGACCCTCCGCGAAATCGCCGAGGAGCGGGATATCTCGCTGTCGGCGGTGTTTCGTGACTACGTGGACACGCTCGTTGCCCACGACGGCCAGGTGCGAGTCGTCCCCGAAGACGAGTTAGAACGGAGTCACGACGACGCCGGAACGGGGTTCCCGCCGACCGTGGAGGTGCCGAAGAGTTTCATCCGCGAACACGAGCGTCTCGAACTGGAGACCGAACACCTCCGCGAGCAACTCGAAGAACACAAACGCTACGTCAACTACCTGCGCGAACAGGTGGAGGAACTCGACGGCGACGACGAAGACGTGATTCAACTCGAAGAACTCGACGGCGAGCGAGACGACCAACCGTTCCGTCTGGGCTGACGATCCCCGATTTTTCTGCCTCGCTCACCGCGTCAGCGACCGCTTCGCCTCGGCGGACGTCTGCTGCATCTCCTGATTGCCGTCGACGGCCGCGAGCGACTCGACGGCTTCGAGCGTCCGCACCGACTGGTCGAGAAACGAGAGCACGTCGCCGGGATACGCGTAGAGCATGTAGTCGTCGGTCATCACGTCGACGATGGCGTCGGGTCCGAGTCCCTGCGCGCGGAGGTCCAGGAGGTAACTGACGAACTTGCGCTCGGGATGGCCGCAGTAGGGGTTGGTGTCGCAGTCGCAGTCCAGAAAGTCCTGTGCGAAGTCCAGCACTCGTTCGCGGGTCGCCTCGTCGAGTTTTTCGAGGCCGTCGCCGGTGTACAGCACGTCCAGCGTCGCGCCCTTGAACGCGCCTTTCGGAATACTCGTCTCCAGTTGGGAGGCGATTTGGCGGTGGTTCTTCAGATAGATTTTGTCCGTGATGGCCACTGTTGGGCGGGAGTAGACGGGGCGACCCCAAAAGCGTCTCGGCTCTCGGGGCGGTGAGGACGGGCGTGCGCCCTGTCGCCGACTGGCGAATCTCCCGGAAGTCGTAACGTATTTGAGTCACAGCGGAGTACGATTGGATGTGTCCGGGTTGGGGTAGTGGACCATCCTTCAGCCTTGTGGAGGCTGAGACGCGGGTTCGATTCTCGCACCTGGACCTGAAATTAACCTCTCCGAATGGGGGTTTTCTTGGTTACAGTTAGGAGCCGGAGTGACAACTGTAGCGAATTCCGATATGGAAGTGATTCGTAGTGAACGCTATGGGTCGAATACTGGGTCGTCCACGTCGAGCAACGACCACAGTTCGTCTTGGGTGATCTTTCCGAAGTCGGCTTTCCGGTGACAGCGAATACAGAGCGAAATCACGTTTTCGAGGAAGTGAGCGTCTTCTGTCTCGTGTTCGCGTGAGTCGGTGAACCACCGAACGGGGACGATGTGATGGACGTCTGGATTTCGTCCAATCTCGTCACGTGTGACGCTACAAACCGAACACTGATGTCCATCACGTTCGAGTGCCTTTTTTCGAATCCGAGTCCACCCTTTGCCGTAGGGTTCGTTTCCGCCACCCTTCCAGTTCGGGTGTCCCGACCCGCTGAATTCCTCTGAGAGCCATGTTCTCCGACAGTCCTCGCTACAGACAGTAACCGACGCAATGTTACTGGGGTATCGTTCAACGGTGGTTCCGCAAACACCACAGTCGACAGAGCGTTTTCCGCCGTTCCACCGTGGGTTGTCTTCGCCACTCGGTCGTGGTGGGTGCCGCCAGTTTTCGTTTCGAACACACTCGGGGCAAAAGTGCCCTTTCTTGTCGGAAGGATAAAACCAGAACGTCTCGCCACACAGCGTACACGCTGTCTTAGTTCGCTTCCCATTGAGTTTTGAGAGGCGCTCTTTCTCGTTTGCAATACCGCTTCGTCGACACTTATCCGAGCAGTATTTTCTCGGAGATTCAGCGCGAAACTCTGCTCCACACTGCGGACAGGTGTGTGTCTGAGAGCGTTCTTTGTGTAGACGTCCGATGTGGGTGTCGAATCCACGGCGGAAATCGAACGTTCGTCCGCAGATCGGACAGCTGTATTCGTCCTCGTCGGTCTCACCTCTGTCACGTCGACTGTTGGGTGGTTCACGCAGCTGATCATCACTTACTGGGTTGCTATCGTCTCCGTTCATGTGTTGACGCAGGCCTAACTGTGCGCGCCTGCACCCCTGCAGGCGCGCTGGAAAACTGGAACTCGTCGCGAGAGACGACTCTGTAGAGAAGCGAGTGCTTCAAATCAAGCCTCGAAGCGTTTCACTAGAGCAGGTGTATGTCTGGATAGGCTGGACTCGTGGGGTTCTGTCGAACCTCATAGCTTGTGACAGTTCAGTAAGACTGTACTGATACAGAGCGCAAATGCAGCCTTCTCTCTTCGTCGATTAAGGGGAGAGCCTTCAACTACTACAGGAGAGGCGACTCTCAAACGAGCGACCGACTGGAGAGCAGTTCCTCATCGTATCCAATTAATGAGAAGGATTATTCGGAGTAATTTCTTCGCCCCGATATGCAATGGCCTCGGCGAGCAGTCGTGGCAGCTCTCGCAGGGTTCGGAAGCGGCTGTCTCAGTTCTTGCCGCGCCGAAACGCCGACATCAGAACCTGACACGGACGGCGACGGAGTTCCCGATCACATGGACGACTATCTGACCGATGCCCGCAGGGCGTTCAAGGACTTCCGTGCGGAGGGAATCCAGACGCTCCAGCCCGGTGAGTTCTCGGCCATTGCGCTCACGAACTCGCCACAGGCCAGCGGCAAGGTCCTTCACTACGACATCGCCGTCGAGGGCGACACGTCGGTTGACTGCCTCGTGTTCGAGCGGGAGGCGTACGACGCCTACGAAGACGGTGCCCGCGACGTCCCGTTCGTCCCGGAATACAGCCGAACAGGGGTCAGCGAGACGACCCTAATTCGCACACTCGACCGAGGTGAGTACATCTTCTCGCTAGATTACACCGAACAGGTGACCGCCCCTGGCGAGGAAAGTGTTACCGTGACCCGCCTACTCGAACTCAGCGAATCTGCCGGTGGTTGAAATACACCCTCTGTATCTTGCACTCCGTTATTGACCGCTATCCAGGATTTTTCTCACCGATTGCTGAATACAGAGCGCGAATCGGCCAGCTCTACGCAGACGGCTTCGCTGAAGAGTCGCACAGTGCGATACGGACGCTACTCTTCTCGACACTGATTATCACAACGTCTAATTCATATCTTTTTGCGATGTTGCGGATACTGTCAGGAGCAGCCTCTGGATTAGTAGTGACGGCACCCCCGCTACCCGGAAGTGAATCCAAAGATGCATAGGCATGCTGTGAATTATTACCTACCGTGCAGCACTGGAAAAGATGTCGTCAACAGTATTAGAGGTTGTAAGCCCCTTTACTATTCTACAGTAAATTGCACTGCTGGCGATTTCTTTTCATTGAGACCCCAATATGTGAAACGGTATTCGCCTGGGATCAGCTCAGAACAGACAGTAAAAGGACCCTTACTGAAGCCTGGTTGGGAAACAGTAAAATGCCATTGGAACCCACTCCCTGGCTTGATCCTGTACAGTTCGTCGGTGAATCCAAAACCCTCATGTATATGGAATATATTTAGCCATTCTTCCTCATCAAATATTTCAATATTTATTTTATTATATGATCCAAATTCTTTCCTTTCCTTAGTATTGTTAATCAGCGATAGACGTATTTCTTCTCCAATCTGTAGTGTTTCATGTGATGATTTGAGAACAACCCCGTTTACGGAATCGTCACTATGACGAATTGACATATCGCCAAGATATTTGTTTAGTGGGATTTTCTGTGAACAGGAACTAGTGTCTGATCGTTCGTCCTCGAAAGAACTGATTTGTGGTTCGCTTTTGAATGTAGGCTCTTCCGAGGAAGTTGTAGAGTCAGGATTTGGGGATATCGTGGCGTTTCTGTCTGTCCGGGGATCTTCACTTGACGAATTGTTTGCTGACGACTTCTCAGTATTGTTTGTACCGATACATCCACAGGTAGTACAGAGGGACCCAGCGAGCACGATTACCTCACGTCTATTTCTCATAATAATCTGAAATTGCTCACCTAATAAAGGTTTTCTGTGAACTGTTCGCAGTAGAATTAGTTTGCTATACCACTAAAGTCAAAATTAAAGCCGTGTTTGTTAGCTAGGCGATACGCAGGCGGACCAGATGGTACGTGCCCACCGGTATGTAGCCCGATTATAGCAATATACGTACTTCCGTCAACCTTCACGTCGACGTGCAACCGCCAGATGAGGAGTTGGCCGACGGACAGGCTACCACACACATCAACGACAAGGACCCGCGAATCCGCGACCGCTGGCGCACCGCAGCACTCCAGATTCTGAAGGGACTAGGTCACGCAGGGATGGCGGACGTATTCCGCTATTAGTGGGGCTACGGTGACATCGACACGCTGGACGAGAGTTTCGGCAACAGCCGGTTCGACCACATCATCGCCTCCGAGGATCTGAACCCAATGCATTGTGAATACGACCCTGACTCGTTCAACTATAGTGACCACGCCGCGCTCATCGCAGATTTCGAAATTTGACAGATACACCCTCTCTATTCAGCACGCTATTCCTGACACATTCTCGGTAGATCATCACGAAATATGCGAGAACCAAAGTGCGATGCTGACAGGAGGCCGAACATATGATGTCAAATACAACGTGAAAGTCGTAGTCACTAAGAAGGAAATTCATAATCGACTCCGAGCAGTCCCCAGGCGCAAGCGTGGCTCTCTGGCTCTCTCATTCGGTCAAGACGGTTCATAATCGGATGGTGCCTCCGCAAGAAGAGCCAAAGACCCACTAAGGGGACGCGATTAGGATTGAGGAGTAGAGAAGGGACGAAGACGCTGGTATCGGTGGCGAACAGATGGGGAGGGGGACCGACGATGCTCCGCCACTCAAATTGGTGGCAACCGACGAGAGTGAGACTCGGGCGTCTGCGCCTCACCAGATTACGTGAAACCGAGAGACGGGAACCGATTATGAGAACGCGCTCCGGTGTAACCGGAGAACGAGACGGAGCTCCTAAAACACATCCTTCGTCAAATCGACCGCTTTCTCGAGAATACTGCCATGGTTGCCCAAAACGGAGAGTTGCGAGAGAGTTCATAATCGCCTGTTCGTGAGCGGAAGTGGTAGTTATCGGGGCTCGATGACGGTTATGAACGTCTGATGAAGCCCGTCCGACTGGAGAGAGCGTTTCTGTTCCTCTCTCAGGTACCTCGGCCAGTTATGAAATTCGTGACGGAGTGAGTTTGTCGTGTTCGGGCATCTCGGAGACGTACAGCTGGAAATCCGAAAAGTACGAGAAGTCGATGAAAATCGGCGAGCAAATGTTTGAGCACATGCACCACGCCTCGGACGAAATGGCAAAACCGAGTGTCCAACCTGCTCAATACAGATGGAACACGGCACCAGTTACAGAATCCGTCATCCGCTACAGGTTCTCGAAGAAGCCCTCGTCTGAGCATAAGATGTCAACTATCCTGCCAGGAGTGTTCGTTCACGGAGAACCAGAAGGCGAATACGGCGAGGAGACGGAGAGACGCGGAGTCGACGAGAGCTAATATCCGCCCGCATCGTCGAAACAGCGCCCACACCGCGACGCGCCGCCCTCGTCGACGGCGGTCGCCAGATCGACGACAACCGTCGACTCCTCGGAGACGTGAAACAGCGCGCCACAGGCGGCGAGTCTGTGGGCGTGGTCGTCGTTGGGTTTGTGAACGGTCTTCGTCTGTTCGTTTAGCACTCCGCGCATAGTCTCCACCGACGGTGTGGACATGCTAAAAGACAGTACCCGTCAACTCCGGGAAATCGACGGTCAGTAGACACGTCGACGACTCCGTCGGGCTCTCGAAACGACGGGTCCTTCCGCCTCGCGACTACCGCGTAGAACGGATCGGACCCCAATTGAGCCTCCGAAATCACGTCGACGTCGTCGAATCCGCCGACGCCTCGAAATACCGCCGGACGAGCGCCGCCCGCTCGTCCATCGACACCGTCCGCCACGCCCAAACCGCTTTCTGCGCGAACAGCCAGTTCGAGAAGGAGACGATACAGACACCCCTGGGTCGGAGTACACGCCGAATCTCGGCGACGACGGCTCCGGAATACTGGACAGATACTGCGACGAGGACGGCGTCGACGGAGACGTTCTCCATCGGAAGCGAAGGGGTTTCGTCGATATTTCTGACGGAGAGCCCGTCTAATCTGGGATTTTCGGCTAAGTCGTCTCAGTTCAATCCGTGGCCCACGACGCGCACGTACTGAACGTCCTCGGGCAGATGCGACACCCAACTGCTCATCAGGTCGAGAGCGACGCCGTCAGAGCGGAGTTCGCGTCAGTAGAGTTCGGTTAGTCGAGTGTGGAACGCACCGCCGATGTGGTGGACGGAGCGCGGCGAACGGTAGAACCGAGCGTCGTCGCCGGTATCGAGTTTCGAGCGTTTTACCGAGGACAACAGGGCGGGCGTGTCCGTCGCCTCCGATTCGGTCGACGTCTCCGAGTCGTGGGGTCACCTCAGAGCGACCCCGGCGGGTTCGAGGAACGGAGCGAACGAATGGAGTCCGGGGAACCGCTGGTCTGGATGATATCGAACGCCGTCATCAGGTCCGTCCGCGAGACGATGCCGACGATGTCGCCGTTGGTGTCGATAACGGGGAGGCGGCCGACGCCGTTCTCCTGCATCAGCTGCAGCGCCTCCATCGCGTCGAGGTCCGGGGTGACGCTCGCGATGTCGCGCGACATCACGTCCTCGACGCGGTAGGCGTCGCGTTCGACTTCGTTGACCGAGCGGGCGTCGTTGAGCGTCACCATCCCTGTGAGTCGCCCGTCGCGCATCACCGGGTAGCCCGTGTGCCGCTCGGTGAACATCCGGTTCATCAGTTCGGCGATACTCGCCTTCTCGTCGACGGTGTGGAGGTCCTCCTTGCCGGTCATGATGTCGCGGACGGTGACGTCCTGGAACGCGGCCTTCATCACGGTCTGTTGGGCCTCGCTGGACGCGCCGATGTAGATGAAGAACGCGAGCGCGACGAGCCAGAGGTTGGCGAAGAGCCCGAAAATCCCGAGCAGGAGCGCGAACCCTTTGCCGACTTCGGCCGCAATCTGGGTCGCGCGGGCGTACGACCGGTCGCGGGCCAACAGCGCCCGGAGGACGCGGCCGCCGTCCATCGGGAAACCCGGAAGCATGTTGAACACCGCGAGCAGCACGTTCGTCAGCGCGAGGTAGCCGAGGACGAACTTGGCGGCGTCGAGACTCGACGGGAGGGCGAGAAACGCGAGGTACGAGAGGACGCCGAGAGCGACGCTGACGACGGGGCCGGCGAGCGCGACGTTGAGTTCCTGCTTCCAGTTCTCGGGAATCTCGGTGAACCGGGCGACGCCGCCGAACAGCCAGAGGGTGATGGAGTCGATCTCGTAGCCGTAGCGCAGCGCCACGAGCGAGTGACCGAACTCGTGGAGGAGGACGCAGCCGAACAGTCCAACCGCGGCGGCGCTGCCGAGAATCCACGGCATCGCGCCCGCCGTCAGCGCGTCGGCGTCGAGCGCCGAACCGAACAGGTCGTTGACCGTTCCCGCGAGCGCCCCGACATCGAGACCGATGAGATAGGCGAAAAGCGGCAACACCAAGAGGAAGGTGAAGTCCAACCGGATGGGGATGCCGAAGGCGCTCCCAATTCGAATGCCTCGCATACCGCGGGTTAGGGTCCGAGCCTTCTTAAACTCGGTCGTAGGTTCGGCACTCGGTGAACGACCGCAGTCGGGAAACGCTTACGCTCCCGGCGTCGTAGTCGCGGGTATGGAATCCAGCGAAGCGGGCGAGAGCGGTGCAGTCGTCAAGCGCGAATCGGAGGTCGAGTACGAGTCGGTCGGCGCGGCCGAGGGGATGCGAAAGGGCGTCCTCGTGAGCGACGCCGACGGTGCACCGAACTTCGCCATTCGGCGGTTCACCCTCGACGCCGGCGCGTCGGTACCGAAACACACCAACGAGGTCGAACACGAGCAGTACGTCCTCGACGGCGAGTACACGGTGGGAATCGACGAGGAGGAGTACGAGGTGTCGGCGGGCGACTCGCTTTTCATCCCCGCGGGCGTCGTCCACTGGTACCGAAACGAGGGCGACGAGGCGGGCGCGTTCCTCTGTGCGGTGCCGAACGGCGACGACAGCATCGAGTTGGTCGAGGAGTGAGGAGAGAGTACTCCGAGACGGCGTGAGGAAACGATACCCGGAAGACCGCTCCACGGAGTCGAATCCCTGAAATACCCCGTTCTCGTACCATTCGGCGTGTCTCAGCAGGTCGCCAAGGTCGACACGCTGTTCCTCCACGAGAGCGGCGGCCGCGACGACTACACCGTCGTCGCCACCCGCGACGGCGAGCGCCTCTTCCGCGGTCGACTCGGCCTCAAGGAGACGAACGCCGGTCCCCGGCCCGGGAAGTTCCGCATCGTCGAGGGCTCCAGCGAGGAACCGAGAAGTCCCGACCAGTTCGTCGAACTGGCCCGCAGAGCGTCGCGTATCCGAATCTCTCAGCAGACCTCCCAGCACGGCCGGAACGAACTCCAGGAGATGCTCGACGGCTACCAACTCGACGCGCTCGTCGTCCGCACCTGTCGCTTCTGTGCCTCCGGCGGCCGCTACTCGCCCATCACCGAGGAGACGGCGATCAAGACGGACAGGGAGTACATCTGTCCGGACTGCGCGATTCGGGAACTGGAGCGCGAACTCTCGTTCAAAGGCAACCTGACCGCGGCGGCGCAGGACCGCCTCGAAGAACTCCTCCTCGACGTGCAGGACCTCGACCGCATCACGAACCTCCTGCAAGGGAATCTCGACCCCGACCTGACGAAGTTCGACGAGATCAGTGCGACTGTCGAGGACGTCGACCCCGTACCGACGAGCGGTCTGGACCTGCATCCGAAGTTGCAGGGAATGACCGAGGAGCGATTCGAGAACCTCCTGCCGGTGCAGAGCCTCTCGGTCCGAAACGGCCTCTTCGACGGGCGAGACCAACTGGTCGTGAGCGCGACGGCGACGGGCAAGACCCTCGTCGGCGAACTCGCCGGGCTGAACCGCGTGCTGGAGGGCAAAGGGAAACTGCTGTTTCTCGTCCCGCTCGTCGCCCTCGCCAACCAGAAGTACGAGGACTTTCAGGAGCGCTACGGCCACCTCGCGAACGTCACGATTCGGGTGGGAGCGTCGCGCATCAACGACGACGGCAACCGCTTCGACCCGAACGCGGACATCATCGTCGGCACGTACGAAGGCATCGACCACGCCCTCAGAACGGGCAAGGACCTCGGCGACATCGGAAGCGTCGTCATCGACGAGGTCCACACGCTGAAAGAAGACGAGCGCGGCCACCGCCTCGACGGTCTCATCTCGCGGCTGAAGTACTACTGCGAGAGTCGGTCCGAACGCCGCGAGGGCTACGGAGGCGCGCAGTGGATTTACCTCTCTGCGACCGTCGGCAACCCCGAGTGGCTGGCGCGGCGACTGGAGGCGACGCTCATCGAGTTCGAGGAGCGGCCCGTCCCCATCGAACGCCACCTCACGTTCGCCGACGGGCAGGAGAAGGTCAGAATCGAGAACAAACTCGTGCGCCGCGAGTTCGACACCAAATCCTCGAAGGGCTACCGCGGTCAGACCATCATCTTCACCAACTCGCGCCGGCGCTGTCACGAGATCTCCCGGAAACTGGAGTACGACGCCGCGCCGTACCACGCCGGACTGGACTACGGGCGACGGAAGAAAGTCGAGCGGATGTTCGCCAATCAGGATCTGGCGGCCGTCGTGACGACGGCGGCGCTGGCGGCCGGTGTCGACTTCCCCGCCTCGCAGGTCGTGTTCGACTCGCTGGCGATGGGTATCGAGTGGCTCTCCGTCCAGGAGTTCAGCCAGATGCTCGGCCGCGCGGGCCGACCCGACTACCACGACAAGGGGAAGGTGTACATGCTGGTCGAACCCGACGCCGCCTACCACGGCTCGATGGAGATGAGCGAGGACGAAGTCGCGTTCATGCTCCTGAAAGGCGAGATGGAGGACGTCACAACGATGTATGACGAGTCCGCCGCCGTCGAGGAGACGCTCGCGAACATCACCGTCGCGGGAAGGCGAGCGAAGCGCCTGAACGACCGGATGCTCGGCGAGATTCCGACGAAACACGCCGTCGGCAAGTTGCTCGAATGGAAGTTCATCGACGGTTTCGAACCCACTCCCTTGGGCCGAGCCATCACGCGACACTTCCTCGCGCCCGACGAGGCGTTCCGGATTCTGGACGGGATACGGAACGGTCTCGACCCCTACGCCATCGTCGCCGAGATGGAACTGGCCGAAGACGATCTCTGAAGCGGCACGTCGGCCCTCAGACGCCCCAGAAGGCCTCGATGCCGCCGATAGTCACGATCGATAGCAGCAACTGTAGCGGCAGGCCGACGCGGGCGTAGTCGGTGCACCGATGGCAGTGACTGAGTACTCGCTTCGTGTACTGCAGCGCTCGCCGTGGAAGTGACAGAGAGACGTGCCATCTGCGGGGTGACTACAGAACCAACGCGGAAATACGTTCAGCGGACCACCACGCCGCCTTGCGAATACCCCACTCTTTTGCCAGCGGAAGCCATCTGGACGTCCGTGGCAGCGATAACTCCGGGCATCGTCTTCGTCTTTCTCGTCATTCTCGTCGCGCTCGTTTTCTTCGCGACGGAACCCGTCCCGGTCGACGTCACCGCGCTCGGCGTGATGGTGACGCTGATGCTCGTGCAACCGATGAGCGAGACACTCGCGGCGGCCGGATTGCTGACGGCCCCGATGCAGTTGATTTCGGTCGAGCAGGGGCTGTCGGGCTTTGCGAGTCAAGCGACGCTCACCGTGTTGGCGATGTTCATCCTCAGCGAAGGCGTTCAGCGGACGGGCGTCGTCCAGATCCTCGGCGCGAAAATCGCCGCGGTCACCCGCGAGAGCGAGAGCCGTCAGTTGGGAGCCATCGTCGGCGTCGTCGCGCCCATCTCGGGCTTTATCAACAACACGGCGGCCGTCGCGATTTTGCTCCCGATGGTGACCGACCTCGCCGAACGCGGGCGCAACTCGCCGTCGAAACTGCTGTTGCCGCTGTCGTACGCGTCGATGTTCGGCGGCACGCTCACGCTCATCGGCACGTCCACCAACATCCTCGCGAGCGACATCTCCGCCCGTCTCGGCGTCGGCGCGTTCTCGATGTTCGAGTTCACGGGACTCGGAATCGTCGTGACGCTCGTTGGGACCGTGTATCTGCTCACGGTCGGTCGGTATCTCACACCCGCGCGCATCAGACCGCAGTCGGACCTCACCGAGGAGTTCGAGATGGGCGAGTACCTCACCGAGGTGCTCGTCCGTGAGGACTCCCCGCTCGTCGGCCAGCGCGTGCAGGATGCGCTCGTCGAAACCGCCCTCGACGTCGACCTGCTGCAACTGATTCGCGGCGGCGAGGTGTTTCTCGAACCGCTCGGACCGAAGGAGATTCAGGCCGGCGACGTGTTCGCCGTCCGGACCGACCGCGACACGCTGGTCGAACTCCTCGACGTGGAGGGGCTCGATCTGGTGCCGGTTCGCGTCGACGAGGAGACGTTGGAGGCCGGAGAGGGCGGGCAGAACCTCGTCGAAGTCGTGGTCGCACCGCGGTCGGCGCTCGTCGGCGAATCGCTCTCCTCCATCGGATTTCGACAGCGCTACGACGCCACCGTGTTGGCGCTGCGGCGCGGCGGCGAACTCATCCGTCGACGGATGGACGACGTCAGACTCCAGGTCGGCGACACGCTGCTCGTGCAGGCGTCGACCGACAGCATCGAGCGTCTCGACCGTAACCGCGACTTCATCGTCGCCCAGGAGATTGAGCGTCACGACTTCCGCGAGTCGAAGATTCCGGTCGCCGTCGGTATCGTCGCGCTCGTCGTCGCCGTCGCGGCGCTCACCCCGATTCCCATCGTCGTCTCGGCGCTGGCGGGCGCGCTGGCGATGATCGCGACGCGCTGTCTGAAACCGACCGAGATCTACGACGCCGTCCAGTGGGACGTCATCTTCCTGCTCGCGGGCGTCATCCCGCTCGGTATCGCCATGCAGGAAACCGGTGCCGATCAGTTGCTCGCCGATTCCATCGTCGCCAGCGCCACGGCGCTGCCGATGCTGGGGGTGCTCGCGCTGTTCTACGTCGTCACGGCGCTCTTGACGAACGTCATCTCGAACAACGCGAGCGTGGTTCTGATGGTCCCCGTGGCGGTGGAGGCGGCGACGCAGATCGGCGCGAACCCCCTCTCGTTCGTCATCGCGGTGACGTTTGCGGCGTCGACGGCGTTCATGACGCCTGTCGGCTACCAGACGAATCTCTTCGTCTACGGTCCCGGCGGCTACAAGTTCATCGACTACGTGCGAGTCGGCGCGCCGCTGCAGTTGCTGTTCGCCGTCGTCACGACGCTCGGAATCACGGTGTTCTTCCCTGTGACGGGGTGAGGCGCATGGAACGAAACGTTTTACACTCGATGCCGATTCTGTACTGACGCGGGACCGTGGGTTAGCCTGGTATACTTCGGGCCTTGGGTGCCCGTGACCCCGGTTCGAATCCGGGCGGTCCCATAGCGACCAAAACTATTGCGGAGCTTCTTACCGGTTCTAAACCTCACAGCTACCGCCACTTCGGAGGTGTCGTCTGATGGCGACCCACCTTTCGGCGGTCGCCGGCGAACGTCGCTGCCTCAACTGTGGCGGCCACGTCACCGAGCAGTTCTGCCGCGTTTTCGGAGACCTCGACGACCGAGTACACCGCTGCCCCAGCTGCGACAATGGCAACCGGATTAGTCGTGGCAGCGCCGCCGGCCTGGACGTCAACCTCCGCGATCCCCAGGACGCTCCTCGACGCCTCGGAGGTGAGCGCCCATGATTCGCCAAAGTCGCTCACGAGTCCCCCAGGACCCCGCCGAGTGGCGAGAATCACAGACGCTCGAACACCTCTACGTCGAGCTTCGCTGGGATCAGCGGAAGATCGCCAACCACTTTGACGCGCTCGTCGACGGCGAAGAAGTCACTCAGTGGAAAGTCAAGTGGGCGCTCCGACAGCGTAACATCGCCCGCGAGGAATCCTGTGGGGGCGTTTCCCATGGCCTCGCACGTCAACTCTGGGAAGCCGAACCCGAAGCAGTTGGAGGCGGTCGGTGATGTCGTCGGACCGCTACCAGCGCTCGGTTGCGACGCAACTCACTCCGTACGTCGGCCTCGTCGAGGACGACGACGACACCGACTGCCACATCGGAGTCTGTGACGAGGCTGCCGTCTACTCGGTGCCGCATCCCGCCTCGTTCGGTGCCGATCTCTCGAAGTGTGAGTTCCATCTCGCGCTATATCGGGACCAGCACCCCGAACTGTGGCAGAAGATTCGCAGCGCCGACATCCCGGACCCAAAGTTCTACACCGACACCGACGACCGGTTTACCGACTTCGACGACGTTCCCGAGCAGGTCCGAGAGGATCAGTACCTGGTCGGTCTCGACGTACTCGGCCTCGCCATCTACCACGGTGATCCCGACGACGACGGTCTCGTCACCTTCGAGGCCGTCGACCGGCGCCTCGAGACACGCGCGACGAAGCAGGTCAAAGTCAACCAAGCCGGCCAGTTCATCGACCACCTTCGGCTGAATCGCGGCTTCGTCGAGATGAATCCCGAGATTCTCGACATCATGTACCCGGAGGAGCCCCGATGACTGACGTCAACGGTGCGCCTCCAGGCCTCGTCGCTGGTGTCGTCGGTGGGACGGTTGCCCTCCTGAGCGCTGTCACGGCAGGCAGTCTCGGACTGTTCTCGCTCGGCGCCGTGGTGACTGCGCTCGTCTCTGTCGCTGTCCTCGCGCTCGGACTGGGGACCGCCTGGAATATCGTCCGAGCGTACTCGGGTGGTCTCGCGTGAGTTCGGACGCCGACGGCCGCGACCTGGAAGCCGAACTCGACGCGCCCAACGCGGGCCAGAGCGGAATTCCTGTTGACGCTGTCTGCATCGGGTGCAAGCGAACTTCGGTTCGTCGCGCGCCTGTCGACAGCGTCGAGGACGTTCCCTCTTCGTTCCGTCACGTCTGTGGTGGCTGTCGGAAAGTCACCTGGTGGAACGTCGTCTCCGTGCTGCACGGACTGATCGATGCCGAAGAGGACGGTGATAAGCGGTGAGCCTCGATGCTCCAGACCTCGCGCAGACGATGCTTCCGGTAGGTGCAGAGAACGACCTCGGTAGGCCAGAGAGATTCAACGGCGCTCTTCGTTGTGGCTACTGCGAGCAGGATGTTGAGGGTACTCAAAAAGCCCACCGCGTCCCTCGTGAGTATCTCGCAGACCACGCCGTCGTTGATACGGGACACGACGAAATCCCCGTCTTCGGCTTCTACTGCCGGTACTGCTCTCGCGTTCTCGCCATCGATCCGCACAGCGATACGACTGACCTCGGCCCCGGCACCGGATGGATCGCTGTCCAGGCGGACCTCGCGACCGGCGACTGTGGCCCCGTTCTCGTCCCCACTCAGGAGCTCTACAAATGAGCATCGACTCACCGATTTCCGGCGACATCACGCCGTCTCAGTTGACGGCAGGTACTGATACGAAGACACTACGTCGTACTTCACCTATCGCTCACGGTGCCGGCGTCTCGAACGTCCTCGGAGATGACAACGCAGTCTACGACGCTCTTCGCGAACTCTGGCGCGACCGCGTCGGCGATCCCGACGACCGAGTGACTATCCCGGCCGACATCGACTACAATCGGCACGGAGAGTACGTCTGGGTGTTCTTTTCGAGTGGCTACAAAGCGGGAGACACGAACCAGTACGGTAACTGGAAGAAGTGGTTTAAGTACCATCTCATGCTTCGCGAGGTCGAACGCGATGAGCACGGCGGTATCAAGAATCTCCGAAAGCCTCCGACGTCGTGCCACGTCGTTATCGAACCACAGAAGGAAGGCATGACCTACAACCCCGAGAAGAACGGCGGAAGAGAGGTCGAAGTCGAACTGCCGTTCGGAGAAGGGACCCGGGTCAACGTGCAGACGACCTACGTCGAGCGTCCGAGTCAACCGGTTCGACGCGATGACTGATGCGCTCGGTCTCGTCGATGACGACGACCTCGTCGACGCTGGACAAATCAAGCGCGAAAGTTGCCGTATCTGGAAACTGGAGACGTATCTCCGGTTCGATATCGACCGTAAGCACTCGCTCGTCCGCACGATCGACAAGTCGGAGAACCTCATCGATGTCGGCGGTGGTGCCGAAATCGAGGCGTTCCGCGAGCGGCAGAAGGAGGGCTGGTTAGAGTCTCGCCTCGAGTCCGACCGTTGGGACCTCCTGGGTCTCGTTCCTGCTGAGACGACTGTAGAGCACGAAGACGGCGATACCTCCCGCGTGCGCTGGCAGCGCGAACTCAAAGTCTACCAGGCGCAGGACTGGGGTGAGAAACCTCGCGACCACTGGGCGCACCATCCGAAAGTCGAAGCATCACTCGGGAAAGGCCGGAACCCGCACGTCGATGAGTGGCACGAGGTTCTTGATCGCCTTCGTGAACTCGTCCTCTCGCACTGCGAGTGGGCCGGTGTTACTGATGACGATCTTGTCGCCGATCCGTACTTCAAGCCGTCGACGAGGCCGACCGTTGAGGTTGAGCACCCGGAGGGACGTCGTGAGGACCTACAGCACTACTACAACCGCTTCGAGGCCGTCATCTACAGCGAGTGCATCAAGCGGCAGACCTACGCTGCGTACGACATCCTATCGGTCCTCGTCGAGAGACACGGTGCGACCTACGGCGAACTTGAGGCCGAGACGGGGTATTCGCGGTCGAACCTACAGTACCACATCGGTCGGCTCGTCGACGTCGGCCTCCTGGAGACGCAGGGGAACCCGGCGGTGATTTGCTTCGCTGCTGGGAAGCTACTGGAGATAGCCGCCGAGTCCATTGAGGACGTCGCAGCGTACTTTGGAGAAGAGACGCTCGGAAAGCGCCGCCTCGAGCGCGAGAAGCGCGCCGAGGAGACAGTCGAGAAACGAGAGAACGGAGAGGCCAACGGCACACATGAACGCGAGAATGACCCTCGCGACCTCGGTCCCGACGCTCGAGGGGACGATGAGGATGACCCACTCCCCTTCGTGTATCTCAAGGACTGGTCCGGGACGCCGCAGATGATCATGGACCAGCTCGTCGATGACGAGCACCCGCGTGGAGAGACTGACGTCCGAGTAAGGGTCTTCCCGGACCACGACCCGGACGGCGGACGTCGGTAGGCGCTGACGACGACGCGTTCGCTCCTTCTGTTAGCGGTAGCTATCGCCAGAGAACGCTCGTTTTCGCTTTTTTCCAGCCCCTGAAAAGACGCACACATCAGAGTCACCTCATTTCCGCTCCAAGTGGTGGTACGTCACAGTCGACCACCATTTTGGATCGGTTTCGACGTCGTCGCCGCCCCGATCGACGCCTCAACTTGGTGTGATTGTCCCTTCTCGACGATACACGAAAGTGAATTCCAGCGTCTGAGAAGGTCTCCGCTACAGATACGGTTTGCAAAATGGCCCTACGGTAGTGCTACTAAGGTAGAACCAAATAACGCGGGCGGCAGAACGCCGCCCGCTACCGCACCGCGGTGGTTGTTCGGTCGGTCGGAGACGCCCCGAGGACGGTGAACGCGGAGGTTTCACGAGTTGTATATAAGTGAAAATCTGTCTCTACTCTACCGCGTTCGACGCGAAAACCAAGGGTACAACAGCCCAGGTGCTTACGAAGAAGGTTGCAGAATCCGCTTAGGCGGGCTTCTGTGTCTGTCGGAAGGCAGCAACCCACTGTCGCAGAGGGACGAGATCGTATCCCGACGGTCGCGCCCACACGTACGCGTTCCCGAGTAGCCAGATGTGGACTGGCGCGGCGAGCATCCCACCGACATCCCCCAGCGGTCCGAGATACAGCCGCAGGTACGCCGCGAGGAACAGGAGACCAGTTACCGCCGGAGCGACACCGACCGCGACAGCGCGCCAGAGAGCGGCCTCTCGCTTCATCTCCACGTCGACCCACGGTCGACCGTCGTCGTCGACGCCGAAACTGGCGCTGTGTCCGAGCACACGAGCGACGACGTAGTGGCTCAGTTCGTGGAACGCGTAGCCGGGCTTGAACCAGCGGTAGACGGCGGACGTCACGCGCCCGTCCTCCGTACATCGAAATCGCGGGGGTCGGCCCAGAGCGCGAACCCCCAGATGAGCGTGAACAGCGCTGCGAACCAGAGCGATATCGCGACCATGCCGACGAAGTGAGCAAAGTCCGGAACGAATCCGAGGTTTCGAGCGATCGCGTGCGAACTCACCGCTGCGAGTTCGAGACCGGCCGCCTCGTACACCGCGCGCTTGACTCGATCGGGGTCGTTGCCTTGCATCCCCATCACCGTCGGAAGCGCTGGTAGAACGCGAACAGCGCCGCCGTTGCACCTCCGATGGCGAGCATGAGGATCATCCGGTTCGCCAGCGCCGGCAAAACCGTAATCGATGCCGCACCGACGACGACCGCGACGACGATGAGCGGAGCTGGCGAGCGCTGGTTGACTGCTAGGCCGCCGCCGAAGATGATGACGGCAAACAACACGAACACGGACCCGAGTTGATCAGTATACGGTGCGATCCAGCATGCCGGGTCTGGTCCTCCGGCGAAACAATCGTAGTCTCCCGACTGCAGTACCGTCGAGAGCGCGTTGGTGAGTAGTGTGGGTATCATAGTCTCTGTCTGATCGCTATCTGAAGGATGAACAGCCCGATCATCGCCGGGATGCCGTACGTGAGCCAACTGGCTGCCGATGGCGGCACCCCCAGGTTCTGCAGAATCCGATCACCGTTGCTGACGATGTTCAACACGTCCGCGATGATACCGAGCGCCGTGATTGGACTGAAGATATCGCCGGCCACGTCACTATCTGCTCCCTCGAGGTCCTCGTTCGCCGACTCAACGTCACGTTCCTCGCCGGTCGTGAGGTTAATACCGAACGCCGGACCGAGCGTCGTGCTCGCAAAGGCCGTCGACCCCACCAAACAGATGATGAGGACGATCGCCGCTTTCCCTCGAACTTCGACCATCAGTTCAACCTCCCGCTTATGTAGAAGCCGATGCCGACCGTTATCGCGAAGACCACGACAGTCTCCGGGATATCCAGCCAGCCGATGAGCACCAACAGGCCACTAAATCCGGCCGTGACGACAGCCCCGATGCCGGCATGGATACCGCCGAACATGCCACCCACGAAAATGACCAGGAGCGACCCCACGATGGTCATCCACGTCGACGACAGTCCGAGGTCGACGTTGATGCCGGAGACGCCGACCGGGACCTTGTTACTCACCTCTTCGTCGTCGATCGTCGCCGACCACTCGACGATGAACGTGTCGTCGAGTTGCTCCTCCGAGAGCGCCACCGTCTCGCTGTAAATCGAGACCTCACCGAACTGCGTCGTCTCGAACAGCGGTGTATCCTCGTTGTTGCGCTCGTAGACCGACAGCGAGAGGTCCTCGACGTCGGCCGTCCCGGCGTCGAACTTGAAGACTACTCGTCCCTTATCCGTGTCGTTGATGCGTTCGGCGTAGATGTCCGTCGCGTACGTCTCCCCTTCCGGGATGCCGAGTCCCGCCTCCTCGATGATTATCGGGAGGACCTCGTCCTTGCGGGAGCTATCCGCGCTGTAGCCTCCGACACCTTTCCGGACGCTGTCCTGATTCTCGACGGCCATTCGGTACTCTTCGCCGTCCTCGAGCGTGAGACACGCGATGTTCGCAGCGCCGAACTGAGCACCCATCACGTCACGGTGAGTCCCGTTGATCCGGACCTGACTCATGAGGTACGTCGATGAGGTCTCGAAGCGCCCGCTCTCGTCGACCAGCTCGTAGCACTGCCGGAACGTATCGTCGTCATCCTCGCGCTGCAACGTGGTGTAGACGCGCTGACTCGGGTCCGTCGTGATGACCGATCGGTTCGCGTATCCGTCCGCGTCGAACGTGAACCGGAGGTCCTCACGAGGGACGCCGGACAGATCCAGCGTGCCGTCGCTCGTACTCCGTTCGTCGTAGTAGTCGCCGGTCAGCGACTCGATGGTGACGTCGACGTCGTCATCGATGAGTTTCGACGTGTTCGAGGCGTTGTGAATCGTGAGGTCGTTCGGTGTCACAAAGGTGTAAGACACGGCGTCTTCCGGGTCGGTGTCCTGTTCCTGGATGACCGCTGTCCACTCGTTTTCTCCGGGGTCAGCCGTGTAGTCCACGCTTACCTCCTCGCCCGAACTCGTCTCCGAACCGACGGACTCCCACTCGCCGGAGTTGTTCACGTAGAATTCGACAGTAAACTCGTCGTCACCCGCGTTCTCGACAGATGCACTCAGCGTGACGTTTCTGTCGCTGACGTAGTCCCCGCGTCGAGGCGACGGATCGTCGATGCTTGGGACCTGTGACCCCGTCTGGATGATGTCTATCTCCCGGTCGCTCCCGTCGTTGGGCACGTCCAACGTCGCGACACCGTCACCGTTGCTCGCCGTCGAGTCCAGAATCTCACCGGAATCGAGGTCAACCGCCGCGATGCCCGTACTCGCCGGAACGTCGTTGAGCGTCAGCGAGGTCGTGGTTCCGCCGGGGCCGGAGTAGACGAGGTCCGTCTCCCCGTTATCTTCGCCCGCCGCCGATACGTCGCCGTACTCGAACGACTCGACGTCGCCGCCGAATCCGACAGCGCTCCTCGAGTCGCCGTCGATGGTGATCTCGTCGTCGCCGGCGTCGACATTCGAAAACGTCGTCCACTCGTCGTCGTGGCTGTCGACTGTGAGTGATGTCGGTCCGTCCGAGGAGATTGATGGGAGCGGGTCGAGGTCGACCGTGTTGTCGTCGGGGAACGGATTCCCGCTGCTGGCCCACAGCTGGTATCCGACTTCGAGGTCCGGTCCGTCGATGGCGGCGAAGTGCGCGCCCTCACCGACGTAGTACGTGTCCGTGTCGGCGATGGCGACAGCTGCCGGGACGAAAACGCTGAGAAGTACGCCGATGGCGATGAGCAGTGCTCGGGTCTTCCGCTTCATCCGAGATCAGGCGGATTGCCCTCTCGATGGTGTGGTCTGCGAGCGGCTCAAATTCATACGTAGAAACACGCATAAAATCGGATAACAGTAGCGTGACGGGGCGTTACGAGTGGTTACGGGGAGCGATGGATAGGACTCGTCAATTCGTTATCTTCGTCTCGGATTCATGATTTGCACTCTGAAACAATAATGTCGTCCCCAGTATGGATCACCATCAGTTTACAATCGTTTGCCTCATCAGGTGATTGAGCGAATCTCGGCGAATAATCTCCGTGATAGTCGTGGCCGGCATTTCGTGGGTCTTCCCAGCCTTTAACGAGATGACCAGAGTAGATGAGAACTCTCCCCACCGACGAATAGTAGTTCTGTTCCCAGTCACCGACGAACGTCACTTCCGATACTGTCTCGATTTCAGAGTCACTAATTTCCAGCCCTGCATTAATCGTCTGTTCGTGAGTTAAATTGTTTGAGGGTTGGACTTGGCCATCTGGCGAGCTCACTACGGGAAGTCCAGTCCCACCGAGTACCGCGGCTTCAAGAAGCCAGCCGTTTGTGACCGCGGCGACCAAGAGGAGCCCCGCGAGCCCGAGCGCGACCTGTCGCGTCGACACCGACGGAAGAACGCTGGCCAGATCCTCGGTCACGACGACGCCGACCGTCATCGCGAGCGGTGCGAGGAGCGCCCAGAGGTAGTAGTCGTGTCCAGCGAACCCGTGGGGGAGCAGGACGATGAGCGTGATGCCGCTCGCAAGCCACGACGAGAGGAGGACGTTCCACGCCGTCTGGTCGTGTCGAGTGCGGTTTGTCCAGTACGCGAACGCGAGGATGCTCGCGGGGAGCGTGAGCGTGAACGCGATGTGGATGGGATGCCACGAGAAGTGGCTCAGCCACCACTCCGGACGTGCGTAGACCGTGAGGCCGGTCTTGAGAACCGAGTAGCCAAGCAGTTGCCCGGACTCGACGGGACCGTAGATCCGTCGGATGTACCAAATCAAGGCGAACATCGTCGCAACGACGAGGGGGACGCCGACCGCGTGCCGGTATCGACGCGCGTACAGGCAGAGCGCGGACAGCGGGAGCGCAACCGTGGCCTCCCACATGTGGTTCGTCATCGCGACGGCGAGCAGGCCGACGCTTGCGAGATACCAGCGGTTTTCGTCTGTCTGGGCGAACTGGTACATCGCGATTGCGGCTCCTGCGGTCAGGAGGATGCTGAGGGCTTCCGGGAGGTAGCCGAACGAAAACCGGAGGAAGAGCGGATGTGCCCACAGACTGAACGCAGTGATGGTTCCCGCAAGGTAGCCGTAGTGGCGAGCGACGAACGAACCGACCAAGACGACGACGCCGATGGCGATGACGAAGTTGATGAGCCGCATCCCGCTCGGGTAGCCGAGCGCCACGAACGGCGTGTTGAGGAGGCTATGCAGGTGGAGTGCGCTAAAACTTTCCCGGGGAGTGATGTATGTGAACGCGCCGAAGCCATCCCGGACGAACGAGAGCGTCTGGAAGTAGCCTGCGACCTCGCGGGTCGCTCGGTACTGGATCGGTGTCGCTGCCGTGAGCAGGGGGAGTGCCGCAATCGCGGGGAGAATCCAAAGGAAGAGATGGTGTAATCTATCAAACCGATAGAGTACGGATTCGGTTTGGTGAGTGATTCTGTCCAACATCGTACTTTGAAGCGTTACAAGAAGATGGTTTACGTCTTGCGCTACCAATCCGGAGACGAGCCTCGTCCATCAGTGTGGTGTCCTCTACCCCCTGATGTTGAATATTATGAGGTGCGGCTATCAGACTTCTTAACTATCGTCCACAAGGTTGTCAGTGTTAACTGTGACTTCGGACGGAGTTTGGTCGTCTATTAAATTACTTTCGTACCCTTCGACCAATCCCTTAAACACCATTGTCCCATCCTTCCACCCATACGTCGATGTGTCATTCAGTTCAATCGCTGGATCGAGATACCGGTCCGGATTGTTATTGTAGATATGGACTTCAAGCAGCGTCTTCCCAACCTCCTCGTCTTTATCGTTAATTTGGACGGCCGGTCGCGGGTCGGTGTCATCCGTGCTCCCGACGTCGATCAGCGACAACGTTCCCGTCGCGGAGTTATATCCACGCAGTTCGACACCGACACGTGTGGCATTTACCGTTGCATCCCGAAAGATGATGTCCATCGGGCCGTCAGCGATGATACCACGGTCCCCGTCATTATCGTTTGTCGGAAGGACCTCGCAGGACAGTACCGCCGTCCCCTGCCCCCGTAACGCCCATTGGTCTCCTTCGCCGGGTTGGGCCGCTGTACCGGCGAGGATTGCCGTCGCGTCGCTGGTTTCGGTGGTCGCTCGGGCACAGTAGTTTGAGACGTTCTCGTAGTAGCCACCGATGTATGCGTGTTTTTGCACACGAGCTTGGAATCCGCGAGAGCGGGCGTCTGAATCTTGTTGTCGAAAGTCATCCGAGATAACTCGCGTTGAGTCGTCAACGAATATGTGGTCAATCGATGCGTTCGAGTTCGCCCGGAGACACCAGTACCTTTCGGGCTGGATGCCGCTGAAGCTGTCTAGTCGGAACTCACAACCGTCTATGACTTCGATGGATTCGATAGCTATCGGGTTCCCGCTTGCGGCGTTGATTATCCCCTGTTGGGTGGACTGGTCGCTAAGGTCTATGTCCCGGACCTCGACGTTGGATAATCGAAGCATCCCCATCTCCGCGTCAACACCGTACCCCCATACCCGTCCGCCGTCGGTCGTGTCACTATTGCCGTCGACTGTGAGGTCTGCCCAGAGATGGGTGGCACTGGAGGCGTCGCCACTGACGAACTCCAGCATGGAGTTGCCAGCATTTTGGACGGTCGAGATGTTCTTACCACGACCCACGACCGCGAAGCTCTCTGTCTCTCCGACAGATCCATCCCAAGTTACTGTCCCCTCTGGGAGCACGAACAGAGCCGGAAGCGACGTATCATCAACAACATCGTTCAGCACATCCCCAGAAGAGAGATACACGACGTTATTTATCTGCTCTACATCTATCCCTGACGCATCGTCAGGAAGTGTGTAGATACCATCGTCATCATCGTCAGAGAAGGCACCGCCAGACGGCCACTCGGTTTCGGTCTCTCCTCCGAGAGTGAGCGACTCGGTATGAACGCCCGCGAGCGGGTCATCTTCTGTCCCAACCGTTCCCGATCCCGAAGATTGCGCCCGAACAGGTCCGGTCGAGGCCTTCAGCGCTGCCGAACTCGCCGAGTATCCCAGCGCCACCAGCCCGATCGCCTTCAGCGCCTCTCGACGAGACAGTCCCATCCTCTCGAACCACGACACCGACACTTCGTTTCCGTCGCTGTCCGTGGTCGCCAGCTCGTCGCCGACGATCTCTCGAATCTGTGCTTCTTGCTCCTCGGAGAACCGAGAACTCATACTACACTACAGACCGGGAGAAATGCAGGTAACAGTAGCGTGACGGCCCGTTACGACCGGTTACGAGTTTTGGAGGGCCGAAGGAGATCAGTACCCGCGCTGCGCGATGGCCACCCGAATCACGGTCGCGAGAACCGCGATGCCGATGACGCCGATTACCGTTGTCAGGGGGACCCAGACGAGCGTTACCTCCGCGAGTCGGTCCAGCGGTCCCATCGAGAACGTGCCGTCCTGGACCAACGAACTCTCTGCTGCCTTCTCCGCCAACACCGACAGAATCGTCGGCGCGAAGAGGAAGAACACGAACGCAGCGAACAGCGTACTGATGATCTGCGTGATTCGGCGCAGCACCATCAGGCCCCACCTCTCGCCGACTGGTACACCGCAGCGCCGAAGACGAACAGCGCGACGAGAACCATCGTCACCGTCGGCATCCCGTCTTGCGCCTGGACGATGTACCCGAGACCTTCCTCGGCCTCGACGCTGTACCGGACGTCCTCGTTTCGGTCTTCGGCGTTGTCCTGGAGCGTGCTGAACAGCGGCGCAACCCACACGAGCGTCGCGCCGACAATGACGATCGTGATTAGCGCGATCATCAGCTGGTAGGACATCTGCCCGCGTTCGTCACGCCGGAACATCAGAACTCGACCTCCATCGCCGCGTCGAGATCGGCGTCGACACCGCCGAAGTCGACCTCGGGCAGGTCGCCGACGTCGCCTGCAACGTCCTCGACGCTGGCGACGGGATTCTCGAACTCGTCGGAGAAGAGCCGTCCCAGACGTGCGAGTTTGGCCTCGATGTCCGGTTCGTCCTTTCGCTCGAAGTCCGGGTCGCGTGGAATGCGGTCGACGGGCTCGCGGAGCGTTGGTTCACGGAGTGTCGGCTCTCTCGGGTCGCGAAACTCCGGCGGAACCTCGGTCGGTGTCTCCAGTATTCGGTCCATCTCGGTGTCGACTCGAACGTCGGTTTCGATTTCTGGGAGTTCGAAGACGTCCTCCTCGATTCGGAGGTCAGTATCCGGAATCGTGTCGATATCCGGAATCTCTTCGATCAGTTCGTCGATGCCGACTTCGGTCTCGACGTCGAGTCCCGTGTCCAACGCCTCGTCGAGTCGGACCTCCGTTTCCTCGACGACATCGAGGAGTCCCTGGACTTCGCTGTCCGCAGCACGTTCAGAGAGTTCGAGGTCTTCCTTGACGCCCCGAACATTCGAGTCCCCGTCGAGGAACATCTGCTGAGCCTGCTCGATTCGAGCTTCTGCGCCCTCGATGAGCCGTCCGACGGGGCCTGCGCTCTCCTGTCCGGGTTCGACGCCGACCGCTCCGGGAGTCGCCTCTGACTCGTCGGAGCGCCGCTGTGGAACATCTCGATTCCGGAGGTCACGAGGGTCGAGTTCCGAGCCCTGAGACTCGCTTCTTCCCGTCTCTTGGAAGTCGCCCGGCTGTGCTTCGGGTTCTGGGTCCGACTCTCGGTAACGTCGACTCGGTGCGTTGCTCCGCCCCTCGCGGCCGATACGCCGACCGGGAGAGCCGGGGCGGGGGTCGTTCCTCGGATTACGCGCGTTGCGTGCGATCCGGTTGTTCGACTCCTGCATCAGGCGCAGGGCTTCGTCAACTTCCGGATTCCCGGTCGACCGCCGACTACTACCGCTCTGAGTACGTCGGCCACTCGAGCGCTGTCGGCCTGCAGACGATCGGCTTCGTCCCGCCCCAACCTGTGCCCGGTCGTCTCGCGCGAATCGTCTCGCGTTGTCGACTGCACGCTGAACGACGTCATTGCTTACGAACCGTCCACCGGCGTCCCGAACGCGGCCCGCTGCGTCGACGCGGAGGTCGCGCAGGTTCGGCGTCCCTCCACGTTGGACACGACGGCCACCGCGGTAGACGCCTCGACCGACTGCTCGAACCGCTTCCTCACCGGGCTGAATCGCGTACCGCGCAGCCATCGATCCACGAGTACCGCCGACCGCACGAGCACCACGAACAGCACCGTATCCTCCGGCGAGAGAGCCGGTGAGTTGCGAACCGACTGCGACGGGGTTACTTTCCGCTGCCAGCGCGAATCTCGATCCGAGGAGTGCCCCTTGGCCCGCTGCCTCGCCGGCGCGTCGCTGCACTTCATCGATGTTTCCGCGTCCTGCAGGACCCGCTACGTACGCTCCCGTTTCGCCGATCTCCTTGAGGTCGCTCGCGATGCCAGGGGCGTTGAACAGTTCGCCTGCGCCGATGAGTGCGTTCTCCATCACGCGCTCGCCGGTCGTCGCCGGCTTCGTCGGGTCGTAAACCTGCGAGAAGTCCGCGTCTCTACCGGACACGAGGTTACGCAGTTCCCGACCCACACGGAATGCTGCAGCGGCAGGGTTCCTGTCGGTATACTCGCGCGCACCGACTGCGGTAGTGTCGCTGAACGCCTCAGAGCCACGGTTGAGGTAGTCCTCGACGCGCCACGACTCATAGCTCTCTTCGGGTCGCGTGTCGACCAGGAGAGAGTCGTCGTCGCCGTCCCGCTTCTCGGCCAGCTCGCGAGCGGTGATTTGGGTGAACATCGGCGTGTTAGTAATGTACAGTCTTGTAATTTTTTAATCATTATCTCGGGCGTGTCCGCGTCACACAGTTATCACTTCCACCCCAAGGCGATACTTCTTACACGGAGAGGGCCTAAGCTTGCGTCAATGGCGCAGGCATCGAACCAGGAGTTGACCGAGCGGTTCATCCAGTTCTACCGCAATTACTATCGGGACCGCATCGGCCAGCTCGCCCAGAACTACCCCAACGAGCAACGTTCGCTCTACATCGACTACGACGACCTCTACACCTTCGATCCGGACCTCGCCGACGACTACCGCTCGCACCCCGAGCAGATGCAGGAGTACGCCGAGGAAGCCCTCCGCCTCTACGACCTCCCCGCCGACGTCAGTCTCGGGCAGGCGCACGTCCGCCTCGACGGCCTACCGGAGAGCATCGCGATCCGCGGCATCCGCGTCCACGACGACCACGTCGGCAAGATGGTGAGCGTGCAGGGAATCGTCCGCAAAGCGACCGACGTCCGACCGAAAGTGACGCAGGCGGCCTTCGAGTGCCAGCGCTGCGGCACGATGACGCACATCCCGCAGTCCGACAGCAGTTTCCAGGAACCGCACGAGTGCCAGGGCTGCGAACGCCAAGGCCCCTTCCGTGTCAACTTCGACCAGTCGGAGTTCATCGACTCCCAGAAACTCCGCGTCCAGGAGAGTCCCGAGGGACTCCGGGGCGGCGAGACGCCCCAGAGCATCGACATCAACGTCGAAGACGACATCACCGGCAAGGTGACCGCCGGCGACCACGTCACGATGACGGGCGTGCTCCACATCGAACAGATGAAGAACGGCCAGGAGAAGTCGCCCATCTTCGACCTCTACATGGACGGCGTCTCGGTGACCATCGAGGACGAGGAGTTCGAGGATATGGACATCACCGAGGAGGACAAAGAGGAGATAATCGAACTCTCCTCGCATCCGGACATCTACGACGAGATGGTCGCCTCCGTCGCGCCCGCCATCTACGGCTACGAGAAGGAGAAACTCGCGATGATTCTCCAACTGTTCTCGGGCGTCACGAAGCACCTCCCGGATGGGTCACGGATTCGAGGGGACCTCCACATGCTCCTGATAGGCGACCCTGGTACGGGCAAATCGCAGATGCTTTCGTACATTCAAAATATCGCACCAAGGTCAGTTTACACATCAGGAAAAGGGAGTTCCAGTGCAGGGTTGACCGCCGCCGCCGTCCGCGACGACTTCGGCGACGGCCAGCAGTGGACGCTCGAAGCGGGCGCGCTCGTGCTCGCCGACAAGGGAATTGCAGCTGTCGACGAACTGGACAAAATGAGGCCGGAAGATCGTTCAGCCATGCACGAGGCGCTCGAACAGCAGAAGATTTCGGTGTCGAAGGCGGGCATCAACGCGACGCTCAAATCCCGGTGTTCGCTGCTCGGCGCGGCGAACCCCAAGTACGGCCGGTTCGACCAGTACGAACCCATCGGCGAGCAGATAAACCTCGAACCGGCGCTCATCTCCCGGTTCGACCTCATCTTTACCGTCACCGACCAACCCGACCCCGAGCACGACGGCAAACTGGCCGACCACATCCTGCAGACGAACTACGCGGGGGAGTTGAACACCCAGCGGACGAACCTCACCACCTCGAACTTCACCCAGCAGGAAGTCGACGACGTGACCGAAGAGGTCGCTCCCGAGATCGAGGCGGACCTGCTCCGGAAGTACATCGCGTACTCGAAGCGCAACTGCTTCCCGACGATGACCGACGTGGCGATGGCGACGATTCGGGAGTTCTACGTCGACCTCCGGGCGAAAGGCGCCGACGAGGACGCGCCGGTCCCGGTCACCGCCAGAAAACTGGAGGCGCTCGTTCGCCTCGCGGAGGCGAGCGCGCGCATCCGCCTCTCCGACACCGTCGACGAGGAGGACGCAGACCGGGCGGTCGAACTCGCGCGTTCGACCCTCCAAGATATCGGCGTCGATCCCGAAACCGGACAGTTCGACGCCGACGTAGTCGAGACGGGGCAGTCGAAGACCCAGCGCGACCGGAAGATGAACCTCCGCAAACTCATCAGCGACATCGAGGGCGAGTACGACGGCGGCGCGCCCGTGGAGGTCATCCTCGAGGAGGCCGAGGAGAAACTCGGCATCGGCGAGCAGAAGGCCGAGAAGGAGATAGAAGGTCTCAAACGAAAGGGCGAACTGTACGAACCGACGCAGGGTCACCTCCGGACGACGTAAGATGGACCGCATCTCCGCGCTTCGGAACGTCGAGGAAGCGCTTCGGGCGTTCGAAGACGGCGAGGTTGACCTCGCAACGGCCGAAAGACGGGTCGTCGCGGTGCTTCGGACGTACGCCACCGAGTTCGAAGCCGACGGCCTCTCTGCGTACCGCGCGCGCGGCGACGACCGGGCCGACGGACTCGTCGTCGTCGCCGACTCCGAGAGTGCGGCTAGAGAGCGCGTCCGAGCACTTCTCGACGAGGAGGTCGCGTTCGAAATCGCGCTGGTCGAGCGATAGCGGAGCAGGGCGGAGCAGGAGACCGAGGCGAGAGCGAGCAGACGGAGTCGAAGCCGTACGCGCCGAAGACCGGCGAGTGTCGGTGACAATACGTTACAGATACGCAAACACTTTTGTATCTTGCTCTGATACATCACCTGAGTAACTTGACAGGGAGCCGGTCGTGAAAGGAGACGTAGCTACGATGGAGACGGTGTTCGAGGAGGCGTCGAGTGTCCTCCTTCTGTCCCCGTCGCTCGGGGAGGGCGAGAGTGACGCCTGCATCGACCTCCTGCATCCCGACGATGTCGAGAAGAACGCGCTGTGGGTCTCGTACACGAAGTCGCCGGACGCACAACTGCGCCGGTGGCGGAACCACAGCGAGAGCCGTCCGGCGAACGTCGGCGTCGTCAGCGTCGGCGACTCGATGCGGTCGGTGAGCGCCGGGAACCCACAGAGCGCGAACCACGGGTCCGACGGCCTAGACCCCAGTATCGAGACGGTCACCAATCCCAACGATCTCACCGGACTCGGAATCAGCATCACCGAACAGCTGACTCGCTGGCACAGCAACGACGCCCGGACCGTCGTCTGCGTCGACTCGCTGACGGCGATGCTGCAGTACGTCGACCGCCAGACCGCCTACGAGTTCCTCCACGTGCTCACGGGACGACTGTACGCCGCCGACGCCGTCGCACACTTCCACATGGACCCGGGTGCGCACGACGACCGGACCGTCGAGAGTATCGCGTCGCTCTGCGACGCCGTCGTCGAGCTCCGTGACGGCGAGCGACACATCAGGTGTCGCTGACTCCGAAGGTTTTACTTTTAGAACGGATACATCCGTATCCGTGCTGCTGGTCGTCACGTACTCACAGGCCGCGCGAGCGACGCTCCGGAACGTCTGCCGAAGCCACGAGACGACAGTCGTCAGACGGTTCGGCCGTGCGGCGCTGTTCGCGTCGACCGAACTAGGCGCCTTTCTCGCACTTCGGTTGCGCGCCAAACACGGCGGCGACGTCCAACTGTCGCGGACCGAACCGTTCAACGAGTTCGCCGAGGTTGCAGCGGAGATACGCGAGGCCGCGACCGCCTACGAAGCCCGTAACTCGCCGAGCACGCCGTACGCGAAGTTCGCTGCGGGGACCGACCACCCGAACACCGAGCAGATGCGCGGTCGAGAGTTGTGAAGGTCCGCGTCGGAACGTCGGTGTACCGAGGCCGGGCGGTCGACCTCCGAGCGGTGAGTCTCGCCCCGGAGACGGTGTACGAGGCCGTCTGCGCGGAGGCAGCCTCCGGACGAGTCGCCGTGGACTGCCCGACACCCCGAGTCGGACACGAAGCGCTGTGGCACGTCGACGACCCGTCCGGCGAGTCGTTGGTGCGGTCGCTGGAGGCGGCGGCGCGCTCGCGCGGGATGACCGTCCCCGAGGATACCGAACGCGCGAGCGTAGAGACGACGCTCTCCGAGCTCGACGTTCCGGACGTGGAGACGGCCGAAGCCCGGAGACGCGTCGCCGATGTCGGAGACGACGAGACACGACTCAGAGAGCGCGTTGCCGCGTTGCGCGGCAAGATACAGGAGCGCCGGGAAGCAGAGCGGGACACGACCGAGGTGGGCCGAACGCTGACCGGGGCGTCGAAGACGGAGTTCGCACTCGCGGCGTACGTCGAGACGCACGAACCGGTCGAGGAACTGGCCGACGCGACGTCGGGCGAACTGACGCCCGCGACGAACGCGACGGTGGCCAAACGCGACGCGCTGGCGGAGACGATGAGCGACGCGAGCGAGTTCTTCTGAGCCGATATCCTCGGTGAGAAAGCCGTATTCACTTATTACAGTTTACAGTTGATAGGTAAAGGTCGCGTATGCATTTGGACGAGAGTTCGTCAATCCCGTCGTATCTGGTCGACGAGGTGCTGTTTAGTGAGCCATCAGGATGGGTTCACGCGTCGGTCCAGTTCGCCAGCGCGCTGCTGTTCACCGGGATATACGTCTACTTCGGCGTTCTAGGTGACGTCCCGTTCGACCCAGCGCTCTTTCTCGCCGTCGCCGCTTCGTTGTCCAGCCTTGCGGAATCGCTTCCGAAAGAGCGCCGACGGACGGCAGGGATGTTGCGTGTACTGGGGATTCTGGTGGCACTCGCCCTGATAGCTCTCGTGCTGCTGGCTCCCGAACACGTTCTACCCAGATAGTCGTCCGTCTCGAAAGTTCGTTCAACTGTTTCTACTCGGTCAACCGCCGCAGCGACGACGGGAGGAAACCGTCGACGCTGTCGAGAACGCCCTTCTCTTCGAATTCGAGGTCGAGTTCCGTCGTCACCGTCGTCTCCGCGGCGTGGGCAACCGTCGGCGCGAACGTTCCGGCCGTGTCGAGCGACGCCGGGACCGGCGCGTCGGTGTCGGGGACGAACGCGTCCGCGGCCTCGAACCGGCCGTGGGTCGCGAGTGTCGCATGTGTCTCGATACCGAGGTCGGCGAGTCGGTCGCGAAGACGGCGGTTCGCCTCCACGCCGCGGTCGGTCGCGGGTGCGACGGTGACGACCCGTTGGGCGGCGTCGGCGGCCGCGATGGCCTGGTTCGCGGCGACCGGCGGCACGTCGAGGAGGACGTGGTCGAACGCCGCGCTCGCTTCGGCGACGCGTGTCCCGAATCGACGGGCGGCCTCGGCGGTCTTCGCGCGGGCGAGGCGCTCGAATGGCGCGCTGGCGGGGACACAGGCGACGCTCCCCGGTACCCGCTCGGGTAGCGAGAACTCGGCGAGTCCGGCGTCCAACGGCGTCTCCGGTTCGACCAGGAGCGCCGTCATATCGGTCTCCAGTCGACCGTCGTGGTAGTCGGCCAGCCCCTGCGTCGCGAACGCGGCGTCGAGTACCGCCACGTCGCGCCCGTCGTTCGCGAGCGTGGTCGCCAGTTCGAGCGTCGTCCGCGTCGTCCCCGCGCCGCCGGTCGCTCCGACGAGCGCAGCGGAGACCGTGTCAGACATACGCCGAGTTGGTGCCGCCATCGGGCTAAAAGTCTGCGGTTCTTTGAACAGTTCGACTCGAAGCGAGTTTCGCCGCGAGGCGACGACGCGACCGACTCACTCGGCGACGTCGTCGGCGATGGCGTCGAGTTCCTCGTCCGAGAGGTCCGGACGCTCGCCCGCGACGGCGTGAATCGGGCCGCCGCCGTCGCCCTCGAAGCGCGGGACGAGGTGGACGTGGACGTGCGGCACCTCCTGACCGGCGGCGCTGCCGTCGTTGATGCCGACGGTGACCGCGTCGGCGTCGACGGCCGACTCGACGCGCGGGGTGAGTTCGTGGACCGCCGCGAACAGCTCGGACGCCTCGTCTCCGGAGAGGTCGTCGAGTCGCTCGGCGTGATTTTTCGGGATGACGAGCGTGTGCCCAGGCGACAGCGGGTTCGCGTCGAGGAACGCCAGCGCGCGCTCTGTCTCGTAGACGGTGCGTCCGGGGATGTCGCCCGCGACGATTTTACAGAAGATACAGTCGTCGGCCATGGTGTGAGCGTCTCTCGCCGTCGGCAAGAAAGTTCGGACGAACTGCGAGATGGTTCGGAGAAGGGGTGAGAACTGACGGGCGTAGTGAAGGACAGCCCAACAGTCGAACGAGACCGTAACTCAGGGTAGATAGTCGGCTATCGCGTCACGGTACTTCTCCGGCGTGTAGCCCAACCGCGAGAGCCACACCTCCTGGTACGAGGGATGCAGAAGCGGCAGTACGCGGACGCCCAACGTCTGCGAGCCGAACGGTTCCAACACTCGGTCGAGAAAACCGTCGAGCGGCTCGTCGTCGAAGGCGAGGAGCGTCGCCGTCGCGTGTTTGCCGGTCGTCACCACGAGTTCGGGAGCGACCTGTTCGAGTTCGGTTTCGAGATGGAGTCGACAACTGCGGCGCTCCTCGGGCGTCGGTTCGCGGTTCGACCCGTCGTCGCCCTCGGGGAAGCAGTTCACGGCGTTCGTGTAGTACGTCCGGTCGGCGTAGCCGAGCGACTCGAACAGCGAGCGGACGCGGCGGCCCGAGTGTTTGGAGGTGTAGGCGAACCCGGTGTGGTTGCCGCCTTTCCACGTCTCGGCGTCGGGGTCGCCGGCGCCGGGCGCTTCGCCGACGACCACCACGTCGGCGTCCATCGGCCCGTTACCCCACGAGATACAGGTGCGCGACTCGGCGAGCGCGGGACAGCGCGCACAGCCCGGTTCGAGGACGTTCTTCTCGGATTCGTCCGGATGGGTCGGCATGACGCTAACGTGGACTGGTGGGCGGGTCGGCCGTTCAGCGGCCGCGGTGTCGGTCTTCTATCTCCCGTGCCTGTTCGCCGATTTTCGAGAGTTCGCGCACGACTTCGTCGTCACGCCCCCCGTGTGCGGTCCGGACCGAGAGGTCCAGCGGCGAGGGGACGAACCGGGATTCGTCGGCTTCGTCTCCGTCGTCCCCGTCGTCTCCGCGGCCGACGAGAGCGAGAAACGCCTCCCAGAGGCTACGAACCATACGTGCAGTTCACGTCGGGAGATGATGAGTGTTCGCGCCGGGTTCGGCGGACGGTACTGTCGAGCCCGCCATCTCCTCCCGGGTCAGGTTTACTCCGTCAGCGGGAGCGCGATACCGAAGACGAACGGCGAGAGGAGCGCGATGGCGATGCCGACGATCTCCATGTCGAGAAACAGCGTGTCCTGCCACGCGGGGAGCGTTCCGAAGGCGGCGTGTCCGACAAGTTCGGCGAGCGCACCCACCGCGAAGAGGGTGACACCGAGGAGGAACGCGGATTTCGTCAGGCGGGGGTAGTCGATGTTACCGTAACGGCCGGTCATACACACGCTCTACGAGCGACCAGAAAAACCGTTTCGTTCTCGGGACGGAGAGTACGAGCGCTGGGCGAGAGCGAGCGCTGGACGAGAGCGAAAGAGTGAGGTGGGAGAGAGACGGAGGGGGAGGATATGCTCGAATCACTTCTCGAACTGCTGCCGGAGTTCGTCTCCGTGCTGTTCTTCGCGGGCGGAGCCGCCGCGCTCTCCACGCTCGGCGTCTACATCGAACAGCTCGCACTCGAAACGATGGCTACCGGCGAGACCGTGCTGGCGCTGTGGCTCGCCGTCATCGGACTGATGGCGTTCTACTTCGGCCCGTACCTGATGGGTTTCACCGAGGCGTTGCCGCGGAGCAGACAGTTGCTCGCCCATCTGACAGAGTAACCGCCGCGTTCAGAGCGCGTCGGCGACGACTGACGCGGCGCTGACGGCGCTCACTTCTCGTTCGACCGTGTCGGTTCCGTACACCGCTTCGATACCCGCAGCGGCGAGTTTCGTCCGTGCGTTGCCGGTGAGCACCGGGTGGACGCAGGTGGCGAAGACGTTGTTCGCACCCCTCTCTGCGAGCGCGTCGACCGCCTCGCTCATCGTCGAACCGGTGGCGATGATGTCGTCGACGACGACGATATCCCGATTTTCGACCGAGGCGTCGCTCGGTTCGACGCTCACCTCGCCGGTGTCGTAGTCGCGCGTCTTCTCGAAGTAGTCGGTGTCGCCCGCGCCGTACACGTCGCGGACCTCCTCGGCGAGGTCCTCGGCGCTTTCGTCCGGGCCGAGAAACAGCGGCTCTTCGAGGTCGTCGGGGAGCGGGGTGGCGAGCAACGACGAGGCCTCGACCGTCTCGCAGGGAACGTCGAAGAAGTCGGCGACGCTCTCTTCGTGCGGCGTCACGAGGACGACGCGGTCGGTGCCGGAGCTGATCGCGCGGGCGACGGCGCGCGCGGAGATAGGGTGGCCGGATTTGAACGCGCGGTCCTGTCGGCTGTAACCCATGTAGGGAAGGACAGTGACGACCTCCTTCGCGCCCGCTTCTCGGGCGGCGTCCTGCAACTGGAGCAGTTCGAGGTGAGCGTCAGAGGAAGTAGTCGCACAGACGACGACGGCGCGGTCGTCGTCGAACTCGGGCACCGAGGCGAGCAGTTCGCCGTCGGGGAAACGGTCGTACTCGGCGACGGACAGCGACTCGCCCGTCTCGGCGGCGAGGGCGGCCGACAGCGCCTGCGAGGTCGAACCGGAGAGTATCATGGGTGCGTCTCTTCGCCCCGGCCTAAACCCGTTTTCGTTACCGTCGCGTCGTCGGTCTCGTCGCGTCGCCCTCGGCGCTCGTGTCGCGGCTCACTCCTCGATGACGCGCACGACGACGCCCGCGATGCCGTCGAGTCCGAGCGTCTGCGAGCGCCAACCGTCGCCCGCGTCCATGAGCAACGTCCCCGCCTGGGTGACGGCGTACGTCGCCGGACCGTGCGCCACACCGACGATGGGTTCGGCGGCGGGTACGTCGACGGCCTCCCACGCGTTCTCCTCGGTGCGCGAGTAGACCCGGCCGTCGCCGACGGCGTGGGCGCGTCGACCGTCGCCGGCGACGACGTGGAACGACCCCGAGAGCGCGTCCATCCAGCCGTTTCCGAGCGCGTAGAGGCCGGACCCGGTCGCCGCCAGCGGGACGCCCGCCGCCGACACGTCGCGCACGTCGTCGAGACCGACGTTCGAGAGACCCCCGTCGTCGACACGGTGGACGCCGTCGGCGGCGGCGACGAGCGCGCCGTCTATCGCCCGCGGGTGGTCGACCGGTCCTAGCTCCGTCCACGTCGCCGAGTCGCCGGCCTCGTCCATGGAGCGACGCGCGACGCGGCCGGACTCGTCGGCGGCGAGCAACGCGTCGCCGTCGAAGCCGACGGCCACGGCCGACCCGAACCCGACCGCTTCGAACCCCTCGCCGTCGCCGCTGTCGAGGAGTATCGAGTCATCGGTCGCAACTGCGATTCGCTCGCCGTCACCCGCGACGTCGAGGGCGGTGCATCGGTAGTCGATACCGAATCCGCCGATTCTGTCGTCGGAGACGTCGACGACGACGACGCCGAGCGCTGCCGCGACGAACAGCTCCGCCTTACCGGCTTTGTCGGCGTAGACCCGCTTTTCGTCGATAGTAGGCATACGCCCGTAGTGGGGTGCGAAGTGCGAAAGCGTTCCGCCTAGAACGAGAAACACATTTAATGTGTAAACCGTCAGGATTGAAGGAGCACCAAACCGTCAGGATATCTGAGAATAGATAGAGAATAGCACGCATGATTTAACCGCAGCGGCGACCCGTGGTCGGACATCATCAGACGTGTCTCAGAAAGTACTCCTCATCTGCAAACACTGCGACCGAGCGCTCCCCGGTGAGAGACGCGAGGACGGCACACTCCGACCGTACGGCGTGAGAGGGTGTCCCAACTGTCACCGCGCCGATTTCGAGGTTCGAGGCGAGTGAGGCCTCTAATCGCCGATTCGGCGCAGTCGGCGACGCCCCGACCGTCCGCTCAGAGGAACTCGCGGACGTCGGAGTACCACATGTCGTGGTAGTCGACGAGTTCCAACGCGTCGGCGATGTCGACGGCGAGCGCGTGCCAGCAGCGCTGGTCCGGGTCCTCGGGGTCGAGGTTGTACGAACTGTCCTTGCAGGTACAGCCGCCCTCCTCGACGACGTACTCCTCGGCGTAGCCGACGACGACGGTGAAGTCGCGGTAGCGCTTGACGCGGCGTTCGGAGACGGCTTCGATGGCCTGTGTCGCTCGCGTCCCGTGCGCGGATACGAGCGTCTCGACTACCGGACCGGTGAGCTGTCCGGCCTCTCCGAGTGCGGCCTGCCAGTCGTCGTCGCCGTCGCCGCCGTTCACGACGCCGGATTCTCGGGGCCCCCACAAAACGCGTTCGGTGCGGGCGGCAGTGGGCCGGTCGTCACACCGGACCGACGACTTCGACTTTGATTCCTTCGGGGTCCTCGCAGTAGAGGGCGTAGTAGCCGCCGGCGTAGGGGTGGCGGTCTTCGTAGAGCAGCGTCGCGTCGTCGCGTTCGCGGACGCCCGCGGTGAGGTCGTCGACCTGCTCGCGGGAGGCCGCGTGGAACGCGAGGTGGTTCAGTCCCGGTTGCCGTCGCTCGAACGGGGAGCCGGAGTCGTCTGCCTGCACGAGAACGACGTAGGTCGGACCGTTGACCCACGACCGACCGTTCTCCCACTCGTGTTTCCGTTCGTAGCCGAGTTCGGTCAGCAACCACTCCCAGAATCGAGCCGAGGCGTCGAGATCCGATGCGTACAGTTCGACGTGGTGGAGCTGTCCGGCGGCGTCGGCGTCGGCATGGTCGTAGTCGCCCGCGTCGTAGTCGTCGTGATTCACGGCGCGACGGACGGAACGCGGCGAGATAAAACGCCGCGTGCGCGCAGCACGGACGAAACGGGACCGCGCCACTTTTCGCCGCTCACGGGCGAGTCGAGATATGCAGATTCACGAGGGCGGCGTCGACATCGAGGTCGCCGACTCCCGCGACGGGGCCAGCGAGGGCGCGGGCGACGGGGTGTTCTTCAACCCGACGCAGGAACTGAACCGCGACGTGACGGTCGCGGTGCTCCGGGCGTACCGCGAACGAGAACCGCGCGCGGAGACGTACCTCGACGCGATGACCGCCAGCGGGATTCGGGCCGTCCGCGCCGCCGCGGAGGGCTGGCGCGTCACCGGTGCGGACATCGATTCCGAGGCGGTCGAACTCGCACGGTCGAATTTAGAGCGGAACGGGTTGGCGGGCGAGGTACTCGAACGCAACGTCAACGCCTTGCTCTACGAGGACCGCGAAGTGTACGACGTGGTCGACGTCGACCCGTTCGGCACGCCCATCCCCTTCGCGGACGCGGCGCTGTCGAACGCCCGAAATCTGGTCTGCGTCACCGCCACCGACACCGCGCCGCTCTGCGGCGCGCACCAGAACAGCGGGATTCGGAAGTACTCGACGCTCCCGCAGAACACCGACTTCCACGCCGAGATGGGCCTCCGCGTCCTCCTCTCGGCGCTGATTCGGACCGCCGCGCGCTACGACGTCGCGGCGAAGCCCGTGCTCTCGCACGTGTCGAGACATTACGCGCGGACGTATCTCGAACTCGACCACCGCGCGACCAGCGCCGACGCGCTCCTCGAACAGTTGGGCTACGTCCACAACTGCGAGGACTGCCTCACCCGAACTCACGAGTTCGGCCTGCTGTCACACCCGCCGGAGGCGTGTCCTCGCTGCGAGAGCAACCGCCTGCTGTCGGCCGGGCCGATATGGCTCGGCGAGACGGCCGACAGCGAGTTCGCGCTGTCGGTCCGCTCGCATCTCGACGACGGGATGGGGACGAAGAAGCGCGCGGCGCGAATGCTGTCGACGATCGCCGCGGAGCTCGACGAGCCGACTCACTACGACCAGCACCGCCTCTGCAAGCAGTGGAACCGCTCGGCGAACGCGATGGGCGAGTTCCTTTCGGACCTCCGAGAAGCGGGATACGAGGCATCGAAGGCGCACTACAGCGGCACCGCGTTCAAGACGAACGCGACTGTCGCCGAGATGCGCGAGGCGACGCGGCCGTAGTGACGATGGCGCGAGGCGACGTGGCCGGAGTGCCGACGGCGCGACCGACGACGGCACGACGGACGACCGTACGAGCGGCGACCGGCGCCCCCGATACGCTCTCTACGGCTGGTAGTGTCCATCGGTTACTTGTAACCAGTTGCTGAACAGTCTCACGTGTCATCGGCATCTATCAACTCCTCGTCCAGTTACGTCGGCACCGCACGGGCCGTCGTGACGGAGGTGCAGGAGCGCGAAGTGACGTTTCTGGCCGCGAGCATCTCCTACTACGCGTTCGTCTCGCTGATTCCGCTGTTGGTGCTCGCCGTCGTCATCGCCGGTCTCGTCGGGGGCGAAGCGCTGAGAGGCGAAGTTATGGCGCTGGCCGAGCAGTATCTCGTCCCGTCGGCACAGGATGCGGTTCTCAGCGCAATGACCGACCAGGCGGCCCAGGGCGGCCTCGGCGTGGTGAGTTTCCTCCTCACGACGTGGGGCGCGCTCAAACTGTTCCGCGGCGTCGACACCGCGTTCTCGCGGGTGTACGGCTCCGAGACCGGCGGCATCGCCGACCAGGTGAAGGACGGCCTCATCGTCATCGGAGCCATCGGCGCGGGCGTCGTCGGCGTCATCGCCGTCGGCGCAGTCATTGCACTACTGCCGATTCCGTACATCGGACTCATCGGACCGATCATGCTGCTCCTGACGCTCTGTGCGGCGTTCTTTCCCCTGTACTACGTGTTCCCGGACGTCGACGTCACCCCCCGAGAGGTGCTCCCCGGGACCGTGTTCGCCGCCGTCGGGTGGTCGATTCTCGGCGCGGTGTTCGGCATCTACGCCGCCGCCTCCAGCGGCGTCGGCGGTCTTCTCGGCGGCATCTTGCTGCTTCTCACCTGGTTCTACTTCGGCGGCACCATCATCCTCGTCGGCGCGGTGGTGAATGCCGTTCTCTCGAACCGTCTCACGGACCGGCAGGTACAACAGGAAGGGGCCCGACAGGAGAAACCAAGCGACATGTCCGAGGAGGAGGCACGACGAGCGGGGGAAGCGCGACGAGACGAGGACGTAGAACCGAGCGGCGCGCCCGACATCTCCGAACTGTCGCGACAGGTCGCGGAGCTACAGGCGGAGCTCGACGCCTTCGAGTCGGACGTGAACGAACGAACGGTCGAGCGGCCGAAACTGGAGGCGGAACTGAAACGCTACGTCCGCGGGCAGATGCGCCGCGGCAAAGCCCGTGGATGGGGGCCGTACCTCGTGCTTTTGTACGGGACGGTGCTGACGCTGGGCGCGTTCTTCTATCTCGGCGAAGCGCCGCTTATCGCCGTGTTGGCGATGCTCATCATCTTCCTGTCGACGCTCGGCCTCTACGTCATCTTCGTCGTCGTCGGCGTCGGCCTCAACGCGCTGGGCGTCCCGAGTCGGGCCGCCGACTGGGTGCGCAAGCGACGCTCGTGAAGCGACTCCGTGTCCCGCACGGACGTTGCTCGCTCGGCGAGAACGGTAGCCCGGTACCCTCACCACTATCACTAAGCGAGTAGCGATACAACGGTACCCAATGCGAGAACTGGGCATCACCGAGACGCTCTCGAACCTCCCGGACCCCGCCGTCGCCGCGTTCGCGTTTCTCACGCAACTCGGCGACGTCTGGTTTCTCTTCGCGGCGCTCGGTCTGTTGTATCTGCTCGCCGGCGAGCGAGTCGCCTCGGCCCCTCGACGAACGGGCGCGTTACTGATCGCGCTCTCTATCGGCGCGCTGGCGTTGACGCTCGCGCTGAAGGCCACCTTCGCGTTTCCGCGGCCGCCGGCCGCCGAAACCGCCTCGATTCCACCGTGGCTGCCGCTGACGTTCGAAGCCGCCTACCTCAACGTCGCGACGGGCGACGGGTTCGGCTTCCCCAGCGGCCACGCTATCGGGTCCACCGTCGCCTACGGCGGCGCGGCGGCGGTGCTCGACGTGTGGAACCGACGGAAGCGGACGCTCGTCGCGGGCGGTGCCGTCGGCGTCGTCTGTCTCGCGCGACTCGTCCTCGGCGTTCACTATCTCGTCGACGTGCTCGCCGGCGTCGCCGTCGGTCTCGTCTACCTCGCCGTGGCGCTCCGGGTCGCCGACGGCGACCCCGCCCGCGCGTTCGGCATCGCCACCGTCACCGCCGCGCTCGCGCTCGCCGCCGTCGTCATGCGAGGCGTCCCTTCGGAACTCGGACCGGTCGCAACGACGCTCGGTGCGGCTTTGGCCGGTGCCGTCGTCTGGAGACGCCTCGATGCGACGCAGGCGGCCGTCTCACTCCCCGTCGCCGTCGCCGGCCTCGGGCTGTCGGGCGGGCCGTGGATATTCGCGTATCTCGCGGAGGTCGGACTCGTCGTCTCGTTCGTCGCGGGGGCGACAGGGCTCTCGATTCTCGTCGCAGTACCGGCGCTCGTGGGACATGACGAGGGCGAAAAAAGCGGCGGCGGAACGTCGCGGACGGTCTGAGCCAACCGTTCAGAACGTTTCGAGGTACCGTTCGACTTCCCAGTCGGAGACGTCGACACGGTACTCGTCGTACTCCTGGGTTTTCGCCTCGACGAACTTCTCGCAGATGTGTTCGCCGAGCGCTGCCTGGATGTCCTCGTCCGCTTCGAGCGCGGCCACGGCCTCGCCGAGGTTGCCCGGGAGCGTCTCGATGCCGTACTCCTCGCGCTTCTCCTCGTCGAACTCGTAGATGTTGTCTCTCACCGGGTCGGGCGCTTCGAGTTCCTGCTCGATGCCGTCGAGACCGGCGTGAATCATCACGGCGAGCGCGAGGTAGGGGTTGCACGACGGGTCGGGCGAGCGGAGTTCGATACGACTCGCGGCCGGGACGCGTGCGGCCGGTTTGCGGATGAGCGCCGAGCGGTTACGGTCGGACCACGCCACGTAGACGGGGGCTTCGTAGCCGGGGACGAGGCGCTTGTAGCTGTTGACCGTCGGGTTGCAGATGGCGGTGATAGCGGGCGCGTGTTGGAGGATGCCCTGCAGGAACTGCTTTGCGGTCTCCGAGAGGTTGAACTCGTCGTCGTCGTCGTGGAAGGCGTTCTCGCCGTCCTCGAACAGCGAGATGTGGGTGTGCATCCCCGACCCGTTGATCTTGGCGATGGGCTTGGGCATGAACGTCGCGTGCAGGTCGTGCTCGGCCGCGATAGCGCGAACGACCGTGCGGAACGTCCCGACGTTGTCGGCGGTGGTCAGCGCGTCGTCGTAGGTGAAGTTGATCTCGTGCTGCCCCTCGGCGACCTCGTGGTGGCTGGCTTCGATCTCGAAGCCCATCGACTCGAGGCCGTAGATGATGTCGCGACGGACGTCGGAGGCGAGGTCTTTCGGCGCGAGGTCGAAGTACCCCCCGGCGTCGTTGGTCTTCGTCGTCGCGCGACCCCCCTCGTCCTCCTCGAAGAGGAAGAACTCGGGTTCGGGCGCGGCGTTGATGTCGTAGCCCATCTCCTCGGCGCGGGCGATGGCCTGCTTGAGGACGTAGCGGGGGTCGCCCTCGAACGGCTCACCCGTCGAGGTGTCGATGACGTCGCAGATGAGGCGAGCGGAGGCACCCTCCTCGCGTTTCCGCCACGGCAGGATCGCGAACGTGCTGGGGTCCGGCTTGAGCCGCATGTCCGACTCCTGGATGCGAACGAATCCCTCGATGCTCGACCCGTCGAAGTAGATTCCTTCGGAGAACGCCTTCTCGGCCTGTGTGGCCGGAACGGCGACGTTTTTTACTGTGCCGAGAATATCCGTGAACTGCAAACGGAGGAAATCAACGTTTTTCGACTCGATTTCGTCGATAACTGCCTGCGCTTCGGTGCTCAGCCCCCCGTCCGGAGATGCGTTTTCGTCCGTCATATTTCTGAACAGGCTATGCGTGTACACCCAGTATAAAGACGTTATCGCTTACCGCAAAACACCCGCTACTGCTCTATAATTGGATATTCGTTAAATTCTAATCCCCCCAGTACGTTCGTGGGTGTAATGACGTACGAAAACCTCGACGCAAAACTCATCAATGCACTACTGGGCGACGGCCGCGCGAGTCTGCGAAGCCTCGGCGAGAAACTGGACGTCTCGGTCACGACCATCTCGAACCACCTCCGCGACCTGGAGGCCGAAGGCGTCGTCGAGGGGTACACCCCCATCGTCAACTACGACGCGCTCGGCTACGACGTGACCGCGATCATCCAGTTGAAAGTCGAAGGGAGCGCGCTCCCCGACATCACCGAACGCCTGCAGGAGCAGAAACAGATGATCTCGGTGTACGAAGTCACGGGCGACTACGACGTCATCGCCATCGGCAAGTTCACCGACACCGACGGCATGAACAAGCAGATAAAGGAGTTGCTGACCGACGCCGACATCCGCGAGTCGAACACGAGCGTCGTACTCAACGCCGTCGTCGAGAACGAACAGTTCGAACTCGATATCGAAGAGTAGGCGGGATTCGACTCGTTCTCGGCGTTCGTTCTGTCGACGAGTGAGGACTCTGTCACACACCGCGTTCGCGACACAGAGTCCGCGACACACAGAATCCGACCGGCAGGGCGGTTCGGCCGGGATACTGAAGCGGCGGCGGTCCGCTCGGGCAAGCGTCTAACGCGATAGAGAGAGACGGAGGACGTGCACTCGAAGTCCTCCTCGAACACGAACGTCCCAGTTCCACCTTTTGCTCGCTCACTACGTTCGCTCGCAAAATCTGGACCAAAAAAAAAAACCGCTACTCGAAGTTCTCTTCGAACACGAACGTGCCGTTGCGCTGCACCACTTCCCCGTCGACTTCGATGGTGGAGTTCTCGCTCATGTCGACGATCATGTCGACGTGTTCGGCGGACTCGTTGAGTTCGTTCTCCTCGCCGACACACTCCTCGTAGGCGCTGCCGACGGCCATGTGGACCGTGTCGCCCATCTTCTCGTCGAACAGCATGTTGTAGGTGAACGTGTCGATGGCGCGGTTCATCCCGATGCCGAGTTCGCCGAGGTAGCGCGACCCCTCGTCGGTGTCGAGGATGCTCGTCAGTAGCTCTTCGTTGCGCTCGGCGCTGTGGGCGACGACCTTCCCTTCCTCGAACGTGAGGCGCGCGCCCTCGATTTCGCGGCCGTAGCGGTACAGCGGCATGTCGAAGTGGACGTCGCCTTCGACGCTGTCCTTGACGGGTGCGGTGAACACCTCGCCGCCGGGGAGGTTCGCCTCGCCGTAGTCGTTGATGGTCTCGTTACCCGTCAGACTCATCGTGAGGGCGGTCTCGTCGCCCGAGGTGATGCGCACCTCGTCGGCGTCGTTCATGATGTCGACCATCTGCTGTTGGAACTCCCGCTGGGCGTCCCAGTCGAGCGTGACGGCGTCCCAGACGAAGTTCTCGTAGCCCTCGGTGCTCATTCCTGCCAACTGGGCGTGGCCCGTCGTCGGGTACTGCGTGAGACACCACGTCTTCGAGAGTCGCTCGTGGAGAATCTCCCGTTCGGCCCGGCGGAACGCGGCGTTGGTCTCTGGGTCGACGTCGGCTTTCTCGGAGACGTTGCCGCCGCTTCGCGCGACGATGTAGACGTCCATCTCCTCGTAGAGCGCGAGTTTGTGCGCCGGGGTGTCGAACTCGTCCTCGCGTGCGCGGAGGAACGCTCGCTCGGCGCGGTCGGAGTTGTTGAGGTAGATGGGGTTCGCGCCGCGGTCGCCGATGAGTTCGTGGAGCGCGACGGCGAGGTCCTCGGCTTCGCTCGGCATGTGGACGACGACGTTGTCGCCCGCGTCGATGTCCGTCGAGTGGTCGACGATGGTCTGTGCGTGTTCGCGGATACGCGGGTCCATGCGTCGGGGGTTCTTTCGGTGGGGGGTTACGGTTTTCGGAGTTGTCGTCTGGATTTCGTGATTGGGTCAACGAACTGTTTGTGTTTAGAGAAGATACTTGTTCGGACGGTGGGAATGAACGGCGTGAACCGACGTACGTATCTCGCCTCGGTCGGCGCGAGCGCTGCACTCGCTGGCTGTACTACGCTTGCTGCACCGCAGGACGACTCACGACCGAACTATCTCGGGAGAGAAATCGTGTACGAGCGCGACGGTTTCGAACTCAGTCTTCTGGACGAAGTAGCTCGTCTGGGAGAGACGGTTGCGTTCGAGGCGACCAACACCGGAGAGTCGGAGATTTCGCTCGGCTGCAACAGCCCGTGGGCGATTCAGAGAGAGACTGCGGATGGCTGGCAACACACGACGTGGACAGGTGGACGCTACTTCGAGATGTGTTACTCAGCACTCCGACCGGGCGATTCTGTTAGAGAGGTAGTCACCTTATCCGAGTCCGCACTCGACGGGCAAGTGAGCGAACTGCATACCGAACTCCGTCCCGGTCAGTACCGCTTCGTGCTTATCGGCTCAGAGCCCTATCTAGCTACTGATTTCGAGATTTTGGAGTAGGTGTGGCAGTCGCTCCACAGCCAACAGTGCCGTTTCGATTCTAGCTGCCGGGCGCACCGAGAGACCACACCGCCACCTCAGACCTCCCCAGCCTCGTCGGCGACACGAGCGTCGCCGACTCCCTCGCGCACGGTTCGTCGCCACGGAGGGCGACGGAGCCGCGCGCCTCGACTCTCGCTGGCCGTAGACTGGTAGTCACGGGACGAGATGCTGGAACGCCCGGAGCGCGTTCTCGCCGTCGTTCGTGAGCGTGACGCGCGTCCGGCGTCCGATGCGCTCGGTTTCGACGTAGCCGCGGGCGAGAAGCGGGTCGAGGACGCGCGAGTCGAGCAGTCGGTAGTAGGCTTTCTCGGTCGTCGCCGCTGAGGTCGCGACAAAGTCGAAGTCGCGTTCGCGCGCGAAGTCGATGAGATCTCTCTTGTTCGGTCCGCGGGAGCGGCCGCCGGGGTCGGTCGTCTCGTCGGTTTCGGCGTCGACGTACAAGAGGAACGCGACGAGCGTCGGCGAGGGCGCGTCGATAGGGTACGTTGGCAGCGCGAACACCGACTCGACCGTGGCGTGCAGTGGGTCCTTGGGGACCTCCCGGCCGTCGGGGCCGTAGTCGGGTTTGGCGTAGAACGGCGTCGCACCGGTCGCCATGCAGGCGATCATCCCCGCGATAGCGGTGATCTTGCTACCCCCCGAGAGGTTGACGAACACCTCGTCGTCGGCGTGGTCGTCGATGGCTTCGGCGATGCTTCCGAGCGCGTCGTAGAGGTCGAAAATGTCGCACGTCCGGAGTTCGAGGTCGATGCGGTCGTTCCCCTCCAGCTCGGCGAGAAACGCGTCCAGATAGTCGATGTCGGCGGCGTCGGCGTGTTCGATGGCGACGACCTTGTCGGCGCGCCACCGGAGCACGGGGTCGCGGAATCGGGCGTACTCGAACCCGAGGGGGACCACCTGCACGCGCAACGGAACCGGAGCGTCCGTAGTCATATCCGGCGGTCGGCGGCGTCGGTCATGAGACTGTCGAACGGCCCGAACCGTCCGGAAATCAGCGCCGGAGAGGCCCCGCTCATCGCCTCTGGACGACGAGCGCACCGAGCGCCGCGACGAGGAGGCCGAACCACGCCGTCGGCGAGAGCGGTTCGTCCAGAAACAGCCAGCCCAAGAGGGCGACCTGGACGAGCATCGTGTTGTTGATGACGCTCGACTCGACGGCCGAGAGCGTCCGCAGCGTCCGGTTCCAGAGGGTGAACGCGAACGCCGTGTTAACGACCGCGAGCCACCCGACGACGAGCCACGACTCCGTCGACAGCGCCGGGACTCCCTGAACGCTCGCGCCGACGGCGAGCAGCAGACCGCCGCCGAGGCTCATCGAGAGGGTCGTCACCGCCAGCGGCGACGGGCCGCCTCGATTGACCGCTCGACCGAGCAGCGCCGCCGTTGCGTTGCCGCCGAGGGCGACGGCGGCCGCCGCGAGTCCGACCCTGTCGCCGCTCGGGGCGACCGGTCCGAGGTAGAGTCCGACGCCGACGAGGAGGACGGCGATGCCGACCCACTGGCGGACGGTCGGGCGCTCGCCGAGCGCGACGATGCCAGCGGCGGCGACGGCGACGGGAGTGAGCGTGAGCGCGAGACTCACCGTTGCCGCGCGCAGCGACGCGAGCGCGACGAACTGCGCACCCTGCGTCATCGCGTACATCGTCAGACCGAGCGAACCGAGAACCGTCCACTCTCGACGGGATAGCCCCCGAATCGACGAGAGGCCCTCTCGTCCGAGTAACAGCGGCCATAACAGCGTCGCGGCCAGTGCGTAGCGAAGCCCGGCGAACGTGAGCGCCGGTATCGCGTCGAGACCGGTTCGGATGAGTACGTACGAACTCGACCACAGGACCGTGACAAACAGCGCTTCGGCGACGGCGACGGCGTGCGGGGAGCGTCGGAGGAGTCGCGTCCGACCGTCAGGCGTCTCTACGTCGGTGTTCACACCGAATCGTTCCAAACGGGGGTGATAGCGACGTTGCGTTACGGTCGTTACGGTCGTTACTATCGATACCGTTCGGGGAACGGACGCATCGAGTCGAAGCGGTCGGAGAAAGTACAACCGTCGCCGAGACCCGCGACTATTTGCGCGTCCGGCGAGAGGTCTCCGACGATGATAGACCTCCGCAGCGACACCGTCACGAAGCCGAGCGAGGAGATGCGCGAGGCCGCCCGCGACGCCGACGTCGGCGACGACGTCTACCGCGACGACCCGACCGTCAACGAACTCGAACGCCGCGCTGCCGACCTCGTCGGCAAGGAAGCCGCCCTATACGTCCCCTCGGGGACGATGGGCAACCAGATCGCGGTTCGGGTGCACACCGACCGCGGCCAGGAACTGCTCTGCGACGAACAGGCCCACGTCGTCAAGTGGGAACTCGGCGGCATCGCCCAGCTCTCGCAGCTGCAGGTCCGAACCATCGACTGCGGCGACCGGTGCGTCCCGACGCCCGAACAGATTCGCGAGCGCTACGTCGAGGAGGACCTCCACCGACCCGGGACGGGCCTCCTGACGCTCGAAAACACGCACAACAGCCGCGGGGGCGTCGCCGTCCCCAAAGAGCACATCGACGCCGCGGCGGAAGCCGCCCACGACCTCGGCGTGCCGGTCCATCTCGACGGCGCGCGCGTCTTCAACGCCGCCGTCTCGCTCGACGAAGACCCCAGATCACTAGTCGAGAACGTCGACAGCGTCATGTTCTGTCTCTCGAAGGGACTCGGCGCGCCCGTCGGCTCGATTCTCGCGGGCGACGAGGCGTACATCGACCGCGCGCGCCGCACCCGAAAGCTGCTCGGCGGCGGCATGCGGCAGGCCGGCATCATCGCCGCTCCCGGCCTCCTGGCGCTCGAAAACGTCGACCGTCTCGCAGAGGACCACGAGAACGCCCGGACGCTCGCGGCGGGGCTGAACGAACTCGACGGCCTCGTCGCACCCACGCCCGACTCCAACATCGTCGTCGTCGACGTGGCGGACGCGGGCCTCACCGCGAACGAGTTCGTCGACGCCTGCGTCAACGAGGGCGTCGCCTGCGGCGCGTTCGGCGAGACAATCGTCCGACTCTGTACGAACTGGGACGTCTCCGCGGCCGACGTAGAGGAGGCGCTCGACCGCATCGCCACGGCCGCCGAGTCGGCGTAGACGGTCGGCGACGTTCGCGACGAGACGGTCGAACTCGTCTCGGCCGAACTCGCCGAACTCCGCTCAGTCGAACTCGGTTGAGATGTGGTCCGGGTCCGTCGAATCATCCCCGCGCATCTCGTTCGCCTCGTCGGTGACGAAGTGGAAGCAGGCCCCCCCTTCGTGACTCTCACAGACGGTGACCGACCAGTCGTGCGCCTCGGCGATGGTGCGGACGATGTGGAGGCCGACACCGATACCGTCGCCGCCGGTCGAGAACCCCTGCTCGAAGACGCGTTCGCGGTCCTCGGGGTCGACGCCCGGTCCGTCGTCGGCGACGAAGAACCCCTCTTCGGTCGGTCCGACGGTGACCGACACCGACTCCCCGGCGTGTTCGACGGCGTTCCGGAAGAGGTTCTCGAACAGGCCGCGCAGTCGGCTCTCGTTGGCGTCGACCGGAATCGAGCCGTCCGCGTCGAGCGTGGCGTCGGCGGTCTCGACGCTGCGCCACGCGCTCCGTGCGACCGTCGCGGCGTCCAGCGGTGTGCGCTCGTCGACGGTTCGGCCCGCCCGCGCCAGCGAGAGCAGGTCGTCGATGAGGTCGTCCATCCGACCGAGCGACCGCTCGACCGCCTCGAACGACTCCTCCGAACCGGTCTCGCGGGCGAGCGACAGGTGGCCGACGGCGACCGACAGCGGGTTGCGGAGGTCGTGCGAGACGATGTGGGCGAACTCCTCTAGCTGCTCGTTCTGTCTGGCGAGACGCTTCTCGCGACGGGTTCGTTCGGTGATGTCGGTGTAGATAGCGTAACCGGCGACGTTCGTCTCGCCGATGGCCAGCGGGACGACGTGCAGGAGGAACTCGCGCGGACCGTCGGCTGTGAGCCGTCGGCACTCGCAGCGAAGGCTCTCGCCGTCCTGAAGCTGCTGGTTGAGTCGCGGGGCGGAACTCGGATCGCCCGCGTCCGCGTCGTCGGCGACGATGTACTCGTCGACGTTCTCGCCGACGATGACGTCTGCGTCGTAGCCGAACACCTCCTCGAACGCCGAGTTGACGCGGCGGACGATGGGTTCGCCGTCGACGAACTCGTAGGCGACGGCGGCGTCGGGGACGTTCTCGAACAGCGCACTAAGACGGTCGCGCTCGGCGCGCAGTTCCTCCTCCGCCGAGAACGTCGACAGCACCTCCGTCACGTGGGCGATGAGCAGTTCGGCGAGTTCGACGTCGGCCTCGTCGAACGCCTCCGGTCCGCTGGAGACGGCCTGAAACACCCCGACGTTGCCGATGGGGACGCTGATACCGGAGCGGTACTCGGGGCGAGCCGGACGAGCCTCCGGCGTCTCCTCGACCGCCCGGATGATCTGGGACTCGCCGGTCGTGAACGTCCGTCCGGCGACGCCCTCGGAGACGTGCATCGGACGCGCCCCGTCGGCGGGCGCTTCCGACGACATCGCGCGCGGAATCAGGTAGTCAGCTTCCTCCTCGGCGACGTAACAGGTGTCGAACTGGAGTATCTCCTCCGCTACCGTGACGACGCCGTCGTAGAGCTCGTCGCGCGAGTGGGCCGACGTGAGCCGAGCGGTCCCGTCGTGCAGGCGGGTGATGGTCTCTCTGCGTTCGCGGACCGCGCGCTCCGAGCGGATGCGCGAACGGGTCGCCGTCACGTACGAGACGAGTGTCTCGGCGAACTCCAGGTCGTGGTCGTCGAACGCGTTCGGCGATCCGGACAGCGCCTGGAACACTCCGACGTCGGGGATCGGGACCGACAGCGCCGACCGGTAGGCGTCGCTCGTCGGGTCGGTCCGGTCGTCGGCGTCCATCTCGGAGACGAGCGTCGACTCGCCGCTCAGATACGTCTGTCCGGTGACGCCGTGGTCGACAGGCACGTCGTCGATGTCCCATCCGGGCGTCGGGTTCGACACCGCGCGAACGACGAACCGCCCGTTCTCTACGGAGCGGACGTAACAGGTGTCGAGGTCGAGTACCTCCGCGGCGGCGTCGACGGCGCGCTGATAGAGGCCGCTCTCGTTCGTACAGCCGACGAGATCCGCCGTCGCTTCGTGGAGCCGCGCGACTTTCCGCCGGCTCCGGCGCAGTTCGGTCTCCGAACGGATGCGTGAGAGCGTCTCCGCCGCGTAGCGCATCAACAGCTCCGCGAGTTCGAGCTCGACCTCGTCGAAGGCCGCCGGCTCGGCCGCCAGCGCCTGAAACACGCCGACGTCGCCGAAGGGGACGCTGATTCCCGACCGGTAGGTGTCGTAGATCGGGTCCGCCACGTCCGAGTCGTGGAAATCGTCGACGAGGAACGACTGTCCGGTTCGGTACGTTGCCCCCATCACGCCGTGGTCCACGGGAAGCGGTCTGTGCGCGGGCGACTGCTCGGAGGCCGCTACCGGGACGAACGTGTCGCCTTCCACGACGCCGAGGTAGCAGTTGTCGAACGCCAGCACCTCCTCGGCGATGGCGTGTGTCCACTCGTAGAGCTCTTCGGGAGTGGACGCGCCGATGAGCGTCGCCGTCCGCTCGTGGAAGCGGACGATGCGCGCGCGATGGTCGTCGGAGGGCCGACGGGCGTCGGAGGTCGAGCGAGCGAGCGCCGAAGGACGACCATCACCGGCGGTTCGAATCGCCCACCGGATCTGTCCGACGAGGTCGCCTGCCTCCGGCGCGGCGTAGCCGTCGAACCGCTCGGGGGCGTCGACGGCCGTCTGTGTGAGAGGTGAACAGAGAACGACCGGTAGCGACGACGCCGCGACGAACGGAGAGAGCGCTTCGGGAGAAGTGACGACGACGCAGTCGGCGTCGTCTCCCTCCATCGAGGGAGAAGAGACAGAAGAGGTAGAGGAGGCGGCAGCGGTGGAAGAGGCAGCGGCATCGCCCGGGCGGAGCGTCCGGACCGAGATCCCGGAAGCGTCCGCGAGACTCGATTCGACCGTCGCGTCGTGCGGCGAGTCGGTCGTGACGAGCAGAACACGGACGGGCGAAGAAGGCGTCATGTGTCGTGGTGACCTGCTCCTACTTCGAGAGCCAGAACATAATCGTTTCGGCTCTGTGACCAGTTATTTAGCCGATAAGAATCCCGAGGGGTAAACCGTGACTGTCGGTGTCTCCACCGCGTTCGGCCGACACGTCCCGTTCGGGGAGCGTCTCGTTCGCGCCGACGGCGTTGACGAGGACGACGAATCCCAGCGCCGTCGCGAGCGAGCGCCCGTCGGGAGACGTTCGGCTCCGTGTGTGCACCATATCCGCTCTGAGACGCACCGAGGTCCTAACAGTTCTCCCGACGAATCACGGAGGGACGACCCCGCGACGTTCCCGAATCCTTTTAGCCGGTCATGGGCCAAACAGAACCAATGAGCAGTCTCGAATCGGAGTATCGTCTCGACTATTTCGAGGAGAACGACTTCGAGCGCAAGGAGTGTGTCTCCTGTGGCGACCACTTCTGGACGCGCGACCACGGCCGCGAGACGTGCGGCGAGCCGCCGTGCGACGAGTACAGTTTCATCGGCGACCCCGGTTTCGCCGAGTCGTACACGATGGAGGAGATGCGCGAGGAGTTTCTCTCCTTTTTCGAGCAGCACGGTCACACGCGCATCGAACCGTATCCGGTCGCGGCGAACCGCTGGCGCGACGACGTGCTGCTGACACAGGCGTCTATCTACGACTTCCAACCGCTCGTCACGTCGGGTGAGACGCCGCCGCCGGCGAACCCGCTGTGCATCAGCCAACCCTGCATCCGGATGCAGGACATCGACAACGTCGGCAAGACGGGTCGGCACACGATGGCGTTCGAGATGATGGCCCACCACGCGTTCAACGCCCGCGAGGAGGTCGGCGACAAGTACGCCTACGAGGGCGAGGTGTACTGGAAGGACGAGACGGTCCAGTACTGCGACGAGTTCTTCGAGAGCCTCGGCGCGAACGTTGAGGAGATAACGTACATCGAGGACCCGTGGGTCGGCGGCGGCAACGCCGGGCCCGCCATCGAGGTTATCTACAAGGGTGCCGAACTAGCGACGCTCGTCTTCATGTCGATGGAACAGGACCCCGACGGCGAGTACGAACTCAAGGATGGCAATCGCTACTCGCCGATGGACACGTACATCGTCGACACCGGCTACGGCCTCGAACGCTGGACGTGGATGAGCCAGGGGACGCCGACGGTGTACGAGGCGGTCTACCCCGACATGATCGCGTTCCTCAAGGAGAACGCGGGAATCGACCACACCGACGAGGAGGAAGAACTCGTCCACCGCGCCGCCAAGCTGGCGGGCGCGATGGACATCGACGAGGCCGAGGACATGAAGACGGCCCGCTCGGACATCGCGGGACGGCTCGACGTCGACGCCGAGGAGCTGACGGCGTTGATGCGGCCGCTCGAAGACATCTACGCCATCGCCGACCACTGTCGGACGCTCGCGTACATGTTCGGCGACGGCATCGTCCCCTCGAACGTCGGGACGGGCTACCTCTCGCGAATGGTGCTGCGGCGGACGAAGCGACTGGTCGACAACGTCGGTGTCGACGCACCGCTCGACGAACTCGTCGATATGCAGGCCAAACGCCTCGGCTACGAGAACCGCGACACGGTTCGCGACATCGTCCGGACCGAGGAGCGTAAGTACAGAGAGACGCTCGACCGCGGGGGCCGCCGCGTCCGACAGTTAGCCGAGGAGTACGCCGAGAAGGACGAGCCGATTCCGACCGAGGAACTCATCGAACTGTACGACAGCCACGGCATCCAGCCGGACATGGTGCAGGAGATCGCCGACGATCGCGGCGTCGACGTGGCGATTCCCGACGACTTCTACTCGCTGGTCGCCGCGCGCCACGAGACGCCTCAGCAGAGCCAGGAGACGACCGAGCGTGACGAGCGACTCGCGGACCTGCCCGAGACCGAACAGCTCTACTACGACGACCAGGACCGGACCGAGTTCGAGGCCGTCGTCCTCGACGTGTTCGAACGCGAGGACGGCTACGACGTGGTGTTGGACCAGACGATGTTCTACCCCGAAGGCGGCGGGCAACCCGCCGACCACGGCATCATTACCTCCGAGGACGGCTCCGTCGACGTGACGGACGTCCAGCGCCGCGACGGCGTCATCCTCCACCGGACCACCGACGACCCCGGCAAGGGCGAGTTCGTCCGCGGCCAGGTCGACATCGAACGCCGCCGCAGCCTCATGCAGCACCACACCGCGACGCACATCGTCGGCTACGCGGCCCGGGAGGTCGTCGGCGACCACGTCCGGCAGGCGGGTGCCCAGAAGGGCGTCGACCGGTCGCGCTTCGACATCACCCACTACGAGCGCCTCACGCGCGAACAGGTCGAGGAGATAGAGCGTGTCGCCAACAGCCTCGTCCGCGACAACGTCCCGGTGAAACAACAGTGGCCCGACCGCAACGACGCCCAGGAGAAGTACGGGTTCGACCTCTATCAGGGCGGCATCCCGCCGGGCGAGCAGATTCGGCTCATCGAGGTCGCCGACGACATCCAGGCCTGCGGCGGCACCCACGTCAAGCGGACCGGCGACATCGGGGCCATCAAAATCCTCACGACGGAGCCGGTGCAGGACGGCGTCGAGCGCATCGTGTTCGCGGCGGGCGACGCCGCGATTCGCGCGACCCAGGAGACCGAGAACGCGCTGTACGAGGCGGCCGACGTGCTCGACGTGAACCCCGAGGACGTGCCGGCCACCGCCGAGCGGTTCTTCACCGAGTGGAAGGAGCGGGGCAAGCAGATAGACCGCCTCAAGCAGGAGCTCGCCGAGGCGCGCGCCGCGGCGGAAGCCGAGGAGATAGACGTCGGCGGCACGCCCGCCGTCGTCCAGCGACTCGACACCGACACCGACGAGCTCCGCGCGACGGCCACCGCGCTCTCCGAAGACGGCAAAGTCGCCGTCCTCGGCAGCGGCGCGGGCGGCAGCGCCCAGTTCGTCGTGAGCGTCCCCGACGGCGTCGGCATCAACGCCGGCGAAGTCGTCGGCGAACTCGCCGGGATGGTCGGCGGCGGCGGCGGCGGTCCCGCCGACTTCGCGCAGGGCGGCGGCCCCGACGCCGACGAACTCGACGAGGCGCTCGACAGAGCACCGGACGTGCTCCGGAACGTCCTGAACGCGTAGACAGGACCTCCGTGTTCCGCGTCCGCGGACGCAACGCTGACGGTGTCGACGCGTGAGCTATCGACAATGGTTACCGCAACGAACGGCGGCGTCTCGCTTCACTATCAGACCGACGGCGACGGCGAAACCGTCGCGTTCGTCGGCGACGCGGGCTACGGCGCGTGGCAGTGGGGCTGGCAGCACGCCGCCGTCGCCGGTCCGTTCGAGAGTCTCGTCTACGACCAGCGCGGCGTCGGTCACTCCGACGCCCCGGACGGTCCGTACACCGTCGGCGAACTGGCGCAGGACCTCGAAGTCGTGCTCGCCGCCCACAAGGTTCGAAAAGCGCATCTCGTCGGCGCAGGGCTGGGTGGGATGGTCGCGCTGCAGACGGCGCTCTCTTCGAACCGAGTGGCGAGTCTGACGCTGCTGGCTACCGCCGCGACGGGAGATGGGTTGGACGCCGCGCCGCTGTACGCGGACCCGACCGACCGCGACGCGCTCCGCCGTGCGACCGAAGCGGCGCTCTCGTCGTCGTTCGTCGAGCGGCATCCCGACGTCGTCGACCGAATCGTCGCGTGGCGCGCCGACGAGGACGCGTCACCGGGAGCGTGGGAGGCGCAGCGGGCTGCGGTCGAGCGGTTCGACGTGAGCGACCGACTGTACGAAATGACGACGCCGGCGCTCGTGGTGCACGGCACGGCGGATTCGGCCTGGCCCGTCGAACGCGGCCGCGAACTCGCCGAGGGACTCCCGCGCGGAACGTTCGCGGCCGTCGACGGTGCGAACCACCTCGTCGGCGTCGAAGCGTCGAAGGACGTGAACGACCGACTGCTCGCGTTTCTGGAGGGGCAGGCCGACGCGGAGCCGTAGCCGTCGCGGGCGACCGCGGACCGCCGCAGACCTCGGCAGGATTCGCCCGGACGCAACGCCTTTCAGCCCCGAGAGACTGATTCTCTACTATGAGCAGACTTCGCTTCGCGCTTCTCGACGCCTCTCACGGCAGCGGAAGCACCAGACGGAACTTCAGACGCGAACTCGACGCCGACCTCGTGGAGTTCGCCGCCAGCGAGGGAGAGTTACCGGAGAGCTACGAGTACGACGGTGTCGTCGTCACCGGCTCTCGGGCGTCGGTCTACTGGGACGAAGAGTGGATTCCCCCGCTCGTCGACTACGTCGCCGAAGCCGCCGAGCGGGGGATTCCGGTTCTCGGCGTCTGTTACGGCCACCAAGTGCTCGCCGAGGCGCTCGGCGGGCGTGTCGGCGGGATGGACGACTTCGAGATCGGATACAACGAGGTCGAACACCTCGAAAACGACCCGCTGTTCGGCGGTATCGACGAGCGCTTCACCGTCTTCACGACGCACGGCGACACGGTGCTCGAACTGCCGCCAGGTGCGGAACTGCTGGCGAAAAACCAGTTCGGCGTCCACGCCTTTCGGAAGGGCAACAGCTACGGCGTGCAGTTCCACCCCGAGTACGACGTGGAGACGGCCCGCGAGGTGACTGACGGCAAGCGCGAGCAGCTCGGCGACACACGGGTCGACGAGGTGCTTTCGGGAATCACGACCGAGCAGTTCGACGCCGCCTGTGAAGCGAAGCAGTTGTTCGACAATTTCGTCGCCCACGCGGAACGCGTCCGCGAGGAGCGCCGCGAGGAGAAGGCGGCGGAGGTCTGAGCCCGCTCGAACTCGGTGCGTCGGTAGGCAACAGGCAACACTTGCGAACGCTTTTTCACACGACGCCCCGCAGAGTCGTACATGCTCGATTACGTGGATTTGGAGGCCGATCTCGACGAGGAGGAGCGGATGATTCGCGACACCGCTCGCCGGTTCGTCGACGAGAAGGTCAAACCCGACATCGGTGACCACTACGAGGCGGGGACGTTCCCCGGGGAGCTCGTCTCCGAGATGGGTGAGCTCGGCTTCTACGCGCCGAACCTCGACGGCTACGGCCTCCCTGACGTTGGCGAGCGCGCCTACGGCCTCCTGATGCAGGAGTTGGAGGCCGGCGACGCGGGTATCCGGTCGATGGCGAGCGTGCAGGGCGCGCTCGTGATGTACCCGATTCACGCCTACGGGAGCGACGAGCAGAAGGAACGCTGGCTCCCCGACCTCGGGACCGGCGACGCCGTCGGCTGCTTCGGTCTGACGGAGCCGAACCACGGCTCAGACCCCGGCGGGATGGAGACGCGCGCGGAGGCAGATGGCGACGAGTACGTCCTCAACGGCTCGAAGACGTGGATCACGAACTCGCCCATCGCCGACGTGGCCGTCGTCTGGGCGCGCGACAGTTCCGCGGAGGACTCGCCGATCCGCGGCTTCCTCGTCGAGACCGACCGCGACGGCGTGACGACGAACAAGATAGAGGACAAACTCTCGATGCGCGCGTCCATCACGGGCGAAATCGGCCTCAACGACGTCCGCATCCCCGAGGAGAACGTCCTCCCGGGCGTCGAGGGGCTGAAAGGCCCGTTGTCGTGTCTGACGCAGGCGCGGTTCGGCATCGCGTGGGGAGCGGTCGGGTCGGCGCGCGACTGCTTCGAGACGGCGCGGCAGTACGCCACCGACCGCGAGCAGTTCGGCGGTCCCATCGCCCGGTTCCAGATTCAACAGGAGAAACTCGCGGAGATGGCGACCCAGATTACGACGAGTCAGTTGCTCGCGTACCGCCTCGCCGACCTGAAGGAGCGCGGCGACCTCCGACCCGAGCAGGTGTCGATGGCCAAGCGCAACAACGTCCGGATGGCGCGCGACCAGGCCCGCGTCGCCCGGGAGATGCTCGGCGGCAACGGCATCACGACCGACTACTCGCCGATGCGACACCTCGCGAACCTCGAAACGGTGTACACCTACGAGGGAACCCACGACATCCACACGCTGGTACTCGGGAAGGATCTCACCGGGATTGCGGCTTTCGAGTAGATAGTCGGGGATCCCCGCAATCGCGGTGAGAGTCCGGAATTGCGGCGTTCGGATGGATTCGGTAGCGGAGAACTACCAGTCACACCGGGAGACCGACCCGACTAACTTACAGTCAATTTTTGAATCAGTTTTCGGAGAAACGCCGCAGACGTTGGAAATCACACACTCTCGCCGGAGATGGATGTACGTTTCGGTTGTGACACGGACGGGGAGGCTTTACCTGTTGACAACGTAACGGCGGACGAGCCATGACCACTCCAGCGTACAACGGCTCAGCCGAACTCGACCTCACGCACGCCGAGTCGTGGGTCGTCCACGCCGCCGTTCTCGCGGCCATCGAGCGCACGCTCGACACCGGACAGAAACCGATGCAGGAGCACACGCTCCGCGAGAAGGTCGAAGAGAACGAAACCTTCACCGGCAGCGAACTCCGCAGGCTCCGACAGATGCTCGCGACGTATCTCGAGTCCGCCCCCGAACGCGACGTCGAACCCGGCGAAGCCGTACTCGGCTACATCCGCCGGACGATTCAGTAACGTCCCTCTCGGTCCCCACACCGGGTCGAGAACAGCGACCCCGTTAGTTCGTCCTCCCATCACGCCGACGACCGACTGACGATGCGTCCCCAGAGCGCCCGCCGGTCTGCGGCCCACCGATAGAGACGCTCGCGGACCGCCGGGTACGCCGGTACGCGCCGCAGGAGCGAGAAGACGCACTCGAAAAGCGGATGTGACGTCGCGAGCACCCGCTCTGCGGCCGCCCCACAGGAGAAGACGGTGTCGTCGGTGAGCAGATGCGCGCACGTCTCGTAGTCGTCGGGGAGGCGAGCGAGTTGGTCGTCGGTGAGCGCCGCGAACCCGACCAGCTCGAACTCGCCGTAGCGGTCGGCGACGACGGCACACCACGTGCAGAAGCCGCAGTCGTCGTCGTAGACGAGGCGCGGCACGGACATACGTTCGCTTCGGCGGCCGCACCCTTAGTGTATCCAGTTTCTCACTCACTCGTCCCAGTAGCTGACGGTGTCGTCGCGGCGGTAGTACCCCTCGACGAGTCGGGGGTCGTCGCTGCCGGGAGCCGAACCCGCGAAGATTCCGATCTTCCCGGAGTCGGGGTAGACGCTCACGTCGGGGTCGTCCATCGTCGACAGCACCAGGTAGCGGAGCGGTTCGTCGGCGTCGTTGCCGACGCGGTGGCCGCCCGCTTCACCGGCGGGAAGCGCCACGTAGTCGCCGGACCGGAGGTCGTGTTCGTCGTCGCCGAGACGGAGCGTTCCGCGACCCGAGAGCACGTAGATGGCCTCCTCGTTGCCCGTGTGGTAGTGGTAGGGCCACGAGTTGCCGCCGGTCGGGAGTTCGTAGAGACTACAGCCGAGTCGCTCGCCGCCGGCGGCGCTGGCGAGTTTCTTCCGGCGAAAGTGGGTGTCGTCGCGGTCGGTCTCGCTCCAGTCGAGGTCGGCGTCGTTGACGGGCTCCATACGCCGAATTCGGCACCGACCGCTATCAATCCAAGCGGAGAGCGGTAGCACTAACGAAGAAAGAGAACGGGAGACGGACGAGCGTCGGTTAGACCGACGAAGCCGTCGTTTCGGCGACGGCCGGAGCGCGCGTCTCCTCGCGGCCGATGAGAATCCACGCGGCGCAGAACGCGAGCGCGAAGGCGGCGAAGAGGACGTCGATTCCGGCGACGGCCGTCGGGCCGACCGCGAACCCGACTGCGAACACGACGAGCGCGACGACGGCCAGCGCGCCGGCCGTTTTCGCGACGCCCGAGCGCCAGAGCGCGATCCCGACGACGGCGCTCCCGGCGATAGCGACGAGCAGACCGATAAACGCGAAGGAGCCGCCGGGAAGGTTCGGGGCCGCCGGGTTCGCGTCGAGGTAGTTCATCGTCCCGCCGATGGTCATCGACAGGAAGCCGAGCGCCGCCAGCGCGGCCCCGGCGAGTCCGACTCGGCCGAGCGTCTCGCGGAACCGGGCGACCGCCGCGACTGCACCCACCGTCAGGAGGGCTGCGGCGGCGGTCGTGGCGATGTAGAACGCCGAGTAGAGCATCGTTCCCGGGATCTCGTCGGCGCGGGGGTAGACGGAGTTCGTCAACATCGACGCCAGGAGGACGACGCCGCCGACGACGGCGGCGATACCGAAGAGTCGAGCGCGACCGCTCGCGTTCGAGGTAGTTACGTTAGTTGTTTGCATCGAAACCACTGATTCTACTGAATCGGTGTAGAGAACGTCGTGTAACGGCATAAACCGGTGCTCTGAGAAACAGGACGGTCCGTTCTCCGAGCGAATCGGTCACGGCGAGAGGTGCGCGACGAGTCGTCCGCTCACTCCGTTTGCGAAGACGCCGTCAGACGAGTTGTGCGAGTCTGACGAGCCATCTGCTCACTCCGTTCGCAGAGACGTGCCCTTAAGTGGCTGACCCACCCATCGTTCGACAATGGGAATCGACCCGAACTTCGACGCAAATCGAGAGAAAGTCGGCGAGGAGAACGGTGTCGACGTCTGGGGATCAGTCGACCCGCCGGAGAAACTCGGCATTCACGGAACGCACGTTGCCGTCGACTACGACATCTGCATCGCCGACGGCGCGTGTCTGGAAAACTGCCCCGTCGACGTGTTCACGTGGGTGGATACCCCGGACCATCCCGAGAGCGAGAAGAAAGTCGAACCGACCTACGAGGATCAGTGCATCGACTGTATGCTCTGCGTCGATATCTGTCCCGTCGACGCCATCGACGTGGACGCGAGTCGGGACTGAGCGTCTTCGTCCTTCGTCGCCGCGTTCGTTCGGAGACGATAGTCTGCGTCGACGACCGGTGTCCAGTTAGATAACGCTGGACGTGGCACCCACAGGTGCATGACCACCGAAGAAGTCACCAACACGCTCAGGCAGGCGTACGTGGACGAGATGGAGACGGTGATGAACTACCTGACGAACTCGATCGTGCTCGACGGCGTCAGCGCCGAGGAAGTCAAGGAGTCGCTCCGCGAGGACATCCAGGAGGAACTCGGCCACGCGGAGATGCTCGGCGAGCGTCTCAAGCAGCTCGACGAGCGACCGCCGGGCTCACAGGAGTTCGAGCCGCGGCAGGAGACGCTCCAGCCGCCGGAGGATACGACCGACGTGCTCTCGGTCATCAACGGCGTCCTCGACGCCGAGGAAGACGCCATCGACACCTACCGGACGCTCATCAAGCAGGCCGAGGAGGCCGACGACCCCGTCACCGAGGACATCGGCGTCACCATCCTCGGAGACGAGGAGGCCCACCGCACCGAGTTCCGCGGCTTCAAGAAAGAGTACAAAAACGACTGAGCGAAGAGACGTAGCGGAGAGCCCGGCTCAGTCGGCGGTCGCCGGCCGCGTGTCGTCGCCGGCGGCGGTCGTCTTCTCTCGCTTCGCGTCGAGCGCCTCGATGAGCAGTTCGGCCACGTCGACGATTTCGATGTCGTCTTCGAAGTCGCCCGTTTTCCTGCCGTCCTCGTACATCGTCATGCACATCGGACAGGCGACGACGAACTTCTCGACTGCCGACCCGGCATCGGTGTCTTCGAGCGCCTCGCGGAGTCGCTCCTCGCTCGGTTTGGGCTCCTCGTCGAACTCCATCCAGAGGCCGCCGCCGCCGCCACCGCAGCAGAAGGAGTCGGCGCGGTTGCGCGGCATCTCGTGGAGGTCACAGCCGGTCGCCTCGATGATGTCGCGCGGGGCCTCGTACACGTCGTTGTACCGGCCGAGGTGACAGGGGTCGTGGTAGGTGACCGTGTAGTCGAGTTCCGTCCCGTCGAGACCGAGGCGGCCCTCGCCGACGAGCTGTTCGACGACCTGCGACCAGTGGTACACCGGAATTTGACCCTCTTGGTTCCAGAACTCGTCGTACTCGAACGGCATTACGGGGTCGTCGGCGAACTCCCCGAAGTCGATTTCGGGGTACTCGTTCTTCATCGTGTTGTACGAGTGCGGGTCCGTGCAGACGATTTTCTCGAACTCGCAGTCCTCGAACGTCTCGACGTGGTGGCCGGCGAGTTCGAGGAAGAGGAACTCCTCGCCGACGCGGCGGACGTCGTTGCCGTCGAACTTCTCGTCGTCGAAGAGGATGCCGAAGGAGACGCCGGCGCGCTCGAGCAGCGTCGCGAGCGAGCGCGCGACCTTCTTGTTCCGGTCGTCGTAGCTCGGGTAGTCGCCGACGTACCAGAGGAACTCGACTTCCTCCTCGCGGGCGTCGGTGAGGTCGAACGATAACTCCTTCGCCCAGTCGGCGCGCTTGCGCGGCGGGTCGCCGAACGTGTTGCCCTTCTGCATCAGGTTCCCGAAGACGTCCTGCATGTTCGACTGCACCGCGCCCTCGTCGGTGAGCTGACGGTTCATCCGGGTGAAGGAGTTGAGGTGCTCTATTTCGACCGGGCACGCGTCCATGCAGGCCATGCAGGCCATGCACGACTCCATCGTCTCGGCGGCGACGACTGACTCGCCGCCGTCGGCGACTATCGGCTTGGGCTCGGTCTCGCCGGCGTCGAGCGACTCGCGGTAGGATTTGAGGTCGAGAATCACGTCGCGCGGATCGAGCGGCCGACCGGAGGCTTTCGCGGGGCAGACCGACGAACAGCGGCCGCACTTCGTGCAGGCGTCCTGATCGAGAATCTCCTTCCAGGAGAAGTCGTCGATGGACTCGGCGTTGACGTGGTCCAGGTCGGCGGGAACGCTCGGCAGCCGCTTGCCCGCTTTCTCGTCGCGGGTGACGACGTTCGCGAACGACGAGAGCATGTGAAACGGCTTCGCGCGGGGAATCCACGCGATGAATCCGAGCGCGAGCAGCGCGTGACTCCACCAGCCGAACCAGTAGAGCGACTCGGCCTGCCCGGCGGACATCCCCGCGGCGTCGAACACCAGCGCGAGGAAGTAGCCGACGAAGCTCACCGTCTCGAACTCGGGGAACCCGGTGCCGGCGATGCGGAGCCCTTCGATGACGTAGCCGCCGACACCGAGTAGGAACAGCGTCCAGATGAACGCGTCGTCCTCCAGAGACGTGTGTTTGCCCCAGAGGCGGTCGTGACGGACGGCGTAGCGCCGGTAGAGCGCCATCCCGACGCCGACGACGAACAGAAAGCCCATCGCGTCCATCACGAGTGAGTACGAGAGATAGAAGTTCCCCTGGAAGAACGACTCCTGACCGAGTAGTTTCGTCCAGATATCCATGTCGACGGCGAGAATCGTCGTCCCGATGAACAGCGTCAGAAAGCCCCAGAGGATGAACGCGTGCATGATTCCGGCGTAGAGGTCGCGGTCGAACTGCTTCTCGTTCGAGAGGGCGATTCGGGCGGCGATCCCGACTCGCTCCGGGAGGTCGGCGAGGCGGTCGACGGGGTCGTCGCTGCCGAGGGTGTAGCGGGCTAACCGCTCGTAGACGCCGTAGGCGAAGACGAGAAGCACCAGCGCCGACAGCCAGTAGAAGACCACCTCGCCGACGGGGCTGATGGTCCAGAACGTCGGACGCGTCGGCTCTCCCGACTGCAGGAGCACCGCTGGAGCGCCCGGAGACGGCGCGACTGCGCCGCCTGCCTGCAAATCTGTCATACTCAATCACCGGGGTACGGACCGGTTAAATCTTGCCACCCGCTTCGCCGCGCGAGAGAGCGCGAGCGACCCGGAGCAATAGACGGCGCGACGGTCAGACGAGCGCCCACGCCGCAAGAACTGCCGCGACGGCAAAGCCGAGCAGGTCGAGACGGCCGAAGCGGAGCGCCGGAAGCGTCGGGTTCCACGCGAAACACCGGGCTCGGAGCGCCAGCGAGAGGCGGTCGGCGCGGCCGAACGCGCGGTTCAGTCCCGCGATCGTCGTGAGCCGAATTCGCTCGACGACCGGTCGTTCCCCGCCGAGGCGGGCCGCCGTCGCCTCGCGCGTCCGCCGCAGGTCAGCCAGCAACAGCGGGAAGAACCGAAAGACGAGCGCGATACCCATCCCGAGAAACTGGCCGGGTTTGCCGGGCACAGTACGCTGGATGGCCGCTCGAGTGTCGCGGACGGGCGTCGACCGGACGTAACCGGCGCTGACGAGGAGAACCAAGAACGCGCGGTAGCTGGCGAGGGCGGGTTCGCGGGCGTCGGCGACGACTACCCACGGCGGGCCGAGCGTCAGCGCCGAGACGAGCGGACCGGCGAAAAGAAACGGGAGGACGAACCGGTACTCGCGAACCGCCGTCGACGGCGAGAGGCCCGACGAGGCGAGCAACGCGGCGGTCACCGCCGAAAGCGCGAGGAGACCGCGGGGCGTCTCGTTGGCGAACGCGGCGACGACGAAGGCGAACTGGACGAGCAGCTTCGTCCGCGGGTCGAGGCGGTGGGCGAGCGAGTCGTCGGGAACGTAGTTCAGCACGGGTCGGTAACCGGGAGGCGAACGTCGATGTCGGAGAGCGACTCGCGGGTCGACGCCGATTCGGTGTCGCCGTCGACGACGACGCGACCGTCGGCCATCCCGACGACTCGGTCGGCGAGCGAGAACACGTCCCGTAGGTCGTGGGTGACGACGATGACGCTCGTTCCGCCCGTGTGGAGCGCGCGGAGACGGTCGAGCACCGACCGCCGCGCGGGTTCGTCCAATCCGGTAAAGGGTTCGTCCAGCACGAGATGGGTCGGCTCCATCGCCAGCGCGCCCGCGATGGCGACGCGTTCGCGCTCACCGCCCGAGAGGTCGGCGACGCGTTCGCCTTCGCGGCCGTCGAGATTCACCGCCGAGAGCGCGGCGTCGACACGGCGGTCGATTTCGGCCCGCGAGAGACCGAGATTCTCGGGGCCGAACGCCACGTCCGCGCCGACGGTGGCCGCGACGAGTTGGTCGCGCGGGTCCTGAAACACCATCCCGACGGCGACGCGCGCGGCGACGAGGTCCGCGGAGACGGGCGTGCCGTCGACGGACACCTCGCCCGCGTCGGGTTCGAGCAGTCCGTTGAAGTGGCGGACGAGCGTCGACTTTCCTGACCCATTTGCGCCGACGACGAGGACGAACTCGCCGTCGGCGACGCTGAGCGAGACGTCGTCGACGGCGACGGTGTCGCCGTAGCGGTGCGTGAGGTTTCGGACCCGAATCATTTCGGTTACGAGGCGGCGACGGCGTCCGAGCGGACGATACCGACGGCGGCGGCGATTTTCAGCGCCTCGGCTGGCAGGAACGCGACCGCGCCGACGGCGAACGCCTCGCCGACGCCAATGCCGAGAACGAGCATTAGCCCGACCATCCCAAGCGCGTAGATGACGACGGTTCCGGCAATCATCGCGCCGACGAGCAGCGGCGTGCCCGCCTCGCGGTAGTCGCGCAGCGTGAGGCCCCGATGGACGACGACGCCGACGAGCGCGGCGGCGACGGGGTACGACCAGAGGTAGCCGAGCGTCGGGTTCGCCAGCAGCGACCCGATGCCGGCACCGCCGCCCTCGAACACGGGTACGCCCGCGGCCCCGGCGGCGAGATACAGCACCATCGCCGCACCGCCCCAGACGGGACCGAGCATGATTCCGGCGAGGAAGACGCCGAGTACCTGCAGAGTCACGGGTGCGGGCGAGACGGGGTTCGGAAACGAGACGTAGGCGAACGCGCCCATCAGCGCCGCGAACAGGGCGGCGCGGGCGACGTTCTTGACGGTCTCGTCGCCGACGAGTTCGACGCTGTCCGTCGATGTAGCCATAGGGTTGCTGTCTCGTAAACCCACTTTAATTCGTTGGTTTACGACATTTCGTACCCCGCGTAATTTGGCAGTAGGCTTTTGTACGGCAAGGATGTTCTATAGCCACCATGGACGAGAAGACGGCGGAGCTCCGGGATATCTTCATTGATGCGACCGGGTCGGAAACCGTCACGGAGAGTCAGGAGGAGGAACGAGGCTCCCTGACCGAAGACGAGGAGAACGTCGAGCGCCGACTCGACGAACTCGTCACGACGATGCGGAGTCGGTACGAGTTCACGAGCGACCTGCAGACCCAGACGCTCGTGCGAATCGTTCGCGGATTCTACGACGAACAGTCCGACCACGAACTGGCTGCGGAACTGGACGTCGACGAGTCGGCGGTGTTCGACGCGCGGATGGACCTGCATCTCGTGAGCGAGGCGGATCGCGACGCGCCGTTCGCGCTCGACCAGCTTCGAACGCTCATCGTCGACGACGTGTCGGTGAGCGACCGGGCCGCCGAACTCGACAGCGACGAGGCGACCGTCCGACGGTACTCGGCTATCGTCGAGGCCGACCAGCGGTCGACCCGAGCGAACGACCGCTTCCGCGACGAGTTCGCCGAACTGCTCACCGACTCGGACCTCTCGGCACGTCTCGCCGAAACCGCTCGTGAAGACGGCCTGAAAGACGCGACCGAAGATATCGAGACGAACGTTTCCTTCTGACGCACCTTTTTTACTGCGGGGGTGCGCGAAGCGCACCCCGCTTGTAAAAAATCTGCACCAAAAAAGGCCGCTCGCTCCCTTCGGTCGCTCGCGGTACAACGGCTAGGTAGACCGCCTCCGCACAGCACCGCACCGTCCCGTACTGTATTGTCTGGGCGTCGACGGCGAGGCCCGTAGGTTCAAATACCGGAACGGAACCAATCTGTTTCGTGCCGACGTTCACGGACCTCGCGCGGGCGACGTACTGTCCGCGACAGTTGTACTACGCTCGCCGCGACGACGAACGGGGACCGCCGCCCGAGGTTGCCGAGATTCGGGAGTTGGCGTTTCGCTACGAGGAACTCGTCGACGCTGACGACGGGACGATTCGAGCACTTCCTGTCGCGGTCGAACCCGACGAGTACCGTCGGGCGCTCCGAGGGCTCGGCGAACGCGACGAGTGGCCGAGTCTCTGCACTCCGACCGAACGCGACCGGCTGCTCCACGGACGGGACGCCCGAGGTATGGCGCACAAGATTCTCGAGGGCGAATCGGAGACCGACGGCGACGTGCCGACACCCACGCTCGTCTCGCCCGGTCACCCGCCCGAGCAGGGGGTCTGGAAGCCGCAGAAAGTGCGCGCCGTCGCAGCGGCGAAAGCGCTCTCGTGGGAGGAAGAGCGCGAGATCTCGCGGACACTCGTCGAGTATCCGGCCGTCGGTGCGGTCAGAACTGTACGGCTGACGACGCGAGCGAAGGCGACGTACCGTACTGCGGTCCGGACGGTTCGGTCGATGGACGGCCCACCACCGCGACTCCGCGGCAGCGACAAGTGTTCGACGTGCGAGTATCGCAGTCAGTGCGGTGTCAAAACGCGGTCGCTGCGCTCGCTGTTCGGCCTGTGAGATCGGAGTGGCCTACTCGCGTTTCAGCCACGCCTCGATGTCGTCGGCCCGTGCACCGCGGCGGTGGATTACGTTACGCCCCACGTCGACGACGGTGCTCTCGGTGCCGGGCGTCTCGCCGTCGTCGAGTACTGCGCCGACTGATTCGAGAATTCGGGGGTCGAGTTCGTCGACGCGGCGGACGCTTCCGGCACCGCTCCGGTTCGCGCTCGTCGCCGTCAGCGGCGTTGGCGTGAGTTCGGCGAGCAGTTCGAAGGCCAGGTCGTGGTCGGGGACCCGGATGCCGACGCGCTCGCGTCCCGCGGTGAGCACATCGGGAACCATCTCCCGGCGGGCGGCGACGACGGTGACAGGTCCCGGAAGGAACTCGCGCATGAACCGAACCTCTCGGTCGGTCGGGTCGGTGTACCGGAGTGCGGCGTCGACGCTCGGGGCGCCGAGCGACAGGGGGTTGTCGCGGGCGCGACCCTTCAACTCGAACACGCGCTCGACGGCGTCGGCGTCGAGGGCGTCCGCGCCGAGTCCGTACACCGTCTCGGTCGGGTAGACGACCGCCTCGCCGCGCTCGACGGCGGCGACGGCGTCTGCGACTGTGTCCATAGCCGTGGGTAGACGCTCGGACAAAAAAGCGTACTGCGTTCGGTCGTCGCTCGGTTTCGCGGTCAGGCGAGGTCGGCGATGGCCGCCTCCACCTCGTCGTAGTCGGGGAAATCGGGCCACTCGCTGGCGACCCACGCGTACTCGACGGTCCGATCCTCGTCAAGTAGGAACACCGCCGGACGCGCCTCGCTCACGCCGGCCATCCCGTCGAGGTCGTTCTCGACGCCGTACTCGCGGGCGACGCCGTTCTGCGGGTCCGAAAACAGCGAGTACTCCATCCCTCGCTCCTCGATGAGCGTCTTGTGCTCGTACGGTGACGAGATGGAGAGGCCGACGACGGTGAGCGTGTTCCCCCATTCCCGGTCGCGCATCTCGTTCCACATGTACGTCGCCGGGAACGCGCCGTCCATCGGGTAGAACACGAGGAGGACGGGTCCGTTGTCGGTGAGCTCCGACAGCGACGCGCCCTCCCAGTACTCGGCGTTGACGAGCGGGCGGGTGAAGTCGGGTGCCGTGTCGCCGACGTCGACGTGGTCCGTCTCGGGGAGGTCGACGACCTCGAAGTCGACCATTACGCCGCACCCCCGTCCTCGGTGTCGTCGTCGAGGTCGGTGCCGCCGTCCGTCGCGGCTCCGCCGTACGTCTCGGTCAGATACTCGACGATGTTCGCCGACTCCGACATCGTCAGTCCCGTGTTCTCGTCGACGATGGCCGGGACAGTACGTTTCCCGGAGATGCGTTTGACGACGTTGCGCTCGGAGTGCATCGGTTCGACGAACCGCGAGTGGTAGTCGAGGTCGTACTCGTGGAGTTTTCGGACGACGCGCTCGCAGTACGGACACGCCTGTAATCGGTACAGGGTAATCGCCGGGTCGTCGGACATACCACCGGGTAGGGGCGTTCGCGGCCTAAGCGCTTCGCTCGCGGAACGTCAGCGATGGTACCAGTTATCAACGTGAGAGAAGACAACTCTTAATTCAGGTCCAAGATAAGGATACGTGTCACATGGGTTTGCCGCTGCCACACACAGCTCATTCTGTGTTTCTACAGTCCGCTCAGGCGACCGGCCCCGTACCGGTCAACCCGACGACCGTTGCCATCGGCGGCGTCGCCACCATCGGGATTCTCCTTGCGCTCTCGGCGTTCTTCTCGTCTTCCGAGATAGCGATGTTCTCGCTGGCGAAACACCGTGTCGACTCGCTCGTCGAGGACAACGTCCCGAACTCGGAGACGGTGCAGTCGCTGAAGCAGAACCCCCACCGCCTCCTCGTGACGATTCTCGTCGGGAACAACATCGTCAACATCGCGATGTCTTCCATCACGACGGGACTGCTAGCGTACTACCAGTTCGGCGGCATCGAGTCGGTCCTCATCTCGACGCTCGGCATCACGACGCTCGTCCTGCTGTTCGGCGAGAGCGCGCCGAAGTCGTACGCGGTCGAACACACCGAGTCGTGGGCGCTGCGGGTCGCGCGCCCGCTGAAGTACTCCGAGTACGTCCTCTACCCGCTCGTCGTCGTCTTCGATTACCTCACCCGGCTCGTCAACAAGTTCACCGGTGGCCAGTCGGCCATCGAGTCCACCTACATCACCCGCGACGAGATTCAGGACATGATCGAGACGGGCGAGCGCGAGGGCGTCATCGAGGAGGAGGAGCGCGAGATGCTCGACCGCATCTTCCGCTTCACCAACACTATCGCCAAGGAGGTGATGACGCCGCGGCTCGACGTGACCGCCGTCCCGAAGAACGCGACCATCGAGGAGGCCATCGAGACGTGCGTCCAGGCCGACCACGAGCGCATCCCCGTCTACGACGGCAACCTCGACAACATCATCGGCATCGTCAACGTGCGCGACTTGGTCCGCGAGAAACACTACGGCGAGGGCAGCGACAACCTCGACGACGTGGTCAACCCGACGCTGCACGTTCCCGAGTCGAAGAACGTCGACGAACTGCTCGCGGAGATGCAGGAAAACCGCCTCCAGATGGTCGTCGTCATCGACGAGTTCGGGACGACTGAGGGAATCATCACGCTCGAAGACGTCGCCGAGGAAGTCGTCGGCGACATCCTCGAAGGCGACGAGGACGAGGCGTTCGAGACCGTCGACGAGCGCACGACGCTCGTCCGCGGCGAGGTCAACATCGACGAGGTGAACGAGATGTTGGACCTCGAACTCCCCGAAGGGGAGGAGTTCGAGACGCTCGCCGGGTTCATCTTCAACCGCGCGGGACGACTCGTCGAGGAGGGTGAGAAGATCGAGTACGACGGCGTCGTCATCCACATCGAGGAGGTCGACAACACCCGTATCATGCGCGCGCGAATCACGACGCCCGAGTCGACCGCGGAGGAGTCCGACGGCGACGAGGTGGAACAGGAGGTCGACCCGTCTTCTGAGACCGACCAACCGCGGCGAACATAATACGTCTCCAGCGGTAGTCGGGAGAGTAATCGAATCGACCGCGACGACGACGGCTGTTCGGTGACGTTCTCGCTGCCGCGCGTCGGAGACGATGCGGACGGGGCGGGCGATACGGACGGCGCGGCTCACACCGACGACAGCAACAAGTCGACGGCGGCAAACACGCCGTAGCCGAGCGCCAGCGCCAGCGCCAGCGACCCGACCCACGCGAGCACCGTGTACAGCATCTTCTGGCGACTCACGCCGCTCCCGCCGGCGGCGTAGCCGCTGCCGATGATGGCGCTGACGATAATCTCGTTGAACGAGACGGGGATGCCGAAGGCGACGGCCGCCTGCGCGATGGCGAACGAGGGGATGAGTGCGGCGATGGAGCGGCGCGGACCGAGCGAGGAGTAGTCCTGTGCGATGGCCTTGATCATCCGCGGCGCGCCAGTCCACGACCCCGCCAACAGGCCGAGACCGCCGCCGACGAGGACGGCGACGAGCGGAATCGGCATCGCCGGACCCAGAAGCGGCACGAGCGGCCCGATGGCCAACCCGACCTGACTACCGCCCGCCGAGAAGGCGACGAGGCCGCCGAGCACCAGGAGAAATCGTCGCTGCCCGGCGTCGGCGTCGCGTACCATGTCGCGGTGGAGCGCGGCAGTGACGAGCGCGGCGAAGACGAGCGTGACGAGCAGGCGACCGACCGGGAGACCCGAGACGGCAGGGAGTGCGAGTCTCGCGGCGACTACGACGGCGACGCTTGCCCCCTCGCTCCCCGGGCCGAGCATCGAGAACTGGACGTTCGCGACGAGTGCGGCGACGATACCGGCGAGAAACGGGACGGCGAACCGTTCGGCGATGCGGTCGTTGCGGAGCGTCTTCGCCGTCGCGTACGCGATGCCGCCGCCGACGAACGGCGTGAGCACCCACAGCGCGACGATCTCTTGGTACTTCGCCCACGCGGGCGCGCCGCCGAGGGCGAGACCGACGCCGACGACGGCCCCGGTGACGGTGAACGCCGTGGCGATGGGATAGCCGGTGAAGACGCCGACGGCGACGAGCACCGCGGCCGTCAACAGTCCGACCGTCGCCGCGATGGCCGACAGTTCGACCCCGACGATGAGTTCCGTCCCCACGGCTTCGGTGACGCTCGCGCCCTGGAGTACTGCGCCGGCGAAGCCGAGAATACCGACGATGAAGCCCGCGCGCATCACGGAGATAGCGTTGGCTCCGACGGCGGGGGCGAAGGGCGTCGACCCCGACGACCCGGCACCGATGGCCCACGCCATGAACAGACTGGCGAGGGCCGCTACGACGAACGTCGCGACCGTCTCGACGGCTACCATTATCGTCTCTGCGCGCGCAATTTACAAGTGCCTACCGGGAATCGCGAGTTTCGACGCGAGTTCGGGGTCGCCGGCGGGTGCTCGACAGTCGGAGTCAGCGGCGACGGCCTTCCTGATACCCCTGCTGGAGGCCCGTGACAGTCCGCCGGACGAACAGATACGCGAAGAAGACGAAGAGCAGCATGACGACGACGAGGCCGACGAACACCGGGTCGTTGCCGAGCGCCTCGACGACGGTGTCGACGAGAGACCCTTGGGCGACGACGGACGACGATTCGGACATAGCGACCACTCACCGCGGCGGCCCTATAGCCGTTTCGCCCGGCCGGGACGAGGAGACGCCGAGGTGAGGGGAACGCTCTTGTGTACCGCCTCGGAATCGACGCGTAGATGGCCGGTCTGTTGCCCTCCACTCCCGACACCTCCGACGCAGACCCCGGCGACCCGCGCGTCATCGGCCTCGACAGCGACGCCGCCGACGAGTTGCTCTCGGCGCTCTCGTCGCGGACCGCCCGACGCGTCCTCGCCGAACTCCACGAGGAACCGACGACGCCCGCCGAACTCGCCGGTCGCGTCGACACGTCGCTACAGAACGTCCAGTACCACCTCGGAAACCTCGAAGACGCCGGCATCGTCGAAGTCGTCGGCACCGCCTACTCGGAGAAGGGCCGCGAGATGAAGGTGTACGGCCCGTCCGACAGGGCGCTCGTCGTCGTCGCCGGACGGGAAGCGGAGACGAACGGCCTGCGTGCGCTCCTCTCGCGACTCGTCGGCGGCGTCGGCGTCCTCGGCGTCGCCAGCCTCGCCGTCGACCGGATTCTCGGCGGCCCGACCGCCGAGCTCGCCCCGTTCGCGCTCGGTTCCGACAGCGGAGCGGAGGGCCAAGGCGGCGAGTACACGTCCGGCGATTCGGGAGACGCCGGTGGCGGCAGCACGGGCGACAGCGGCGACGACGGAAGCGGAAGCGACGGCGGCGAGTACGACGTCAGCACCGACAGCAACGAGAGCGGCGGCGGCGAGACGGACGAAGCCGCCGGCGAGACGACAACGGGTACTGAACCGACCGAGACGACAACGGGTACTGAACCGACCGAGACGACGGCGGAGGCGGACGCGGAATCGACGCAGGTCTCGACCGAGTCGACTCGAACCGCAGAGTCCACGGAGACCGTTGCCGACTCGACGGCGACAGACGGCGGGGGGACGACGACACAGGCGGCCGCCGACACCGCCACCGAGTTTTCGGGCGAGGCTCTCGACGCCGGCGGACAGCCGCTCGTCGAGGTACTCGTCGCCTCACCCGGCTTCCTGTTCTTCCTCGGCGGCGTCGCGGTGCTTTTCGTCGCGCTGTTCGTCCTGTCGCGGCGGTAGGTGAAACGAGCGTTTGACCTTACGGTGCGTATTTGATACCCGAGGCTGTAGCTGAGTGTGCAACCGCCTCGCTTCGGCCCGACGCGGCGACACCTCCCCTCGACGTCGCGTCGGTCTGCGTGCTGGCCGACGGGCCGAACGAGGCGGTTCAACGGCCCTCCAACCCTCCGGCCCTCCACTCGCCCTCCTCCCTCTCACCTCATCGCCGATACGTCTGGGAGCAGTCGCTACTTCGGGTCGATGCGGAACCGCTCGAACACGTCGTCGTCGGGCGTACAGAGGCGGCCGCGAAGCCCGTCGCCTTCGGGTTCCAACTCGGCGTGCGCCGCCCGATAGCCGCGCGGTTCGGCGTGACTCCCCGGATTCAGAAGCGCCAACGGGCCCGTCGCGTCGAATCTCGGCTGATGACTGTGGCCGAAGATGACCGCGTCGGCGTCGCGTTCGCGCCCGAACAGCGCGAGCGCCGTGTCGCCGCCGCGTCGTGTGTGCGTGACCGCAAATCGGACTCCGCCGTACTCGACGGTCCGGGCGGCGGGCAGTCGCTCGCGAATCCCGGCGTCGTCGTTGTTCCCGTAGACGCCGCGGAGCGTCTCGGCTTCGTCGACGAACGCGTCGAGCACCGGTTCGGCCATGAAGTCGCCCGCGTGGATAACCAGTTCGGCATCGCGGACGGCCCGGAGCGTTCTCCCACGGAGTCGATGCGAATCGGTCGCGTGTGTGTCGGAGACGACGGTGAGCACAGCGGGTGTAGGAACCGACGGATACTGAAACCACCCGCTGGCTGTCGGGCGGAACGGCTATCAGTTAGCGCCGTGACCGATTGGCCATGGCAGGAAGCAAATCGGTCGTCATCGCCGCGCTGATAGCGAACGGCGCTATCGCGGTGATGAAGTTTCTGGGATATCTGCTGACCGGTAGCCCCTCGATGCTCTCCGAGACGTATCACTCCATCTCCGACACCGGCAATCAGGTGTTCCTCCTCGTCGGTATCCGGTACAGCAGTAAAGACCCGGACAGACAGCACCCGTTCGGCTACGGGAAGTCGCAGTTCTTCTACAGCTTCCTCGTCGCGGTGATGCTGTTCGGCATCGCCGGGTGGGAGAGCGCTAAACACGGCTACAACGCCATCATGCACCCCGGACACGGGGCCGGGTATCAGATGGTCGACTTTCTCGGATTCAGTTTCAACTCCGTCTGGGTGAACGTCGTCGTCCTCGTCGGCGCCATCGCCTTCGAGACGTACGCGTTCGTGAAGGCCAACGGCGAACTCCAGCGGCAGATCGACGAGTTCGAGTGGAGCGGCATCCCCGAGGCGTTCCGCAAGACGAGTGACGTGACGACGCTGACGGCCTTCACCGAGGACGCCATCGCACTCGGCGGTGCGGCCATCGCGCTCGTCGGCGTCCTGCTGTCGTACTTCCTCGACGCGCCGATCTACGACGCCGTCGCGTCGCTCGTCATCGGATTCCTGCTGATGGGCTTCGCTATCGCGCTGGCGTGGGAGAACAAGCGCCTGCTCATCGGCGAGAGCCTCCCGAAGGATATCGAAGAGAAACTCGAAGCGGTCATCGCCGACCACCCCGGCGTGACGGGAATCGACAGTTTCCGCTCGGTGTACGTCGGGGCCGAAAAGGCGCTCGTCACCGCCGAGGTGCGGTTCGACGGCGAACTCGTCACCGGCGACATCGACGAAGACATCGCCCAGCTAAAGTCGAAGCTCGAAGCGGCCGACAAACGGGTCTCGTACGTCAACATCGAACCCGAAGTCTGAGCGGCGCGGGACGAGCTGATGGCGTACGGAGAAGGAAACGAACCGCTGGATAGTACCAGCGAACGCGAGAAAAACGCACTTGGCGCGACGAACGTCGCACCGAGGCGTCGGTGTCCGATCGTATCGACACCACCCCGTTTTCGGATAGCACGGGCCGATATATAAATTCTGCCAACGTTCTCACCTGCCGATACATGTCGTCGCGCGGAGGACGCAACGCGGACGGCCGCCGCGAGGGCTCAGTCGTCGAGCGCGAGCGACGCCAGAAGCGCCTCCAACTGGACCTGCTCGTTCGCGCCCTCGGTGATGCGGTAGTCGGCCTCGCCGATGCGCTCCATCAGGCGGACCGCCGCGCGGTCGTCGAGGTCGAACTCCCACACCGAGCGGTGGAGCTGGTCGATGATGTCGCCGCCTGCCATCCCCACGTCGGTGAGCAGGTGGTCGAGTTTCGACCGCGCGGCCGCGAAGTCGCCGTCGAGCGCCCGCGTCACCATCTCCTCGATGTCCTCGGGGCGCGCCGTGGCGGTGATGGCGTAGACGGCCTCCTCGTCGACGGTCTCGCCGGTCGTCGCCGCCGCCTGCAGCGAGTTGATGCCGCGGCGCATGTCGCCGTTGGCCGCGTAGACGAGCGCGTCGGCCCCGTCGTCTGTCAACTCGATGCCCTCCGTGTCGGCGATGTGGCGAACCGTCTCCTCGACGGCGGCGTCGCCCAACGGCGAGAACCGAAAGACGGCGCACCGCGACTGGATCGGGTCGATGATCTTCGAGGAGTAGTTACACGAGAGGATGAAGCGGGTGTTGTCGGCGAACTGCTCCATCGTCCGGCGAAGCGCCGACTGTGCGTCGTTCGTCAGCGAGTCGGCCTCGTCGAGGAAGATGATGCGGTAGTCGTGACCGCCGAAGGAGGCGCGCGCGAAGTTCTTGATGCGGTCGCGCACCACGTCGATGCCGCGTTCGTCGGAGGCGTTGAGTTCGAGGAAGTTGCCGCGCCAGTCGTCGCCGTACACCTCACGGGCGATGGCGGTGGCGCAGGTGGTCTTCCCGACGCCCGCCGGTCCGGCGAACAGCAGGTGCGGCAGGTCGCGCTGTTCGATGTAGCTCTGGAGGCGTTCGACGATGCGGTCCTGTCCGACCACCTCGTCGAGCGTCTGCGGGCGGTACTTCTCGATCCAGATTTCGCGACCCGGCGTTCCCTCGGCCTCGCTCATACCATAGGAAGGAGTCGGTCACCCCATAAACTCCCCGAGACGACCGCGAGGTGAGAGGAGAGCGCCGGACGGAAACGCTGAAACCGCCGCGAGACCCATCGCGAACATGGACGTGAGCGTGGAGATAGTCGGCGAGGGAAGCCGCGAAGTGGCCGTCGCCGACGACGCGACGTACGCCGACCTCGTCTCGGCCGTCGACCTCAGCCCCCACGAGGTGTCGGTGCTCGTCGACGGCCGTCCGGTGCCCGAAGACCAACCCGTCGAGGCCGACCGGGTGAAGGTGCTTCGCCTCATCAAGGGCGGGTGACGAACGTTCGAGAGTCAAATATGACCGACGGAGAGCGGACAGCGACCGTCAGAGTCGCCACGGACGACGAACTCGTCGACGTGATGCGCGTCCTCGACGGTGCGGTGCTCGAAGCCGACGCCGAGACAGTCGAAGCCGGACTCGGCACCGACTCGGTGCTCGTCGCCGAGCGAGGCGGCCACGTCGTCGGCGCGCTCGTCCGCGACGACGATCACGTCGAGGCCGTCGCGGTTCGGCGACGGCATCGTGCCGAAGGTGTGGGGAGCGCGCTCGTCCGCGGCGCGCTCTCTCGAACCGGTCACCTGACGGCGGCGTTCGACCCCCGAGTGCGGGAGTTCTATGAGTCGCTTGGGTTCGAGATACGCGAGCGGAACGGACGACTGTGGGGAGAGAAGCGAGCACGTGACTAACGGTCGGTTCGACCGCCGTCGCGGGCGGCTTCGAGGACCGCCGTGGTCGGAGCACGCATGCAGACGGCCGACTCGGGACAGAGGTCGTCGAACTGGGTCGTATCTCGTATCGCCGCGGGGACGTCGTCTCGCTCGCACCGTCGGAAACCGAGCGACTCGAAGTAGCCGGATGCAGTCTCGGTGAGGAGATAGAGCGTCTCGATACCGCGCTCTGCGGCGTGGTCGGCGGCCGTGGCGACGAGTACACGCCCGTATCCCGTTCCGCGAGCGTCCGTTTCGACAGCCACAGAGCGGAGGAGCGCGGCGTCCCCGCGCAGTTCGACCCCGCTGACGCCGACGGACTCGCCGTTGACGGCAGCCACGAAGAACCGCGCGGGTGTGGTCCGAACGTCGTCCGACGGGAGACCGGTCCGTCGGAGCACCGACGCGACGGTTTCGAGCTCCGACTCCGAGACCGGTCGAACCGAGAGGCTCCGGGACATCGGTGCCCTCAGACGAGCGAGGCGACGAGTTTTCGCCCCTCAGCGAGCAGGTCGGCGACGCTGTCGGCGCTGTCGGACTCGGCGTAGACACGCATCTTCGGTTCCGTCCCGCTCGGGCGGACGAGCAGCCACGACCCGTCTTCGAGCAGCAGTTTGAACCCGTCGAGCGTGACGACCTTCGACACCTCGCGCCCCGCGACCTCGTCGGGAATCTCGTCTGCGAGGTCGTCGAGCACGCGGGCTTTCTCCGAGTCGGGGCAGTCGACGCTCACCTTGTCGGCGTGAATCTCGCCGTGTTCGGCTTCGAGACGGTCGACCCGCGAGTCGAACGACTCCTCGGCGGCGATTGCGGCCGCCAGAAGCGAGACGAGGACGCCGTCTTTCTCTCGGATGTGGCCGCGGACGCTGAAGCCGCCCGACTCCTCGCCGCCGACGAGCGCGTCGTGTTCGCCCATCGCCTGCGCCACCCACTTGAAGCCGACCGCCGTCTCGACGACCTCCTCGCCGTGGGCCTCGGCGATGCGGTCGATGAGGAACGTCGTCGACACCGTCCGAATCGCGGGGCCGGACTCGTCCTCCAACAGCGCGTCGTACAGCGCGGCGAAGAAGAGGTTCTCGTCGAGGAAGCCGCGGCCGGGCGTGACGACCGCGAGACGGTCCGCGTCGCCGTCGTTGGCGACGCCGAGGGCCGCGTCGTGTTCGGCGACGGCATCGACGAGATCCGTGAGGAGTTCCTCGCTCGGTTCGGGCGACTCGCCGCCGAACGTCGGGTCGTCGCCGCAGCGGAGGCGGACGACGTCGGCCCCGGCGGATTCGAGCAGCGCGTCGGTGACGCCGCGGCCGCTGCCGTGCATCGCGTCGTAGACGACGGTCGTTCCCGAGAGGTCCGCCTCGACGAGGTCGCGGGCGTGCTCGGCGTGCTCGGCGACGAAGTCGACGCGCCGTATCTCGCCGCGGTCGTCAACTGGGTCGCGCGGTTCCGCGAGACGCTCCTCGACGGCCATCGTCACCGCCGGGAGCGCAGGCGCGCCGTCGTCGGGGATGAACTTCACGCCGTTGTACTCCGGCGGGTTGTGCGACGCCGTCACCATCAGCGCGCCCGAGAGGCCGCGCGAGACGATGTTCCACGCGACGGTGGGCGTCGGACAGTCGCGCTCCGGAAGGAGTACGTCGAAGCCGTTGTCGGCGAGCACCTCGGCGAGGCTCTCGGCGAAGCCGGGCGAGGACTCGCGGGCGTCGTAGCCGACGGCGACGGGGTCGTCGTACCCCTCGTCGCGGAGGTAGTCGGCGACGGCCTGTCCGACGATGCGGACTCGGTCGTCGGTGAACGTGTCGAGCGTCGCTCGCCACCCGTCGGTTCCGAAAGAGATCGCGTCCATACGGCTACGTCCCACGGGGCGAGCAAAAAAACCTCCTGCGAGTTCCCGGTCGAAACCGGACGACGGGACCGAGCGGAAACGGACGATCCCCCGCGTGTCAACGGAAGAGAGCGACGAGCGGCCGTTCAACGACCTTTTGAGCGTCGGAGTCGAAGCGAAAGCAATGACACGCGTCCTCGCAGTCTCCGGGAGTCGTCGCGACGGCAGTTACACCCGCGAAGCGTTGAAGTACGCCCTGAACGCCGCCGCCGAGACCGGCGTCGAGACCGACTTCATCGACCTCGGTGCGGTCGACCTTCCGCTGTACCACCCCGACAGAGACGAACAGGGCGAGTCCGCCGACCTGATGCGGCGGATGCGCGAGGCCGACGGCGTCATCCTCGGGTCGCCCGTCTACCACGGGTCGTACTCCTCGGCGTTCCGCAGTTTTCACGACTACTGCTCCTTCGACGAGTACGAGGACACCGTCGTCGGCCTGCTCGCAACGGCCGGCGGCGGGTCGTACGGGAGTACGCTCGAACACATGCGCAGCACGGTTCGCGGCGTCCACGGCTACGTCCTCCCGAACCAGGTCGGTATCCGCAAAGCCTACGAGAAGTTCGAAGATCGGAGCGAACCGGCGACGAACGGCGAACCGGCGTACGAACTCGTCGACGAAGCCATCGAGGAACGTATCGAGAAACTCGGTCGAACGGTGGCGGAACACGCGACGCAAGTGAGCGCCGGAAACAGCCCGTTCGCGAGCGACTGAGGGTGTTTCGGGGCTCCGGACCGCCGAGTCGAGGCGCAGCGGGATCAGACGAGTGTCTCCTCGTCGACGGTTCCGCAGCGCTTGCACTCGCTTCGGCGACGCGGAACCTTCGCGTACTTCCGATTCTCTTCGGACGTGGCGTCGGTGTGACGATTCGCCTGTTCGATAGTCACTTCGTGCGGCGTGTGGTCGCCGCAGGCCGTGCAGTACTCCCGTCTGGCGTCGACGTGTGGTTCCCTTCTCGTACTCATCGCTGAGTGTGTCGTCTCTCCGCTCGTGTGCGAGGCTTGTGTACTTGTGCGCAGTACTGATGTGTCGGGTCGCCGACGCCGCCGAGAGCACCCCCTGTTCTCGAAGCCGTCCGTAGGTTCGCGTCGGAACCCGTCTCGGCGGGCCTCACGTCAGCGACCGTGTGAACTGCCGGGAGACGGACCGATAGCCCAACTCCTTGTTGAGACAAGTGGTACAAACCGGTGACGGAGCGGGGACCGGGTTCGAGACTACTCCTCGACGACTTCGGAGAGACAGGAACGCAACTCGTCGACGCTCGCCTCGACGACGTCTGCGTCGGGTCCGCGTACCGTACCGGCGTCGGGGTCGTAGTCGAGAAAGCCGACGTCGTCGAGTTTCGGGAGGTGGGTGTGGTGCAGCGCGAACGCGAGTCGCTCGGGGTCGTCGGCGGTGTTCTCGGCTTCGGCGCAGCGTTCGGCGAGTTCGTCCGTCGAGACGGCCTTGCGGGGCGTCGAGTGCAGATGCGAGAGCGTCCATCGCCGGACCGGATTCCCGAACGCCTCGAACAGTTCCTCGACGGTACAGGGAAGTGACTCGCGCCGCTGAACCGTATGGAGAGAATCAGGATTAGATGAATGTTCTCCGGCCATGTATGTAATAGGACTGTGCGGTACCAGTTAGTAAGCCGGGTGGTTCAAACAAGGTGTCGCCGCGCGTCGATGAGAGCGGACCCTACGGGTCGTCGGACGCCGAGAGCATCTCCTCGAAGACGGCTTTCGTCCCGCGTCGGATGCGCTGGGAAAGCGCCTGCTGGGAGATATCCAACTGCGTCGCCAACTCCGAGAGCGTCGTCCGACTCGGGGTGTCGAAGTAGCCCTCCCGCAGCGCGAGCAGTATCGCCCGGCGCTGTTCGGCCGTGAGCGAGTCGACGTTTCCCCCCGCCGATTCGCCGAGCGAGTAGATTCGACCGAGCGTGCAGCGAATCTCGGTGTCGAGGCAGAACTCGTGAAACGCGGAGAGATGTTCGTGCGATGGAAACAGCAGTTTTAGACGCCACGACTCCTCCTCACACCAGCGCGACTGCAGGACGACCGCTTCGGTTTCTTCGAACCCGTCGAGTACCCCGTTCGAGGAGCGCCGCCACGTCGCGGCGTACAGCGCGGAGTCGTCAAATCGGTCGAGGACCTCGTGTTCGACGACGTCGCTCCGGGAGAGTCGTCGCTCGAACTCGTCGACGCCGTCGCCCCGTACCCAAAACAGCGGAGGCGTCTCAGTTCCGAGCGAGACGAGACGCTCGAACTCGATGCGGATGTCCAGTTCGTCGGTCAGCAGTCGACCCGGGCCGAAAGCAGTAGATGGTAGTGAAAGTTCGGCGATAACGGCCATCAGTGGCACAGAAACAGGGCGGCTAGATCTGTGTCGGCCTTGTTTGAACAAGAGCGTTATATTCTCCGGTGCGTCCGCGTCGTCGCCCAACGGCGTCGGGGTGACGCGGTCTGACGCGTCGGGATGACGCGACCAGACGTGTCGTGATTTAGGGCCAGGTGACGGTAACCGCGCGGCGGTCACGCCGCGAGTTGGTCCGCGAACAGTTGTTCGAGGAGTTGCTCGTTTCCGCGTCGAATCCGCTGAGAGAGCGCCTGCTGGGTGATTCCGAGTTCGTCGGCGAGTTCCGTCAGCGTCACCCGACTCGGCGAGTCGAAGTACCCGCGTCGGTAGGCCAACAGTAGCGCTTCGCGCTGTTCGGGCGTCAGGTCGATTCGCTGGTCTCGCAGGTCGGAGTCGCTCAGCGTCTGGACGCGGCCGAGCGTGTACGCGATGTCGTTCCCGAGCAGGAAGTCGTGGAACGCCGAGAGGTACTCGTGGGAGGGAAACATCAGTCGGAAGTCCCAACTCTGGTCGTCGTAGCCGTACGCGCCGAGGATGACCGCGTTCGTCTCGACGAGACCGTCGACGAACCCGTGCACGTCTGCGCTCCAGACGACCGAGTAGAGCGTCCTGTCGCCGACGCGCTCGACGACGGTCAGTTCGTCGACGAATCGACTCGCCCGAACGCGCGATTCGAACGGTTTGAACTCGCCGCCCCACGCCCAGAAGATGGGCAGCACCTGTCTTCCGGCGGGGACCAGACGCTCGAACTGGACGTGGAACTCGTCGTTCGCGGTGAGCAGCGTCCCCAGCGGAAACGAGTCCGGTGCGATGTTGATCTCGGTGACGACGGCCATGGTTCGGTCGGGGTCTAAATACACCGCGGAGGCAGAAGAAAGCCGGGGCGTGACCGAGCGACCGACTGTTCGGCGTCGACGACTCTCAGTCGCAGCGTCAGCGCTCGCTAGCCGTCGACGAGTCGTTCCTTCTGCCGCCGCGAGAGCTGTTTTATCTCGTACTCGCGGCGCATCGCGGCGGATTTCGAGGGGTACGACTCGGAGTGAACCAACTCGACGGGCGTCCGGCCTCGAGTGTACTTCGCACCGTCACCCGCGTCGTGCTCGGCGACGCGTCGCTGCACGTCGGTCGTGTAGCCGGTGTAGTAGCTGCCGTCGGCGCACTCGACGACGTAGACGTAGTGCACGCGTCGACGCAGACGGTGACGACGCTAAACGGCGTCGGTTCGGCGCAGAAGGCTTCGCGTGGTGGTTCTCGATTCAGTACCCGACAGTGGTTACGCGTTGCGGGCGCGATGTCGTGCGACGTCCGCGATACCGGCGTTCGCCGAACAAGCTGGACAGGCCATGAGACGCCCGTACTCGTCGGCAAACACCCGCGCGAAACGTTCGGAGACGTGCGACCCGCAGTAGTCGCAGGTTGGCATCGTTCGGGTCCGGCATCCACCAGTCAGCCGGTGTCTCGGTGTACGGGACCGAGGAACGTAGAAGGTGTTGCGCACGCGCGTGACGCGCGAAAACCGCGACGAAGGCGGCCGTAAAGACGACTACCCGTCGCGGGCCGCGGAGACAGCTCTCGCGATGAGTCCGGTCTGTGCGCCCGCGACGAACCCGGCGTCGACGTTGACGACCGAGAGCACCGAACACGACTGGAGCATCCCCGCGAGCGCGGCCTCGCCCTCGCCGCCGAAGCCGTAGCCGACCGAGACCGGGAGCGCGACGACGGGCGCGTCGACCATCCCGGCGACGACCGTCGGGAGCGCCCCCTCTCGTCCCGCGGCGACGACAAGCGCGTCGGCCGCGCGAAGCGCCTCGCGCTGGTCGAGCGCGCGGTCGATGTTGGCGACGCCCACGTCGTCGATGCGGTCGACCGTCGCGCCCATCTCGCGGAGCACCGTCGCCGCCTCGCCCGCGGCCGCGGCGTCGGAGGTCCCGGCGGTGACGACCGCGACGGTGGCCTCGAGCGACGGGCGCTCGAATCCGGGCGCGTGCGCGACGACCGTTCGCGCACGCTCGTCGACGTCGACGGTCGCGCCGGGTCGTGCCTCGCCGACGCGCTCGGAGACGGCCGCGACGGTCGCCTCGTCGGTTCGAGTGACGAGCGCTCGTCCCGTCGTTTCGAGCGCCGTGAGCGCGAGCGAGGCCGTCTCCTCCGGGATTTTGCCGTCGGCGAGGATCGCCTCCGGCACGCCGCGTCGGTGCTCGCGGGCGGCGTCGAACCGTCCCGCGTCGGTGCTCGCGTAGCCCGCCAACCGGGCTTCGGCCGCCGCCGGAGAGAGTTCCCCCGAGGCGACTGCCTCCAGAATGTCTCGCATAGCAGGCGCTCGGCCCGCAGGGCACTCGTAGCTGTCGTTTCTGGTCCATCGACCCCCTATTACTTAAATCCAACGGCGGATTTGGGCGCGAACACCCGCGAGGGGGTCTGACGGCGCGATTTGGGAAATCTTATTAATAAGGCCCCGGTAGCCTCGCTTGCATGGCAGACCTTATCGTCAAGGCAGCTGTTAAGGAAGCGCTCGATGACAAGAACGTCGCGTCGGACTTCTACGACGCGCTCGACGAGGAAGTCAAAGAGCTTCTCGACGACGCCGCCCGTCGCGCCGAGGCCAACGACCGGAAGACGGTCCAGCCGCGCGACCTCTAAGTCGGCGAATAACCCACGATTTTTTCGCAACCCACGCCCGCCAGCGGCGGCGCTCGCGCCCCGGACAGACGAGGAGAGCCTCGGCTACGCAGAAGCGTCGTGGCTACGCAGAAGAAGCGCAGTTACGCGGATTCGACGCGCACGTCGTCGTCGGTGCCGACGTGTATCTCGTCGGCGAGGCCGACGAACAGGCCGTGCTCGACGACGCCGGGGACCGCAGAGAGCGTGCGCGAGAGCGCCGCCGCGTCGTGAATTTCGCCGAACTCGCAGTCGAGCACCAGATTGCCGTTGTCGGTGACGACCGGCCCGTCCTTTCGCTCTGCCTCGCGGAGCGTCGGCTCGCCGCCGGCGTCGGAAACGGCGGCGGCGACCGTACTGCGCGCGTCCGGTAGCACCTCGACCGGCACCGGGTGCGAGAGCGTCTCGGCGACTTTGGAGGGGTCGGCGACGACGACGAACCGGTCGGCGAACGCGTCGACGACCTTCTCGCGGGCGTGGGCCGCACCCCCACCCTTCACGAGGTCGAGTCCCGCTACCTGGTCGGCCCCGTCGATGGCGAGGTCCACCGCGTCGACGTCGTCGAGCGCGACGAGCGGAACGCCGACCTCGCGGGCGAGTTCGCGCGAGGCGAACGACGTCGGCACACCGCGTACGTCGAGTCCGGCGTCGACCTTCCGGCCGAGTGCGCGAATCGCGCGCGCCGCCGTGCTCCCCGTCCCGAGGCCGACGACCATCCCGTCGGTCACGAGGTCGGCCGCACTCTCGCCCGCGCGTCGTTTCGCCTCGTCGCTTCCACCGGTCGTCTTCATGGACGAGGCTTCGGCGACGACGATAAAAACGCTCCGGGGTCGGGCGACGGCGAGCGTTACGTGGTGGAGTCGGTACGTCTTCGGAGACACTCCGTCCGCGAAGTCACTCAGCGGGGGCGACAAGTAGTCGACCGTCTGACCTATATAGTATCGGACGAAAAGACGGCTGAACAGTCAATGACCGACATCAGGAGCGGATTCGTCACGCAGACGCACACGGGCGACGTGACCGCGCTCGAAGCCGTCGAACAGGCCGACGCGTTCGACTTCGACTTTCTCGAACTGTACATGGACGGTGCGACGGAACGGAGTCGACTGGACCGCGAGGCGTTCGTCGCCGCCGTCGACGACGCCGGAGTCGACGTACTCGTCCACCTCCCGTTCGTCGATTTGGACCTCGGCACGCCGCGCGACGGCGTTCGCGACGCCGCACTCGACGAACACCGCGCGTGTCTCGACGCCGCCGCGGAACTGGGTACGGAGAAAGCGGTCCTCCACGCGAGCACGCACGCGACGTATCCCGAATGGGACGCCGAGACGACTCACCCGCGGATGCTCGACGCGATACGCCGACTGGACGACCACGGCCGAGACGTCGGTGTCGAGGTGTGCGTCGAGAACCTTCCGAGCGTCTCCTTCACCGTCCACGAGTTCGACCGCGTGTTCGCCGAAACCGACGCGTCGATGACGTTCGACACGGGGCACGCCCGCGTCGACGGGATGGACGCCGAGGCGTCGGCGGCGTTTCTCGACGACCACCGCGAGCGCGTCTCGCACGTCCACGTCAACGACGCCCGCGGCGCGAGCGACGAACACGTCCCGACCGGTTCCGGAACCACGGATTTCGAGACGATTCTCGCACCGCTTCGCGAGAACTGGGGTGGCACCGTCTCCGCGGAAGTGTACACGTTCGACGCCGACTACCTCGAACTCAGCAAGCGAAAACTGGACGAGGTTCTCGCCTGAGGATGCAGGACGAGGAGTTGCCGCCCGGGGAGGTGACGGGCGGACGCGAGGAGTCAGAGACGGGCGAGGCGAACGACTCAGAAGCGGGCGGACGCGGGGAGTTCGACGAGACACGCGACGGAAACGGGATGGAAGGACGAACTCGCCGGCAACAGTTGCTCTACTACGTCTCGCTGTTCTTCGAGGCCGTCGCCGTCTTCGTCGTCGGCGCGGTGACGCGGCGGGTCGGCCGCGACGACTCGCTGTGGGTGTTCGGTGCGCGCGGCGGCACCGACTTCGGCGAGAACACGAAGTATCTGTACCTCTCGGTCGCCGCCGACAAACCCGACGTGCGACCGGTCTGGGTGACGAAGAATCCCGCTATCGTCCGCGAACTCCAGACGCACGGCTACGAGGCGTACCACGCGTTCTCGCCGCGGGGTATCTGGCTGCAACTCCGGGCGGGGACCGTCTTCCTGACGCACAACCTCAAGGACGTGAACCGCTTCGCCGTCGGCGGCGCGACGCTCGTGATGCTGTGGCACGGTATCCCCCTGAAGCGCATCTCCTGGGACGCGGAACTCGCCGAGCGTCCGCGACCAGTACGGGCGCTCTCGCGGTATCTGTACGACCAGTACGACCTCGTGACGCTCACCGGGTCGGGGGTGCGCGACGCGTTCCGAACGGGGTTCGGCCTCCCCGACGACCGACTGGTCGTGACGGGGTATCCGCGGACCGACGCGTTCTTCGGGTCGGTGGCGGGCGCGACGCTCTGCACCGACGAACCGGCGCTGGAGCGAGTTCGGCGACTCGCCGAGGGCCACGAGGTGTGGCTCTACATGCCGACGTTCCGCGAGGACCCGGCGAAGCGGGCGCCCGAACACGTCGACTTCGCGGCGCTCGAAGGCGTGTTCGCAGAGCGTGACGCCTACCTCGTCGTCAAACTCCACCCGAGGGAGCGACTCGACGCCGACCTCTCGTCGTTCGACCACCTCCTCGAACTCCCGCCGGGCGTCGACGTGTACCCGTTGCTCCCGGCGACCGATGGCCTGATAACGGACTACTCGTCGGTGTTGTTCGACTACCTGCTTCTCGACAGGCCAGTCGTCTGCTACGCGTACGATCTGGAGTCGTACCGCGCCGGACGCGGGTTCTACTACGACTACGAGACGGTGACGCCCGGGCCGACGGCGCGGGGCTTCGACGAACTGCTCGACGCGCTCGAATCGGCGCTCGACGGCGACGACGACTACGGGGCCGAGCGGCGCGCCGTCCGCGACCGGTTTTTCGACGACGACGAGGGCGGCTACGCGGACGCCGTCTACGAGGCGGTGAGACAACGACGTGGTTGACAGTCGACCGAAAGATACAGAACAGCGTGTGCGGGAGGGCGGATGTGAACCGGAACGATGGGCCGTGACGGGCGAAGCGCTCCGGAGAGATATAGTCAACTAGGAGAGGTATGTACGCGAACGGAGATAGTTTGATGTACGTGACGGTACAAGGTTCGAACACGAACGCATGGCACAGCTAGCAGGGCAGGCAACGACGACCGAGACGGAGACGGACGTGTCGCTCATCGCCCACCGGGGGTTCGCGGGTGTCTACCCGGAGAACACGCGGGCGGCGTTCGGGCGCGCGGTCGGCGTCGGGGACGCGACGCTGACGCCGCAAGCGGACGTCGTCGAACTCGACGTGATGCCGACGGCGACGGGTGAGGTCGTCGTCTTCCACGACACCGACCTCGGCCGGCTAACGGACGCGCCGACGACGCTCGCCGACCGGAAAGTGTGGGAGACACCGTACGAGACGCTGCGTGGGTTCGAGGTGCTCGGAACCGGCGAGTCGGTGCCGCTACTCTCGGAGATTCTCGACCTGATTCCGGCGAGCGTCGGCGTCAACGTCGAGTTCAAGAACCCCGGCGTCGACGACGTTCGGTACGGCCCCCTCGACGCCGCCGACCTCGACGCCCGGCGCGAGGTCTGGGAGCCGTTCGTCGACCGCACGCTCTCGTCGCTGGCCGACTACCCCCACGAGATGCTGGTCTCGTCGTTCCACGAGGGCGCGCTCGCCGCCGCTCGGGAGTTCGACGAGTCGGTGCCGCTCGCGTCGGTGTTCTGGGACGACATCGAGGCCGGACTTCGAACCGCCCGACGCTACGACTGTGAAGTGGTACACGTGCCGTGGAACATGGTGCACGGCACCGAACTGTTCAACGCGGAGTATCTCGCGGGGCCGTTCGACCCGATAGACGTCGTCGAAATCGCCCACGAAGAGGGACGGCGCGTCAACGCCTGGACCGTCGAGAGTTGGTATCAGGCCGACCAACTCCGACAAGCGGGCGTCGACGGCCTCATCGCGGACTATCCGAACCTCCTCCACTACGGTTCGAAGCGACCGGAGGCGGCGGAACCGGTCGAACCGACCTCGGCGAAGGGGTCGCCGAACACTCCCGACGCGCCGTCTCGGTGAGTGTCGGCGAAACCGTAGGTCCGTCTCGGACTACTTACTCTCGAAACCCTCATTCCGTAATTCGGTAATCCTCACTTATTGTCCCGGGCGTGGTACACATAGAGAATGACATTTCCAGAAACGGCAGTCATTCTCGCTGCGGGCATCGGCTCTCGACTCCGACCGATAACGCTTCGCAAACCGAAATGTAGCGTCACCGTCGACGGAACGCCGATTCTCGAGTACCAACTGCGCGCGTACGCCGAGTCGGGCCTCGACGAAGTCGTCGTCGTCGCCGGCTACCTGAGCGAGAAGACGCGGGCGTTGGCAGAGGGTGTCGCCGCCGAGTACGACGCGTTCTCGGTCACCGTCGTCGAAAACGAGGTGTACGCCAACACCGACAACATGTACTCGCTGTCGCTCGTCGAACCGCTTCTCGACGGCGAACCGTTCTTCCTGAGCAACGGCGACGTGGTGTTCGACCCCGAGGTGGTCGAGCAGTTGGCGGCCGCCGACGCCGACAGCGCCATCGCCTGCGACACCTCGCTGTTCTCCGAGGAGGCGATGAAGGTGACCGCTGACGACCGTGACTGCATCTCCAGTATCTCGAAGGAGTACACCGACTCGGAGGCCCACGCCGTCTCCATCGACCTCTACCGGTTCTCCGGGGCGTTCTCGGCGGCGCTGTTCGACGAGATCGAGCGGAGCGTCGAACAGCACGGCGAGTACGGCGGGTGGACGGAACTCGCCATCGACCGCTTGCTGAAAAGCGGCCGCTTCGACGTCGAGCCGGTGGACATCGCGGGCGCGCGCTGGGTCGAAATCGACGACCTCGATGACCTCGCGGCGGCCGACCTCCGGTTCGCGTCGCTACGCCCGCTCGACGAGAAGCGGGCGGCGTTCTTCGACCTCGACGGGACGGTCTACCTCGGCGACGAACTCATCGGCGGCGCGGCCGAAATCGTCACCGAACTCCGGGAGGCCGGCGTCGACGTGTTCTTCCTCTCGAACAACTCCTCGCGGTGGAAACCGGGATACGTCGAGAAACTCCGGAATCTCGGCATCTCGGCGACGCCGGAGTCGGTCATCCTCTCGACGGACGGCGTCATCGCCTACCTCGAATCGGTCGGCACCGACGAGACGTACGTCGTCGGTACCGAGGCGATGCGCGACGCGCTTCGTGAACGGGGGTTCGCCGTCGAGTCCGACGACCCGACACACGTCGTCGTCGGCTTCGACACCGAACTCACCTACGAGAAAGTCCGCCGCGCGACGCTCGCCATCCACGACGGGGCCGAGTTCCTGCTCGCTCACCCGGACGCGGTCTGTCCGACCGACGAGGGGCCGATTCCCGACTGCGGCTCCATCGGCGCACTCGTCGAGACGGCCGTCGGTCGCCCCCCGGCGCACGTCTTCGGCAAACCCAACCCCGAGATGCTCCTGCCGACGATAGAAGAGTACGGCTACGAACCGGAGGACGTGGTCGTCGTCGGCGACCGACTCGAAACCGAACTCCGGATGGCCGACCGAATCGGCTGTGAGTCCGTCTGCGTGCTCACCGGCGACGCCGACCGCGCCGACGTCGAGGCCAGCGATATCTCCCCGTCGTTGGTCGCCCCGTCGATAGCGACGCTCTCGGAGTTCCTCTGAGGTCGAGGACGGAAAACCCGAACCGTTCGCCCGAGACCGGAGGTGGCGAACCGCCAAGCACGCGGTGAGAACCGGCGGGTGGAGTTACAACGCCGGTGCGCGAATACGGAGCTATGTTCGGACTGTCGAGAAGTGAAACAGAGGTAGTCGTTTCGTGGCTGCTCGTCGCCTTGTTGGTCGTGGTCGGCGTCGCGGGACTCCTGCGCGGCGCAGACGCGACGGCGGTGTTCGCGTTCCTTTCGGCGGTACTGGCCGCCGCCCCGGCGATTCTCACCCGGGAGCGACGCGCGACGCTCCCGTGGCCCGTCGTCGGACTAGCCGCCCTCGCGGCGCTCGGGCAGCGGTTCACGCCGTACGATGTCGTGGCGACGTACGTCTGGGTCGTCTCCGTGACGCTCATTCTCGTCGTCGACCTGCAGGCGTTCACCGACGTCGAGATGTCCTCGCGGTTCTCGGCGGCGTTCGTCGCGACGACGACGATGGCCGTCGGGGCGGTGTGGACGGTGCTGCGATGGGTCTCCGACGCGTTCTTCGGCACGTCGTACCTCGGCGGCGTCGACCCCGTGATGTGGGAACTCGTCGGCGCGACGGCCGTGGGGGTAGTCGTCGGCATCGCGTTCGAGTCCGGCTTACACGAAGTCATCGACGAAGGCGTCGAGCGTCGTCTCGACCGGGGTGAGCGCCGATGAGTCTACTCACCGACCGCCTCGGTATCCCGCCCGCCTACCAGCGTGGCACGGCTCGACTGATGCAACTCGTCTTGGCGGGAATCGCCGGCTACGGCCTCGTCACCGGCCAGTTCGGACTCGTCGTCAACGGGACGCTGCCGCTTCTCATCACGCTCGTCCCGGGGGTGTTGCGCCGCGACTACGGACTCCCGATGAACGCCGGGTTGACGCTGTGGGTGACGGCGGCGGTGTTCCTGCACACACTCGGGATGGTCGGCCTCTACGACGCCTTCGGCTGGTACGACCAACTGACGCACGTGCTTTCGGGGAGTGTCATCGCCGGCTGTGGCTACGCGGTCACGCGGGCGCTGGAACTGCACTCCGACGACGTGGAGTTCCCCGAGGAGTTCGTCTACGTGTATATGTTCATCTTCGTGCTCGCGTTCGGCGTCCTCTGGGAGATAATGGAGTTCTCGACGGAGGTGGCGGCGCGGGTGTTCGGCGGGCAGGCGTATCTGGCGATTCACGGCGTTCGAGACATCGCGCTGGATTTCACCTCGAACGGCGTCGGAGCGGTGCTCGTCGCGCTGCTCGTCCGCGAGGTCAGAACGCGGTTCCCGGCGGCGCTGGCGCGCGAAATGGACGAGTGAACGCGACTACTCCAACCGGTCCAACACCGCGTCGGGGTCGTACGACAGCGTCAACGTCCGCGACCGACCGCGACCTTCGACGCTGGCGTAGTTCGCCTCGATGACGCCGAGTTGGTCGAGTTTGTTGATGATTTCGGAGTAGCGCGTGTAGCCCAGTCCCGTGTCGGCGTGGAACGCCTCGAACACCTCGCCCGCCCGCTCGCCGTTGTGGTCGGCGAGCACCTCGACGAGTGCGCGTTCGGAGTCCGACAGCCCGCGCAGACTCCGCGAGAGGTGGACGTACTTCGACTTGTCGTAGGCCTGTTCGACGTCTTCGAGAGTAACCGTCCGTGAGGCGCGCATCTCGGCGTTCAGCCCCGCCCGGCGGAGCAGGTCGATACCGACGCGCAGGTCGCCGCTCTCGGCGGTGAGTTCGGCGACGCGGTCGAGTTCGGGCGCGCCGATGACGCCGTCGTGGAAGCCGAGGCGGGCGCGCTCGCGGAGGATGTCGACGATCTCGTCGATGTCGTAGACGGGGAAGTACACCTCCTCGGGCCGGAAGACGCTCTGGACGCGCGTGTCCAGTTCGTCCATGATGTCGAGCGAGAGGTCCGAGGAGATGATGATGACGCCGATACGCGCGCCGCTGTGCGCCTCGTGGGCGCGCAGCAACGAGTACAACGTGTCCGAGGCCTCGTTCTCGTAGAACAGGTAGTTCACGTCGTCGAGCGTGACGACGAGCACGTCGTCCTCCTCGACGAGTCGGTCGGTGATCTGGCCGAACAGTTTCTTGAAGGAGATTCCCGACGAGGGGGGTTCGTACTCGAAGATGCTCTCGAACAGCCGGGAGAAGACGGCGTAGCGCGTCGAGTCGACCTGGCAGTTGACCCGAACCGTCCGCACGTCGGTCTGGCCGCGGAGTTCGCCGAACAGTTTCTGGACGGCCGTCGTCTTCCCGGTGCCGGGCGGACCGCGAACCATGGTGTTGAGCGGGCGCGCACCGCGAACGGCGGGACGAAGCGCGTACTGCAGGCTCTGCAGTTGGCTCTCGCGGTGGTGGAACGTCTCTGGAACGTAGTCTATCTCGAAGACGTGTTCGTCTCTGAACACCGTCTCGTCCCACGAGAGCATCCCCCCGTCGGGGTCGTCAGCCATCACTTTCACCACGCTTCGGTGGCTACTTAACCGTTTGCCACCCCCGGAGTGGAAGTGAAACTGGTCGTCAGAAGCCCCAACGGAGGCATAAAATACAGTTAAAACAATCAGAATGTTCGTCCGGTGACTCAGAACTTCTCCAGCAGACGCGCGTAGAACCCGCGGCGCGACGCCGCCTCGTCGCCGCTGGCGTTCGCCCGCTCGGCGTCGTCCCGCGCTTCCCCCGCGAGCTTCTCGACGATGAGTTCGGGCGTCGAGCGCGCGAGGTGGCCCTTGACGGGCGAGCGGTTTACCCGGAGTTCGCCCTCGACGAGGCCCACAGCCTCGATACCGTCGACGGCGACGGCGAAGTCGGCGGCCTCCCGTATCTCGTCGGCGAGGTGCGAGACGAACACGCCCGTCGTCCCCTGCTCGTGTAGCGCTTCGAGGATACCGGCGATGATGCGGGCGCTCGCGCCGGGTTCGGTGATGCTCTCCAGTTCGTCGACGAGGACGAGGCGCCCCGACGCACCGGTCGTTAGTGTCGCGAAGTCGCGAAGCGTGCTCTCGAACGCCCCCGCATCGAGCGTTCCCTGGCTCTTCGCGTAGTAGTGCAGTTCGGAGACGCGTTCGAGGCGGGCGCGCTCGGCCGGGACGGGCAGTCCCATCTGCCCGAGGATGACGACGACGGCGACCAGGTCGAGCGTCGAGGTCTTCCCGCCGCTGTTGACCCCCGAGAGCAGCGTCACGCCGGAGACGCCGTAGTCGACGGGGTCGACGTCGGCGAACGAAACGTCCAGAAGCGGCGACCGGCCGCCCTCGAACTCGAATCCAGAGCCAGAAAACTCGGGGAGCACGCAGTCGAAGTCGCGGGCGAAGCGGGCGACGGCGAGTTCCACGTCGAGTTCGAGCGCGTCGGCGACGAGCGTCTCGACGGGTTCTCTGAGCGCCGCGAGGTCGTCGGCGAGGTCGGCTTTCAGCGTCGCCGCGCGCCGGTCGCGACCCGCTTTCAGTTCGGTTCGCAGCCGCGAGACCGCCTCCTCGTTGTGGCCGACCGGGAAGGTGGGGTCGCCGCCGAAGACGCGCTCGGCGAGGTCGTACTCGCCCTCTTCCAGCGAGAGCGCGTCAGAGAGGTGGTCTCGGGCCGTTTCGACGGCGGTGTCGTACTCGTCGGCGAGTTCGCGCGAGAGGAGGCTGTCGACGCGCGCGCCCTGTTCGACCAACGAGAGGAAGTCCTGGCCTTGTATCGTCACGTCCTGCTCGCTGATAGCCGTCCGGAGATGGTCGTTAGCTGCGGACTCCGCGGTCGAGACCGCGGCGTCGAGGTCGGAAACGGCGGCGGTGAGTCGGTCGAGTTCCTGGTCGCCGACGAGTTCGCCGTTCTCGTCGACGCGCGCGAGGGCGTCACGGAGTCGTTCGGGCGAACACGCCGGGTCGATGTCGGCGGCCTCGTGGACGGAAACGGCCGCCAGCAGTCGCTCGCGGTTTTCGGCAAAGAAGGCGAGGAGGCGTTCGGGGACGATTTCCTCGGGATGTTCGGGGGCGTCCGGGCGGACGCGCACGTCGCCGTCGACGTCGACGCCCGCGAACGCCTCGTCGAGGGCGACGACCGTCGAGTACGACCGCGCGAGTTCGGCGAGGCCGTGGGCGTCCTCGACGATTTCGATCGACAGTTCCGGGAACGCGGCTTTCGCCTCGGCGTAGCGCTCGGCGTCGACCGTCGCGAGACAGCGTTCGCGGACGCGGAGGTTCGGCGGCGCGCGCAACGCCTCCACGTCGGCGAGCGCGTCGAGGACCGCGGGGTCGGGCGTCCGGTCGAGCGCCGACTCGACGAACGTTCGGACCTCCTCGATTCGCGACTCCGAGGCGGTGGGAAACAACGTTTCGAGCCGTTTCTCGGCGTACTCCGTGACCGCGCGCGCTTGGAGCAAGCCGAGCACGTCGCGGTAGAGTTCGCGGGCGCGGTCGGTCGCGAGGAAGTCGCCGTCGTCGCCGTGCTCGGCCTGAATCGCCGCACGGGCGATGGCCGCCGCGCGACCCTCCGTGATACCCGGGGCGCGCGAGAGCGCCGCCACGTCACCGTCTCTGAGCGCCGCCTCGGCGTCGTCGAGTTCGGCGAGTGAGGCGGCGGTCTTCTCACCGACTCCCGGGATGGCCTCGAACTCCATTCGCCCGCGATTACCGCGGCGGGTGATAAAAACGTTCGCGGAGCGACGCGAGTCGACGTGGACGCCGAGGAGTCCCGTGAGTCACTCCTCGTCGAAGTCGGCGTCCTCGAAGTTCTCCGCTGCGAGTTCGTCGACGAGATCCTCGACGTCCTCCCTCGTCTCCTCGTCGATGTCGTCGATGGCGCCGACGCCGTGGCCGCCGCTCTTCGCGGTCTGCAACGCGCGCTTGTTCAGGTTGCCGTCGGGGTCGACGACCGGCAGTTTGAGGTCGGTGAACTTCTCCGGCGGGAAGCCCGACGCCGAGAGCAGGAAGTGGTCGGCTATCTCCGAGAGGTCGTCGGTGTCGAAGTCCTCTTTCTGCGGGGCGTCCCACTCCGCTTCGGTCGTGCCCGAGAAGTCGGGTTCGTGCAGTTCGTAGTCGGTCATCGTTCTCACGGTGTGTTCCACGCCGAGCGTCGTCAGCGTTGGGCCTGAACTGTCGGGCGTCGAAAGCCATCGAAGGCCGTACGAGTGGTCGGGTTGGGCGAAGCGAACCGACTCGACGTGCCGGTGACAACGCGCTTTTGACCGCAGGCCGTCAACGACGGCGCATGAGCCTCGACGCGAAGGTAGAAGCCGTGAAAGCGGACCTCGCCGAACGCGACGGCGTCGTCGTCGCGTTCTCCGGAGGTGTCGATTCGAGCGTCGTCGCCGCGCTGGCACACGACGCCCTCGGCGACGACGCCGTCGCCTGCACCGCCAAGAGCGAGACGCTTCCGGCCGAGGAGTTGGAGGATTCGGTGCGCGTCGCCGAGGAAATCGGCATCCGCCACGAACTCGTCTCCTTCTCCGAACTCGACAACCCCGACTTCGTCGCCAACGACGGCGAGCGGTGTTACCACTGCCGGACGATGCGTCTGGGCAAGATGTACGAGACGGCCCGTGACCTCGGCATCGACAGCGTCTGCGACGGGACGAACGCCTCCGACCCCGGCGAGGGCCACCGGCCGGGACTCCGCGCGGTGAAGGAGCTCGAAGTGTTCTCGCCGCTTCTGGCCCACGACGTCACGAAGGCGGAAGTCCGCGAAATCGCCGACCGGTACGGTCTCTCGGTCGCCGACAAACCGTCGATGGCGTGTCTCTCCTCGCGGATTCCGACGGGACTCGAAGTCACCGAGGAGCGACTGACCCGCGTCGAGAAAGCCGAGCGACTGCTCCGGACGTGGGGGTTCTCGCAGTTCCGCGTCCGCGACCACGACGGTCTCGCGCGCATCGAAGTCGCCGAACCGGAGCTGGAGCGGGCGCTCGACGCCGACTTCGTCCGCGCGGCGCGAGAACACCTCTCCGAGGTCGGGTTCGACCACGTGACGTTGGACCTCCACGGCTACGCCACGGGGAGCGTCAGTCCGGCGAACGACGCGTACGGCGAAAGTGGGAGCGACGACGAGGACGCCGAGGACGAACCGCTCGTCGCCGACGTGTTCGCACGGGAGTATCCCGTCGGCGAGGACGATTGAGCGGCCCGTGAACTCGACTGCGTAGTTCACACGGTCGACAGGGCGATCCACGAGGCCGACTGGGTCGACGGTGGACGCCGATCGTGGCGAACTAGTCACATCCGCACGATAGACTGGTTTTCCGACGCTCGCGAGGGTTGAACCGCGTGAAGCGAGTAGTTGAGCCAGATGAAACAGACCGAGGTGATAGAGGTCGACGCACCGCCGAAAGCCGTCTGGCGCGTCCTCACCGACTTCGACGAGTACGACGCGTGGAACCCCACGCTCAGCGTGAAGGGGCGACCGAAGGAGGGCTCGAAGCTCTCGGTGAAACTCGACCCGAAAGGCGTCTCGCCGATGCAGTTCCCCGCGAAAGTGACTGCAGTGAAACCGAACCGGCGCATCCACTGGCGGGCGCGCTCGCCGATTCCCGGCGCGTACGCCATCGACCACGAGTTCAGGTTGAAGCCGCTCCCGGCGGGGCGGACGCGACTCGAACAGACGGCGAACGTCCGGGGCGCGGCGACGGCGATGCTCCCCGGACGCGACGCGCTCGACGACGGGTTACGCGGGATGAACGACGCGCTCAAGCGGCGCGTGGAGTCGCAGTCGAAGTAAGCCCGAGAAGTCGAGATGCCGAAAGAGCGTCCGGGGCGGACAGGGGCGTCAGTTCCCGGTCCACCGGAGCAGCGCGAGCGTCCCCTCGAACAGGAATATCATCGTGACGGCGACGATGATAGGCGCCATCCCCGTCGGGTCCGGCGTCGCGATAAAGGAGATGCCGGCGAACGCCCCCCAGAACAGCAGGCGCTTGTCCTCCATCCAGAGTCGGGTGACGAGGTTCATCATCACCGCGAGCATGATGAACAGCGGAATTTGGAAGACGATGGACATGTACGCCGTCAGGAGGACGATGAGGTTGAACGTGTCCTGCAGCGCGAAGGCGACTTCCACGGCTCTGGTCGTGTACACCGTGAAGTAGTCGAAGACGAACGGAAGGACGAGGAAGTGTGAGAACGCCGCGCCGACGACGGCGAGGACGAGACTCGTCGGGATAGCGGCGAGGTAGTAGCGGCGCTCTCGGGGGTAGAGTCCGGGGCGCATGAAGCGGTACGTCTCGTAGACGAAGATGGGGAGGCCGACGATGACGCCCGCGAGTCCGGCCACCTTCAGTTCCGTGAGAATGAGTTCGAGCGGGCCGTAGACGTGCGGGCGGTTCTGCGCCGGGTTCGGGATGTACGACCCCCACAGATAGTTGATGAGGTCGGCCGCGAACGGGTAGGCGACGAGCGTGGCGATGCCGCCGAACAGAAAGACGACGCCGAGGCGGCGTACCATCTCCTCGATGTGCTCGGTGAGCGGCATCTCCTGGTCGGAGGACGGACCGTCACCGAACAGTCCGCCGTCGTCGGCGGATCCGTCGCTCGATTCCGGAGCGATGGTCTCGTCGGTCTCGGGCGTCTCGTGGGTCGCAACGTCGGCGTCAGCCGTCTCTGCCGACTCGACAGTGGAGTCCGTGGACACCTCGGAGAAGCCGGGCGTCGAGTTCGCTTCCTCGCCCATTCATCTCAACTACGACCCGGTGCCGTTATAGGCCTTATTCATCTGCGCGTCGGCGAGTCGGTGAGAAAAGATTGATAACCGCGAGAGAGCTTTCCTATACGTATGTCTAGCGCCCTCGACGAGGACACCCGCCAGACGCTCGACGCGGGGCGGGAAACGGCCGGCGCGATGTTGCGCTCGGCCCAGAAAGACCTCCAGAAGGTCTTCATCGTCTTTCTCATCGGCTTTCTCGGGACGTTCTACGCGCTCCAACTCTGGGTCTGGGAGTTCCTGAAGAACGTCACGGAAGCGCGGATGAACGCGGCGACGGCCGAGAACGTCCGCTTCATTGCACAGACGCCGTTCGACGTCATCTTGCTCCAGGGGAAGATAAGCATCGTCGCCGGTATCATCGTCGCGCTCCCGATATTCGTCTACTTCTCCCGCGACGCGCTCAGAGAGCGCGACATGTGGCCGCAGTCGCCGGTGAAACCGTGGAAACTCGTCCTCATCGGTCTCATGGCGACGGCGCTGTTCTCGGCGGGGCTGCTCTACGGCTACTCGCTGTTCTTCCCGATCATGTTCAAGTTCCTCGCCGGCAACGCCATCTCCGTCGGCTTCGACCCGCGCTACTCCATCGTGAAGTGGGCGCAGTTCATCTTCCTGCTCACGCTCTCCTTCGGCTTCGCCGCCCAGATGCCGCTGGCCATCACGGGGCTTTCCTACAGCGGCATCGTCCCGTACGAGACGTTCCGCGACAAATGGCGGCACGCGACGGTTCTCATCTTCGTCTTCGGGGCGTTCTTCTCGCCGCCGGACCCGTTCACCCAGATCATGTGGGCCGTGCCGCTGCTGGTCCTCTACGGTGCGAGCCTCTACCTCGCGAAAGTCGTCGTCACCGCAAAGCGCGGGAGCCAGCAGATAAATCTCGGTCGCACCGTCCGCACACAGTGGAACGTCGTCCTCGGCGCCGCGGTGCTGTTCGGCGGAGCGGTGTACGCCTTCTACAGCTACGGCGGTATCGGGCAGGTGAACCGCGGACTGGCGTGGCTCGGCAGCACCTACCGCGTGGTACCAGTAGGCCAACAGCTCCCGTTCGCTTCGGAGACGACCATCCTCCTCTACTCCGCTGTCGCGGGCGTCGTCGGTCTCCTGCTCGGACTCCTGTACGGAATCTACCGCGACATCGAAGCGACCGCCGGACCGCAGGTCGGCGGCCGGCCAGGCGAACCGGCGGCCATCGACCTCGCGGACCTCGACGCGGCGGGCGTCCGCGCGGCCCCGCCGGAGGCGTTCGCCGACCTCACCGAGGAGGAGGCGATGAACCACGCCAGCGCCGCCATCGACGACGGCGACAACGCGAAGGCGCAGGCCATCCTCGACCGGTTCGACGAGGCCGAGGAGAGCCGTGACGAAGAACCGGACGGTGAAGGCAGCGTCCCCGGCGTCAACGACGACGTGGGCGACAGAGCGTCGAGAGCCAGCGGCACGCTGCTGGAGGGACTCACCGACGGCGAACGCGACGAGGACGACATCGGCGGCTACTACAAGGATGTCGCGTTCATCCTCGACAGTCTCCGCTCGCGGTCGTTCATCATCATCGGCTGGTTCATGCTCGTCCTCGCCGGGACGTTCGCGTGGCTCTACAGCGGCGGTATCGGCACCATCTTCGACGGCTTCCTCGCACAGATGCCCGCCGCCTTCGACATCGACCAGGTGAACGTCATCACGCTGCACCCCGTCGAGGCGCTCATCTTCGAGGTGAAGTTCTCGACGCTGATCGCCGTCATCGCGACGCTGCCGCTTCTGGCGTTCTTCGCGTGGCCCGCCCTCCGCGAGCGGAACTTCGTCCGCGGCCACCGAATCGTCATCTTCGGGTGGGCCGGCGTACTGCTCACCGGACTCCTCGGCGGCCTCTACCTCGGCTACATCTACATCGCCCCGGCGGTCATCTCGTATCTGGCCGCCGACGCGCTGGCGGCGAACGTCGTCATCAGCTATCAGATTACGGATTTCTTCTGGCTCATCTTCTTCACCACCGCCGGCATCGGCATCCTCGCCGACATCCCGGTGTTGATGGTGCTTCTCAACACAATCGGCCTCTCGTACCGCCGGATGCGCGGGCGCTGGCGGGAGGTCACGGTCGGAATTCTCACCGTCGCGGCGCTGTTCACCCCGGCAGACATCATCACGATGTTCATGGTGACGATTCCGCTGATGGTCGCCTACGCCGTCGGTCTCACCGTGCTGTTCGTGCTGACGTTCGGCGGACGGCGCGACCTCGCGCCCGCGCCCGGAAGCAGCGACGCCTGAGGCGAGCGGCCGTCCACGTCGCCCGCGCGCCGTTTGGGTGCGACAGCCGATCTTCCGGAAAAACGATGACAGAACCCACCGCAGTCGGCCGATTTTGCCACCGGACGGCGGACCGAGAGTGTAACACGTAAGTGGCCGCCTTCGATATGGCGGGTATGGCCAAGATAAGCGTCGAAGTCCCCGACGAGTTGCTCGCGGACCTCGACGAACACGTCGGCGACGACAAGAAGTTCGTCAACCGAAGCGATGCCATCCGAGCGTCGATTCGCAAGACGCTGGACCTCCTCGACGAGATAGACGACCGACACGGACGGTTAGCGGACGACGACGGAGTCGGTGGGGACGACGACAGCGAGGACGACCGTGCGTGAGTCGCGCCTGGCGACGGGCGAAGTCGCGCTCGTCGGACTGTTCGTCACGGCGCTCGTCACCGCGCAACTGACCGCCGCGAAACTGCTCGCGTTCGGCTTGCCGGTGTCGCTGCCGGTCGTCGGCGACAGCCTCGCGCTCCCCGGCGCGGCGCTGGCGTACGCGCTGACGTTCTTCGCCTCCGACTGTTACTCGGAACTCTACGGGCGAGAAGCGGCCCAGCGTATGGTGAACGTCGGCTTCGCGATGAACCTCGTCGTGCTCGCGCTGGTCGCCGGAACCATCGCCGCGCCCGCGCTCGACCCCGAGTTCGCCGGGCAGTTCGCCGCCGTGCTCGGTCCGAGCGCGAACATCGTCCTCGGGAGCCTCGTCGCCTACCTCGTCAGCCAGAACTGGGACGTGCTCGTCTTCCACCGCATCCGCGAGGCGACCGACGGTGACCACCTCTGGCTCCGCAACGTCGCGTCGACGGCGACGAGTCAGGCGCTCGACACGGTGCTTTTCGTCACGGTCGGTTTCCTCGTCGCGCCGGCGGTGCTCGGCATCGGCGAGGCGACGCCGGTTCCGGTCGTGATCTCGCTCGTCGTCGGACAGTACCTCCTGAAACTGCTCATCGCTATCGCGGACACGCCGTTCGTCTACGCCCTCGTCGGCGTTCTCCGGCGGTCGGACGGCGAGGGGCAGATGGCTTCGGCGTAGCAGCAACCGATTTCCGCGTCGTGACCGCGGGTCACAAATCTCGGAACCCGGTTTCGGCATCGCTCGACGCCGTGAACACCCTTTTCACCGGGACCGTCTCGGAAACCCGAGTTGGGACTTATCGCCGCCAGTAGCCAACGGGAGCCATGAGTTCCGTGCGTCGTATCCGACTGACCGAGAGCGACTGGATGGAAGGCGGCATCAACTGCCCGAACTGCGACCGCTATCTGCCGTTCGGCGATATCGTCGCCGTCGGCCGGTGTGGGGGCCGCCCCCGACCCGGCGAGGCGTGTCGAACCGAGCTGGCGCTGGACGTCGTGGTGCGCTGAGTCGGCGACGCGTCCTCCGGAGTCGGCGACGAACTACGAGTCGTCGCCGACGCGCTCGGCGAAACCGAACTTCGGCTTGACGTCGGTGATTCGGACGCGGACCGTCTCGCCCGCCTCGGCGTCGGAGACAAAGAGCGTAAAGCCGTCGACGCGGCCGATACCGTCGCCCTCCGCTCCGGTGTCGGTGATGTCGAGTTCGAGTTCCTCGCCGACGGCGACGGGCGCGGTGATGCGACCCTTGGCGACGAGGTAGAGTTCCGAGGACTGCTTTCGGGAGGCTTCGGGGCGAACCTCGCGGACGTACTGGAACTCCGGTTCGATGTCGTCTTTCAGCTCTTGGAGGTCCTGGCCGTCGAACACCTTCACGGCGAAGTCGCCGCCGGCGTCGAGCACGTCCATCGCCACCTCGAACGCCTGCCGGGCGAGGTAGACCGAGCGGGCGTGGTCGAGCGAGTACTCGCCGGTCATGTTCGGCGCCATGTCCGAAATCACGACGTCCGCGCCGTCCTCGCCGACGAGTTTTAACAACTGTTCCTTCGTCTCGTCCTCGGTCATGTCGCCGCGAATCGTCTCGACGTTGGCCGCGTCGAGCGATTTGATCCGCTGGAGGTCGACGCCGACGACCGTCCCCTCGGGACCGACCGCCTCGGCGGCGACCTGCAGCCACCCGCCGGGGGCGGCCCCCAGGTCGACGACCGACGCCCCCCGGTGGAGGAGGTTCGCCGTCTCGTCGAGCTGCTGGAGTTTGTAGGCCGAGCGGGCGCGGTAGCCCTGCTGTTTGGCCTTGTTGTAGTATTCGTCTTTGCGCGCCATTTGCCGGGGGTTGCGCGCGAAGCCGGTAAACGCCTTCGTTCGGGGGCGAGAGGAGAAGAACACCGGACGTGAAGCGAAGGAGCAATCAGTCGAGTTCGCAGTCGCTCTCGCTCGGCGAAATCACGTATCCGCCGAGTTCGTAGCCGACGGCGACGACGTCACACGCATTGGCAGCGAATCCCAACTCGCCGTCCTCGTCGATTCGCACCGCCGCCGAGCGGCCGTCCCGCGTGTCGTACTCCGGGGGACACGCGGAGAGCGACCACGTCTCGTCGAGCGACGCGCCGGTGTCGAGTCGGGCGCTCACCTCGAAGCGCGCTCCGCGCGGACCGACGACGCCGAAGTCCAAACCCGATTCGGCGCTGACGCGATAGACGCCGTCGACGACCGGGTCGTCGTCCGAGTCGTCGGTGCCGTCGTCCTCGCGGGCGACCGACACCGAGAGGCAGTGCGCCTCGTCGTCGAAGTTCTCGACGTAGAATCGATCCTCGTACTGGTCCGGGTCGCGTGTCGTTCGCCGTTCGGTCGTTCGGTCGGTTCGAGACTGGTCGGTCGTCCCGGGGGACGGCGAGGGAGAGGGTGATGGAGACGGCGAGGGGTCGGCCGGCGACTCCGGCCCCGTCGAATCGGATACACAGCCGGCACAGAGGGCAGTCGAACCGAGCGCTACCGAACGGAGGAGTTGTCGTCTGGAGGGCATGTCGGCAAAGCGATTCTCGACGTGGAATAAATATTTTCTGTCGAACGCGTCCGTCTACTCGATTCGCAGTTCGTCGTCCTCGGGGACGTCGTCGGCGTTCCACGCGATGGAGAAGTCGACGCGCTCGCGGGTTCCGGTCTCCATCAGCGACGAATCGGAGTCGACGGCGACGTCGAAGGCGACGGTCTCCGGCGGGTTGATGGTCGCGCTGTCGTTGCCGACGAGGAACGTCACTTTTCGATAGCCCGTCGTCGAGTCGGATCGGTCGGCGTCGGCGCCCGTGGTGTCGTCGGCCGTGACGTCGGCGGCCGCGGTATCGTCGGTTGCTGCGTCTGTCGTGGTTTCGGCGGTCTCCTCGGTGTTAGCCTCGGCAGTCGTCGACGCGTCCGTGGCGTCCGTCGGCGACGTTCGCGAGTCGGCGTCCGTCCCGGTCATCCGGGCGTCGGTCGTCCGGTCGGTCGTTCCGGTTCCGTGAGTTTCGCCGTGCTGTGTCGTCGTGTCGTCGCCTCGGCGGTCGAGTTCGTCGGCGAACTCGCGGAGGTACGCGGCGACCTCCGCACGCGACAGCTCTCGTGACGTTTCGAGTTCCGGCATGGTGTGAGATATCTACCGGAGAGAGTCCGACAGTTCGACTGCTTGCGTGCGCAGGTACGTCTTGCCCGAGTTCGCGCGCGGCGGCCGCCGTTTTCGAACGGGCGCGGCGGGGAATCACCGGACACCTCGGGGGTCATGCGCGCACGCGCACGCACTAAACCACGGGTATTTTTAATACCCCTCTCGTAGGTCGCCACATATGTTCCAGGCCATCGTGAGCGCGTCGACGCTCCGGGACGCGCTCGATTCGGTGAGCGTGTTGGTCGACGAGTGTAAGATTCGACTCAACGAGGACGAACTCGCCATTCGAGCCGTCGACCCCGCGAACGTGGGGATGGTCGACCTCTCGCTCGACGCCGCAGCGTTCGAATCCTACGAAGCAGACGGCGGCGTCATCGGCGTCAACCTCTCGCGACTGGAGGACATCGCCGGGATGGCGAACACCGGCGACCTCATCCACCTCGAACTCGACGAGGAGACGCGAAAGCTTCACATCCAAATCGAAGGTCTCTCCTACACGCTCGCGCTCATCGACCCCGACTCCATCCGACAGGAACCGGACATCCCGGACCTCGACCTCCCGGCGACCATCGTCGTCGAAGGCACCCACCTCGACCGCGGTATCAAAGCCGCCGACATGGTGTCGGACCACATCGGTCTCCGCGTCGACGAAGACGCCGAGACGTTCCACATCGAAGCCGAGGGCGACACCGACGACGTCGACCTCGAACTCGGCCGCGACGACCTCATCGACCTCTCCGCTGGCCCCGCCGACTCGCTGTTCAGCCTCGACTACCTCAAGGACATGAACAAGGCGATTCCCTCCGACGCCGAGGTCACCGTCGAACTCGGCGAGGAGTTCCCCGTCAAACTCCACTACGAGTTCGGCGAGGGCATGGGTCACGTGACGTACATGCTCGCGCCGCGTATCCAGAGCGACTGAGTCGCTCCGGCTTCGTTTCGTTCGGTCTCCCTCTTCGATTTCGACCGCGTACGTAACTACTCGTTTTTCGTGTCCCCACCGTCGGTCTCGCCGACCGCTCGGTCCACTCTGTCGTCCACCTGGACGTCGACCCGTCCGCGCGCGAGACTCACGAGAATCGCCAGAATCGGCAGCACGAGCAGCGCACCCGCAACGAACGGCGACCAGTAGGTGAAGACGTACAGCGCCGCCATCGCGGGCGGGCCGACAGTCCGACCGAGACTGCCCGCCCCCTGCGTGACGCCGAAGGCGCTTCCTTGGGTTTCGGCGCTCGTCGCCTTCGAGACGAGCGTCGTCAGCGCGACGTTCAATAGGCTGTTGCCGAGTGAGAGCAGCGCGAGGACGACTAAGAGAGCGACGAGCGCGGGCGTGAGGTACGCCGGCGCGTCGACAGCAGGCAGGAGCGACCCGAGTTCCGGCGAGAACGGAATCGCCGCGAGTGCGACGAGCAGAACCGTCGCTCCGGCGACGGCGATGGAGGCGTCGCGGTAGCGCCGCGAGAGTCGGCCGACCAGGACGCCCTGATTGAACACGCCCAACACGCCGATGTAGGTGAGTAGAAACGCCGTCTGCGTCTCTTGGTACCCGTAGACGTCGGCCGCGAAGGGGATGAACATCACCTGGATACCCGAGAAGGCGACGGAGACGAGAAAGAAGGAGACGACGAGGCCCCGAAGATTCGGGTCCCTGAGCGCGTCGGCGAACTGCGAGACGAGCGTCGTCCGCGGGGCGGTACCGCGACTCCGCGACGGTTCTTCGAGGAACAGCGCCGCGAACCCCAAACTGAGGAGGCTGAGACCGGCGGCGGCGAAACTCGGTAGCGAGAACGGCGTCGCGGGGACGAACGCCGGGAGCACGTCTCGGGCCATTGAGACGACGGCATCGCTGGCGAACAGCCCACCGATAGCCGGGCCGAAGACGAAGCCGAGCGCGAACGAGGCTCCGACGAGGCCCAGCGCCTCGGCGCGTCGCTCGGCGGGCGTGATGTCGGCGATGTAGGCTTGCGCGGCGGCGATGTTGCCGCCCATCGCCCCCGCGAGCATCCGCGAGACGAACAGCACGGCGACGCCCGCCGTGAGACCGAGGGCGGCCGAGAACTCCGCGGCGAGCCCGAAGATGGTCCACGCGACGGCGCTGCCGGCGAGCGAGAGCATGATGACCGGGCGTCTCCCGCGCTGGTCGGAGAGGCGGCCGAGAAACGGCGCGAAGCCGAACTGCAGCAGCGAGTAGGAGGCGGCGAGCAGGCCGATGAACACGTCGCTGACGCCGAAGCTCCGGACGTAGAACGGGAGAATCGGGATGACGACCCCGAAGCCGAGCAAGTCGACGAAGACGACGGCGACGACGATGGCGAGCGCCCGTCGCGGGTTCCGAACCGCGTCTGTCGCCGTCGCTGCGCGAGGGGCACTCATTGGAGAAGAGAGGCCGTCTGCGGACCTAACGCTGTCGTGGCCGAGCGGTCCGAGAAGGGGGAGTTCGAGCGTTTACGGACCGAGCCGACTCAGTCCGACGAGAGTCCGACTCAGCCGTGCCGGTCGATGACGGCTTTCGCCGCCCGCGCCTTCTCTTTCCAGCCGTAGCCCGCCTCGTAGACGTGGCGCTTGCTCTCGACGAGCTGTTCGGGCGAGGCCTCCTCGAAGCCGCCGCGGGTCCACGTGCCGCTCTCTCTGAGCCACGCGACGACGTTCTCCTTCGTCTCGGCCCACGAGAGGCCGACCATCTCGTACCACGCGATCATGGCGAAGACGGCGTTGTCGTGACAGCCGGGGTAGCTGCCCTTCCGATAGATGGTCTTCATCGGCTCTCGGGTCGGCTCGGAGACCATCTCCTTGTACTCGGCGGCGGTGAGCAGTTCGAGGCGGCCCTCGTCCTCCTGCAGGCGCTCGTCGTACTTCAGGCGATCGAGCGCCGCGACGTGCAGTGGGCCCCACTCGCCGTGGACGGCGTCGGGGAGGCTCTCCTCGTGTCTCGGGCCCGCCGAGAGCAGCGAGACGATGTCGGTGTAGGCTTTCTCCACCTCGGGCCACGCGGTGCCCTCGAAGCGGCAGTCGGCGTCGTGCAGGCTGTTGGTGGTGAGACAGCCCGGACAGGGGTAGTCGAAGCGTGGCACGGTCTGGAGGTGGTTTTCGTCGAGTTGTCTTAGGTTTCGCGGTTGGAGGTTCTGGGAGATGGCCTCTGAGATGAATCGAGCGAGAATCTCGTGAGTTCGAGCGAAGCCGGACCGCAGACCTCGGTCGCCGGGCGCACCGAGATGCCTCACCCCCTCCAGCCGACTGCGTTGCTCGGTCGCTTCGCTCCCTGCGCTACTCGCCCCTCGCGCATTCGTCGCGCTCACAGAGGAGCGCTCAGGCGCGCGCCACGGCGCGGCTCTGTCCGCGCTGTTCTCGCGCGAGGTCTGCGCGAACGAAGTGAGCGCAGGCTCGGAAGAGCTTCGCCCTTCCGGTGGAGTCGGCGACGCTCGTGTCGCCGACGAGGTTGGGGAGGTCTGAGGCTGGGGGGTCATCTCGGTGCGCCCGGCAGCAGTAATCTGCCGCTGGTCGTACACCGCAATCGTCGCTCTTCGAACGAACCGTCGTGACGTGCCAACCGAAATCGATAACGAACGACTCCAAACCAACCCAATCGTTGCTGTGCAATTACCACAATAGTGATATATTTCCGTGTCCAGCCCTGCAGAACAGTTGCTATGAGAGGACAGCACACCGGCCGAAACTATCTGGGTATCGAACTCGACGGCTGGCCGGCGACCGAACTACTAGACGACGAACTGCTCGAACGCCACTAGGTCACCGGCGGAAGTATCGGACGAGAGTCCGACGACAGCTCTCTGAGTCACCTTCGAACGCGGTAGCGCGCTTTTCTAACGACGTGTAGGGACACGCCCACGGACCCACCAGATAACCGCCGTATTTATCCATACCCACCGGAAACCGTACGCTCCATGAACGCGCGCCACGCCCGCTACCCGTTCTTCGCGGCCGCCAGAGAGGCCGTCGGCCAGTCGGACGTGGCGCTCTCCGAACTCGTCACGAGCGACGACCCCGCCGTCTCCCGCGGTCTCGAACGCGTCGAGCGCGCGCTGATGGCCGGCACCGTCGAGAGCGAGACGCCCGGCGAGTGGACCGCCCGCGACGAGTTGCTCTCCTACCCCGTCGCGCGCATCCTCGTCTCGCTCATCGACGCCCCCGCCGCGGTTCGCAAGTACGCCCACGCCGAGGCGGCGACGGCGTACGACCGGTTCACCGAGGACTTCGAGACGAGCGACGACGGCCTCAAGAGCACCGGCACTACGACGGTCGAACTCGACGACTTTCTCACGGAGTTCGAGCTGACCGACGACGTGCGACCGGAGGCCGACGCCCAGGCGGCGGCGACGCGCAGGGACGACGCCTACCGCGTCTCGCTCGGCTCGTACCTGACGCTCTCCGACCCCGACTGGGGCAAGAGATGGCGACTGGTCAACCGCGAAGTCGCAGACGGCGAGGTTCGCATCATCCGCGAGGAACTGTACGAGTTGCTCCGCGAGGCAGTCCGGCGACAAGTGGCCGAGGGCCTCCCGTTCGTCGTCGGCGACGACGCCATCGCCGAGGCACTCGACGCGGAAGTCGACTCGCTTCGCGGTCTCCTGGCCGACCGGAAACCCGTCGGCCGCATCGACACCGTCGTCCCCGACCTGTTCCCGCCGTGCATGAAACACCTGCTCGAACGCGCTGGACGCGGCGCGGAGCTGGACCACCACTCGCGGTTCGCGCTCACCGCATTCCTCACGGGCATCGGAATGGACACCGACGAAATCGTCGCGGTCTACCGCCAGTCGGCGCTCGACGAGGAGGAGATCCGCTACCAGACGGAGTACCTCCGCGACGAGGCGGGTACGCAGTACGCGCCGCCGTCGTGTGCAACCATGGTCGCCTACGGCGACTGCGTGAACACGGACGAGCGCTGCGAGACCATCACGCATCCACTGGCGTACTACGCGCGGGCGCTCAACGACGAGGGCGAACGCGGAACGAACGCCGCCGACTGAGAAGAGAACGGTTCTGTCCGCTACCGCGAGAGAAAGAGTCCGACGAGAGCCATCAGCACGACGAACAGCGCGATGCTAGCGACGAGCGCGAGACCGCCCGTCGGGTCGAGGTTCGACCCGCCGTAGCTCGTTCCGATGAAGAGAACGGCGACGATGAAGAGGCTGACGGCGACAACGGAGACGATGATTTCACGCAGCGTCTCCCCATCGAGTTCCATGCCGCTGGCTTCCCGCGAGTGGAGTAAAACATCTTCGATGCCGTTCTCCGGCGGAGCGCGCTGGACGGTCGTCGCCCACCCCCGAAACCGTGCCGAACCCAACACCCCGATTACGCCGAATTCTGGCGTTTCGAACGCACTAGCCGAAGGTTTAGGTGTCTCCGTCCCCTCCGTATAGCTACGGGGAGTGCCGCCCACGCCCCGGTGAAATCATGACGCACTCACGAAACGCACTCGCGTCATCCGCGACTCGAAAGACCACGCTACCAGCCGACGGCTACGAGGGCCGGTCGCTGCGAGCCCGCGCCGACCCGATGGCCGTCCGACCGCTCCGCGACCGCCGCTACGTCGTCGAAACGAACAGCGGCACGTACGTCGTCGATCTCGAAGACCGCTCGTGTACCTGTCCCGACTACGCCATCCGCGGCGCGCGCTGTAAGCACCTGCGCCGCGTCGCCATCGAGGTGAACGAGCGACGCCAACCGGCGCCGACCGAGCGACGCTCCGTCTGCGCGGTCTGCGGCCGCGCGGTGTTCGTCCCGTTCGAGGCGACCGGCCCGCAGCTCTGCGCCGACCACGACTTCGAGAGCGGCGAGTTCGTCCGCGACCGCGAGAGCGGGTCGGCGCTCGTCGTCACGAACGTCGTTCACCGCCGCGCCGACGAGGTCGTCGTCGAGGACGGTACCGGCCGCACCGTCGCCGACTACGAGACCAACGCGGAGTACGGCGGTCACGAACCCGTCGTCGAGGCCGTCTATCTCGGCTCCGTCCGCGCGGTGGACGGCGAACTGACGTTCGACCGCGCGCGGCGCTACAGTTTCCCCGCGTCACGACTCCGCCACGTCGACCGCGAGGAGACCGATCAACCGCGAGCGGACGGCTTCCAGAGCCAGTTACCGCTGGCGGAAGCGTAGCTGCGATTGCAACGCGACTTCTGTATTACGGTCTACCGACCGAGCCGAACCGCTGGAGTTCTCACCCATCGAGACGGCTGGGTCCGACGAGACGCTGTCGACACCGACTCCCATCAGCGGTCGCACGAGTTGTGCTCGAGTGCCGTCGGACAGCCACCCGCTTCGTAGAACGACACCGGTCCATCCCCCAGACCGACCTCGTCGATCACTATCTTCTTGCAAATCTGTCCGTTCCCGTCCCACGTGATGGTGTGCCACGTATCGTCCTCCGGAAGACGGACAGCCATCCGGTAGGACCACGCCGACCGTGGCCAGTCACACGGGAGATGAATCACTTCGCTCGGTCCGAAGTCGACCGTCGAGCGAAAAACCGTCTCGCCGTTCGCATCCAGTCGAAGGTCTACGCTGACCGACTCCGACCGCCGATTGCTGACCCGGACGTCGTAGAGACGAGTGCGGAAGAAAAGCGAGCTCAAACCCAGTAGTCCGGCACTACCGACGACGCCGCCCGCTTTGAGAACGGTTCGTCTCTGAGGCATGTGAATATCATATAGACTTCCTGGAAAATCATGTAATGATTGCGGTTTTGCAGAACGATTCCGTCTCGCCGACGGCTGAGAGGGGAGAGACGGCGGTGTACCCGGCCGGACTGTCGAGCCGAGAGAGGAGGAGAAAAATCCCGAACGCGCCGCGCCGAACGCCTGCCGGTCAGGATTCGGCGTCGCCGAGCGTCGTCTTCGTCGACTCGCCGACGAACTCCGCGAAGTCCTCGCCGTCGGCCAGCGCCGTCTCCTTCTTCACCCGGTAGTTGCCGCCGTCGGTGACGTAGAGGTCGCCGGGGTGAAAGAAGTACCAGTCCTCGCGGTCGAATCGGACCGCGATGCGGGCTTTCGCGCCGAAGTTGCGGGCGAAGTAGATGAGCGCCTCGACCTCCTCGCCGGTGAGGTAGATGGGGTCGCCCGCGCTCGACTTCGCCTCGATGGCGTAGAACACGTCGCCGTTGCCGGCGAGCACGTCGGGGAGTTCGCGGGTCGTCGCGGCGCCGCTGGCGGGCGCGCGCATCACCGCGAACCCGGCCTCGTCGAGTCTGTTGACGAGTTCGCGCTCGCGACGGTCACCTTTCGCGTTAGACATGGTGTGTTCTGTGCGGAATCGCGGTAAAAAGGCTACGTCCGCCGCGTCAGGTCGGCGACGGGGTCGACGCCGCGTCCCGAGAGCACCGCGACGACGACGAAGGCGATTCCGAGGGCGAACCACGCGACGGCGAGCACCGAGACGCCGAGCGCGACGTTCGCGATGCTGGCGAGCATGAAGAGCGCGATTGGCAGGGAGTACTCCTCGTCTACGTCCATGCCCGGCGGTTCCCGAGGCTCACTATAGGCTTTCTGTCTCCCGGCGCGCGGGGCGTCGAACGTCCGTCGGCGTGCTGACGCCGAACTGCCGGCCGCGAAGGGCCAGAGTGATAGTGTCGGGGTCCTGAGCGACGCTATGGCTGAGGGTACGGACGAATCCGCGCGAGAGGGGGCGTGGCGATTCGAGGCGATGTTCGACGACCCCACCTCGTTCATCGGCGTGTTGACGCTGGAGGGGCGACTCCGCCGGGTCAACGAGACGGCGTTATCGTTCGGCGGCGTCGACACGGCGGCCGTGACCGACGAACTGTTCTGGGAGACGCCGTGGTGGTCGCACGACGAGAGGCAGGCGTCGGAGCTGGAGACGCACGTCGAGCGGGCCGCAGACGGCGAGTTCGTTCGGTTCGAGGCGACGAGCGTCGGAGCGGACGACGAGCGCGTTCACCTCGACGTCTCGCTGCAACCGGTTCGAGACGACGCCGACGTCGTCGTTTCCGTCGTGGTGCAGGGGCGCGACATCACCGACCGCGTCCGCGCACAGCGGGCGCTCGAATCGCGGCAGACGACGATAGAGACGCTCCACGACGTGGCGAGCGACCTCGAAGCCAGCGACTCCACGACGGCGGTGTACGAGCGAACCGTCACCGCCGCCGAGGAAGTGCTGGAGTTCGAGCGGTGCTCCGTCGGCGTTCTAGAGGACGGCCTCATCGTTCCGCGGGTACAGTCGTCCGGGTCGATGGGCGACGACACGCGCCCGCGACGTCCCGACGAGGGACTGGTCGGGAAGACACTCCGCACGGGCGAGTCGTATCTGGTCCGCGACGTCGCGTCCCACGCGGATGCTAAACCAACGAAAGAGACGTTTCGCTCGGGGATGAGCATCGCTTTCGGCGACGGCGCAGTATTTCAGGCCGTCGCCACGGAACCGGAGGCGTTCGACGAGTCGGACCTCGAACTGGCGGAGCTGTTGCTCTCGCACGCCACCGAGGCGGTCGCGCGCATCGATACCGAGGCGACGCTCCGCCAGCAAAACGAACGGCTCGACGAGTTCACCTCCGTCGTCGCTCACGACCTGAGAAACCCGCTGAACGTCGTTGCCGGCAACATCCAACTCGCTCGCGAGACCGGCGATTTGGACAGGCTGGACGCCGCGTCACGAGCCATCGAGCAGATGGAGGACCTGCTCTCGGGGCTGTTGGAACTGGCGCGCGCCGGGAAGGTCGTCGGCGAGACCGAACCGGTGTCGCTCTCGACGGTCGCGGAGGCGGCGTGGTTCGGCGTCGACGCCCCGGGGGCGACGCTGTCGGTGGAAGCCGATCTCACCGTCGCGGCCGACGAGTCACGGCTGCGGCAGGTGCTGGAGAATCTGTTTCAGAACTCCGTGGAACACGGTTCCACGAGCGGGCGGGCGAAATCTGACGACTCGGTCGAACACGGCGGGTCGACCGTGACGATAACCGTCGGGCGACTCGACGACAGACCGGGCTTTTTCGTCGCCGACGACGGTTCGGGAATCCCTCCGGAGCGGCGCGACACGGTCCTCGAACGAGGTTTCTCGACGACCGACGACGGCACCGGCTTCGGTCTCTCCATCGTCTCGACCATCGCCGAAGCCCACGGCTGGACGGTCACCGTCGCCGAGAGCGAATCCGGCGGCGCGCGCTTCGAGTTTTCGGGCGTTCTCGCGGCCTGAAAGTGCTACTTACGGGCGCTCAGGTCCCGTGCTGCCAGCTTCCCATGTACTCGCGCTGCTCGTCGGTGAGCGCGTCGTGTTCGACGCCCTCGGCGTCGAGTTTTATCTCGGCGACGCCGCGGTCGAGTTCGTCGGGCACGTCGTGGACGCCCGCCCCGTAGTTGTCGCCGTTGTCGACGAGTTCGCGGACGCAGACGGCCTGCACGCCGAAGCTCTGGTCCATCACCTCGACGGGGTGGCCGAGCGCGAGGGGCGCGGCGAGGTTGACGAGGCGACCCTCGGCGATAACGTTGAGACGCCGACCGTCGTCCATCTCGAACGCCTCGACGCCGTCTCTAGCCTCGTAGCGGTCGACCGCGAGGTCGTCGAGGTCGTCGAGGTTCACCTCGATGTCGAAGTGACCCGCGTTGGCGAGGAGAACACCGTCCTTCATCACCTCGAAGTGTTCGCGGGTCACGACGTCGCGGTTGCCCGTCGTCGTGAGCACCACGTCGGCTTTCTCGGCGGCCTCGGTCATCGGCAGCACCTCGTAGCCCTCCATGTGCGCTTCGAGCGCGCGGCGGGGTTCGACTTCGGTGACGACGACGTTCGCGTTCTGGCCGCTCGCCTTCTTGGCGACGCCCTTGCCGCAGTAGCCGTAGCCCGCGACGACGACGTTCTTGCCCGCCCACGAGAGGTTCGTCGTCATGGCGATCGTAGCGAGAGAGGACTCACCGGTGCCGTGGACGTTGTCGAACAGGCGCTTCATCGGCGTGTCGTTGACCGCGAAGATCGGATAGTTGAGTTCGCCCTCGGCGTCCATCGCGCGCAGGCGGTGGACGCCCGTGGTGGTCTCCTCGCAGCCGCCGATGATCGTCTCTATGAGTTCGGGGTACTCCTCGTGGACGACTTTCACCATGTCCATCCCGTCGTCGACGGTGATGGTGGGTTCGTGCGCGACGACCGAGTGGATGGCCGCGTAGTAGTCGTCGTCGCCGACGCCGCGGACGGCGTAGGAGGTGATGTTCTCGTGGGCGTCGAGCGCCGCGCTCACGTCGTCGTGCGTCGAGAGCGGATTGCACCCCGTGATGGCCACCTCTGCACCGCCGTCGGCGAGCAGTTCGACGAGGTTCGCGGTCTTCGCCTCGACGTGCATCGCCATGCCGATAGTCTGGCCCGCGAAGGGTTTCTCGGCCTCGTACTCCTCGCGGAGCGCGGTGAGAATCGGCATGTGCTGTAGCGCCCAGTCCATCTTGCGGCGACCCTCCGCGCGGGCGGCCTCCACGTCGTCGAGGTGTTCGCTCACGGGAGCGTACGTCGTACTCATGGCTGTGGCTTTGCTCACCGCGCTCAAAACGGTACCGAAGGCGGAGACGAGAAGAGCGGGCCGCGGAGCGTTCGCGGGGCGAGACCGGAGCGAAGCGGGGACGGAAACGGTGCGGCCGCTCTCGGCGGGAGCGTCGGGGAAAACGACGGTCGGGCGCGAATCGGGTGCCTCTGTGCCCGGACGGAGGGCCGAGAGCGGAGGGCAGAGTGTCAGCGGGAGTCGGCGTCTACGGCCGCGTCGGCGCGCCGTACCGGTAGGTTACGCGCTGGCGCGTTCGTCGTCGGTGACGGTCGGACCCGTCACCGCGGGACCGTTGTCGATTTCGGGCGAGCCGTCGCCGTTGTTGTTTCCGCTGCCGTTTCCGTTGTTGCCCGGACTGGCACCGTCGCTGCTGTTACCCTTCTCGTCGTCCGCGTCCGCGTCGTCACCGTCGTCGGAGGCGTTCGTCCCGTTCGCCTGTCCGGGATGGTCGTCACCCTTGTCGGGTTCGTGTCCGTTGCTCCCGTTCGAGACGTTAGCGCGGTCGGCGTTCGAGCCCGTCTCCTCGGGAGGACCCGCGTGGTCGGGTCGCTTCTCCTCACCCTGACCGGGGTTGTTCCCGCGGACGAACTCGGAGACGACCTGTCCGATGCCGCCCTCGCGGTCGTCGTCGCCGAGCGTGCTCTGGACGAACGAGGAGACCCGCTGACCGAACGACATGGGTCTCTCGTCGGCGACGGTGAGTGTCGTCGTCGTGTTCACCGAGTCGTTGTCGGTCGTCGCGGTGACGACGAGCGTCACGTTCTCGGTCGGTTCGGGCAGCGAGACGCTACCGTTCTCGCTCGTCTCGTGCGAACCGACGCCGGAGTAGTTCGACTCGTTGCCGTCGGCGGCGACGTCGACCGTCGCGTTCTCGACGGCGCTGCCGTTGTCGGTCACCGAGACCGTCGGCTCACCGGCGTCGTCCTGCGAGACCGAGACGGAGAGACCCTCCTCGGTCGACGGCGTGAGCTCGACCGACTCGGTCGTCGCGAGCGAGTCGTTGGTGACGTTCAGCGTCACGTTCACCGACGACTCGGGCGCGGGGAGGACGACCGTCCCGTCGTCGTCGGCCGTGTAGCTGCCGACGCCGGAGTAGTCGCCGTCGGCGGTCACGTTCACCGTCGCGTTCTGTACTGCCGTCGCGTTCTGTGTCACGGTTACCGTCGATTCGCCGGTGTCGTCCTGCTCGACGTCCACGTCGAGCGGAGCGTCCGCCGCGAGTGCACCTGCGACGCCCGGTGCGACTGCCGTGCAGAAGAGCACTAACGCGAGCGTGAGTGTCTGTTTCTTTGAACTCATCACCCGAAGCGACAACCGAGCAGTAGATAAAGGGGTGTCGTCGTTCACCCGGTTCGGGTCGTTGAAAACGGACGAGAACCGTTTATAACCGTTCAAATAACCTTCTCGTTCGTTGATTTGTGCTACAGAGAGAAATTCACGAGACGTTATATTGACCGGTCGAGCGCCTCGCGGGCGTGCTCGGTCGCCTGCCGCATCACCGACGAGGCGTCGAGCGTGAGGACCTCACGGTCCCGCATCAACACCTCGCCGTCACAGACGGTGTGTCGGACGTCGGAGCCACGGGCCGCGTAGGCGAGGTGGCTCACGTGGTCGTGCGCGGGCGTCAGATGCGGCGCGTCGAAGTCGACGACGACGACGTCGGCGTTCGCGCCGGCTTCGAGGTGACCGGAGTCGAAGCCGAGCGCCTCGGCCCCGCCGCGCGTCGCCATCTCGACGACCCTCTCGGCGGCGACGGCGCTGGCGTCCTCGGCGGCGAGTTTGCCGACCATCGCCGCGTCGCGCATCTCGTCGAACAGGTCGAGGTCGTTGTTCGACGCCGCGCCGTCGGTGCCCAGTCCCACGGGGACGCCCGCGTCGAGCATCCGCTGGACGGGCGCGATACCGGAGGCGAGTTTCATGTTCGACGCCGGGCAGTGGATGACGCTCGTTCCCCGTTCTGCGAGCAGGTCGATTTCGGCGTCGTCGACGTGGACGCCGTGGGCCGCGAAGTCAGCGTCGCCGAGCATCCCGAGGTCGTCGGCGTACGCGAGCGGTCGCTCGCCGCGCTCGTCGACGATGGGGTCGACCTCGTCGGTCGTCTCGTTGGCGTGGAAGTGAACGGGAACGCCGAGGTCGCGGGCGCGAGCGACCGACTCGCGGAGTTCCTCCTCGCCGACGGTCGTGAGGCTGTGCGGCATGTACGCCGTCGACACTCTCCCTTCTGCCGCGCCGTCGAACTCGGCGGCGACGTCGAGGCTCTCGTCGATGTCGGCCTGCGCGGCCTCGTCGTCTTTGCCAACGGTGACGACGCCGTGACCGAGGCGGGCGCGCAGCCCCGCCCGCTCCACGACACCGACGATCTCGGGCACGTGAAAGTACATGTCGGCGAACCCCGTCGTTCCCGAGCGAATCATCTCGACCATGGCGAGTTCCGCGCCGACGCGCACGTCCTCGGGCGTGAACGCGCCCTCGACCGGCCAGATATCCTCTCTGAGCCACGTTTCGAGGGGTTTGTCGTCGGCGACGCCGCGCAGCAGCGTCATGGGAACGTGCGTGTGAGCGTTGACGAGACCGGGCATCACGAGGCCGCCCGCGGCGTCGAGCGTCTCGTCTCCCGTCTCGGTATCGCCGACGGCGAGAATCTCGCCCAAGTCGGTGTCGACCAGTACGTCGCCGCGTTCGACCGACAGATCGGGTCGCAGGACCTCTCCGCCGGTTATCTGAAGCGTCGTCATGTGCCTCGGTAGACGGGAGGCGACCAAAGGCGGACCGGTTTCCGGAGCGCCCGACGGGCGTTCGAGGCGTGTCGGGGGACGTCGGACCTTCGGAGCGGTATCGCCGGTAAATCTTGGCGAACAACACTTATCAATATAAACGAACAAACACACGGTATGGCCCTCACAACGTCCCCGCTTCGCCGCCTCGTCGTCGGCGACGAAGACGCCGTCGAGTGGCTCGCCCTCATCCCTCTCCTCTTCACCGCCGAGTGTATGGGCGTCGTCGCCTGTCGCAGTCTCGGTCTGTTTCCGCTGGTGGTCGTCCCCGGAGCGGTGGTCACGCTCGCGCTGATGGTGGTCCCCTCGGCGCTGAGCGCCGCCAACGGCGGCGGCCTGTTCGGGAGCGTTGTCCTCGGACTCGCGCCCGTCTCGGGGCTGCAACTCGCGCTGAGCGGCGAAGCGCCGCTCGGCGTCGACCTCGCGACCATGGCCAGCGTCGGCGTCGTCGTCGGCATCGTCCTCGGCGCGGTCGGATTCGCCGTCGGGGTGGCGATGCGGGAGTGACCGAAGCGACCGAGGTGATGAGAGCGACCGGAGGGAAAGACAGTTCTCCCGCGCCCGCGAGCATCCGGTATGCGAATCGCCGTGCCCAACAAGGGCCGCCTGCACGACCCGTCGATGGACCTTCTCGAACGCGCCGGACTCCACGTCGAGAACGGCGCGGCCCGGAAGCTGTACGCCGAGACGGTGGACCCCGACGTGACCGTCCTCTTCGTCCGCGCCGCCGATATCCCGGGGTACGTCCGCGACGGGGCCGCCGACATGGGAATCACCGGGCTCGACCAAGCGCGGGAGTCGGGCCACGAACTGACCGACCTGCTCGATCTGGGCTTCGGCAAGTGCCGACTCGTGCTCGCCGCGCCCGAGGACGGCGACATCCACTCGGTCAGCGACATCGAGGGCAGAACCGTCGCCACCGAGTTCCCCCACGTCACGCGCTCGTTCTTCGAGGGTCGCGGCGTCGACGCCGACGTGGTCGAGGTGACCGGCGCGACGGAACTCACCCCGCACGTCGAGATGGCCGACGCCATCGTCGACATCACGAGCACCGGGACGACGCTCCGCGTCAACCGCCTCGCCGTCGTCGAGGAGGTGCTGTCGAGTTCGGTCCGGCTGTTCGCGCGGCCCGACGTGGCCGACGACGAGAAGGTCCAGCAGGTGCGGACGGCGTTCGAGTCGGTGTTGGCCGCCGACGGCAAGCGCTACCTGATGATGAACGCGCCGAAGTCGCGGTTGGACGAGGTGCGCGACGTGATTCCGGGGATGGGCGGGCCGACGGTGATGGATATTGCTGGGAAAGAAGGCGACGACGCCACCGTCGCGGTCCACGTCGTCGTCGACGAGCGCGAGGTGTTCGAGACCATCGGCAACCTCCGCGAAGTCGGCGCGTCGGACATCCTCGTCACCGAAATCGAGCGCCTCGTCGAGTAGGGTCGCCGAGGGCGAGAGACGACTCAGCGCCGCCGCAGGTCCGGTTCCGTCAGCCCGGTGTACAGCACCACGCGGCCGTAGCGTGTCTTCGCCCACGCCGCGACGAGCAGACAGCCGAGCGAGAGCGCCGAGACGCCGAGTAACCCTGCCTCGGGGCCGAACGCGCCGCCGGTGTACAGGTCGGGACCGTGTCGGTTCAACACCAGAAGCGACGCCGAGGGGTCGACGCCGCTGACCGGCAGGCCGAACACCGGTCCCTGAAAGAGGTTCCACGAGACGTGAAAGCCGACCGGGAGCGCGATTTCGCCGGTCAGCACGTAGGCGAACGCGAGCAACACGCCGGCAAACCCGACGCCCAGCGTGCTGACGACCGTCGCGTTGGGGTTGACGGCGTGCAGCAGCGCGAAAACGACCGCCGAGGCCACGATTGCGCCGCCGACCGCCCTGTCGGCGTCGAAGTCGGCGTGGCCGAACAGCCCCTCGGCGAGGTTCGTGACGAGGTAGCCGCGGAACAGCAGTTCCTCGTGGAACCCCACGAACGCGACGAGCGCGATCGAGAACAGCAGTTCGGGGACGAACGCGGCGAGCGGGGCGCTGAGCACCGCCTCGACACGTACCCACCCGGCGGCGTACTCGACGAGGAAGACGAGCGACATGAGCGCCGTACCGAGCGCGAAGCCGGCGCCAAGGTCGGTCCACCAGTCGTGGTCGACGTGGAGACCGAAGTCGGCGAAGTACCGCCGGTCGAGGAACGTCCCGCTGAACGAGACGGCCGCGATGGTCGCCGTCCCGAGGAGGACGAGTGGCGCGAACTCGGTGAGGGTCGCGACGGTGTCGCCGACGGCGGCCTCGGTCCCCGTCCCGGGGTCGGCGAGCGCCACGAAGAGGAACCACCCGGTGAGCGTCAGCGCGCCGACGAGCAGCGTCGTCGCCGCGATGCGCCAGGGCGCACGCAACCGTCGCTCTTCGAGGTTCCAGAGGACGTTCGGAACGAGACCGTTCATCGGTGGCTCACCACCCGAAGGCCGGTCGACCGGTGACGACGGAGCGACATTCGTTCTTACACTCAAGAACGTACTACTTGTATCTATCCCGTCGTCGGACGCCGGAGCGGTCGCCGCGGAGCCAAAGGGAAACCCGGCCGGGAGGCGAGAGATGTTCCTCGGCCGCGGTCCATCAACCGGGAGCGCTCTGCCAGAGCGCCAGCAGACTGAACAGTATCGCGCCGAGGATGATGGTGACCACGACGTGGATGACGACGATGTACAGGGTCAGCCGCCACGAACGGTCGTAGAGGTAGCGTATCGCAGCGGCGTCGAGCGTGAGCGCGACGGGTACCGCCACCGCTGCCGAGACCCCGAAGGCGGTGGAGAGCACCGCGATAACGGCCGGGAGGGGACCGACGGCGAAGGCGTTTCGCACGGCGACGTCGCCGAGAACGTTGCGGGCGGCGAGGTGAGCGGTCAGGGAGAGAAACAGCGCGAACAGGCCGACGGTCCCGGCGATGGCGATTGGGTTCCCGACCGTCGTCTGCAGCGGGACGAGCATGCGGGGAGTTGGGTCCCCGTCCGTATGGTGTTTTCCGAACGCGATGGGTGCGCGCCGTCGAACGGCCGGTCGACCAGCGGCGGAGAGAGGGAGGGACCCGACCAGTCTTGTGACTCGGTGTCGAACAGCGTGATATGCCGACCGACGACCCGGAACGCGACGACGAACCGAGTTCTTCGAAGTCGGAGACGCAGGCTCCGAACCCGCCCGAGAACCTCCCGGCCGCGGTCGCCGAGACGCTTCGGACGCTCTCCGAACAGAGGCTACGGGAGGCGGTCATCTACGGACAGGAGTTGCTACAGGCGCGGCAAGGGCCGGCCCCGCACATCGAGCCGAAGCCGGGCGAGGAGTTCATCCGCGTCGAGGACCGCGAGGGCTACACGCAGGTCGTCAAGCGTACACCCTGCGGTAACGACTGCGAGGACTGTCCGCACGGGCCCTACGTCTACCACGTCACGGAGGAAGAGACGCCGAGCGGAGAGCGACGAACGCGCTGGGCGCTCATCGGCCGCGCGGAAGAGTGATCAGTCGAGAAGACCGAGTTCGGAGAGTCGGCTGACGATTTTGTCGACGGCGTGCTCGGCGTCGACCGGCTGTTTGCCGCCCGTGATGACGAGTTTGCCGGAGCCGAAGAGGAGGGCGACGACCTTGGGTTCGTCGAGTCGGTAGACGAGGCCGGGGAACTGCTCGGGTTCGTACTCGATGTTTTCGAGGCCGAGGCCGATGGCGATGGCGTTCAGGTTGAGATTGCGTCCGAGGTCCGCGCTCGTGACGATGTTCTGGACGGTTATCTCGGGGTCGTCGTCGACGGGAATCTGGAGTTCTCGGAGTTTGTCGAAGACGATACCGAGACTCTCGTGGACGTCGTCGGTGGATTTCGCGCCCGTGCAGACGATCTTGCCGGAGCGGAAGATGAGAGCGGCCGACTTCGGATTCTGCGTGCGGTAGACGAGGCCGGGGAACTGCTCGGGGTCGTAGTCCGCCCCTTCCAGGTCCATCGCGACGCTCTGAAGGTCGAGTTCCTGCCCGATTCCCGTGGAAGCGACCACGTTCTCTATGTTGATGGTGTCCTTGGGGTCACTCATGGAGCGATTTAAGTATCGTATTTAAGGTTTAAAAAGGTTGGTGCAGGGGCTGATAGGTTCGATTCTAGTGAATTCGACCGATTTTGCGGCGCTCGACCGGTCGCATCCGAGAAGTCGCCCGCTCGGACCGTTCGACACGCTCATACGTCGGCCCCGACAGATTCGACCGTGTACTGTCTGGAACTCGCCGGCGAGGACGACGCGTTCGCGGCCTACGAGGCCCGCGCGGCCGCCGGAGAACCGGAACTCGCCGCGCCGGGCGTCGCCGTCGCGCGAACGCTCGACCGAGCGCGCGCGAGAACGCTCGCGTACACCCGCCGAGTAGACGAGTTAGTCGGTCACACCGACGCCAGCGTCGAGAGTGCGCGCGCCCTCCTCGAAGCGGCGTCGCTGTCGCGCGAGGGGACCGTGGCCGTCCGCGCCCGCGACGTTCGCGGCGAAAGCGGCGTCTCGACGGGCGACGCCGAGCGCGAGCTCGGCGGCGTGCTCGTCGACCGGGGCTACGCCGTCGACTTGGACGACCCCGACAACGTCCTTCGAGTGGTTTTCGCCGGCGAGCGCTGTTTCGTCGGCTGGCAGGTCGTCGAGAGTGTCCGCGACTACGGGGAAAGAAAACCGACCGACCGACCGTTCTTCCAACCGGGGAGCATGGCGCCGCTGGACGCCCGCGCGTTCGCCAACATCGCCGGCGCACAACCGGGTGCAATGATTTTAGACCCGATGTGCGGCACCGGCGGCACGCTCATCGAAGCGGGACTCGTCGGCGCGACGCCCGTCGGCGTCGACGCGCAGGCGAAGATGGCCGCGGGCGCGCGGACGAATCTCGACGCCTACGTCGACGGCGACGCTCACGTCGTCCGCGGCGACGCCACTTCGGTACCATTTTGCGAGGACGCCGTCGACGGCGTCGTCTTCGACGCGCCGTACGGTCGGCAGTCCAAAATCGCGCGACACTCGCTCCGCGACCTCGTCTCGGGGGCGCTCGAAGAGACACGCCGCGTCGCGCCGCGCGGCGTCCTCGTCGCCGACCGCTCGTGGCGCGAGGAGGCCGAAGCCGCCGGGTGGACGGTCGACGAGACGTTCGAGCGGCGCGTGCACCGCTCGCTCGTCAGGCACGTCCACGTGCTTCGAAGCGACGATTAGGGCGCGCCGACGCGCTGGCGGCGGCGATAGAGGTAGTAGCCGAGCGCCGGGAGCGAAACGGCGTAGAGCGGCGCGCCGACCGCGGCAGCGACGTTGACGACCCCGCCCAGCGCCCACGCCCACGACGGTCGCCATCCGTAGTCGCCTCGGCGGAGCGCACGCAAATCGAGCGCGAGGGCGACGAGTACGCCGAGGGCGACGATGACCGCGAGAATCGAGACTGCGAACGACCCTATCAACGACAGAACGTCGATGGTCGCCGGCTCGAAGTCGCCTGCGCCGAAGTAGACCCGCCTCAGGTACGAGTCGAACAGGAACGTCGAGAGATGCGTCAAAAGCGGCACGAGCGGAAAGCACGCGACGCCACACCACCAGCGGGGGGAGGAGGGACTGTCGAGAAACGGAGGGGACGCGGAACGGAGGGACTCGGCCGCCGGTTCACGGAGCGGAGTTATGAGGATTTCGTCAGGACCGTCGCGCGATAACCGTCTCGCCCGCCCGAACGCGCTGGCCCTTCTCGACGCAGAGGTCCGTCCCGTCGTACCCCTCCGGCAGCAGCACGTCGGCGCGACTGCCGAAGGCGATGTGGCCGATTCGCTGGCCGCGTTCGAGCGTCGTTCCCTCGTCAACGTAGGGGTGGATGCGGCGGGCGAACGCGCCCGCGATGAGCGACAGTTCGTACGCGCCGCAGTCGATGTCGACGCGCTCGTTCCGCGCCGAATCCTTCGTGAACGCCGGTTTGTGCGCACCGCGTCGGTGCGTCACCGACTCGACCTCGGCGTCGGCGGGCGCGCGGTTGACGTGCACGTCGGTGACGTTCATGAACACGCCGACGCGGACGCGGTCGCCCTCGCGTCTGATGACCGAGACGCGGCCGTCGGCGGGCGAGACGAATCCCGACTCGGGGGCGATGCGGTCGGGGTCGCGGAAGAACCAGAGGACGAACAGCGTCACGCCGGCGCAGAGCAGACCGAGCGGCGGCACGAGAATCGCCAGCGGGAGGGCCAACAGCGCCGGTGGGAGCGCGTAGCGTCGTGTCGACGGCGCGAACTGCCGCGGGAACGCCGCCGTGATACGTCGAAGCGAGAGCGAGGTCATCTACGCGGCCCCACCCGCGGGCGACCACTCGGTCAGCAGGTGACAGATGTGAATTCGGTCGTCGGTTCCCGTTTCGAGGTCGAGATCGACCGGTCCGGCGAGGCGGTGGAGGCGGGCGAGGTCGCCGCCGCTGTAGTCGGTCCGGGCGACGCGAAGCAGTTCGCCGAGTAGTTCCTGTCCGTCGTATCCTTCGCCGAGGAGGTCGTCGACCGTCTTGCGGGCGGCTTTGAACTCGCCCGCCTCCGCGTCGGCGAGTACACCGCGGAGCGCCTCGTCGTCGCCGACGTCGCCGAGCGTCTCGAACGCCGCGTTCATCGTCAACTCGTCGGCGACGACGACGGTCGCCTGCGCGCTGAGAATCGCCTTGCGGAGGTCGCCGCCGGCGAACCCGGCGACGTACTCCAGTCCGTCGTCGTCGTAACCGATGTCCTCGGCGTCGACGATCTTGCGGAGCACCTCGACCGTCTCGTCGGTCGTCGGCGCGCGGACCGGCACCGGGAAACAGCGCGAGCGAATCGGCGGGATGAGTTTGGTCGGCTGGCGGGTCGTGATGACGAACTGCGTCGTCCGGTGGTGTTGCTCCATCACCCGGCGTAGCGCCTGTTGGAAGTCCTCGCGGATGGCCTCGGCGTTGTCGAGGACGATTGTCTTGTACTCGCCGGAGACGGGCGCGTAACTCGCCGACTCCTTGAGTACGCGGTTTATCATGTCGCGTTTGGCCATCCGACTGCGACCCGCGAGAAACGACTCGAATCGGGGGTCTTCGCGGAGTTCCTTCTTCGTCCGGCCGAAGAAGTCCGCGACGTTTATCTCGACGAGGTCGTTCTCCGTGTCCTCGTGCGCCTCGCGGGCGAGCGCCCGGACTGCCGCCGTCTTCCCGACGCCCGGCGGGCCCTGAACGACGAGGTTCATCGGTTCGTCGACGGTTCGAGCGAGTCGCTCACGAACCGCCGCCTGCGGGAGGTCGGCGAGGTCCGGTGCGTGTGCATCGGTCCACAGGGGGGCGTTCATTGGTTCGTTATTGTCGGCAATGACGTAAGAATCGGTCGGTTCGGCCGGTCGACAGCAACGCCGCTTAGCTTCGATTCGTAATCCCACAGAATACGGCCGACTTTCTCGCTATTTTCGAAGTTTCCCACGGTAGCGTTCGAGTTCTCTGCTCCGCTCACGAGGCGCTCGACTCGGCCGCCGGAGACTGTCGCGCGCGCCCTCGTACGTCTCGGTTTCGAGCAGTCGTTCCAGTTTCCGCTCGAACGTCTCGTCGGAGAGCTCCCCGCGGGCGTACCGTTCCCGGAGCGTCACCAGCGGGTCCGTCTCCTCGGCGGTAGATGACGACAAGGAGCCATCCGACACGGGTTTAGTCCGGGCGCGTCTCAGACCGTCTATGTCGATGCGCGTGACCTTCTTAGGAACCAGCGGGGCGATTCCGACGACCCAGCGAGCCCCTAGTGCCGTCCTGCTCAATCGGGAGGGCGAGCGCCTGCTGTTCGACTGCGGCGAGGGGACCCAGCGACAGATGATGCGCTTTGGAACCGGGTTCGGCGTCTCGCATCTGTTCGTCACGCACCTCCACGGCGATCACATCCTCGGAATTCCCGGGCTGATACAGTCGTGGGACTTCAACGGTCGCGACGACCCGCTCGCGATTCACGTCCCACGGAGGTCGAGAGAGCATATCGAGAATCTCGTACACGCAGGGGGCTACCAACCGAGCTATCCGGTCCGTATCCACGAGGTGAGCGCCGGAGCGACGGCGCTGGAAGCGGAGGAGTACGAAGTTCGGACGTTCAAAACCAACCACCGGACGCGCTCGCAGGGTTACGCGCTCGTCGAGGACGACCGACCCGGGCGGTTCGACCGAGAGAAGGCCGAGTCGCTGGGTATCCCCGTCGGGCCGAAGTTCGGGAGACTCCACGAGGGTGAGTCGGTCGAACTCGACGACGGCCGCGTCGTCGAACCCGAGGAAGTCGTCGGCGAGCCTCGGCCGGGGCGGACGTTCGTCTACACGGGCGACACCCGACCGGTGCAGGCGACAGTCGACATCGCCGAGAACGCCGACCTGCTCGTTCACGACGCGACGTTCGCCTCCGACAACGCGGGTCGTGCCCGGCAGACGGCCCACTCGACGGCGGCGGAAGCCGCCGACGTGGCCCAGCGGGCGGGCGCGAAGCGTCTGGCGCTGACGCACATCTCGTCGCGCTACGCCGGCAACGCCTCGCAGTTGGTCGAAGAAGCGAAAGAAGTATTCGACGGAGAGTCGTTCGTCGCCGAAGACGGCCAGCGCGTCGAGATACCGTACCCGGACGCGACGTAGAGTCGATCTGTCTCGGAAAACCACCCGCCGGTTTCGGCGTGGGGTATTTACTCACGGACCACTTATTCCGTCAGCGTGAACGCTCGGACGCGTGCGCTCGACTCCGTCGTCTTCGGCGTCGACATCCAGAGCGGTGACGTTCGCGGAGACGCGCCCTCCTACGCACTCGTCGTCCTTGACGGCGACGAGGTGGAACGCGACGTGGTCTCGCTGCGGAAGCTGAGACGACTGGTCGAAGCGCGAGAACCGGCGATGCTAGCGACCGACAACATGTACGAACTCGCCGCCGACAAGGACGCACTCGTCCACTTCCTGCGGTGGCTCCCCGAGGGGACAAAACTCGTCCAGGTGACCGGCGCGGAGCGCCCCGAACCGCTCTCGCGGGTCGCCTCCCGCCACGGCGTCCCCTACGGCAAGAAGCCGATGAAGGAGGCAGAGGCCGCCGCGCGCCTCGCGCTCTCGAACGTCGGCTACGAGGTGAGCGCCTTCACCAACACGACGACGGTGAAGGTCTCGCGCGGCCGCTCGACCGGCAAGGGCGGGTGGAGTCAGGACCGCTACACCCGCCGCATCCACGGCAACGTCAGGCGTCGCGCCCGCGAAATCGAGTCGGAGCTCGACAAGGCAGGGCTGGCGTACGAACAGGACGTAACCGAGAAGTACGGCGGCTTCTCGAACGCGATCTTCACGGTCGAAGCACGCCCCGGCGACATCCCCGTCTCGGCGAACCGCTCCGGCGACGTGCGGGTCGAAATCGAGCGCGAGCGACGCGACGGCGTCGAGTTCGAACCGCTGGTGAAACGGCGCGACCGAGTTATCGTCGGCATCGATCCCGGCACCACGACCGCCGTCGCCGTCGCGGACCTCGACGGCAACGTCCTCGACGTCTACTCGACGCGGACCGACGACACCGCGGGCGTCGTCGAGTGGCTCATCGAACGCGGGCGACCGACTATCGTCGCCGCCGACGTCCAGCCGATGCCCGAGACCGTCGAGAAGTTCCGTCGGAGCTTCGAGGCCGTCGGGTGGGCACCGCCGAAGGACCTCCCGGTCGACGAGAAACTCCACCGCACCCGTGACGTCGACTACGACAACGACCACGAGCGAGACGCGCTGGCGGCGGCGCTGTTCGCGTACGACGACCACGAGGACCAGTTCGCCCGCATCACGCGGAAGGTGCCGCCGAACGTCGACCGCAGCGAGGTCATCGCCCGCGTGCTCGCCGAGGAGGAGTCCGTCGAAGCGGTGCTCAGAGAGCTCGACCCGACCGTCGAAGACGACGACGAGGAGGAGTCGACGCACGAACCGCGCGAACTCACCGAGGAGGAAAGGCGGATCAAGCGGCTCGAACGGCGTGTAGAGCGCCTCGAAGAGCACGCCGAGGACCTGAAGACGCGCCTCGACGAGAAGGACGACACTATCGACGAGTACGAGCGCGAACTCTCCGATGCCCGGCGGAAGGAGCGTCGTGAGGCGCGGGAGCGGCGCGAGGTCAATCGCCTCGAACGCGAGAACGAGCGACTGGAGCGCGAACGGGATCGGGCCGAAGAGGAGGCCGACGAACTGGAGCGGAAACTCGACCGGTTGAAGACGCTGTGGAAACTCGACCACTCGAACTTCTCGGACGTGGCGGGCGACCGCGACCTGGTCGCGGTGAAAGTCGTCGAGCAGTTCACCCGCGACGCCATCGAGCACGCCGACGAGCAGTTCGGCCTCGCCGCCGGCGACGTGGTGTACTTCCGCGACGCCAGCGGTGCGGGTCGTCGTACCGCCGAGTTGCTCGCCGAGCACGAACCCCGCGTCGTCCTCCGCGACGGCGGTCTCTCGGACGCAGCAGACGAGGTGCTGTTCGACGCCGAGATTCCGGTCGGACCGGTCGACGACGTTTCGCTGCAGGAGGTCGACGAACTCGCCGTCGCCCGCGAGAGCGACGTCGAAACCGTCGTCGACGACTGGGCCGAGCGCGCAGAGGAGCGTCGACGCGACCGGAACTCGGCGATGGTCGACGAGATCATCTCCGAACATCGCGCGGAGAATCGCAGCGGGTAGCTGCCGGCGTATCCGGGGATCGGTGACGCAGCGCGGATTTCGGGCCCAAGAGCCATTCGTCCTCGCGTCGAGGGGTACAGTATGTCTTCACGCGAGGTCAGCGGCGCCAACGTTCGCGTCGTCTTTGCCGGCACGTTGATTACTGCGCTGGGTATCGTCGCCGCGCTGATTCTACTCCCCTTTCTCTCCTACCTGCTCGCCGCAGCACTGCTCGCGTTCGTGTTCTATCCGCTCCACGAGCGACTTGCCGGACGTCTCGGTGCACGGCTCTCGGCCGCTTCGCTGGTGACGCTGTCGATTCTCTGCGTCATCCTGCCGTTGGGGCTACTGCTGTACCGACTGGCCGACGATGGGGACATCGTCCCGACAGAACTCGAAACGGCGCCACGGCTGCCGGCGATCGAATCGTTCGTCGAGCGCTCTTTCGGCGTCGAGGTGTCGATTCGATCGCAGTTGAACGCCGCACTCGGACAGCTGTCGTCGGTGCTCGCCGAGCAGAGTTCCAACATCGTCGGTGCCGGCCTGCACGCGACGTTCGGCGTGCTCCTGTTCGTCTTCGTGCTCTACTACCTGCTGAAGGACGGTCGCCGTCTCGTGGCTTGGCTCCGGTACGTTACGCCGCTCCCGAAAGCGGTACAGCGAGAGCTCCTCGGGCAGACGAACGCGATGACGTGGGCGGTGTTGAAAGGACACGTGCTCGTCGCCGTCGTCCAGGGCATCGTCGCCGGTGCCGGCCTCTTCGTCGCCGGAATACCGAACGCCGGGTTCTGGACCGTCGTGACGACGATCGTCGCGCTCGTTCCGGTACTCGGCGTCGGCGTCGTCGTCGGCCCGGCCGTGCTCTATCTCGTCGTCGTCGAGCGACTCCTCGCCGCCGTGCTGTTGGCGCTGTACGGCGTGACCGTCGTCGCGCTCGTCGACGACTACCTGCGGGCGTATCTCATAAACCGAGGGTCGGCACTCAACTCGGCAGTCATCCTCGTCGGCGTTCTGGGTGGCGTGTACGTCCTCGGTCCGATGGGGCTGTTCTACGGACCGATTCTGCTCGGCCTGTTCAAAGCGACCATCGAGGTGTTCGACGACTACTACGAGGTGCTGGAGCATCCCTGACGCCTCGACGCGTCGCTCCGAGGGCGACAGTCGCCGATTGGCTGACAGCCGGAACTCGCAGTCGCGGAGCGGCGTTCCGGACACCCGCCTCGACTCGCTCCGCGGCGATTCTCAGCGCACGCATCGGAGTGGTCTCCTCACCGTATTTGAACGCTCGTCGCGTTCGCCGTCATCCGGGTGGCGGACAGCGCTGTCGTCGTCCTCTCGGCGCTCGAAGTCGTGGACCGCGTAGCCGAGCGAGTCGAGAGGCGAGTTTCGGCGCTCGAACGGCGACGATGCAAACGCCGTCGCACACTTCCAGAAGTCATATCCCACACCCCACGCTCGGTACGAGTATGGACGCCTACGAGCGAATCACCCGGAACGCCTCCGAGGTGGTCACCGAGGACGAGGTGCGTACGCTAGCTGAATCATCCGAAGGCAAGCGGGCGTACGTCGGCTACGAGCCGTCGGGCGTCCTTCACATCGGCCACATGCTGACGGCGACGAAGCTCATCGACCTCCAGCAAGCGGGTTTCGAGGTTACTGTCCTTCTGGCCGATGTCCACGCCTACCTCAACGACAAGGGGACGTTCGAGGAGATCCGCGAGACCGCAGAGCGGATGAAGGAACAGTTCGTCGCCTACGGCCTCGACGAGTCGAAGACCGAGTTCGTGCTCGGGTCGGAGTTCCAGTTCGACCGCGAGTACATCCTCGACCTCCACGCACTCGAACTGAACACCTCGATGTCACGCGCCGAGCGGGCGATGGCCGAGATAAAGAGCGGCGAGACGGTGAAAGTCTCGCAGGCGGTGTACCCGCTGATGCAGGCGCTCGACATCGTCTACCTCGACGTCGACCTCGCAATCGGCGGGATGGAGCAGCGCAAGGTGCACATGCTCGCACGGGACACCCTCCCGAGCATCGGCGAGGAGTCGCCGACCTGTCTGCACACGCCGCTCATCGCCGACCTCGGGTCCGGCGTCGGGAAGATGTCCTCCTCGAAGGGCGTCACCATCTCGATGGAGGACTCGACCGAGGAGATTCGCGAGAAAGTCAACAGTGCGTACTGCCCGCCGACGGCGGACCCGGAACCAGACGAGGAGGGTAACGAACGCGAGAACCCCGTGCTCCAGATATTCGAGTACCACGTCTTCCCGCGCTTCGAGACGGTGGTCGTCGAACGCCCCGAGAAGTACGGTGGAAACCTCGAATACGACGACTACGAGTCGCTCGCGGCGGACCTCGAATCCGGCGAGTTGCACCCGGCGGACGCCAAGGGCGCGCTGGCGACGTATCTCGACGAACTCGTCGCACCGGGTCGCGAGAAGATTCGGCAGCAGCACGCCTGAAGGCGGCCGTACCCGACGAGACGGCAGCGGCGGCGACCACGGTACCGCGACGCCGACGATTCGTTCGAGTCCGAGTGTACCACCACGGTCGGAGTCTTCGGACCGCGTTGGGACTGGTGGTAGTTGCGACGGCGTCCCGTCGAACAGCACGGGTACCACACGCTCGGAACGCGGAAGAACTGCATCTTCGACCGACTAGAGAGAAAATTCTACTGACGGTAGTGCAGCATATTGAAATGACACTCGGAAGTTTATGTAGGACAACGCACATCATAGGAGGGTGCCATATAAGATAAGTAGTGCAATGGAGAGGTGGACTCGGAAGGGCGAGTGGAAGGGAGGCGACGATCGACCGGGGAGTTCGTCCGCCCTCGGTCGGGAGGTGGACCGAGAGTTCACTGACGAGGTGTCAGTAACATGACGAAGCAGCCACAGTTCCCGACCGAACAAGTGTGCAGACTCGTCGAAACGTTACAACGACAGGAGGATCCGACATCGTCGATCCCGTTCGAGCCGATACTCGATCTCTCGGAGATGCTGCCTCGGTCGGAGAACGAGAGCAGTTTTCCCAACGATGCGTACAGAGAGTTGTACGACGTGCGGAGGGAGACGTGGCGTCACCTCGTTTCCGACACCATCCGAGGACGGTGTTTGGACCTGTTCGCCGGGTACGGGAGTCGTGCGTTCCTCCTCAACGAACTCGCAGACGAGGTGTACGCCGTCGAACCGCGCGCCGATGCACTCGAGATACTCAAATCTCGGATCGCCGCGAGGAACGAAGCGGTGACTCCCGTTCAGGGCGACGGCCGGTCGCTCCCCTTTCGACCGGGGTTTTTCCAGACGATCGTCGTTGATCTGGCGGCCGTGAAAACGTCGCCTTCCCACGCGGCGCTCTTCGAACGGCTCTCGACGCTCCTGAGTGACGACGGCGCACTCGTCGCAATTCTCAACGGCGTGACCGATTACCGGCCGAACTGGGAGTCCGTCACGGCGTCCCGCCTGTTCGCGCAGAACAGTACGGAATCTAGCCGGACGGGAGCGACACGCACCCGACGGACGGCGTACGAATACGAGAAGCTGTTCCGCTCGACGGGCTTCCACGACGTGGAGTTCTACGGGCTCCTCCCGAACTCCCAGCTACCGGAACTCGTGTTCGACGTCGCCGACACCGAAGCCGTCGACCGGTGTATCGACTTCGCGCCGGGGCGGGCGAAACGACTCTTGGCACGGGGGTTGCAGCGAGTTGGCGCGCTCAAGCACCTCTATCCGAACTACGTGGCCGTCTGTCGGAAAGAACCGCGAGAGAACCGAAACGAGACGGAGCGAAAGTCGGGACGTCTCCTGTGGAGCGGGCAGCTACGATCGACGATGCTCACCTTCGAAGACGGCGAACTACAGAGGATACGGAAGATTCCACACGGGAAGAAGTTTGAGACGACCACGCGGAACGAGAACGAGGTCATCGAGGAACTCACCCGTCGTTCCTGTGTGGAGGGCTTACCGTCGGGTGGTCCGGAACCCTCGCCGTTCGGAGAGAGCAGGGTCGAAGCGCCCGCGTCGGGGAAACGACTGTGTGATTATCTCGAACGGGACCCGGAGCAGTTCGAATACGTCCTCGATCTCGGCTTCGACTGGGTGATTCCGTTCCACCGTCGCTGCAGGGAGCGAACGCTCACAAAATCGCCGCGCGAAGTAGAATCCGATCTCGACTGTCCCATCGTAGATGCCTCCCCGCCGACGGTCTCGGAGCCGCTGACCCTGTTCGAGGGACCGCTTCACGGCGATTACGCGCCACACAACGTGTTCGTAGAGGACGGTCGGGTCAGTACAGTCATCGACTGGGAGTACAGCGCTCAGTCGGGGCTCCCCATCGCCGACGCCGGTTCGTTCCTCCTGACGACGTGCATGCAAACGTTCGGCGGGCTGGAGCCGGCGCTCGAACACGTGTTTGCTTCGCCGAACGAGTACACCGACGCAGTTCGAGACACAGTATCGCGGTACTGTGATGCGCTCGACATCGAACTGGAGACGTTCATCGTCTACTTACCGTACACCTGGGTGCGGATACTGAACATGTTCCCGGAGACGCAGTGGATGAAGCTCGGGGGCCAGCACCCCGGACTCGTCTGGGAGAACGGCGACCGCATCCGTCAGCAGCTCCGATAGGGGCTCACGTCCGAGCGAACAGCGGTTTTAAAGCCCATCATCACGAACTGCCGTTCATGAGCGAACACGAGGGACGAAAGAACCTCAGGATGCCCAACGACGACGAGGTGTTCGCCGTCGTCACGAACATGCTCGGCGCAAACCGCGTGAAGGTCCGCTGTGCGGACGGCACGGAACGGACCGCTCGCATACCGGGACGGATGCAGAAGCGCATCTGGATTCGCGAGGACGACGTCGTCCTCGTCGAACCGTGGGACTGGCAGGACGAGAAGGCCGACGTGACGTGGCGGTACAAGAAGCAGGAAGCAGAGCAGTTGCGCGAGGAAGGCCACATCCAGTAGCTTCGTTCTGCGGACGGAGGGCCAACTGTAACCACGATCAGGAGCGGTCGCTAGCTGAGACCTGTGAGTCTTTAGTGCCCGCGCTCGTAGTCCCTCGTGAATGACAGACGAGTTCGGCCTGGTGGAGCCCGACGCGGTCGACGGCTTCGGAGACGAGTGGGAGGAGATAGACGTCTCCGACACGGAGGCCGACCGCATCGCACGCCGCCGGGACCGCGAGTTCAGCCAGTTCAGAAAGCGCATCAAAGACGCCGACCAGTTCAAAGTTGAGCAGTCGGTGTTCGACGACGCCACCTTCGCGGCCATCTACAAACTCGTCCAGGACGGCCACATCGAGGCATTCGGCGGCCCGATCTCGACGGGCAAGGAGGCCAACGTCTACGAGGCGTTGGGGGCCGAGGACACCGACGTCGCCGTCAAAATCTACCGGATCAACGCCTCGAACTTCCGGCAGATGCGCGAGTACCTCGAAGGCGACCCCCGATTTCGGGGCATCGGCAACGACAAGGGGAAAATCGTGCTCGCGTGGGTCCGAAAGGAGTACGCCAACCTCGAACGCGCCCAGAAGGCGGGCGTCCGCGTCCCGACGCCCATCGCCGTCGAACGCAACGTGCTCGTGATGGAACTCGTCGGCCTCGTCGAAGAGCGCGCGCGACGACTCGCGGAGGTGAACGTCGAGAACCCGCAAACGGCGTACGAAGTCGTCCGCGAGTACATGCGCCGCCTCTACAGCGCCGGCCTGGTCCACGGCGACCTCTCGGAGTACAACATGATCATCCACGAGGGCGAGCTCGTCATCATCGACCTCGGCCAGGCCGTGACGGTTCACCACCCCAACGCCGGGGAGTTCCTCGACCGCGACTGCGAGAACGTCGCGAACTTTTTCTCCCGGCAGGGTATCGACGTGACGGGCGAGGAACTGCACGAGTACGTCACCGAGGCCGAGCCAGAGCCCTGACACCGACCGGCGGCGGTTAGACGAGACCGACGAACAGACCGCCGAGCAAGTGGTACGCACCGAAGGCGGCGATAGCCGCGCCGAAGAGCTTCGTCAGGAGGACGTTCCACTCGGCTGGTTCGACGTCGCTCGCGCGAGTCTTGCTTCCGATGGCGTCCATCTGTTCGTCGAATCTCGTCAGTTCGTAAGCGTAGCGGTACACCGCGAGTCCGACCGGAAGCGCGAGGATACCGAGGAATGTGGAGGGCATCGTCGCCGAAAACGGTCGCTGTACGGTAAATGTTTTTCGGGGAACTGTTCTCCGGGGGACGACAACTCGAAGTAGTTTCCCGACGCTGACAGAGGCATGAGCGACGAGTCGGAGACGCGCACCGTCGAACACCGGCCACCCGAAGAGACGTTCTCGCTTCTGGCCGACGAGACGCGACTCGCCATCCTCCGCGAGTTGTCGGACGCCGACGAACCGCTCGGGTTCTCCGACCTTAGAGCGCGCGTCGGCGTCCGCGACTCGGGGAAGTTCAACTACCACCTGAAGAAACTGCTCGATTCGTTCGTCCGCCGCGACGAGGACGGATACGAACTCACACTCGCCGGGAGCCAAGTCGTCGGCGCGCTGCTGGCGGGGACGTACACCGCGTCGGTGTCGCTCGACCCCATCGAGATCGACGGCGACTGCCGGGAGTGCGGGGCATCGCTCGTCGCCGTCTACGAGGACGAACACGCCAAGATTCGGTGCATCGAGTGCGACACCGTCAGGATGTCGTTTACGTTCCCACCGGGGACCATCGAGCAGTACGACCGCGAGGAACTCCCGTTGGCGTTCGAGCGGTGGGTGTTCTCGGAGTTCGCGCAAGCGACCCGCGGGTTCTGCCCGAACTGCTCGGGGCGACTCGACGCGAGTCTCGAACTCAACGAAGACGGCCACGACAGAAACCGCAGTTTACGGAACGAGGTGGCGTACCTCCGGTATCACTGCGACAGGTGCGGGAACGAGATGCTCGCCAGCGTCGACACGCTGGCGACGAATCACTCGACGGTCGTCGCGTTTCTCGCCGACCGCGATATCGACCTCGACGACGTCCCCTCGTGGGAACTCAACCAGATACTGGATGCGAACGAAACGGAGGTGCTTTCGAGCGACCCGTCGCGCGTTCGGTCCACGGTCGGCGTGGGCGGCGAATACATCGCCCTCGTCGTCGACGACTTCGGTGAGGTCGTCGACGTCGAGCGGTCGGACGACCGAGAAGCTGTCTGATCTCAAACAGAACCCCGGTCCTGTTCTCGCCGTTACAGAGTAGTCATTCTGCTATCAGTTAACTCGGAGAGGTGAGACGGTGTAGTATGAAACAGCTCCTCCGAAACGCCCCGTTCCGTCGGCTCTTTCTCGGTCGTCTGGTGACGAACGCGGGCGATAGCGTCTACTACATCGCGGCGATGTGGCTCGTATACGACTTGACGGGTGATCCTGCGGTGTCGGGTCTCGCCGGGTTTCTCTCCGCCGCACCCTCCGGATTGCAGTTTCTCGCCGGGCCGCTCGTCGACCGCTGGAACCTTCGACGCGTGCTCGTCGGCACACAACTCCTCCAGTTCACGCTGATTCTCGCGATTCCCGCCGCGGCCGCGCTCGGCCACCTCTCCGCGCCGCTCGTCCTCGTCGTGATGCCGCTGCTCTCGCTGACGAACCAGTTCGTCTATCCCGCGCAGTCGGCGGCACTACCGCGCATCGTCGAACGCGACGAACTCGTCTCGGCGAACTCGCTGTTCTCGCTGGCGTACCAGGGCGTCGACGCCGGATTCAACGCGCTCGCGGGCGTCCTCATCGCCGTCGTCGGCGCGGTGACGCTGTTTCTCGTCGACGCCGTCACCTTCGTCGTCGCGGCGGTGCTCTTCGCGGGGGTCGTGGTTCCGCCGTCGAATCGGACCGGCGACTCGTCGTCCGCCGGAGCGGGTGAGTCGGACGGAGCCGTCGTCGCCGACGGTGGAGCCGACGAAAACGGTGAGAGCGACGACATTGACGGTAAGCCGTCGTATCTGACGTCGCGCCGAGAGGGTATCGACTACCTACGGGGAACCGTCGTGACGTACATCCTCGTCAGCGCAGTCGGGGTCAACTTCGCCTCCGGGGCGGCGCTCGCCTCCATGCCAGCCTACGCGGATTCGCTCGGTGGCGCGAGCGTCTACGGCGCGCTCATGGCGGCGCTCGCCGGCGGAATGTTCGTCGGCGCGGTCGGTGCGTCGAAAGCAGAGTCCATCCCCTTCGGACGACTCAGCGTCGCCAGTTTCTCACTCTCTGGACTCCTCTGGCTCGCCTCGGTCGTCGCCGCCACCGTGTTCGACTCCGTCGCGGCGGCGGTCGTCTTGTTCGCGCTCACGTCGATACCCGTCGGCGCGTTCAACGTGCTCATGGCAGCGCTCGTCCAGTCGATAGTGCCGGATGGGCTCTTGGGCCGCGTCTCTGCGGTACTCGGTAGCGTCGCGTCGGTTGCAGTGCCACTCGGATCTCTCGTCGTCGGGGTCGTCGCGGGGGCGTCCTCCCCGGCCGTCCTCTTCTACGGCGCAGGCGTCGCGATGGTGTGTCTCGGCGGTTACTGGGCCGCGGTGCCGACGCTTCGACGCATGCCGCCCGTCGCAGAGACCGAGACGCTGAACGTCTGAGCCGCTCGCCGACACGCTTTTTTAATCACCGCATCTACGAACAGTCGATGAACACCGCTCCCTGGCGCTGGTGGTCGCCCGCCTCGGGAGCGGACAGTCCCCCCGTCGTCGTCGCCGCGGCGTAACCCGGCGACCGCGACGCGGGCGCTCACTTCGTTCTCCTCTGTTGCATCGCGGTCGACCAGTACGACGAACCAATCCACCAGCACCCATGCCAGAGTTCACCGTCACGCCGTACAGCGTCGAGGGCGAGGTCGACTACGACCGCCTCCTCGACCAGTTCGGCGCAGATCGACTGACAGACGAACAGCTAGCCGAGTTCCCTCAGCCGCCGCACCCCCTGCTCCGCCGCGGTGTCTTCTACGCCGGACGCGATGTAGACCGGTTCACGAGTGCCGCCAGTGAGGGCGAGACCGTCTCGCTCGTGACCGGCCGAGGGCCGTCGGGACCGATGCACCTCGGTCACGTCCTCCCGTTCTACTTCGCGAAGTGGCTGCAGCAGAAGACGGGCGCGTACGTCTACGTCCCGCTCTCGGACGACGAGAAGTATTTCTCGAAAGATCTCGACTTCGAGGAGATACACGAACACACGCGCGAGAACCTCCGCGATTTGGTCGCCGTCGGCTTCGATCCCGAGCGGACGCGCTTCGTCGTCGACACCGCCGACGCCGATGTCGTCTACCCGCTGGCCGCCGAGTTCGCCAAAGACATCACGCCCGCGACGGTCGAAGCGACCTACGGCGACCCGCCGAACGTCGGCCTCGGATTCTACCCGGCGGTGCAGGCGACGCATCTGCTGTTGCCACAACTGCTCCACGGCCGTCACCCGACGCTCGTCCCCATCGCCGTCGACCAGGACCCGCACATCCGCGTCTGCCGCGACATCGCCGGCAAACAGCGCTACGACGTAGAGAAACCGGGCGCGCTGCTCTCGAAATTCCTGCCCCGGTTGGGCGGCGGGGGCGGCAAGATGAGCAGTTCCGGTGACGAGCCGAGCATCTACCTCACCGACGACCGCGAGACAGTACGCGGAAAAGTGTCGAGATACGCCTTCTCCGGCGGTCAGGCCGATATCGACGAACACCGCGAGAAGGGCGGCGACCCCGAGGTGGACGTGGCGTACCAACTGCTGTTCTCGTTCTTCGAGTCGGACGACGAGACGGTCGAGCGACTCGCGCGCGAGTACCGTGACGGCGAACTGCTGAGCGGTGAGCTGAAGCAGTACGCCGCCGACCGAATCGCCGACTTCCTGGAGAGCCACCAGTCGCGGCGACCCGAGGGACCGATTCGCGACGCTGTCGACGCGTTCCGCCTGACCGACGAGGAGCGAGCACGGGTGCGGCCGGACGTGTTCGACGAGAGCTGAGTCGTTGGACCCTCGACTCCCGCCCGGTCGCCGGATAGTCCGCGAAACCGCCGACGAAGGTTAATTCGGCTGACAGCGTATCGGCGCTATGAATCGCGTGCGGACGGCCGGGTTGTTCCTTCTCTTACCGCTGCTGTTCGGGGCCGCCTTCCCGGCTATCAAACTCGGACTCGACTACGTCCCGCCGCTTCTGTTCGCCGCGGGGCGCTACCTGCTCTCGGCGCTTCTGCTTCTCGGTTTCTCCGCCGCGACGACCGACGCGTGGCTGCCGCGGACGCGAGACGACTGGATAGCCGTCTTCGGCGCGGGCGTCTTCTTCATCGGCGGCACCGGACTCCTCTACCTCGGCCAGCAGTTCACCACCAGCGGCGTCGCCGCCATCATCTACAGTCTCATCCCGATTCTGACGCCGCTCATCGCGTGGGGGTTACTGCCGCACGAGCGGTTCTCGCGACGATACGTGTTGGGACTGTTCGTCGGCTTCGTCGGCGTCGCACTCGTGATCCGACCGGACCCGTCGAATCTCCTCGGAGAGTCCGTCGTCGGCGAGGGACTCGTCCTGTTGGCGGCGACGAGCGTGACGCTCGGCAGCGTGCTCATCCGGCGCTACCGGCCGACGATGTCAGTCGTCGCGCTCACCGGCTGGGCGATGGTCCCCGGCGCGCTGCTGCAACTGGCGTTCAGCGCCGCCATCGGCGAGTCGCTCGTAGCCGTTCGTCCAACGGCGACGGTACTGTTGCTATTGCTCTACCTTGCGGTGTTCGCCAGCGGCGTCGGCTTCGCCGTCTACTTCTATCTCCTAGAGACCATCGGACCGCTGCAGGTGAACCTCATCTCGTATCTCATCCCCGTCGTCGCGGTCACCGTCGGGTGGTTCTTCCTCGACGAACCCATCACGGCGCTCACGCTCGTCGGCTTCGGCGTCATCGTCGTCGGCTTCGCGCTCCTGCGCGGCGACGACCTCGCGCCGATACTGCGTCGGCGACTCCGCGGACTCCGCAGACGCCCGGCCGCGTGAATGTTGGTATCGGGAGTCGGGGTAACGAGGCGCTGAGGGAAATCTTAAACCGCTCCGACGGGTAGCACGGAGCATGCAACACGTGAAGGTTCCGCAGGACCGCATCGGTGTTCTCATCGGTGACGGTGGCGAGACCATGCGCGAGATCGAGCGTCAGGCGGAGGTTCGCCTCGACATCGATTCCGAGTCCGGGTCGGTCGCCATCGACTCGGTCGGCGACCCCGTCACGGGTCTCGTTGCGCCGGACATCGTCCAGGCCATCGGTCGCGGGTTCTCCCCCGAGGCTGCGCTGTCGCTTCTGAACGACGAGATGCGGATGTTCGACCTCATCGACCTCGACGAACAGACCCGAAACAAGAACGACCTCCAGCGCCAGAAGGGCCGACTCATCGGCGAGAACGGGCGGACGCGCGAACTGATGGAGGAACTCAGCGGCGCGGACGTCGTCATCTACGGGTCGACGCTCGGTATCATCGGCCAACCCGAGGAAGTCGAAGCAGTCCGCCGCGCGGCCGGGATGCTGCTCGACGGGGCACCCCACGGCGCGGTGTACTCGTTCCTCGAACGCAAGCACAACGAACTCACCCGCGGGTTCGACGTCTCCTCGGACTGAGCGGAGCGTCTCGCCTTTCCCCCTATCGACTACTTATACCCACCGCGAGCGGACGTTTGTCCCCATTGTCAAAACCCACACCGTGTGCCGTTTTGGCATAGCACCGTTCGACAGGTTTTTATAGAATCACAAACAATCACGGCGTGATTATGTCTCAGCGACGCCGAATGGGCAACCAGCCCATGATCGTACTCTCGGAGGACAGCCAGCGAACGTCCGGAAAGGACGCGCAGTCGATGAACATCACCGCGGGCAAAGCCGTCGCGGAGTCGGTCCGCACGACGCTCGGCCCGAAAGGGATGGACAAGATGCTCGTCGACTCCTCGGGCGGCGTCGTCGTCACGAACGACGGCGTGACCATCCTCAAGGAGATGGACATCGACCACCCCGCGGCGAACATGATCGTCGAAGTCTCGGAGACACAGGAGGACGAGGTCGGCGACGGCACCACCTCCGCCGTCGTCATCGCGGGTGAACTCCTCGACCAGGCCGAGGAGCTTCTCGACTCCGACGTCCACGCGACGACGGTCGCGCAGGGCTACCGACAGGCCGCCGAGAAGGCCAAGGAGATCCTGAACGAGCAGGCCATCGACGTCTCCGAGGACGACCGCGAGACGCTCGTCAAAATCGCCGCGACGGCGATGACGGGCAAAGGCGCGGAGAGCGCCAAAGACCAACTCGCCGAACTCGTCGTCGACGCCGTGCTCGCGGTCGCGGACGAGGACGACATCGACACCGAGAACGTCAGCGTCGAGAAGGTCGTCGGCGGCGCTATCGACAACTCCGAACTCGTCGAGGGCGTCATCGTCGACAAGGAACGCGTCAACGACAACATGCCGTACGCGGTCGAGGACGCCAACGTGGCGCTGTTCGACGGCGCGCTCGAGGTGAAGGAGACCGAGATCGACGCCGAGGTCAACGTCACCGACCCCGACCAGCTCCAGCAGTTCCTCGACCAGGAGGAGAAGCAGCTGCGCGAGATGGTCGACAAGCTCGTCGACGTCGGTACTGACGTCGTCTTCGTCGGCGACGGCATCGACGACATGGCCCAGCACTACCTCGCCAAAGAGGGTATCCTGGCGGTTCGCCGCGCCAAGAGCGGCGACCTCAAACGCCTCGCCCGCGCGACGGGCGGCCACGTCGTCTCCAACGTCGACGACATCGAGGAAGACGACCTCGGATTCGCCGGCTCCGTCGCTCAGAAGGACATCGGCGGCGACGAGCGCATCTTCGTCGAAGACGTCGAAGAGGCGAAATCCGTGACGCTCATCCTCCGCGGCGGCACCGAGCACGTCGTCGACGAGGTCGAGCGCGCCGTCGAGGACTCCCTCGGCGTCGTCCGCACGACGCTGCAGGACGGCAAGGTGCTGCCCGGCGGCGGCGCCCCCGAGACGGAGCTCGCGCTGCAGCTCCGCGACTTCGCCGACTCCGTCGGCGGCCGCGAGCAGCTCGCCATCGAGGCGTTCGCCGACGCGCTGGAAGTCATCCCGCGCACGCTCGCCGAGAACGCGGGTCTCGACTCCATCGACTCGCTCGTCGACCTGCGCTCGCGCCACGACGGCGGCGAGTTCGGTGCGGGTCTCGACGCCTACACCGGCGACGTCATCGACATGAACGACGAGGGCGTCGTCGAGCCGCTCCGCGTCAAGACGCAGGCCATCGAGTCCGCCACCGAGGCGGCCGTGATGATCCTCCGTATCGACGACGTCATCGCGGCGGGCGACCTCCGCGCGTCCACCGACGACGGCGGCGACGACGAGATGCCGCCGGGCGGCGGCATGGGCGGTATGGGCGGCATGGGCGGTATGGGCGGCGCGATGTAAGCGCCCTCGAATAGGCCACACCAACCCACCGCAACCGCTTCGCACCGTCTCTCGACCGTCGGCCCGTTCGCCGATTCCGAATTTTTCGCGTCAACCACGTTCTCCGAGTAGCGACGCCGTTTCCCGACTGATGTCGCCGCCCTCGGCGTAGCGCTGGCATCGATTTCCGAGCCGGCAGGTACTGCCTCCGCCGGTGCGACTATCGCTTCCAAATACAAGCCCAATCGACAACTCGCTCATCTCCCCACAGTAACACAGGTGAGTTCCATGTCGGAGAATCGGCGAACGTTCGTTCGAGGTATCGCTACGACAGTTCTCGCAGCAGGAGTCGCAGGCTGTGCCGATATGGGAGGAGAGACCGACGGCGACGGGGGCGACGAAGCCCAGGAGGGAGAGAACGGAACCGACGGTGCCGCTGACGCCGGTAACGAGACGGAGGCGACCGAAACGGAGGAGACCGCCGAAGACGAGGCAGGAGAGAACGAAACTACCGACGACGAGACCGCCGGGAACGAGACTGCTGGCGACGAGACGACCGGCGACGAAAGCGACGTGGAGGGGACGGTCGGTGAGCAGTCGCAGCAGGACCTCGAAATCGTCCGACACAGCTACTTCCAGCGCGACGGACAGAGCGGCGTCGAGGGAGTGATACGGAACACCGGCGACACGACGTACGAACTCGTCACCGTCCACGTCTCCCCCCGCACGGACGAGGGCGACGACAGCGCCAGAGAGTACCCCGAACAGCAGGAGGAGTACCGCGACACGCTCGCCCCGGACGCGACGTGGGAGTTCGAGGCCGTCTTCGACGCTCCGGAGGGCCGGAGTCCCGACAGTTACGTCATCTGGGTGACTGGTCAAGAGGACGCCTAACCGGGCTTTCGATGAGACTGTGTCGGCGACTCGGACAGCCAGAGACGACTCTCTCTTGACGGTGAGAGACAGTCACGAGCGACAAAAATCACATCCCGACCGTCGTGGTACGGTGTCGCGCATGACTGTAGTGAAAATCGTCAAAGTGCTCGGCACCTCGGAGGAGTCGTGGCAGGACGCCGCCGAGGAGGCGTTCCGACAGGCGAGCAAGACCATCGACGACATCAGCGGCATCGAGATCGAAGACTGGACGGCGAACGTCGAAAACGACGAAATCGTCGAGTACCACGCGACGGCCGAGGTGGCGTTCCCGGTACACGACCAGGAGTAGCGAGGGACTGAGTAGCAGAAGACCGGAGAAACGAGAAGTCGGAACGGACGGCGAGACGACAGTTCGACGAGACGACGACACCGCGTCGTCGTGCCGCCACGAAACGACGATGTGACGAGGATATTCGGGCAGTCGCGAACGGTCGCCCGGACTTTCATTTACGTGGTCTAAATCTAATGCCGAGACGAGGGTACGTTACTCGGGTTCTATTACATGTTCGTTCTCGCCAACGCGCCCGTAGACGAACAGCGTGCTCCAGACAGTCGACCACACGGCCGGAGAGGCGTCACCGGGCTCGGACCTCTCAGCGAGGTATCGAGATGACCGCGGAATCGCACGCGTCGACCGAAGGCGACCCCGGAGTCGTCACCGGTGCGCCCGACCCCCCAAATGTGGAACTCGGACTCCCGAACCGACTCGTCTCGGCGGCCGTCGGCGGCTGGTTCGTGCTGTCCGGTCTCAGGCGGCGCTCGCTTGTCGGCGCAGTGCTGGCGGTCGTCGGCGGTTGGCTCGTCTATCGCGGCGGCGGGGGACAGCGCCGTCTCCGGTCGGCGAGGTCGAGTCCCGTCGGGGACGACCGGCGAGAGCGCCGAGAAAACGACGCGTCGGCGAGTCCGATCGACGTCGAGCGTGCGACCACGGTTAGAAAGTCCACGGACGAGTTGTACGACCTGTGGCGCGACCCGGAGACGCTGACGCAGGTCGTGAGCGGCGTCGCCGAGGTGACCGTCGAAGACGAAGAGGAAGGGCGCTACCGCTGGCGCATCGACGGCCCACTCGGGCGCACCCTGACGTGGGAGACCCGACTCGTCGAGGACCGACCGGACGAGTTGCTCCGATGGGAGTCGGTCGACGGCGCGAGCGTCGCCAACGAGGGTGCTCTGGAGTTTCGGCCAGCGCCCGCCGACCAGGGGACCGAAGTGACGCTGCGCGTCCGCTTCGACCCGCCGGGCGGCGCAGTCGGCGGCGCGGCGATGAGCTTCCTGGGGTTCGCCCCCGAGGTGCTCGCCTCCAAGATGCTCTACCGGTTCAAGAGCCTCGCGGAGACGGGCGAGATTCCGACGCTCGACCGCAACCCGTCGGCGCGCGGGAAGGGTGATCTGGTGTGAGAGCGCTCTGCTGGGAGGGCGTCAACGATCTGCAGGTCGAGACCGTTCCCGACCCCGAACTCGTCAACCCGCGGGACGTGGTTCTCCAGGTGAACCTGACGACGACCTGCGGCTCCGACCTCCACTTCATCGACGGTTACCTCCCGACGATGCGCGAGGGCGACGTCATCGGCCACGAGTTCATGGGCGAAGTGGTCGAAGTCGGCCGGAAGGTCGAGACCGTCGAGGAGGGCGATCGGGTGGTCGTTCCCTCCTTTATCGGCTGCGGTAACTGTCACTACTGCCAGATCGACCAGTGGTCGCTCTGCGACAACACGAATCCGAACCCGGAGCTCCAGGAGCCGGTACTCGGCTATCCGACCGCGGGAATCTACGGCTACACCCACGCCTTCGGCGGCTACGCCGGGTCACACGCCGAGTACGTCCGCGTGCCACACGCCGACGAGGACTGCTTCGTCGTCCCCGACGAACTCAGCGACGAGCAGGCGCTGTTCGCCTCGGACGCGTGGCCGACCGGCTACATGGGTGCGGACTTCTGTGACATCGAACCCGGGGATACGGTCGCCGTCTGGGGCTGCGGCGGCGTCGGGCTGATGGCCCAACAGAGCGCCGCGCTCATGGGCGCAGAGCACGTCATCGGCATCGACCGCTTCCCCGAGCGACTCCGGATGGCCGAGCGGGACGCCGGCTCGGAGACCATCGACTACACGGAAGTAGACAGCGTCGTCGACGAACTGAAGCGGCTGACCGGCGGGCGCGGCCCCGACGCCTGCATCGACGCCGTCGGGATGGAGGCGCACGGCACGGGTATGGGCCACGCCTACGACCGCGCGAAGCAGTCGATGAAGCTCCACACCGACCGCGGCGACGCGCTCCGGCAGGCCATCCGCGCCTGTCGCAAGGGCGGGACGCTCTCGATTCTCGGCGTCTACGGCGTGATGGACAAGTTTCCGCTCGGCGTCATCATCAACAAGGGACTCACCGTCCGCACCGCCCAGCAGCACGGTCAGCGCTACGTGCCGCAACTGCTGGAGCACGTCGTCGAAGGCGAGATGGACCCGTCGTATCTGGCGACGCACACGATGTCGCTCGAAGACGCGCCGCGCGGCTACGAGATGTTCAAGGAGAAGGAGGACGGCTGCGTTCGAGCGGTGTTCGAGCCGTAGGGGGCACGTCCTCAGGTATTTGCGGACTACGAGAGCACGATAGGAGTTACGCGAGTAGGGCGAGACGGCTTCGCCGTCTCGCTGGCCTACGGGCGACCCACGAGTCGCCCGTAGACGAAGCGAGCGTAACTACATCGTGCGAGCGAAGGTGAACGAAGTGAACCTGAGCGAGCACGATGGGATTTGAACCCACGACCGTCGGATTAGAAGTCCGACGCTCTATCCAGACTGAGCTACGTGCCCTCGACTACGACGATTCGTCCCGACCAAAAAGCGGTTGTGGTTCACCACACCGAGCGAAGACGGCTCACCCGTCGAAGCGGTACAGCGACGTCACGTACGGCAATCGGTTGAACATCCAGTACGCGACCGGCAGACCGACGATAGTTACGGCCAAGAAGGCGGCGACGTTCGCCCAGAGCCAACTCAACCACCAGCCGACGAGCACGAAGTATACTGCGCGGACGAGAAGCGAGTGCTGGCCGCGCGCAGCCTCCGGTTGCGAGCGCGAACGTGGTTCCTTCAGGCTCAAGACGGTCGGGACGAGGTTCGTGAGTTTGATGCCCAGCGGGAGGAGGACGACCGTCGCCGTCAGAAACCACGCGGCGTTGACGACGAGCGGGGTCGCCCACCAACCGACGAAGACGAACCACAGCGCGCGCACCACCAGAGAACGATCACTCATACGTGAACGAAGGCGCTGCCGGGCGAAAAGCGTGCTGGCGGCCGGCGAGAACAGCAGGCCTAAGTCCGCCGTGCGAGTATCGGGAGTCGAATGAGAGTCATCGGTACCGTCGGCCTGCCCGGCAGCGGGAAGGGCGAGGCCGCGACCGTCGCACGCGAGGCTGGAATTCCGGTCGTCACGATGGGCGACGTCATCCGCACCGAGTGCCGCGCCCGCGGCCTCGACCCCGCCGAACACCACGGCGAGATCGCGCAGACGCTCCGCGAGGAGAACGGCGCCGACGCCATCGCCGCGCGGTCGCTCCCGCTCGTCGAAGACCGCCTGGAGAACCACGACAGCGTCGTCGTCGACGGCATCCGTTCGGGCGTCGAGGTCGACCGGTTCGAGGAGGCGTTCGGCGACGACTTCTACCTCGTGAGCATCGAAGCGCCGTTCGAGGTGCGCGCCGAGCGTCTCTCCGAGCGCGGCCGTGACCTCGGGGAAGACGACGGCGGCGAGGGGCTCCGCGCCCGCGACGAGCGCGAACTCGGCTTCGGGATGGGCGAGGCGATGGAACGCGCCGACGTCCGTATCGAGAACACCGACACGCTGGAGGCGTTCCGCGACCGAATACAGGCGATTGTCAGCGGCGAGGAGTCCGCAATCGAAACCGGGGGGAGCGCTCGAGATGATATATAGCATCGACGTCCGCATCGAAGCGCCCGTCCGAGCGACCGAGGTGACGGACCGCGTCGCCGACGCCGTCACGAACCTCTTTCCGAACGCCGAACTGGAGCACGAACCGGGGCGACTCGTCGCCGAGACGCACTCGCTCGACGAGTTCTCCGACCGCCTCCACGAACAGGAGATTCTCGACACGGCCCGCCGGGAGTTCACGAAGCGGGGCGACGAATCGGGTTTCTCGTTCGCGCTGAAGAAGCAGGCGGCGCTGAAGGGCGTCGTCAACTTCGCGGTCGGCAACCCCGACGAGCTCGGCGACATCGAGGTCCACGTCATCGTCCGCGACCCGAGCGTCGACCAGTTCGTCGACCACGTCGCGCCGCCGACGAGAGACGGTCGCCCCGTCAGCGACCGCGACTGATGGACGACCCACGGGACCGGGTGCTCCCGGCGACGCTTCATGCCGCGGCCCTGATGACCGTCCTCGGAGCGGTGGCGCTCCTCACCGGTCGCTCGTTTCTCTTCCCGAGTCTCGGCCCCTCGGCATACGTGCTCGCGACCGGAATCGGCGACGCCGACAGCGCGCCCAAACGCGTCGTCGGCGGCCACGTTATCGGTGTCCTCGCCGGGATGGCGACGTACCATCTGCTCGCATCGGGCATCGTCGTGCTCCAGATTCACGAACCGCTGTCGGCGGCCGGTATCCGACTCGCCGCCAGCGCGACGGTGGCCGTCGGGGCCACCACCGCGGGGATGCTGGCGACCGACCTCCGGCATCCGCCCGCCTGCGCGACCACGCTCATCGTCTCGCTCGGACTCCTGACGCAGGTGGGCGAGGCGCTCGCCATCGTGATCGCGGTACTGCTCCTCGTCGCCGTTCAGCGGATTCTCGTTCGGGGGCGACGGACCGCGTCGACGGGAGATCGGGCTAACGAGTCGGTCGCCGAAGACCGCGTCCGGCGTTCCGAGACCGAACACGACTGATTCGACGACAGTCGTTCCGTGTGATACGCCCACAAACAGTTATTACGCGAACGACGTATCGTCTTCGAAGAGCTGAATTCTGTCGGCTCTGAAAGAACTATGGACGTAGACAGATTCCTCGAAACACACGGACCGAAGGAGGGCGGAGACGTCTTCCAGCGCGAGAGCTCGAAAATGCTCGACGTCTCGCTGGACGGGAGCGTCATGGCGAAAGCCGGGGCGATGGTCGGCTACACCGGCGACATCTCGTTCGAGCGGAAGTCCGGCGGCGGACTGACGGGCATCCTGAAGAAGAAGGCGACCGGCGAGGGCGCCGTACTGATGCAGGCGACGGGGTCCGGACACCTCTACCTGGCCGACCAGGGAAAGGAGGTCCAGATTCTCGAACTGGACGCCGACGACGAGATAAGCGTCAACGGCAACGACGTGCTGGCGTTCGAAGACGGCGTCACGTGGGACATCAAGATGATGAAAAGCATCGCCGGCACGTCGACCGGTGGGCTGTTCAACGTTTACCTGAAGGGACCGGGTCACGTCGCCATCACGACCCACGGCGAACCGCTCGTCCTGCCGACGCCGGTCAGCACCGACCCCAACGCTACCGTCGCCTGGAGCAGCAACGTCTCGCCCAGCACGAAACGCGACCTGAACATCAAGAGCTTCCTCGGACGCTCCTCGGGGGAGACGTTCCAACTACACTTCGCCGGCGAGGGCGGCTTCGTCGTCGTCCAACCGTACGAGGAGCAGTCGCCGCAGGAGTGACCGAGACGAAACGAAACCGCTCAGGGGACGAGCAACACCGCGACGGCAACACCGATGAAGACGACCTTCAGCGCAGTGTTGACCGCGACGACTTTCGATCCGAAATTCGCCCCCCAGATACCGTACTGAAAGGGAATAGAGCGCTTGAACGTCGAGACGGCGAAGGAGACGATACCCCCGAGAAGCATCGTCGCCACCGCCTGCCGCGGCGTGAACACCTCACCGACCTGCGGCGCGATGGTCACCGCGCCCGTCGTCGTGTCGAAGGCGAAGACGGCGATGACCGGCACGGCCGCGCCGGGGAGGCCGACGAGCGTCGCCAGCGGGTCCGCCACGCTCGTCAACGCCTGTAGCGAGTCCGTCTCCACGAGCAGCGTGACGAGCGCGTAGACGACGGCGAGGCGCGGGACGATTCTGCGAAGTTTCTTCCACGTGCTCTTCGCCGCGCCGCGGAGTTTCTCCGGCGTCGACTGCGTCTCGCGGTCGGGCGTGTCGACGTCCTCGGGGACGGCCGCGGAGTTCACGTTTCGCTCCGACAACAGGAGCGCCCCGGCCAGAATCCCGACGAGCGTGATGCCGAGCGCGATGGCGGCCCGCGCGCCGACGTACATGAGACCCACGCGAAGCCCGAGAATCGGGATCAGCACCGGTGCGTAGAAGGTGAAGATGTGCTGGACGAAGCCGAAGAACGTGTTGATGGTGACGGCGACGAGCGTCGCGCGGTCGTCCAACATCTCCGAGTCGCGAAACTCCGCGAGCATCCCGTACCCCGCCGTCGTCGACGCGGTGGTCGTCAGAATCGCCGTGCCGACTTCCCGCGGGAGATTGGCGGGACCGGTCAGCGGGTACGCCAGCACGGTGATGTAGCGCACCGCCCCGAAGGCGACGGCGACGTTGGCGAGGAAGACGCCGACACCGATGGCGACGGCGATGGTCACGACGCGGGAGGCGACCTCGGCGAGAAACGACGGGTCGAGCGCCTGCACGACGGACTGCACGGTCTGCGGTCGGTGCCGTGTGGGCAAATGGGCGTCGGTCGGCGACGGAGAGCAGTCGCGCTCAGCAAGGAGAGATGTCGTCTCCCTCGTCGCGTCGGATGTCATCGCCTGTGACGACGTAGCGCGCGCTCGTCGCACCGTCAGCCTCCTCGACGACCGTCTCGTTGCCGCTCTGTCGCTCTGCGGAGTACCAGTACGGATGCGTCACTTCGACGTGAACGCCGTCGGCGGTGCGGTCGGTCACGGTCGCCTCCTCGTCGGTGACCGTCGGCGTCGCTCCCCACCCCGTCAGGCAGGACGCCCCTTCGAGTCGCTCCGTGATGTACGCCTCCTCGGTTTCGAGCGCGCGTTCTTTCGCCTCCTCGTCGGGAACGGCGGACGAGGGTATCGCGGTCGGTTCGGATGTCGGTGAATCGGTGGACACCGAGTCGTTTCGGGTCGAGTCAGCGGGGTCGGTCGGTCCGGACTGGACACAGCCCGCGATTCCGACGCCGAGCGCGACGCCGCAGAACCTGAGGGCGTCCCGTCGACTGGAGGGCAGAGACATGACCACCAAGTCGCAGGTGGCGGCTAAATGTTTTGTGTGGGGGAAACTCAGGCCCGGTACGCGTGGAGGGCGACCAGGAAGACCAAGAGCAGCGGTACGAGTGGGACCGCGGCTTCGAACGGGACCAGAAGCAACACTAGCGAGGCCATCACGACGAATTCGAGTACCACGAGAACGCTAATGACTTCGGAGGGATTCGCCATCGCTGTGCGGTTTCTGTCTCGACGTGTTAACTCCTCGGGGGAGTCGGGATCGAACAATACGCCCACACGCCCACCGACGCATACTGACGACTGGCGCACACTACCGACTGACGCATACTGACGACCGACTCACACGAGAATCCGCACGACCCCGAACAGGACGAGAACGCCGAGTACGTCGCAGGTGTTCGTTACCACCGGAATCACCACGTCGTCGGGGTCGAGTTCGAGGCGGTAGGCCGCGTACGTCGCGACCAGCGTGACGACGATGGCGAGTACCGCGAGCACCGCCCCGCTGGCGGTGGCGACGGTGACGACGGTCAGAAAGTCGAGCGCCGTCCCGGCGACGGCCGTCTGAATCGTCCACGCGCCCGCACCGACGAGCGGAAACAGCGTCAGCGAGAGCGCGATAGTCGCGACCGCGTTGCCCAGAAGCAGGTCGTCGTCGGGCGCGAAGTCGAGCAGGCCGAGGTGGAACGCCGTCGAGAGGCGCGCGGCGAGGATGCTCCCCAGGTTGCCGGCCATTCCGATGGTGACCGGGACCAACACGAGAAGCGACGGATACTGCAGCAGCGTCGACTCGAACGTGTCCAGCACCAGTCCGCTGGCGAGTTCGACCGCCGTCAACACGAGGAGGACGGGGAGCATCGTCCGCATGATGCCGCGGACGCTCCATTGGGTTTCGGGCACTCACCCACCTCCTAGTGCGAGGACGACGCGGGCGGCGAACAGCATCGTCGCGATTCCGACCACGTCGCCGGTCGTCGTGACGACGGGACCGGCGAGCGTGTCGGGGTTCATCCCCTGTCTGTAGCCGTAGAAGACGACACCCAGTACTGCGATAGTCAGCAACAGTCCGGAGATGACGCCCGCGATAGCGGCGATACCGACGAGCGACCAGAGCGTTGCCGTGGGTCGACCGAGCGTCAGCAAGACTGCGTACGCGAGCACGGCGGCGAAGACGCTGACGAGAATCCCGTTTGCGAGCGCCGCGACGATGGCGTTGCGGATACGCCGGTCGGAGAACGTGAAGTACGGTTCGACGAGACCCTGATGGAGACCGGAGGCGAGACGCGCGCCGAGCGACCCGTAGACGTTGCCGCGCGTCGCCAGCAACGCGGGGACGAGTACGATGAGTCCGGCGACCCGTTCGAGTTCCGCCTCCATCCCACCGAGGACGACGCCCGCGAAGAGGCCGCCGACGGCGCTCAATAGGAGCACCGGCAGCGCCTCTCGGTACGCTTCGACGGCGACGTCGCGGACGGGCATACGGGGACAGACGTGCGGCGACGGTAAAAGTCGGGCGGGCGAGAGTGTACGGCCGAGTCGTGTGTCACCGCCCCACGGGAGAATCTACGCCGGCGTGGGTGCGTCGTCGCCGACGAAGACGAGGAGGACCGTCAGCGCCGCGGCGATGGCCATCGAGGCGGCGAGCGCGGTGAACGCGAGGCGGAAGCCGACGGTGTCGGAGAGGATTCCGACGGCCGCCGGTGCGAGTGCCCCCGCGCCCATCAACAGCGTCCGCACCGCGCCGAGGCCGCCGCCCGCGACGCTGTCGGGGATGACCGAGACGAGGTACGCACCCCGGACGGGGCGAAAGCCGTGCGCGCCGAGACCGAACGCGACGACGACGGCAGCCAGCGCGAGGAAATTCGCCTCGCTGACGGCGACGAGCGCGACGAGCGCGACTGCCGCGAGACCGAGCGTGAATCCGATGATGGGGAGTTGGCCCACGTGGTCGCTCGCTTCGCCGGTGAGCAGTTGGACGAGGCTGACGACGAACAGCACGCTGAAGATACCGCTGGCGGCGACGGTCGAGAGGCCAGCGCTCCGTTCGAGATACAGCGGGAGGAACGCGACCGCGCCGTTGTACGCGAAGGAGAAAAACACCGTCACGACGACGAAAACGGCAAAGCGCGGACGGCGAAAGAGCGCGGCGTACTCGCGAGCGCCCGCGCTCTCGGCGGCGGCGTTTCGGCTGTCGGGGACGCGTTTCGGAACGCGGAGCGCGAACGCCCCCGCGAGGGCGACGCCGGCGACGCCACCGGCGAGAAACACCGCGTGCCAGTCCGCGTGGGTGGTCAGCGCGATGACGGCGGCGGGGGCGGCGACGCCGCCGAACGCGCCGAGCGTGTCGAGCGCGCCGAGCGCCCGTCCCGTCTGTGCCGGATACACTCGCGAGAGCAGCCTGATGGCGACGGTCTTGTGGACGCCGGTGCCGATGCCGACGAGTAGCATTGCAGCGACGACGAGCGCGAAGGGAACCGAGGGCACGAGCGCGAGCGCCCCGACGGCGGCGGCGGCGGCCCCGACGGTGATGACCGTCACCGCGCCGACGCGGTCGGCGAGCGCCCCCGAGGGGAACTGCATCAGCGCGTAGACGAGCATCAGCGCGGTGTAGGCGGTGCCGACGACGGCGTTCGAGACACCGTACTCCGCCTGGAGCGTCCCGAACAGCGGTGGGAAGGCGTAGCGAAGAAACTTCGCGAGAAACCAGATGAGCGCCGTCAGGACGAGCGCGTCGAAACGGGTGAGCGAGCGCAGACGGCGATACATCAGGTGGGGGTTGTCGGCGAGTGGCAAAAGGAAACTGAAACCGGCGGTCCGCGGAGTGGATAGTGTCGGTGACGCTACGGAGCAGATGCGTGACTCCGCGGAGTGTGTGGCGTCGCCGACTCCGTGAGATCGCTCGCCGTCGCCGTAGAGAGGGGAGCGGGAGAAATGATTATATGGTCATCATATCTTGGCACACGTATGGACAGAACATCGGTCGCGCTCGGCGGCGTCCTCAGCGCTGTCGCCTCCGTCGTCGCCGTCCTCCTGTATGGACCCCAAACCGCTGCGCCGTGGGGTGTCCTCGCCGGAGGTATCGTCGCACTCCGCGCCCGCGACGCGACCGACGGTCTCTTCGACGGCGCACTCGCCGGTCTCGTCGGGGCCGTCGGCGGCGTCCTCGCCGTCGTCGGCTTCTACGCCCTCGACGTGTACTTCCACGTCGGAGACGCCGAAATCGCCGGCAGCGTCGGCGCGTACTTTTCGGTGCCGAGCGTGGTGATGCTGGTTCCGTCGTTCGCCCTCGGCGGGATGCTCGCCGGCGCGCTCGGTGTGGTCGTCAGAGACCGCGTCGCCTCGCGGGTCGGCGCGTGAAACCCTCTACCTCTGACGCTCAGAACGGTCCGAAGCCGCCCATACCGCCGTCACCGCCCTGCTGCTCCATCTTCTTCATCATCCGCTGCATGTCGCCGTCGCCCATCCCCTGGAACTGCTTGAGCGTCTGCTCCATCATCTTGTGCTGTTCGAGCAGTTCGCGCACCGTCTCCTCGTCTCTCCCGCTGCCGCGCGAGATGCGGCGGACCTGACTCGCGCCGACGCTCCGGGGATTCTCCATCTCGCCTTCGGTCATCGAGTCCATGATTATCTCGAAGCTCCGCATCCGGTTCTGGGTGACGTCCATGGCGTCGTCGGGTAGCTGGTCCATCAGCCCGCCGCCGAGGCCGGGAATCATGTCCATGATCTGGTCGAGCGGCCCCATCTTGTTCATCGCCTCCATCTGCTTCTGCATGTCCTTGAGCGTGAACGACCCCTTCATGATGTCCTCGGGGTCCCAGTCGTCGTCCTCGGCCTGCGTCTCTGACATCGCGCGCTCGACGCGCTCGGAGAGCTGTTTGAGGTCGCCCATCCCGAGCAGTCGGGAGATGAACCCGTTCGGCTCGAAGCGCTCGATGTCCTGAACGGTCTCGCCCGTCCCGAGGAAGGCGATGGAGGAATCCGTCTCGTTGACGGCGGTCAGCGCACCGCCACCTTTCGCCGTCCCGTCGAGCTTCGTGATGACGACGCCGTCGATGCCGATGGCCTCCTCGAACTGCCGGGCCTGCTCTTTCGCGCCCTGGCCGATGGCCGCGTCGAAGACGAGCAGACTGAGGTCGGGACTGACGAGGCCCTCTATCTCCTCGATCTCGGCGATGAGTTCGTCTTCGAGGCCGTGTCGACCCGCGGTGTCGACGATGTGGACGTCGGCGTTCTCCGTCGCCTCCAGCCCCTCGCGGGCGATGGTGACGGGGTTGGACTCGTCGGGGTCGCCGTAGAACTCCACTTCGGCGCGCTCACACATCTGCTTGGCCTGGTCGTACGCGCCGGGGCGGAAGGTGTCGGTCTGGATGACCGCCGGGCGCAGTCCCTTCTTCGAGAACCACCACGCCATCTTCGCGGCGGAGGTGGTCTTCCCCGACCCCTGCAGCCCGGCGAGGAGGATGGTCTGGGGTTCGAGCGGAATCTCCGTCGACTCGCCGACGATGGCGACCATCTCCTCGTAGACGATTTTGAGGACGTGGTCGCGCGCGGAGGTTCCTCCGGGGGGTTCCTCCTCCAGCGCGCGGGTTTTGATGCTGTCCGACAGTTCCATCACGAGCGCCACGTCGACGTCGGCCTGGAGGAGCGAACGCTGGATCTCCTTGACGACCGCCTCCACGTCCTCTTCGCTGAGGCGGGTCTTCCCTCGCAGCGTCTCCAACGTACCGCGGAGGGAGCTTCCGAGATTGTCGAGTACCATTTGCACACAGTACGCCACCGAACCGGTAAAGGCTTTATTCGTCGCGCCGCGTCGATTCGGGGCGATTCGAGTCGGGCATTCGGGCCAAGACGGGTGAGGAGACACTCTCTTGAACCGACTCGAACCGAGATTTATCCCCGCGGGCGATGCCATCGTACCCATGACGAACGGCGCAGACGAGGAGCAGTCGCCCAGCGGCGACAGCACGACCGGGTGGGAAGAGGCCGGCCGAATGGAACTGAATCCGGACGCGTTCCTCGAAGCCGACGAGGGGTACGCCATCGAGTGCCCGGAGTGCGGGTCGCAGACGCCGCTCATGCGGGTCGTCGAGACCGGCCGTTGCGACGGCTATCGGGGAGATACCGTCCAGTGTAGCGCGCTCCTCCGAGTCGAGCTCGCCTGGAAGTCGGAGGGCGAACCGGAGTAGCGGCGCTCACCGTGGGAGTCGAAAGCGCGGAGGGAGGCGAGAAGTGAGCTACTCCTCGTCTTCGAGAAGACTCGCGACGAGCTCCTCGGGGACGAACCGCTCGATGTCGTCGTACTCTTGACCGGTGCCGAGGAAGAGAATCGGCTTCCCGGTGACGTAGGCGATGGAGATGGCCGCGCCGCCTGAGGAGTCAGCGTCGGCTTTCGTCAGGATTGCGCCGTCGATTTCGGCGGTCTCGTCGAACTTCTTCGCGCGCTGGACGGCGTCCTGACCGGCGACGGCTTCGTCGACGAACAGCGTCATGTCCGGGCCGACGACGCGGTCAATCTTCTCCAACTGCGCCATCAGGTCGTTGGAGGTGTGGAGCCGACCCGCGGTGTCGCCGAGGACGATGTCGATGTCGTGGGCCTCGGCGTACTCGACGGCGTCGTAGATGACCGCCGCCGGGTCGCCGCCCTGTTCGTGGGCGATGAGCTTCCGGTCGAGGTTCTCGGCGTGCTTGCGAATCTGCTCGTTCGCGCCGGCGCGGTAGGTGTCGCCGTTGGCGAGCACCGTTGAGTAGCCTTGTTCCTCGAAATACTCCGAGAGTTTGGCGATGCTCGTCGTCTTGCCGACGCCGTTGACGCCGGTGAAGATGATGGTGACGGGCTTGTCCGCGTCGGCGATTCGCTGGTCGAAGTCGAACTGACCGACGCTGATGACGTCGAGCAGCGCGTCGTGCAGCGCCTCCTCGACGAGTTGCGCCGTCGTCTGCACCTGCTTGCGCGTGGTGCCGAGCATCTTCTCACGGATGGTGTCGAGCATCTGCTCGGCGACGCCCATCTCCACGTCGCTCTGCAGCAGCGCCATCTCCAGTTCCCACAGCGGCTGTTCGAGGTCCTCCTCCTCGATGATGATACGGCCGGTGGCGAACGCCGCCGCGCGCTTCAGTCGGCCGGGGCCCGAACGTTCTTCCTCCCCCTGGTCTTCGACGGCGGACTCGTCGGGAACCGGTTCGGGAGACGACTCCGCGGGCGACTCTGCGTCGGCAGTACTCTCGGCGGCGTCCGCCTCGGCGTCGGCGGCGACAGCCTGGGCCGACGGTGCGCTCTCGTCCGGTTCGGCCGTCTCGGTTGTCTCGGCGACGGTGTCGGGATCGGCCTGCTGGACCGAGGCCCGTGATGGGTCCGACGTCTCCGTCGCACCGTGTTCGACCGCGCCGCTCGTCTCGGTGTCGGCGACGGACTCCGCGCTCGCGTCGGCCGCCTCCGCCGCGTCGATCTCGGCCGTCTCCGCGTCGGCCGCATCGACCTCGGTCGTTTCCGCCTCCGCCGCATCGGCCGCATCGACTCCTTCGGCCTCGGCTTTCTCCTCGGCGGTCTCCTCAACGTCTTCGCGGAAGCTGTTGAGCTTCTTTTTGAGTCCGTCGAACATGGGGGGGGTTGTCGTGAGTTACTCGTCGCCGTTCTCCTCCTGCTGCATCTGCTGCATCTGCTGCATCTGCTGCTGCTGGAGGCGCTGTTGGAGTTGCTGGGCTTGCTGTTCGATCTCGTCGCTCTCGTCTTCGAGGTCGCGAACCTCGCCTTCGACGCCCGCGATACGCTCGTCGACGTGGTCTTGCTTGCTGCGGAGCGCCTCGATGGCACCGTCTCGCTCCTGTTCGGCCGCGTAGTTGCCGCCGAGGCTGACGACAACTTCGTCGATGTCCTGCACTTCCGCGCGGACGTACGCGCCGCCACCGAGCGGTACCTGTACCGTCGAACCGCTCTCGAGCGTCTCGAGCGCCTCGATGGCCTCGTCCATCTCCGTTTTCTCCTGTTCGAGGTCGGAGATGTCGGCTTCGAGTTCCTCGATCTCCTCGTCGATCGCCTGCAGTTCCTGCGAGAGCTGCTGAAGTTGCTGCTGACCGCCGCCACCGCTACCCATCATTGTGCGGTCACCTCGTCGAGTTCGACCTGCATACGCTTGAGGCCGTGCTCGCTGCCGAAGCGCGAGAGTGTGTACTCGCGGGCGACGTTCTCGTTCGCTGCCTCGATGTCCTTGGTGAACGTCCGGTAGCCGTCGCGGCTTCGGAATCGGCCGCGTACAGTAAACTGACTCATGGCAAAGCGTGGGGTAGCGAGCGGGAAGTATCTTCCTACTCGGAGAGTCGAGCGGTGCGCTCGAAGGCGGAGACGCGGCCGCAAAGAAGTCGGCGAAAACTCAGTCGATGTAGCCGAGCGTCTCCTCGATGCGCCCGAGCTCCGGACCCGTCGTCTCCTCGCCGACGACGTAGCTCTCCTCGTTGGCGACGAGGCCGGAGCCGACCAGCGGCGCGCCGTAGTTGACGGTGCCGATGTCGGCGTACACGTCGAGGTGTTCTTCGAGCGCCTCCAGTTCCGGCTCCCGAGATTTCGGGTGACAGAGGACGCCGGTGTTGTTGGCGACCGCCGCGGTGCCGACGGTGCGGACATCGCCGAGGTCGCCGCGTTCGACCGGCACGTCGAGCGCCTCCTCGACGGCCGCGACGGCCTCGTCGTCGAGGTCGGGGTGGATCCACGCGCCGTAGTCGTTGGCGAGCACGACGTTGCCGGCGGCGTTGATACGTCCCGGCAAGGGGACGACCGGCAAGTCGACGGCGTCGGCGATTCGCTCGCGTTCGCGGTCGGTCGCGCGGCCGGAGACGAGAATTCCGTTCTCGTTGCCCATCGCCAGCGCACCGACGGTGCCCGACCCACCGACCGTAGTCGGTACTGGGGGAACGCCGAACTCGTCGGCCAGAGACGAGACGAGTTCGTCGTCTGCGTCCGGACGGACGAGCAGGCAGTCGTTCGTCGCGCGCGCGAAGACGCCGACGTACGGCGACCCGGCGAAGGAGGCGCGGAGCACCGTTTACTCGGCCGGTTCGGCCTCGACGACGGCCTCGCCGTCCTCGTCGAACCGTGCGGCGCGGACGCGAAGCTTCCGCGGCGGGTTCTGTCGACCCTCCGCCCAGACGGCCTCGTTGAGCGAGGGTTCGAGGCGAACGGCGTCCTCGTCGACGTTGAAGTTCTTCGCGAGGTGCTGACGGATGATGCTCATCGCGCGGTCGGCGCGCTTCTGGACGGCGACCTTCTTGACGCCGCGGAGCGGGACGGTGACGACGCGTTCTTCGAAATCACTCGCGCTCATTATTCGTCAGTATCGCTTCGCCGCCAGTTGCGGCGCTTAGGGTTTCGCGTGACTTGCATGTCCGTCTTCAGCATGACCCACGTCGGGACGCGACTGTTCTGGCGCTCCAGTTTCGCCAGTCGCTTCTTCTTGGCCTTCGATTTTTTACCCATAGTAGCAGTGGGTTCCGTTGCGCGGCATAAAATCTTGTTCCTTCGCGTCGCGGCCGCGTCACGGAATCGCACGTCCCCCGTGACAGTCGATGACGGCGTTCTATTCGTGTTCATCCGTCTCGGCATCCGTTTTCGAGACGACGTCTTCGGAGTACGCTCGAGCCGGCCGGGCGACGGAATGTCGTTCGATGTCGATAGCGAATCGCAGTACGCGGCGTTCGGCGACTAATCAGTAGATTGTACAATATATTATCTTTATTATAATATTTTAATTATTATATTCTAGGATACATTTAAGTTGGCGGAGTTCATTCAACTATCGTATGGGTCCGCCGATACACTACTACCACCGCTCCGACGAGACGAGTCTCTGCGTGGACATCGCCCGGGCCGTCGGGAGGCTGTTCGACGTAGACCCGGCGGAACTCCCGCCGCTGGCGAACTCGTTCGACGCCGAGGCCGCGGAGGCCGTTCTCGAGAGCGAGAGCGACACCGTCGTCGTCTTCACGTATCTGGGTCAGCGCATCACGGTCACCAGCGATAGAGTGATGACCATCGAATCGCCCGTAGCGGGTTCGGGCGCGAGCGCGTGATGAACGGACACGACGCCTGAGTCGCGGTCGCAGACGCGGTCCGAACGCGGGTTGGCTGTCGACATCAGTTACATGTGACTCGCGACCGAACCCACCATATGTCGCGAAACTTCCGCGGCGAAGACGAGGGAAAGCGCGTCGTCGACCACGAAGGGAACGAGGTCGGGACCATCGAACTCGCCGGCGATAACGCCGAGTACGCGGACGTAGAGCGCGGCGGGAGCATCACCGAGGGTCTGATGGAGATGCTCGGCTGGGAGTCCGACGACGACAGTCGGCTCCACCGCGAACACGTTAAAGAAATGAAAGGTGACGAGGTACACCTGAAAGAACCGCAGGAACGACACGGGTAATCGGCGTTCGGAGCCCGTTTGGGGCCCTACTGCGGTCAGAGTACGAAGCGACTTACCGTCGAGTACTCGGGACCGTTGGGGCCGATCACGCTCTCTTTGAGCCGAATCTGCTCGACGCGGAACGTCCCGACCGTCGGGTCCGTCTCGCGGACGGCCCGTCGTACTATGTCTTTTCCGAGGGCATCGTCCATTCGTGCGAGCGTAACGTGGGGCGTGAACTCGTGGGACTCCGCGTCGAAGCCGATGGCCGTCGTCTCCCGTTCGACAGCTTCGGCGAGGCGAGTGATTCGCTCACTACCCTCCTCGATGCCGAGCCAGACGACGCTGACGTAGTCGAGCGACGGGAAGACGCCCAGTCCGCCGACGGTCGCCTCGAACGGTTCGACGTTCGCGGCATCGACCGCCGATTCGAGCGCCTCCTCCACCTCGCCGAGACGGTCATCGTCGGTCTCGCCGAGGAACTTCAGCGTGAGATGAGCCTGCTCCGGGTCAACGAACCGGAGGCCCTCGGCGTCGCGCAGGTCGTCTTGGACGGCCGCGACGGCGCCCGAGAGCGAGTGCGGGAGGTCGATGCTGACGAACAGTCGCATACCTACCCTGCGACGACGAGGGCGTTAAGAGTCGGGGTCAACGGGGTCGGGCGACATACGTTTATCAGCGATGACGGGACCACCGTCGTCTGTGAACTAACACGAGACCGCGAGGCGGTCGAGGCGGGAGCACGGTGTACCCCTCGCGGACGGCACGATATCGACACACCGTCTGTTCGCCACGAGTCCGTTTGCTCGTCTCACTCGGCACAGAGGCCTGACCCTTCGACGCGCATGACGGCCTCGCCGTCGGGGAGGTTCGGCGCGTCGACCAGTTTGACGACTCGCTTGGTGCCTCTCGCATTTCTCAGATAGAGGCGGACCGAGGAGGCGTGACCGAGGATGTTACCGCCGATGGGCCTGGTCGGGTCGCCGAAGAAGGCGTCGGGGTTGCTCTGTACCTGATTCGTCACGACGACGGCAACGTTGTAGAGGTGTGCGATGCGGAGCAGGTCGTGGACGTGCCGGTTGAGTTTCTGCTGTCGCGCCGCCAGCGCACCGCGGCCGAGATACTCCGCGCGGAAGTGCGCCGTCAGCGAGTCCACGCAGAGGAGGCGAATCGGCCACTCGGTGCCCTCGGCTTCCGAGATGAGCTGCTTGGCGTTCTCGGCCAGCAACATCTGGTGGTCGGAGTTGTACGCCTCCGCGACGTGGAGTCGGTCGAGGACGTCGCCGACGAGTGCGTCTATCGCTGTGTCGTCGTGGGGCGATCCCTCGATATCTCGCCGAGCGAGTTCGGCCGCCAACGTCTCGTCGTCCAATCCTCGGATCATCTCGTCGATGCGCTCGGGTCTGAACGTGTTCTCGGTGTCGACGAAGAGTGCACTCCCTTCCAGTCCGCCGTGGTCGTGCGCCAGTTGGACGTTCACCGCGAGTTGGTGGGTGACCTGCGATTTGCCGGCGCCGTAGCCGCCGTACACCTCGGTGATGGACCGCGTCTCGACGCCGCCGCCGAGCAGGTCGTCTACCTCGGGGACGCGCCACCGGAGTTTACCGACCTGCTTGCGGTGCTGGAGCATCTCGACGCCGGTTTCGAACCGACCGACGTCCGTGAATTCGCGTGCGCCGCGGACGATGTCTCCGGCGGCGGTCTCACCGATGTCGGCCGCCCCAGCGATTTCGGCGGGGCTCGCAACCGCCAGCGTTCGGTAGGAGTCGTAGCCGGCCGCGTTCAGTTTCTCGGCCGTCGCCGGACCGACGCCCGGGAGCCGTTCGAGGTTCGTCGCTGCCATGTAACCGGTTACCATCCACCGGGGATAAACCGTCGGTAACTGGAGGGTGAAAGTGAACGGCTCGGTCAGAAGATTGGGAGTAGAAGGGCATAGACGCCCGAAATCCACACTACTGTTCACTTCCGTTTCGGGGCGGCAGTACGCTTACCTGCACGCGGCCCTACGGGAGAGCGTAGCGGTTCTCCGACCGTCCCACCACGATGACCAGATACGGCTACGCCGCGATGAACACGACGCTCCGAGAAGAGAGCGTCCGAACGAACCGCGGCATGCGAGAGGCGACGTTCGAAGAGCGCGGCCTCCCGTACGCCGGCGAGTTGGCCGAGAAGAACTGCAGCGACCTGCGTCGAATCGTCGAGTGGAACCTCGACCACGACATCTACTTCTACCGAATCACCTCGGACCTCCTACCGTGGTACAGTCGGTACAGCCTCGGCGACCTCCCGAACGCCGCGACCGTCCGCGAGGAACTCGAAGCCGTCGGCGAACTCGCCACGGTCAACGATGTCCGGCTAACGTTTCACCCGAATCACTTCGTCAAACTGGCGAGTCCCGACGAGTCAGTCGTCGACAACGCCGTCGGCGACCTCGAAAACCACGGCGCGCTCATGGACGCGATGGGACTGTCGCGGACGCCGTACAACGCCATCAACGTCCACATCGGCGCGCACTACGGCGACAAGGAGGCGACCGGAGAGCGATTCTGCGGGAACCTCGACCGCCTCTCGGAATCGGTTCGGAGTCGCCTCACCGTCGAGAACGACGACAAGGAGTCGCTGTGGAGTGTTCCGGAACTGGTCGAGACCGTCGCCGACGAAGCGGGGATTCCGGTGACGTACGACGAACTTCACCACCAGTTCACTTCTCGGGGGCTTACGCGCCGGGAGGCGGCGCGACTGGCCGCCGACACGTGGAAGACGACGCCGATCATCCACTACAGCGAGTCGCGGCGACTGTACGAGACCGATTCGACGACTCGTCCGCAGAATCACAGCGACTACGTTCGGGGGCCGATTCTGACGTACGGCACCGGCGCGGACGTGATGATAGAGGCGAAGATGAAGGAGCGCGCAGTTCTCCGGTATCGGGAACGAAACGACGTAAACTCGAAAAGCGACACCCCCGGAGACGACGCCCGCGGGACGTAGCGCTTAACCAGCGCCGTCGCCAAAGCCGGGTTATGACCGACGACGGCGACCGAGAGCATCGCTACTCCGAGGGCCAGGGGTTCGACGATGCCTACGACGAGTTCACGCTCGACCCGCCAGAGCTGAAAGTCGACCCCTCGAAGGTCGACCCCGTCGACTCCCGCGTGCTAGCCGACATCCTCGACCGACGCAACGTCGACCGCGACGACGTCGACATCGAGAGTCTGATGGAGGTCGGCCTCTCGTACATGCAGATAAACCGCTTCGAGGAGGCGACCGAGACGTTCGCCCGCGCGGCGCAGTTCGCCGAAGAGGAGAGCCTCGAAGCCCAGGAGGCGTGGGTGAACAAAGGCGTCGCCCACGCGGAACTCGAGGAGTTCGACGAGGCCATCGGTGCCTACCGTGAGGCGCTGCGCGCAAACGAACGCTCCGAACACGCCGCAACCGCCGAGACGAATCTGGCGTACGCGCTCTGGGAGTTCGGCGAAGTCGAGGAGGCGCTCAACCACGCCGAGCGCGCCGTCGAAATCGACCCGCGCTTCCCGCAGGCGTGGTACAACCGCGGCTTCTTCCTCTCGGAGCGCGGCCTCTACGAGGACGCCGTCAACGCCTACGACAACGCGCTCCGCCTCGGGATGCGCAACGCCGACCTCTTGGAGGAGAAGGCGATGGCACTCGAAGAACTCGGCGAGTTAGAGGAGGCCGAGGAAGTGCAGGCGGAGGCCGACGAACTCCGCGAGCAAGCCGAACAGGAGATGGTCGAGGAGTTCTGATGCTGGTCCGCGAACGCCAGACGCCGGAGGGACTGCTCGTCTCCGTCTGCGACCCCGACTGTATCGGCGAGACGTACGAGAACGGCAAGGTGTCGTTGACCGTCACCGAGGAGTTCTACGGCGGCGACGACGCCGAAGAGGCCGACGCCGACAGCGTCGTCGACAGCCTCACCCGTGCGACGGTGGCGAACATCGTCGGCGAGGAGGCCGTCGGCGTCGCTATCGAGGCCGGCATCATCGACGAGGAGACCGTTCTCGACGTCGGAGAGACGCGCCACGCCCAGTTGCTCTGGATGCGGTAAGACCGCTCACGAAGGCAGAACCGAGTCGAAAATCCGTCGTCGTTTACGGTGTTTTCTCGGAAGTTCGACGACAGTCCGAGTATCCGACTACGTCGGACTCGGCGTCCGGACCTGCGAGAGGTACGCCGCGAGGTCCGTCGTGGTGACGATACCGATGAGGTCGCCGTCGTCGACGACCGGCAGGTGGTGAAAGCCGTGTTCGATCATGCTGTCGGCGACGTCTCGAATCGGTGTTTGGGCGGTGGTCGTGATGGGGTCCGTCGACATGTACGCCGAAACCGGCGTCTCGTCTTTCGGCTTTCGCTCGGCGACGATTTGGACGAAGTCGGTGGACGTGAGGATACCCTCGAGACGGTTCTCGTCGTCGACGACGAGCACCGAGCCGATACCGTTCTCCATCATCGTTTTCGCGGCCGTCTCGACGAGCGTGTCGGGCGTAACCGTGTGAAGCGACGAGGACATCAACTGCGCGACGAAGATATCGTCCATGATTTTTCATCGCCTGTGCCAGTCATAAGAGTTGTCGTGGCGGAAGCAGTCGAACGAGGTCACGCCTCGCCGGGGGTGACGAGCGGTCGAACGTAACCACGAGCGATTACAGACGCCCCGTCGGACCGAAGGGATGTTAGTGCTCCGTCCCCTGCGATTCGACAATGAGCACGCAGGAGTCGTACCCCATTGACGTCGACGCCCTCCGCGAGGAGTTCCCCATCCTCCAGCGGAGAGTCGGCGGCGACGTGACCGTCCCCGGCCCCGACGAGGGCGACGACACGCCGCTGGTCTACCTCGATAACGGCGCGACGAGTCAGACGCCCGAGCCGGTGGTTGAGGCCATCGCCGACTACTACCGCACCTACAACTCGAACGTCCACCGCGGCATCCATCATCTGAGCCAAGAGGCGTCGGTGGCGTACGAGGAGGCGCACGACCGCGTCGCGGAGTTCATCGGCGCGGAGGGTCGCGAGGAGATCGTCTTCACGAAGAACACCACCGAAGCCGAGAACCTCGTCGCCTACGCGTGGGGGCTGAACGAACTCGGTCCCGACGACAGCGTCGTCCTCACGCAGATGGAACACCACGCGTCGCTCGTCACGTGGCAGCAGATCGGTAAGAGGACCGGTGCGGACGTCCGATTCATCCGCGTCGACGACGAGGGTTGCCTCGACATGGACCACGCGCGCGAACTCGTCGACGACTCGACGAAGATGGTGAGCGTCGTCCACGTCTCGAACACGCTCGGCACCATCAATCCGGTCTCGGAACTCGCGGACCTCGCGCACGACCACGGCGCGTACGTCTTCGTCGACGGCGCGCAGTCGGTGCCGAATCGGCCGGTCGACGTGCAGGCAATCGACGCGGACTTCTTCGCCTTCTCCGGGCACAAGATGTGCGGCCCGACCGGTATCGGCGTCCTCTACGGGAAGGAGGCGATTCTCGAAGAGATGGAGCCGTACCTCTACGGCGGCGACATGATTCGGCGCGTCAGCTACGACGACGCCTCCTGGGAGGACCTTCCGTGGAAGTTCGAGGCCGGAACGCCGCCCATCGCCCAGGGAATCGGTCTCCACGCGGCCGTTGACTACCTCAACGACATCGGGATGGAGAACATCCAGAGCCACGAGGAGCAACTCGTGGAGTACGCCTACGACGAACTGACCGCGTTCGACGACGTGGAGATCTACGGCCCGCCGGGCGACGACCGCGGCGGCCTCGTCGCGTTCAACCTCGACGGCGTCCACGCCCACGACCTCTCCAGCATCGTCAACGACTACGGCGTCGCCATCCGCGCGGGCGACCACTGTACGCAACCGCTGCACGAGACGCTCGGCGTCGCGGCCTCCGCGCGAGCGTCGTTCTATCTGTACAACACTCGTGACGAAATCGACGTGCTCGTCGACGCGGTGGACGAGGCGCGGCAGTTGTTCAGCTAAGCTTTCGCTGCGTTTCGACTTGTTGATTTTGACCGTTTCTACAGCGGTTGTGATTCGCCCTCTCGAACGACTACTGGGACGGTAACCGAGTGGGTTCGACCGAGCCACTCGACCGTCGTGTACACCTCTCGGGGGGCCGCAGCGGCAATCTCGTCGAGTGTTATACTGGGGCGATGAACGACCTCGCCCTCGCGGTTCAGACGGGTCGAGATGCCGATGCGAGCGACTGGTTTTCCGTCTATCGACCCGACACCACCGGCGATGCGTTCGTCGGTGTCGAGGCGCTCCATTGTCACCGCTTCGACGCGACGGACAGCGAGTCCACCTGCCTTCATCCCGGCGAGACGTTCGTACGGGGCGGTGCCGTATCTGACGGGACCGTTAGCATCCATCACCTCCGGATACCGAAGCTCGCCCGTCGCCTCGTCGTACTCGAACCGTCCGGGGTGGTCCTCCTCGACCGTACCCGAAACCGAAATCGGCTCGCCGCGAGCGGGGACCGCGTCTTCGGAGGTCATACCCTTGGTACAGTTGGGCGGCCGATGAGCGTTCCGCCCTCGTCGGTCCAGCGCTGTCGGGACAACTGCAAAGCGGATACAGCGAACGCGCTGTTTATCCCGCCTCGCCCGACATCGACTACCAATGACCGAGCGCATCTGCTACGCCTGCGGCGCGACGGCCGCCGCCCCCGCGACGCGCTGCGACTGCGGCGAACCGCTGTGGCTGGCGTCCGAACCCCCCGATTTCGACTGGAACGCCGTGGTCGACGCACCGGGCATGTGGCGCCACGCCGAGTTGCTGCCGTTCGACTCACCCGGCGGCGTCGCAGACGCGGCCGGCGGAACGCCGCTGCTCCGCCTCCCTCGACTCGACGAGTTCGCTGGCGCGCGTTTCCACCTGAAAAACGAGGGTTCGAACCCGACGGGGAGTTTCAAAGACCGGGGAAGCGCCCTCGGCGTCGCCGCCGCGCTCGACGCCGGTGCCGACGGCGTCGGCACCGTCTCGCACGGCAACATGGCGATGAGCACCGCCGCCAACGCCGCGAGCGCGGGTCTCGATTGCGTCGTGCTCGTCCCCGACGACATCCCCGAGTCGCGAATCGAACTCATCTCGCAGTACGGTCCCACGTTACTTCGCGTGAGAGGCGATTACGCCGAGCTCTACGACCGGTCGCTCGAACTCGGCGACGAACTCGAGATCCCGTTTCTCAACTCCGACGTGCCGCTGCGCGTCGAGGGACAGAAGACGACTGCGCTCGAAATATGCGAATCGTTCGCGCCCGACGTGCCGGACGCCATCGTCCTTCCGGTCAGCAGCGGCGGGCACGCCAGCGGCGTCTGGAAAGCGCTGCGGGAGTTGCAGGCGGCGGGTGCCATCGAAGAGGTACCACGTTTGTACTTCGCGCAAGCCGCCGCCTGTGCGCCCATCGCCGAAGCGTTCGCCGCGGGCGACGACGTGGTTTCCGCCGTCGAGGACGGTGAGACCATCGCGTACTCCATCGCCAACAGCGACCCGCCGAGCGGGACGCGCGCGCTCGCGGCGGCGAGAGAAACCGGGGGTGGCGTCGTCGCCGTCGACGATGACGAGATTCGCGCCGCACGGCGGGCGTTAGCCGAGTTCGGAGGGTTGAGCGTCGAATCCGCGTCGGCGACGTCGCTCGCTGCGATTCGACGACTCGCGGCCGACGGCGAACTCGGTGAGGGGGACGACGTCGTCGCGGTGGCGACGGGGAGGGGAATCTCGGAGTCGCCGCCCGCGTCCGAGGCCGCGAGCGTCGCCCGCGTCGATATCGACGAACTCGGCGAGAGACTCGCGTCCCGCTGAGATTCCGGAGACGCCCTGTGAGCGCCCCGGAACTCTTTTGCGTCGGACTGGCCTACCCGGAGACAGCTATGGGTATGGGCTCGGACATGTACCGGCAGCAGATTCTCGACCACTACAAGAACCCGCGTAACTACGGCGAGATGGAGAACCCGACGTTCTCGCACGTGGGCGAGAACCCCTCCTGCGGGGACACCATCAAGGTCGACGTGCGCCTCGAAGACGACGGCGAGACCATCGAGTACGTCTCCTTCACCGGCGACGGTTGCGCCATCTCGCAGGCCAGCGCGAGTCTGCTCTCGGAGAGGTTGCAGGGGACGACGCTCGACGAACTGGCGGCGATGGACACCGACGACGTGACCGAGATGCTCGGCGTCGACATCAGCCCGATGCGAATCAAGTGTGCCGTCCTCGCCCGCCAGGTCGCACAGGACGGGGCGAAACTCCACGAGGGCGAACTCGACGACCTCGACCGAACCGTCACCGAGGAGTGAGTGGGCGTGGTATCGGCCGCTGGACGGCTCTCGGTGACTGATAGAGGGTTCTGAGGATTTTTCTCCCGGCCCTGTCTCTCAGGTCGAGACGACGATGCAAAGGGATACGCTCGCGTGTAGCGTAGCGGTGGTATGATACAGCATCCCACGCAGACGTACGAGTGCAGCAACTGCGGCCACCGCGTGCGAACGAACGCGCCGCCGGGGCACTGTTCGGTGTGCGGCGGCGAGATGATGAATCTCAGCGTCGGCCGAGACAGTTAGAAGAGGATTTTATCGGGGTTATTCGGGCTTCAGGCCTTCGTTCTTGACACGCATGACGGCTTCGCCGTCGGGGAGATTCGGCGCGTCGACGAGGCGGACGATACGCTTGTCGCCCTTCGATTTGCGGAGGTACATCCGGAACGTCGACTTGTGGCCGAGGATGTTGCCGCCGATAGGCTGGGTCGGGTCGCCGAAGAACGCGTCGGGGTTGGCGGACACCTGGTTCGTGACGATGATGACGCAGTTGTGGAGGTTGCCCACGCGGTCGATGTCGTGGAGGTGGCGGTTGAGTTTCTGCTGGCGGTCGGCGAGGTTCCCGCGACCGACGTACTCGGCGCGGAAGTGCGCCGTCAGCGAGTCCACGCAGAGGAGGCGAACCGGCCACTCCGTGTCGGTGTGTTCGCTCGCGAGTTCCTCGGCCTTCTCGGCCAAGAGCATCTGGTGGTTGGAGTTGAAGGCCTTCGCGACGTGGATCTTGTCGAGGAAGTCGTCGATCAGTTCCTCCATCGCGTCGTCGTCGGCCGGGGTGCCCTCGATTTCGCGGTCGTCCATCGTCGCCTGCAGTACGTCGTCGTCGAGACCGCGGACCATATCGTCGATACGCTCCGGTCGGAACGTGTCCTCGGAGTCGACGAAGATGCAGGAGCCGCGGAGGCCGCCCTGCTCTTTCGGAAGCTGGACGTTGACGGCCATCTGGTGGGTTATCTGGGACTTACCCGCGCCGAACTCGCCGTACACTTCGGTGATGGATTGGGTTTCGAGACCGCCGCCGAGGAGGTCGTCGGCTTCGGGAATCTGCCAGCTGAGCTTACCGATGGTCTCGCGGCGTTCGAGCACCGCCGAACCGGTCTCGAAGCCGCCGATGTCGGCGGCGTCGCGGGCGGCGAGCACGACGTCGTTGGCCGTGCTCTCGCCGATATCGGCCTTCGAGCCGAGGTCGCTCGGACTCGCGACGGCGATGCTCTCGTACGTCCGATAGCCGGCTTCCATGAGTTTGTCTGCGGTTGCGGGGCCGACGCCTGGGAGGTTTTCGAGGTCGTCATCTGCCATTGTACATTCGGCTTACGCCCCACCGGACATAAAGCCTCGTTAACAGGAGAGTGAAAGTGAAAATGGGTGCGGGCGGCGGGATCGAAAGTCGGTCGGGCCGGACGTTCAAAAGAAGAGAGCGAGAACGCGAGAGTCAGTCCCAGGGGTGGCCGCCGCGCTCGTCGGGCCACAGCGGGTACCAGTAGCGCTCGTCGTCTTCGATGCCGAGTTCGCCGTCGAGGACGGATTGAAGTTTGAACTCGACGCGCTGGTTCCGCTCGTGGCCGGTTTTCGGGGCGAACGGGTAGTACGCGCCGCGGCGGAACGAGTAGATCCAGTACGCGCGCACGTCCTCGTCGGGTTTCTCGAAGCCGAAGACGGCGGCCAGAAGTCGAGAACCGTAGCCGCGTTCGATGAACTCGTCGGCGGCGAAGTGGATGCTCGTCACGAGGTCCTCGGGGTCGCTGTCCTCCAGTATCACCCACTGGTAGCCGTGGCTGTCGGCGTGGCGTCTGAACGTCGTCCCCGTCTCCTCGCTGCCGGCGTGGAGGATGGCCTCGACTTCGTCGAGCGTCTCGGTGAAGTCCGTGCTGTCGACCGACGAGAAGCAGAGCGCCGCCGCGCCGACGGAGTCGTAGCCGAGGTCGGCCTGCATCGTGAGATACGCCGTCGACATCCCGAAGAGGTCCTCGGGGTCGGCCTCGCGAGTCGCGTCCGCCTCCGCGCGGAGACCGAGCACCGAGCGGATGGAGTCGAACAGTCCCATAGTCCTCTCGTTGGCGCGCCCGGGTTTAGGGCGTTTCTACCGAAGGCGGCCGCGGCGATCTCGGAGACGAGGCGAGAAATACCCCCCTCGTTCGTCTATCATACCAGATAGGTGATAGTCGCCCGGGCGAAACGAGTACCGATGTCGAAAGACCGGACTACGGGCGGCGGAATCACTCTCACGGACAGCGCAGCGTTCCGCTTCCTGTTCACGAACAAGAACGTACAGCACGCGGTCAACCTCGTCACGGTTGCGCTCTTCTTCTACGCCACCTACCGCGCCGCCGCGGGACCGACGGACGCGGGAGAGAACTTCGGGAGCGTCGCGTTCTTCGGTCTCTGGTGGACGCCCGTGATGCTTCTCAGCCTCGTGTTTCTCGGTCGAATCTGGTGTTACTTCTGTCCCATCGGAGCGATGGTGCGGTTCACCCAACGGTTCGGCCTCCGTCGGCACTTCCCGATGTACACTCGGAAGTGGCTCGTGGTGGGTCTCCCCGTCTCCGTCCTCTCGCTGACCGCGCTCACGTTCGCGCTCGCGCGGTGGCCCATGTACAAGGTCGGCGTCGCGTACACGCCGCGACTCGTTCCCTACTACTGGCTCTCTATTCTCGGCGTCGCCCTCGCCGTGAGCCTCGTCTACCAGCGGCAGGCGTTCTGCAGGTACGTCTGTCCGGCGACGGGCGTGATGAGCGTCACCTCGAAGTTCTCGCCGCTCGAAATCGCGCAGAACAGAGAGACCGGCGTCCAGTGCGCGACGCTCGAGTACAAGAGCGAGTTTCTGAGTACCGACCGCCGGTGTACCGCCTGCATGAACTGTACGACTGAACAGCCCGACGAGGACGTGGAGCTGCGGTTCCGCTGGCCGGGCGCGAAGGCAGTCACCGAGCGTATCCCGCTGGTCGACGAGGCGCTCGTCGCGCTCCTCATCTGGGCGGTCTTCCCCATCGACCACGTGCTCGGTGCCGCCATCGAGGAGACCGCGCTCGTCGGGAGCCTCCCCGGGTTGCTCGCGCCGACTGCGGCCTACGTCGCGAGCATCGCCGCGACGATACTCGGGTTCGCGGCCGTCAACCGCGTCGCGAGCGACTGGGGTGGACTCGACTGGACCGAGTCGTTCACGAAGTTCGGGCTGGCGTACGCGCCGCTCGGCATCATGTTCACGCTCGGCGACCACGTCGTCGGGGGGCTCCTCGAAGAGGGCGGACAGACGCTGAACGTGTTCGCACGAGGGCTCGGCGTACCGCTAGCCCTCCCCGCGGGAGCGAGCCCCGGCCTCGTCGCGGCGTGGGACCAGTTCTTCGTCACCGGCTGGCTCTGGCTCGCGGTGCTCTGGAGCGCGGTGATCGCCTGGCAGGTCGCGACGACGATGACGGACTCGAAGGAGCGCGCGCTGAAGGCGTTCGCGCCCCACATCGCGCTGATGGCCGGGAGCACCTACGTCGTCGCCAGCGTCCTCGCGGCGCACGCGTAGAAAATCTGTACTGTGCCGCCAGCGGCCTCAGATCCCTTCCATCTCGCGCTCCAGTTGTCGAAGCCGCTCGACGCGGTTCTCGGTGGAGGGGTGGGTGCTGGCGATCTTGCCGATGAAGCCGCTGCGGATGGGGATGATGAAGAACGCGTTCATCTCCGACTGCTCGCGCAGGTCCTCCTTCGGCACGTTGTCCATCCGGCCGTCGATGGTGAGGAGCGCGGAGGCGAGCGCGCCCGGCTTGCCCGTGATGGTCGCCCCGCCGCGGTCGGCGGCGTACTCGCGGTAGCGTGAGAGCGCCCGGATGAGCAGGAACGAGACGATCCACACGAGGAGCGAGACGAGGATGGCGACGATGACGGGTGCGCCACCTTCGCGGCGGCTGCCGCCGCCGAACCAGAAGCCCCAGCGGACGATCATGAACGCGACCGTCGAGAGGAACGAGGCGATGGTCATCACCATCACGTCGCGGTTCTTCACGTGCGCGAGTTCGTGTGCCATCACGCCTTCCAGTTCCTCCTGGTCGAGCGTCTGTAAGAGGCCGGTGGTGACGGCGACGGTCGAACTCTTCTGCGAGCGGCCAGTGGCGAACGCGTTCGGGACGCGCGACTGTGCCACGGCGACGTCGGGTTTCGGGAGGTCAGCCTGCTGGCAGAGGCGGCCGACCATCGCGTGCAACTGCGGATATTCGTCCTCGCTCACCTTCTTCGCGCCCATGCTGTACAGCGCGAGCTTGTCGCTGAAGAGGAACTGGGCGAGGAAGAAGATGCCCACGAATATCAGCATGTACGAGTAGCCGATTTGGGAGAGTACCCCCACGAAGACGATGTAGAGGGCGAACAGGAGGAACATCGTGAGCGCCATGCGCCCGCGAAGCCCCCAGTCGGGTTTCCATTCCATGCCCGAACGTACCGCCCGCGAAGCATAAACCCTGTCGGAAATCGCGGTCGGCTAGTGCGATACTCGAAAGTCGGGGACGGAATCCGACCGGTCGTCGATAGTGACGGTCGAAGTCGGCCGTGCGACGCGGCCGAGACGACCGCGGCAATCCGGGCGGGACGGACGAGGCTACTTTGCCCCCACGGTTCTCTATCGCGTATGGACACCGCACTCGTCACCGGCGGCCTCGGCCGCTCCGGTCGTTGGGTCGTCGACCGTCTCGCCGACGACTACGACGTGATTTGCGTCGACCGCTCGCAACCGGGGTTCGAGGTGCCGGAACGCCCGCGAATCGACTTCCGGGCCGCCGACCTCGCCGACCGCGGCGAGGCGTTCGACCTCGTCTCCGACCTCGACCCCGACGCAGTCGTCCACTGGGCGGCGCTCCCGTCGCCGACGCGCCACGCTGGCGGACGGGTGTTCGAGACGAACACGATGGCGACGTACAACGTCCTCGTCGCCGCCGCGCGGCGAGAGGCGAAAGTCGTCTGGGCGTCGAGCGAGAGCGCGTACGGGTTCCCGTTCGCCCGCGAGACGCCGCTGCCGGACGAACTCCCAATCACCGAGGACCACCCGCTTCGTCCGGAGGACCCCTACGGCACCTCGAAGGTCGTCGGCGAGGAACTCGCGAAGATGGTCGTCCGGCGCTACGGCGTCTCGGTCGCGTCGATTCGACCGTCGTGGATTCAGTACCCCGGCGAGTACAACTGCCGGGACCGCGACGACCTTCGGGAGGACAGACCGCTCTCGGAGATGGACCTCGACGCGGGCGTCGGCAACTTCTGGTCCTACGTCGACGTGCGCGACGTGGCGTCGCTCGTCGCGACGACGCTCGAAACCGAGTTCGACGGCCACGAAGTGTTCCACGCCGCCGCCGCGGAGAACTACCTCGGCGTCGCGACGCTCGACGCCGTCGAGGAACAGTTCGGTGCGCTGCCGGACGACTGCCGGTTGGAGGGAGCGGCGTCGGCGCTGTCGACGGCGAAAGCCGAGCGATTGCTCGACTGGCGACCCGTTCACTCGTGGCGGGGCGCGGCCGGCGAATCGGTCGACGGCCCTGACCTCCTCGCGAACTGACCCGCGGTGGTTTTTTGCGAACGAGTAGCACACCATAGCGTATGGTGTTCGACGACAGAACCGACGCGGGCGAGCGGTTGGCCGACCTGCTCGAACGACAGAGTGTCGACGCCGACCTCGTGCTCGCGATTCCGCGCGGCGGTCTCCCGGTCGGCCGGGTCGTCGCCGACCGACTCGACGTCCCCCTGGACGTGGTCGTCGCGCAGAAACTCGGCGCGCCGGGCAATCCAGAACTCGCCATCGGGGCCGTCGCGGGCGACGGGAGCGTCTGGCTGAACGACGACCTCGTCGACCGCCTCGGCGTCTCGGCGGAGTACGTCGAAGCGGTCCGAGAGAGGGAGGCCGAGAACGCGCGCGGGAAAGTCGCCTCGTATCGCGGCGGGGAGGCGGTGCCCGAGATGAGGGGTAAACGAGTAGTTCTCGTCGACGACGGCATCGCGACCGGGGCGACGGCTATCGCCTGCCTCCGGCAGATTCGCAACGCCGGGGCGGCGCACGTCGTCCTCGCGGTTCCGGTTGCGTCCGCCGATGCAAGCTCGCGACTCGCGACCGAGTTGGACGCGTTCGCCTGCGTCGAGTCACCGCAGTTCTTCCAAGCGGTCGGTCAGTACTACCGTTCGTTCGAGCAGGTGTCGAACGAGGAGGCGCGAGCGATACTGGAGTCGCACCAGTCGGAGCAAGCCGAGTGAACGCGAGAGCCCGAGCGGCGGTCGAACCGGCAGGTCGTCGGTCTTAAACATCCGAGCGGCGTAGCGGGGACAATGAGTCAATCGCGCGAGTTCTGTCCGCGCTGCGGAAATCCGGTCGAGGAGCGGTCCGAACCGCTCCCCGGTGCGCCGCGCGAACGCGACGAAGTGCTCTGCAACGAGTGTTACTTCGACGATTTCGACCTCGTGGACGCGCCCGACCGGGTGACGGTCCGCGTCTGCGCGAACTGCGGGGCGGTCCACCGCGGCAACCGCTGGGTCGACGTCGGCGCGCGCGACTACACCGACGTCGCCGTCGACGCCGTCAGCGAGTCGCTCGGCGTCCACCTCAAAGCCCGCGACGTGGCGTGGGCCGTCGAACCCGAGCAGGTCGATCAGAACACGATTCGGATGCACTGCCAGTTCTCCGGCGTCGTCCGCGGGACGTACGTCGAAGAGGAGGTCGTCGTCCCCGTCTACATCTCCCGGGAGACGTGCCAGCGTTGCGGGCGCATCGCCGGCGGCTACTACGCCAGCGAGATTCAGGTCCGCGCGGAGAGCCGCGAGCCGACACCCGACGAGCAAGCGAGAGCGGTCGACATCGCCGAGGAGTTCGTCGCCAAGCGCGAGGAAGCGGGCGACCGGAACGCGTTCATCACCGAGTCGAAGGAGGTCGCCGACGGCACGGACATCAAACTCTCGACGAACCAACTCGGGCAGGCGGTGGCGACGCGTATCACCCGCGAACTCGGCGGAAACGTCGAGAGTTACCCGACGCTCGTCACCGAGGACAGCGACGGCAACGAGGTGTACCGCGTCACTTACGCGGTCCGTCTCCCGCAGTACACCCCCGGCACGATTATCGACCCCCGAGACGACGAGGGACCGGTGCTCGTCCGCAGCGTCAAAGGTAACCTGAAGGGGACGCGCCTGACGTCGGGCGACCGCTACGAGGCGCGCTTCGAGGAGGGCGAAACGCCAGACGCTCGCGAACTCGGGTCGGTCGACGACGCCGCCGAAACCACCGTCGTCGCCGTCGAGGACGACCACGCGGTACAGGTGCTCGACCCCGAGACGTTCCAGTCGAAGACCATCGCTCGACCCTCCTACTTCGACGCCGACGCCGAGACGGTGTCGGTACTGAAGAGTCGAGCAGGACTGCATATCCTCCCCGAAGACGCCGTCGACGGGGAGTGAGGGAGAGAAAACGGACGCGCCGCTCCGCGAAGTTTCACAGACGACTCGGAGCGAAAAGCGAACTCAGTCGGCGCGGGCGGGGGTCCCCGACTCGGTGGACGGCGGCGCGGCATCGTGGAGCGCGATGCCGTGAGCGGCGAGCACCTTCCGGAACTCCGCTTGCGACTTCCCGGCGCGGGAAGCGGCCTGCGCGAGTGTCAGGGTTCCGCTGCGATACAGCGTCAGCGCCGTCGTGAGGGAGTGAGTGTGCATCTGCGTTCGAGAACTGCTACAGAATACGCGCATGTAAAGCTATCGTGGGAGCACGTGCCACTACGTGTGAGTAGCACCCACATTACATTGAGAAATAGCAAAGAAAATCGGTTGAAGTGAGACAATCAACTAAGATAGGGAACAATCGTGTCATATGTGTTCGGCAAATTCTGCCGAGCGATGAGGAACAGCTACAAATGGGGGTGCTCCGAACGCGGATGTATGGACCGACAGCAGTGGATTGCCATCTTCTTCGTCGTGCTCATGATCGGATCGTCCGTCGTCTACGCGGGCGCGAGTCTGTTCTAAGACGGGTGCGTCGAGCGAGTGAGAGCGGGCAGTCGGGGACAGCGAGTGGGTCTCCGTCCCTCGTTCAGCCGTCGCCCCACACGTCCGACAGCGGGTGGTTCTTCCGTTCCTCCTCGCTGGAGCGGACGCCGCTGTTGCCGCGTCGTCGACGGCGGCCGAACCCGCGGTTGTCGCCGCCGAAACTGTCGTTCGTACCGGAGTCCGACGAACTCCCGAGCGTGCCGGTGCCACCGCCGTCGAGGCCGGAAAGCGCCGTCCGCGGGTCGAACTCGGGGAGTTTCGGTTCCTCCGTGCGGTCGACCTGCTCGGCGAACCAGTCGGGCATGTCGGCCCGCGCGCGCTCGAACAGGTCCAGGAGACTGGAGTCGGCGAGATACGTCGCGCCGCGGTCGTCGGGTGCACGAATGACGCGCCCGCACGCCTGAATCACGGTTCTGAGGGCGGCGCGGTGGTACCAACTCCACTGCCCCTCTTCGAGGCGGCGCGCGACGCGCGAGTCGCTCGTGTTGAGGTAGGGCGCTTTGCAGAGCACCTGCCACCGACAGAGGTCACCCTTCAGGTCGAGCGCCTCCTCCATCTTCACCGAGACGAACAGTTCGGGGTCCGAACTCGCCTTCCACGCGTCCAACTCGGCGTCGCGGTTCTCCTTGCTGTGGGTCCGGACGCGCTCGCCGACGCCGAAGTCGACCAGTAGGTCGGCGAGTCGCTCCTGGATGCTGTAGGAGTGCGCGTGGATCAACCCCTTCTCGTCGGGGTGTCTCGCCATCAGGCGGACGACGAGTCGGGCGATTTTGGGGATAGTCTCGTCGCGGTGCTCGAACGTCATCCGGCCCTGCGTCACGTCGTACAGCGGCCGGTTCTCGACGGGGAAGGTGTGCGGCACGTCGACCAGCGCAACGTCTTTCGGGTCGAGGCCGACCTGCCGACAGAACGCGTCCTTGTTGAGAATCGTCGCAGACAGCAGCGCAAAGTTGTTGCCGCGGTCCCAGACCGTGTGGTGGAGGTATTTTTCGGGGTTCAGCGGTTTGATGACGACCTGTGTGCCCTCGCCTCCCGGTTGATCGACGACCCACGTGGTGGCGCTCGCCGGGTCGCGGTAGTCCTTGACGAACCAGTCGAGTTCCGAGCGCAGTTCCTGGAGTCTGTCGCGGCGGGCGGCCTCCTCGGGTGTGAGTTCCGGTTTCGTCAACAGTTCGTCTTTCGCGCGTTCGCAGACGCCCGAGAGCGTCTCCGCGAAGCGGGACGCGCGCTCGGTGGCGTCGTCCGCGGCGGCGACGTCGGGGATACCCACGTCGTCCCAGACGGGGACGGTGTGGGGGCTCAGTTCGATGGTCGCGTACATCTCGGCCCACTCGGCGAGGCCGTGGGCCTCGTCGATGACCACCACGTCGCGCTTTCTGAACACGTCGCTTCCTGCCGTCTGCATGAAGTACGCGAGCGTCATCGCCGCGATGGATTTCGAGGAGGCGATGGCGCGGTCCGAAAAGTACGGACACCGGTGCCGAACCGTGCAGTCGAACCCTTTCTGGCGGACGCACGGCGCGCGGTTGACGGGCGTGTCGTGCTCGCCCGGGAGGATGCAGTTGTAGTTGCGCTTGCCGCGAATGATGCTCAAATCGTCCAGCAGCGACTCGCTCTCCACGTCGTCGAGTTGCGAGACCTGCGGCGTGGTGTAGTAGGCGTCCGTGGCGTGTTTCGGTTCGGACTCCTCGACGGTGCGCGCACAACCGGCGATAGCGCGCGCCAGGAGGGACTTGCCGCTGCCGGTCGGCGCGCGGACGAGTACCACGTCGTTTCCGGCGGCAAACGCGTCTCCAATGTCCCGGAGCGCTCGCTCCTGATTGCCGCGGTAACTTGGCGCGGGGAAGGCGTCGAAGATGCGCTCGGGGTCCACGCGGGGAGCCACCGCGGGCAGCGGCCTAAAGCCACCGACTCGGCGGCGGCGGTCGGAGTCGACACGCTCGCCGCTGGAGTCGGCGCACCTGCCGGAGTCGGCACACCCGCCGTCACACTACAGCGCCTTCACGTCGGCCGCCGTGACGTCGCGGTCCTCGGGCAGCTGTTCGATGCAGTCGAAACAGAGCAGACAGTCGGTTCCGTCGGCGAGTTCGAGCGCCATCCCCCCGGAGGGCCCGTAGTCGAAGCTCCAGAAGTCGCCGATACCCCCGCTGATGCGGATTCTCAGCCCACAGCCGTCGCAGCGTGCCTTCGCCATGCTCGAACCACAGGCGAGGCGACGGAAGACCCCTTCGGGCCGCGTGCGACTGCTTAACAGCCGTCGCCCCGACGTCTCTCACATGAAGGTGAACTGCGAGGGGTGCGCGGGCTGTTGCATCGACTGGCGACCCATCGCGCCCGGAACGCTCGACCACGAGCGTCGCGGACGGCGCGACCCGCTCGACGACACCTACAATCTCGTGCCGCTGACGCGCGACGAGGTGAAGGCGTTCCTCAACGAGGGACTCGGCGACGTGATGACGCCACGGCTGTTCCGCGCCGACGAGGAGACGACGTCGGCGCGCGTCGACGGCTACGACCTCGCCGCGCTCGACGGCCGACCCGTCTTCTACGTCGGCCTCCGGAAACCGCCGAAACCGGTCGGTCCGTTCGGTACGGAGCCGACGTGGCTCGACGCCTGCACCTTTCTCGACCCGGAGACGCTTCGGTGCCGTATCCACGACTCCGCTCTATACCCCGCGACCTGCGGCGACTACCCCGGACAGAACCTCACGCTGGACCAGGAGACCGAGTGCGAGCGCGTCGAGCGCGCCTACGGCGGCGACCGACTCCTCGACGCCGATCCGCCCGAGAAACTCCGGGGACTCGCGCTCGGCCCACAAGCGCTGGGGGCGAAACTGTTCGTCTACCCCGATGTCGACGAGTTGACGGGCGTCGTCGAGCGCCTCGCAGCGGGCGAGACGACGGTGGCCGACCGCGCGCTGTTCGTCGGAGTCGCCGCCGGATCGCGTCCCGGGACCACGGCCGTCGACGCGGAGAAAGCCGAACGGGCACGGGGACGTGCGCAGGAGGCGGACTCGTGGGCCGGGACGGTCATCGACGCGTGGATCGACCGCGCCGGTCGCCGCGGGAGCGACGCGGGGGACGCCACGGAGCGGTCGGCGTTCGAGGAGCGCCGGGGCGCGCCGCCGACGAGCGAGTGGTGAGACAGCGGCGGCGAGAACAGTTAACCGACTCACGCTCCATTTTTGAGACATGAAGGTCCTCGTGACGGGTGCGACAGGGTTCGTCGGCGGACAGTTGGTTCCGGCGCTGCGGACCGCCGGACACGACGTGACGGTTCTGGTCCGCGACGCGCAGGCGTTCGACGCGCCGTCGGGCGTCGACATCGTCGAAGGCGACCTGCTCGAACCGGACGCCTGTGAACTCGTCGTCGGCGACGGACCGACCGGTGAGCAGTCGCTGTCGACGCTCCTGGACGGGCTGGGGATAGAGGCGGCGTACTACCTCGTGCACTCGATGCAAGCCGGCGACGACTTCGAGGAGCGCGACCGGCGCATCGCGCGGCGGTTCGTCCGCGTCGTGAACGACACCGACGTCGAGCGCGTGCTCTACCTCGGCGGACTCGGTGAGGAGCGTGACCAACTGTCGAAACATCTCCGGTCGAGGCGGGAGGTCGAGTACATCCTCTCGCAGGGCGAGTTTGATCTGACGACGCTCCGGGCGGCCATCATCATCGGCGACGGGAGCGCGAGTTTCGAGCTCGTCGAGCAACTGGCGCGCCGACTGCCGGTGATGGTGACGCCGCGGTGGGTGCAGACGAAGTGCCAACCCATCGCCATCGACGACGTGGTAGCGTACCTCGTCGGCGTCCTCGACCACCCGGAGACGGCGGGTGGGACGTACGAAATCGGCGGTCCCGACGTCGTGACGTACGACGAGATGCTGCGCGAGACGGCCCGACAGTTGGGTCGACGTCTGCGCATCGTTCCCGTGCCGGTGCTGACGCCGCGGCTGTCGACGTACTGGGTCGGGCTGGTGACCGACGTGCCGGCGAGCATCGCCCGCCCGCTCATCGACGGGCTGAAAAATCCCGTCGTCGTCGACGACACCCGAATCAGGGAGATCGTCGAGTTCGAGTCGACGCCGTTCGAGGAGGCGGTGGCGGCGGCGCTCGGCACCGACGAGGCGAGCGAGACGACGGCGGTGACGGACGCGACGAGTGCGCCGAAAACCAACTGAGCGACGAGGCGACGGGACACGAGACGAGATGCAGCAGCGACGGCAACGGTGCGACGAGGTGACGGAACCGGAGTACGGCGATACGTGGGTGTACGAGAGCATCGTGGGAGCGCTCCCGGGCATCGATCTGACCGACTGGCAGGCGGTGCTGTTGCAGATAGCGATCTTCGAGGTGTCGCTCCTGTTTCTGGCGTGGGCGTACGATCTCTGGGACGCCGCGCTCGCCGGAACGGCCGCCGTCTTCGTCGCCGCAGTAGGTAGCCTCGCGATGGTTCGCATCGGCGACGGGACGCGCTCGCTGGTGCTGCCGGAGTCGTACCAGCGACTGCTGTTCGGGTCGAGTGTCGAAGTCGTCCTCGCGGTGCTAGCGTTCGTCGCGCTGGTTACGCATCTGTTCGTCTTCGACCCCGAACGGGCGGCGAACCCGCTCGTCGAGACGCTGTTCGGCGAGCGACCGGACGTGATTCCGGTGTACCTGATGCTACTCGTCCTCTGGGACCTCTGTTACCGCATCGGCACCTCGTGGTGGGCGTCGGTCGTCGCGCTGTGGCGCTCCTATCGCTTCTCGTTCGACGCGGAGACGGCCGCGGCGCTGCGACGTGTGGACCTGACCAACGTCGTCTTCGGTCTCGCACAGCTGGCGCTCGTGCCGTTCATCGTCGACCGACCGGTGTTGCTGTTCGCCGTCGGCGGCCACGTCGTCGCGGTGACTGTCGTCTCGGTACTTGCGGTACTGACGGTGGAGGTCCAGGAAGGCGACTGAGCGGTCAGCGTTCGCCTTTCAGCTTGCGGAACTGCGCGAGCAGGTCCTCGGCCGAGTCGCCGGAATCGTATTCGAGACGTCCACGGAACTCCGTGCGCGCCTCGTCGAAGTCCGCGTCGACCTGACTGGTTTTCTGCGCACGACGCTCGTGTTCGTCTTCATCATAGGCACCCATTGACATGCTATGTCATCACTTAACAATTCCTCTATAAATACATAACGGTTCGTCAGGTTTCGGACACGGACTGCGCGCACGGAACACGTAAGGTCCCCCACGGGTAACTCGGCGTCGTGGCACGACCTCTGCGGTTCCGGTACGCGCCCGGTCGATGGACCGAACAGCGCGTCCGACACGACGTATACTCTCATCTCGATTCGAATCTCGGCGCGACGATGAAGCGGCCCTGGTACAGACCGCCCTCGGGGTACGAGGCGCGGCGCTTCGAGATGGACAACGGCGACACTGCGCTCTTCTGCTGGGACGACGACGACGGCGCGTACTGGCTCGGCAACACCGAGACGCCGAGCACGCTCTGGCGGACGGAGAAATTCAGCTTCACCGAGGTTCCCTATCCGGTCCGCCGGTGGGCCGAGCGCGAACTGCTCGCGCAGTTGTACGAGGAGACGCCGTGGCTCGAACCGTTCCCGCACCTCTCGTGGTTCTTTCTGCCCGTCTTCCTCTCGAAGGACGGCCGACACACGACGCGACGTTTCTTCGACGAACACGCCGCCGGCTTCCCGGACGCGACACGCGACGAGGCGCTCTCGTTTTACGAGTCGTTTCTGAAGACGGGCGTCCTCGACGAGTACCGCGAACTGATGGCCGGAAAGCTCGGCACCTCGAAACAGCTCGACTTGGTTCGGATGACCGCCTCGATGGGCGAGTTCAACGCCGCCGCGCTGCTCACCGAGGCCGGCTACGACATCACGCCCGAAATCGAAGTGACGACCGGTCACTCGCTGGACTACCGGGCCGAGCGCGACGGCGAGGGGACGCTCGTCGAGGTGACCCGGCCACTACCGACCGACCGCCGGAGTGCGGGCACGCCAGTCGCCGCCGTTCGCGACACCGCCGAGACCAAGACGTCGGGACAATTAGAGCGACACGGCGGCGGCGTCACGCTGTTCGTCGACTGCTCGTCGTTCCCGGACGACGACTGGTGGGCGGTCCGCGGCGAGAAACCCGACGTGAGACACCGGCCGGCCGTCGTCTTCCGGACGCGGCCGTCGGGAGACGTTGAGGCGTACAGGAAAGGAAGCGTTCCGCTGGACCTCGACGACGCCGTCGAGTGGGTCTGAATCGAGTCAAAAATCCGGCGGCGATGGGCGGGTCGGCGTACTGGCGGCCCGACGCGCCCGGCGGATGGACGGGTTACGGCGTCAGAACGAGACCTGACCGGAGTTACCCTCCCCGAGCGTCGGCGCGTCCCGGTCGCTGTAGAACCGTCGTCCGATGGCTTCGTGGCCGACACCGGTGAGAAGCGCTTCGTACACCTCCTCCGCGTCGGCGTACGTCTGTGCGCCGAAGCGTTCGAGCACGGTTCCGACCGTCTCCGAACCGTTCTGTAGGTGAATCGTCTCTGTACCGTAGGCGCTGACGAGTTCGTCGGTGGTCGCTGGGTACTCGTGGTTGGCAACGAGGTCGCCGGTTCTGTTCAGGCGCATCGATTACGACGACGCCTCGCGAGTTTATAATGATTTTCCATGCACATCATTAGTCACGATTGAGGAACCCCATTTCCTTAATGGTCCTTAATGACAACCGGAGCGAGTGACCGACGGGCGGCGCGGCGCTTTTGTCGGCGGCGGTCGAGCGATGGCCATGGATATCGCCGCCGATCTCCACGTCCACACGACGGCCTCGGACGGACGACTGACGCTCGACGCGCTTCCGACGGCCGCGCGGGCGGGCGGCGTCGAGGTCGTCGCCGTGACCGACCACGACACGTTCCACCCGGGGCTCGACGCGCCGGTGAGCGTCCGCGACGGCGTCACCGTGATTCACGGCCTCGAACTCCGCGTCGACGTCTCCGCACGAACTTCGGAGGACGGCCAGACGGCGTCCGGCGACACCGGGAAACGACAGGTCGACCTGCTGGGTTACGGCGTCCGACGGACGCCCGCGCTGACCGACGAACTCGACCGACTCCAGCGAAATCGCGTCGAACGCGGCGCGGAACTGATCGAGCGCGTCGAGTCGTACGTTGACGTCGACCTCGACGTCGAACCCCGTCCGGGTATCGGCCGCCCGCACGTCGCCCGCGCTATCGACGCGAGTGACGCGGAGTACGACTATCAGGGCGCGTTCGACCATCTCATCGGCGACGACGGACCGTGTTTCGTGCCGCGCGAGATTCCGACGTTCGAGACGGGCGTCGAGCTGCTCTCGGAGGCGTGTTCGGTCGTTTCGCTGGCGCATCCCTTCCGATACGACGACCCCGAGGCGGCGCTGTCGCTGGCGACCGAGTTGGACGCCGTCGAGCGCTACTACCCGTACGGTTTCGAGGTGGACGAGTCGCTCGTCGACGAAGTCGTCGAGCGCGAAGGGGTGCTCGCGACCGGCGGAAGCGACGCTCACGGAACGGAACTGGGCGTCTGCGGGGTTCCCCGGAAAGCGTTTGCGGCGATTCGCACTCGGCTACCCGAAGCGGTGGCTTAAACCGATCGGGAACGAAAGAACGGGTATGCAGTGCCACTACTGCGACCGAGATGCCGCTTTTGCCGCCGGAAAAGACGGCGTTCGAGTCGGCCTCTGCGAGGAGCATTTCCGCGAGCGGATGGAGGAACTCGCCGAATCCGACGAGTTGGAAGCCCTTCGGGAGCGGATCGACGTGGACCGAGCGGAGTGAGTCACGGGTGAAAGACTGACGGTCCGCGTCGAGTAGACGTGGACCGAGCGGAGTGAGTCACGGGTGAGAGACTGACGAACGTTTTGCGGACAGGTAGCGTTAGTAGCCTGACGTCGGGTGCGGCGAAACCGTTCAGCGTTCGAGTTCCGACGCCAAGAGTCCGAACACGCGCAGGTCGATGCGCCGTCCGTCGACGAACTCGTGTTCGCGCAGGATGCCCTCTTCGCGGAACCCAATCTTTTCCAGCACCCGCGCGGACCCCGCGTTCGACGCGACGACCTGTGCAGTGAGCTTTTCGAGGCGGCGTTCGTCGAACGCGTAGCGCGCGAGCGTCCGGGCGGCGTCGGTGGCGTAGCCCCGTCCCTGCGCCTCCGCGGTGACCCAGTACCCGAGTTCGGCGGTGCCGTTTCGCTCGTCGAGATCGAAGAAGAAGACGAGGCCGACTGGGCGGTCCTCGGCCGTGACCACGAACGTCTCGCCGTCGTCGCTGCCGACGACCGACTCGAAGTAATCGGTCGCCGCCGAGAGGTTCATCGGGCGGGCGTCGCCGAGAAGGCAGCGAAAGGCGGGGTCGTTGCGGTGACGGGCGATGAACTCGCGGTCTTCGCGCTCGACGGTCCGGAGTTCGACGCGGTCGCCGACGAGGAAGACGGGGCCGGGCATGGTCAGTACGTCCACGCGACGACGCAAAGTAACGTCGACCGTCGGAGAGAGCGACCGAAAGGAACCACGACCCTCAGACGTAGGGCAGGACGACGAAGTACAGAAGCGCCAGGAGCGTCTCGAACGAGAGAGTCCCGAGCGCCGACAGCACGACGAAGTCGCGGCTACGCATCTCCGAGAAGCCCGCCGGAACGGTGAGCATGCCGCGGGTGAACGGGAGCGTGTTGCTCACGGGGATGACGATGAGCCCCCAACGGTCGAACCAGCCGTCGAACTTGTCGAGTCGCTCCTCGCTCACGCGGAACCAGCGCTTCTGCAGCAGATACTCGCGACCGCCGCGCTTCGCCACCATGAACAGCGCGAACTGCCCCATCGTCGCGCCGAGGACGGCGATACCGATGATGAGGATGGCCGTCTCGATGGACGCACCGAACACGAAGATGGCCCCGGGAACGACGAGTTCGCTCGGCATGAAGTACATCAGCATCGCCCCTTCGAGAACGAAGACGCCCAGGAGGAGGAGAAACGCGAACTCGGAGTCGAGCAGGTTACGCAACGTCGAGGGTACCTCGAAGTTGGCCTGAAGCAGCAGGCTCAGCATACAGAGAACGTCCGTCGTTGCAGCATTTATCGTTTTTGTAGTGAAAGAGAGACACACGCAAAGCGAGAGCGACGCGACTTTGCGTCCGCCGGTCGTACGCGGGGTATGAACCCCATCGACCGCCCGCGTCGGCTTCGACGCGACGGCGTTCGCGGCCTCGTGAGCGAGAATCGAGTCTCGGCGTCGGACCTCATCGCACCGGTCTTCGTCGACGCGACGACCGACGAGCGCGTCCCCATCGAGTCGATGCCGGGTCACGAGCGCGTCCCCGTCGACGACGCGGTAGCCCGCGTCGAGGAGGTACTCGAAACCGGCGTCGAGGCGGTGACGATATTCGGGATTCCGGAGTCCAAAGACGAACGCGGCACGCGCGCGTGGGCCGAGGACGGCGTCGTCCAGCGGGCGACCCGCGACGTCGTCGCCGAGACGGACGCGTACGTCATCACCGACGTCTGCCTCTGCGAGTACACCGATCACGGCCATTGTGGGGTTCTAGAAGACCACGCCGCAGACGACCCGGACCTCACCGTGAAGAACGACGAGACACTTGGCCTGCTCGGCAAAATCGCCGTCTCACACGCCGAAGCGGGCGCGCAGATGGTCGCCCCCTCGTCGATGACCGACGGGATGGTCGGCGCGATTCGGAGCGCGCTCGACGAGGCGGGGTTCGAGGACATTCCCATCATGAGCTACGCCGCGAAGTACCAGAGCGCGTTCTACGGCCCGTTCCGCGACGCCGCCGACGGCGCGCCCGCCTTCGGCGACCGGCGGCACTATCAGATGGACCCCGCAAACGCCAGGGAAGCGCTGCGCGAGGTTCGACTCGACGTGGAGCAGGGCGCGGACGTACTGATGGTCAAACCCGGGCTTCCCTACCTCGACATCGTGAGCGCGATTCGTCGCGAGTTCGACCACCCGGTCGCCGCATACAACGTCTCCGGCGAGTACGCGATGCTGCACGCCGCCGCCGAGAAGGGGTGGTTGGACTTAGACGAGGTGGCGATGGAGTCGCTCGTCTCGATGAAACGCGCCGGTGCGGACCTCGTCCTCACCTACTTCGCGGAGCGAATCGCAGAGCAGCTATAACCGAGGTCACTCGGCGACGACATCGACGGCGCGCGCGCGACGGATTCCGCTCGGAACGCGCTGTGTTCCCCCTCACAACCGTCCACATCCGCGGCAACATTTGTCGAACAACTGTGGAGAATACGTCCTTATACAACATGTATTCGATATTAAAGCGACCGTATGGCCAGTTAGGACTCGGAGAAATTGAAATATCTAACACTAACTCTTATAACAGAGTATTCCGTGACCTTCTGACGTGATTAAGAGCACTAATCGCAACGTAATTGGGAGAATCGTGAACGAATGTCCACACAAGTCGGTATCGGTCGAGGAGATGACGAACTGATGGACACCCTGTTGCAGTCCGACCTCTCGGCGGTCGTCGAGGGCGTGAACATGCTGTGGGTCCTCACCGTCACGTTCCTCATCTTCTTCATGCACGCGGGCTTCGCGATGCTGGAAGCCGGGCAGGTGCGCTCGAAGAACGTCGCCAACCAGTTGACGAAGAACCTGCTGACGTGGAGCGTCGGTGTCGTCATCTACTTCCTCGTCGGCGCTGGAGTCTCGAGTTTCGTCGGGGGCGCCGGTTTCGCCGAGTCGTTCGCCTACATCAACGGCGGGTCGACCGCGTGGGTGAGTTGGCTGTTCGGCGCTGTGTTCGCGATGACCGCCGCGACCATCGTTTCGGGGGCCGTCGCGGGTCGCGCGAAACTCCGCGCGTACGTCACCTACACCGTCCTGCTCGCGGGCGTCATCTACCCGGTCGTCGTCGGCTTCACGTGGGCGGGCGGCTTCCTCTCGTCGATGGGCTTTCACGACTTCGCAGGCGGCATGATCGTCCACGGGATGGGCGGCATCGCCGGTCTCACCGCGGCGTGGGTCATCGGCCCGCGCATGGACCGCTTCAACGACGACGGCACCGCCAACGTCATCCCCGGTCACTCGCTGCCGTTCGCCGTCCTCGGGACGCTCATCCTCGCGTTCGGTTGGTACGGCTTCAACGTCGGCACCGCCGCCGCGCCGCTCGCTGAGGGTGGCACCGAACTCGCCGACTTCGCCTACGTCGGCCGCGTCGCGCTCGTCACGACGCTCGGGATGGCCGCCGGCGCAATCGGCGCTGCGGGCATCGCCCTGCTGAAGACGGGGAAGGTCGACACGCTGTACGTCGCCAACGGCCTGCTCGCCGGTCTCGTCGCCATCACCGGCGTCGCCGACGCCATCGTCTGGCCCGGTGCGCTCGCACTCGGCCTGCTGGCCGGTGCGCAACTGCCCGTCGTCTTCGAGTTCGTCGAGAAGCGTCTCAGAATCGACGACGTCTGTGCGGTGTTCCCGGTTCACGGCTCTGCGGGTATCATGGGCATCGTCCTGTTTCCGTTCGTCGCCGTCGACGGCTTCTCGGTCGCCCAACTAGTGGCCCAGGTAGTCGGTGCGGGCGTCATCACCATCTGGACTGTCGCCGCGACGGCGCTGGTGTTCGGTGCGATTCGCGCACTCGGCGAGGCACGCGTCACGCCCGAGCACGAGCGCGAGGGGCTCGACACCTCCGAACACGGCGTCGACACCTATCCCGAGTTCGGTCAGCCCGACGGCCCCGTCGTCGACGGGTCGGGCGTTCGCACCGACGGAGGAGTTATCGGTGCGACCGCCGAGCACACCGACGAAGGTGAGAACGAATGAGCAGTAAACTCCCGAACGACGGCGGAATCAAGATGGTCGTCGCCATCATCCGCCCGGACAAACTCGGAGACGTAAAGAAGGGACTCGCCGCCGCGGGCGCGCCCTCTTTGACGGTGACGAACGTCTCCGGCCGTGGTTCACAGTCCGCGAAGAAAGGCCAGTGGCGCGGCGAGGAGTACACCGTCGACCTCCACCAGAAGGTGAAAGTCGAGTGTGTCGTCGCCGACATCCCCGCCGAGGACGTCGTCGACGCCATCCGCGAGGCCGCGAACACCGGCGAACCCGGCGACGGGAAGATATTCGTGCTTCCGGTCGAGAGCGCCGTGCAGGTCAGGACCGGCAACGAAGGCCCCGACGCGGTCTGAACGCGCGGCCGTCGCCGCGACGCTTTTTTCGACGCTCGTCGACCGAGTGTTCGCCACCGAGATAGACATCCATACTCGGTGTTCGTCAGATCACCGATACGTGTCGGTGGGGGGGACGGCTTTCGCGAAGAGAGAACTCCCGAAGCGCTCTTGGAGTAGGTCCTCGTACACGCTGCTATGCCTTCGAAAGCGAAGAACGCCCTGCTCGGACTCGTCGCATTAGTCGTCGTCGCCTCCGTCGTCCACTACGCCCTGTTCGGATCGTTCCCGTTCGGCAAACCGCAGATGCTCGAAGACGAGGAAGTCGCCGACGAAGCCGAGAGCGAGGCGGACGCCGAAGCCGACGCCGCGCAGTAGAAGCGACTCAGTAACTACTTTTTCGTCAGCGTCCGAACCGCGAGACATGACCACGTCGAAACGGACCAGTTCGTTCACGCCGCCCGCTCGCGGCACGACCCACCCGCTTTCGCGCGGAGGCGACTCGTGAACCACGACCGCTCCCGCGACCTGTACAGCCGAGCGCTCTCCGTCCTCTCCGGCGGCGTCAACTCGTCGGTGCGCGCGACGCGCCCGTACCCGTTCTTCGTCGAGCGCGGCGACGGCGGCCACGTCGTCGACGCCGACGGAAACCGCTACGTCGACTACGTGATGGGGTACGGACCGCTGCTGTACGGTCACAACCCCCCTGAACCGATACAGGCGGCGATTCAGAAGTACGCCAGCGCCGGACCGATGTACGGCGCGCCCACGGAGATAGAGGTCGACCACGCCGAGTTCGTCGCTCGGCACGTCCCCTCCGTGGAGAAGATTCGGTTCGTCAATTCGGGCACCGAGGCGACCGTTTCGGCGGTTCGCCTCGCCCGCGGGGTCACGGGTCGGGACAATATCGTCGTCATGCAGGGCGGCTACCACGGCGCGCAGGAGTCGACGCTCGTCGAGGGCGGCCCCGACAACCCCCACCCGAGTACGAGCGGTATCCCCGAGTCGTTCGCCCAACACACGCTTCCGGTGCCGTTCAACGACGAGGAAGCCGTCGCCGAGGTGTTCGAAGAACACGGCGGCGACATCGCGGCCGTGCTCGTTGAGCCCATGTTAGCAAATATGGGCATCGTCGCGCCCGTCGACGACTACCACGAAGCCCTGCGAGACCTCTGTGACGAACACGGGTCGCTACTCGTCTTCGACGAGGTCATCACGGGCTTCCGCGTCGGCGGCCTCCAGTGCGCGCAGGGGAAGTTCGGCGTCACGCCCGACCTCACGACGTTCGGCAAGATAATCGGCGGCGGCTTCCCGGTCGGCGCAGTCGGTGGCCGCGCCGAACTTGTCGAGCAGTTCACGCCGGGCGGCGACGTGTTCCAGTCGGGGACCTTTTCGGGCCACCCGGTGACGATGGCCGCCGGGTACGAGTACCTCAAGTACGCCGCCGAGAACGACGTGTACGAGCACGTCAACCGTCTCGGCGAGAAACTCCGCCGCGGCATCACCGACATCTGTGCGGACCAAGCGCCCGAGTACACCGTCGTCGGCAGCGACAGCATGTTCAAGACGGTGTTCACCCGCGAGGGGCCGCAGAGCCTCGACGGCCAGTGCGACGCGGGATGTCAGCAACGAGTCGACTGCCCGCGCTTCGACTACTGTCCGAAGACCGGCGCGGACGTGGCCAACGCCGAAACCGAGCGCTGGGAGCGCATCTTCTGGCAGGAGATGAAGGAGCGAGGAATTTTCCTCACGGCGAACCAGTTCGAATCGCAGTTCGTCTGCTACGCTCACACCGACGAAGATATCGAGGAGACGCTGGAAGCGTACAAAGCGGCGCTGTAGCCACCGAACCGACGCTGAACGACCCAGACTACTTGTCTCCGTTTCGACGACGCGGAACGGGGGTCCGAGAGACGGCGCTCGAAGGGAGTACGGTCACAGTCGCCCCGACAACACTTCCCTGCGGACGGGAGGTGTCGTCGGAGACTCTCTAGAGTCAGACATCCATTCGAGCGACGAACAGAGACGAAAATATGAAAGTTAAACGGAGGAAGTTATTTTCCATAGAAATATGGATTAAGTAACGGCATTAAACCGCAAAGCTTCATCTGTTATCTCGGTGATACTCCGATGAATGCGTCGAAGGAACTTCCTCGGCCTACTCGGTGCGGCAGGCATCGCGGGCGGATTGGCGGGTCTGAACGAACTCCGTCAGTCAGAAGCGAACGGGTGGGCCGACAGCCCGTTCGAGCGCGGTGACGTCAAGAACGTCATCGTCCTCGTCGGCGACGGGATGGGGTTCGACCACATAGAGGTCACAGAGGAAGTCCACGGCCGTCTCGCTCTCCAGGAGTTCGCTCATACTGGCTACACGCAGACGGACTCGCGAAGCGGTGAGGTGACCGACTCCGCGGCCGCGGGCACGGCGCTGGCGACCGGGATCATGGTCTACAACGGGCAGGTGTCGGTATTCGGTGAGGAGGGAACCGACGATGGCGTCGAACTCACCACCCAGCTCGAAGTCGCCGAGCGACTCGGCATGGAAACCGGGCTGGTGTCGACGACGCGTGTGACGTACGCCACCCCGGCCGTCTACGCCTCTCATGTCGGTGACCGCGACGAGGAGAGCGAAATCGTGAGTCAGATGATAGCGAGCGGTGCCGAGGTGATGATGGGCGGTGGCCGCAGCGAGTGGTCCGACGACCAGCTGACAACCGCCGAAGAGAACGGCTACGAACTACTGTACGAGGCTTCGGATCTAGAGGACGCCTCCGGCGACCGGCTGCTCGGCCTCTTCGCCGACAGCCACATCGCCTACACCCTCGACCGCGACGACTCGACTCCGGGACTACTCGACATGACCGAAACCGCGGTCGACCGACTCGAAGACGGCGACGAGGGGTTCTTCCTGATGGTCGAGGGCGGTCGCATCGACCACGCCGCCCACGTGAACGACATCGCGACGACCGTCGCGGAGACGAAGGAGTTCGACGACGTCGTGGCGTTCGCCCGCGAGTACGCCGCAGAACACGAGGACACGCTCGTCATCGTCGCCTCCGACCACGAAACCGGCGGCCTCGCCACCGGCGACAGCCACGGCTCGCCCATCGAGACGGGGAAAATCGCCAACGCCGAGGCGAGCAACCTGCGGATCGCCGTGGAGATAGAGGAGGGCGCAGACGTCGCCGACGCCGTCGCGGAGTACGCCCACGTCGAACTCGACGACGAGGAGATCTCGCACCTCGAATCGCAGGCCGACGAGAGCTTCGACCGGTTGCTCGTCGCGCTCGGTGAGGTCCTCTCCGACCGCCTCGGTGTGGACTGGACGACCCAGGAGCACACCGGGCCGGCGCAGGTGCTGATGGCGACTGGTCCCGGCGAGGAGCGGTTCCTCGGCTGGCACCACCACGTCGACGTCTCGAGGGAGACCACGGCACTGCTGCTGTTCGGCGAGCGCGAGCGCGCGACGAAGGTGGTAAACGACGACGAACTCCGCCGACGCGTCACCGGGGACGCGCCGGTTCGCGACCGCGACGCCTACACGGTGCTGACGAACTACGTCGGTCCGGTGGAGGACGACCTGACGGCGGCGCTCGATACGAACGGCGACGGCGTCGTCGACTACGGCGACGTGCTCACGCTGCTCGGAGTCGACGAAGACGCGGAGAGCGCCGAGATACCGCTAGCTGTCGGTCGCATCAGTCGACGCGAACCCTGAGACGAATCGATCGCAGACCACTCGCCAGACGTCGACGACGCTATCGGGTATCGGGTCCGTCTCCCACGACTCTATCTCCCCGTTCTCGTCCAACCAATCGACGGTCCGCCTCACCCCTTCTTCCCACCCGATAGTCTGTTCGTGGCCCAACTCGCGTTTCGCCTTGCTGTTGTCGAAAACCGTGCTGTACTGGAAGTGGTCTCTGAGTCCCTGCGTTCGGTCGGGCGCGAGTTCGAAGAGAACGTCCGACGGGATATGGACCAACTCGGGGTCGGGCGCGCCGAGCGCTGCGGCGACACCTCGATGATACTCGTTCCACGTCAGATGTTCCTCGGCGGTGATGTGGTACGCCTCGCCCTCGACGACGGACCCCTTCGCTTCCACTGCAGCGACGAAGCTCCGCGCCACGTCGTCGCGGTGACAGGGAGCCCAGATGGAGGTGCCGTCGCCGTGGACGACGATGGGTTTGCCCGCGCGGACGCGGTCGATGTAGCTCGGTCGGTCGCCGAGCGAGTGGATGAGCCTCCCGCCCTCGCCGTAGGTGTGCCACGGGCGGAGAACGATAGCCGGAAAGCCCGATTCCTCGTAGGCTTCGAAGAACACGTCCTCTGCGGCGGCTTTCTCTCTTCCGTAGTCGCTCGTCGGCGGGTGCCGCGGCGTCTCCTCAGTCAGCGGCATCCGCGCCACCGGACGGGAGTACACGTCGATGGTCGAACAGAAGATGTAGCGGTCGACCGACCCTCGAAACGCTCGAACCGCGCTCTCGGCGTCTTCCGGCGTGAAACAGACCATATCGACGACGGCGTTGAACGCTCGGTCGCCGAGTTGCTCCTCGAAGCGCTCGTACTCCGTGCGGTCGCCGCGAATCACGGAGACGCCGTCGGGAATCCCGGCGTCGGTCTCGCCGCGGTTGTACAGCGTCACGTCGTGACCGGCGGCGACGAGTTGACGGGTGATTCCGGTACTGATGAGGCCGGTGCCGCCGACGATGAGCACGTCCATAACGTAGTCGTCTCCGCGCGTGAGGAAGAACCCGTGGACGGGGGCAAACGGGACGTGATGTACAGACCTGCCCGTCGATAGCTCAAGCTGGCGGACGAGGTTTATCATCCGGGCTGTGCTATCTCCACCCGTATGAGCCCTCCCACCGACGAACCGACGACGAACACGGATACCAGAATCGACGGTCCGACACGGACGAGCGGACCGAACAGTCGAACCGACTCGACCGGGTCCACTTCCGAAAGCGTCCGCCGCGTACTGGACAAGTACCTCCCGACCGCGTCGGTCGACTCGAACTGGTGGTACTGGATAGCGGCCGTGCCGGCGCTGTTCGTCGTCTCGATGGGATTCGGCGTGAGCGCGTTCTTCCTCGCGCTCCTCGGCGTCGGCCTCGACATCGCGGGGTTCATGGGCCTCGTGTCGGCGGGCTTCGGCCTGCTGTTCTTCCTCGTCGCCTCGCTGTTGGCGCTCGTGAGCCTCGTCGTCGCCGTGCTGTTCCCCGTCGCCATCTACGTCGACGCACGCGCCGTCGAGGAAGCCGACCTGGGCTGGAGCCCCGACCCGGTGCTGTACGTTCTCGGAGCGGCGTTCGCCGTCCTCGCGACGAACTTCCTCCTGAGCGTCCCGCTGTCTGTGTACTACCTCTACAAGCGCCACGAGGCCGTCGGGCGGCCGTGAGAGAGGAGTGACGCCTCGATTCGGTCGGCGACGGAACTGAAGCGCTTTTCAGGGCTCGACACCCACCGACGCACATGAGCATACACGGGACGCTTCGCCTCGCGACGCGGGGATCGGACCTCGCGCTGCGACAGGCCGCGAGCGTACAGGAGGCGCTCGCCGGGCGACGCCGCGACGTGGAACTGGTCGAAGTCGAGACCCGGGGCGACCAGATTCAGGACGGACTCATCCACCGCCTCGGCAAGACCGGGGCGTTCGTCCGCGCACTCGACGAGAAGATTCTCTCCGGAGAAGTCGACGCCGCGGTTCACTCGATGAAGGACATGCCGACCGAACAGCCCGAGGAGTTGCTCGTCGCCGGGGTTCCGGAGCGCGCCCCCGCGGGCGACATCCTGGTGACACCCGACGGCCGTGAACTCGACGACCTGCCCGAAGGAGCGACGGTCGGCACCTCGTCGCTCCGACGGCAGGCGCAACTGCTCAACGCCCGGCCCGACCTGACGGTCGAACCGCTCCGCGGCAACGTCGACACGCGCGTCGAGAAACTGCTCGCGCCGACGCTGCAGAAGGAACACGAACAGCGCGTCGAGGCCGACAAGGACCGGAAAGGAAACATCGGAGACGACGACTACGAACCCGAGTACGACGAGCGACCCGAGGAGTGGTTCGAGGGCCTGAGCGAACTCCAGCGCAACGCGCTCGGCCGCGACGTCGCCACCGAGTACGACGCCATCGTGCTCGCCGAGGCGGGGGTGAAGCGCAGCGGCCTCGACCACCACGTCGAGTACGTCCGCCTCCGGCGCGAGCAGTTCGTCCCCTCGCCCGGACAGGGCGCTATCGCGGTGACGAGCGTCGACGGCGACGCCGCCGACGCCATCCACAAAGCCATCGACCACCCGCGAACGCGCGTCGAGACGACCGTCGAGCGGACGGTTCTCTCGGAACTCGGCGGCGGCTGCGTCGCCCCCATCGGTGTCTTCGCGCTCGTTCAGGGTCGCCACGTCAACACGCGCGTGCAGGTGCTCGGCCGCGACGGCGAACAGACGGTCGAATCGACCCGTGACCTGCCGGTCGAGACGCACGCCGACGCCGCCGCGGAGTTCGCCGCGGACCTCAGAGACCGCGGCGCGGCCGCCCTCATCGAGGAAGCGAAGCGCGACGCCGACGAGGCGGCCACCGACGAAAGAGAAGCACGGGAGGACCCGGCGGACGAATGAGCGACACGAGTGGAGCGACCGAGGCGGAATCGGGTGGGACCGTCGGAACGGTCTACCTCGTCGGCAGCGGGCCTGGCGACCCCGACCTGCTGACGGTGAAAGCGCGACACCTGCTCGACGAAGCGGACGTGGTACTGCACGACAAACTTCCGGGGTCGGAGATACTCGACCAGATTCCGGAAGAAAAGCGCGAGGACGTGGGCAAGCGCGCCGGCGGCGAGTGGACGCCGCAGGAGTACACGAACAAGCGCCTCGTCGAACTCGCCCGCGAGGGGAAGCGTGTCGTGCGCCTGAAAGGCGGCGACCCGTTCGTCTTCGGTCGCGGCGGCGAGGAGGCCGAGCATCTGGCGAGCGAGGAGGTTCCCTTCGAGGTCGTTCCCGGTATCACCTCGGCAATCGGCGGTCCGGCCGTCGCTGGAATTCCCGTGACGCACCGCGACCACGCCTCCTCGGTCTCCTTCGTGACCGGTCACGAGGACCCCACCAAGGAGGAGTCGGCGGTGAACTGGGAGGCGCTGGCCGCGACGGGCGGCACCATCGTCGTGCTGATGGGCGTCGGCAAACTGCCCGACTACACGAAAGCGCTCCGTGACGCCGGGATGGACCCCCACACCCCCGTCGCGCTCGTCGAGCGCGCGACGTGGCCCGACATGCGCGTCGCCACCGGAACGCTCGAAACAGTCGTCGACGTGTGCGACGCGGCGGGTATCGAACCGCCCGCCATCACCGTCGTCGGCGACGTCGCCGGAACGCGAGAACGGGTACTGCAGTTCCTGCGAAACGGATCCGAGTCAGAGTTCGGGACGGAGGCGGAACGATGAGCCAGAAGGTCCGCGTCGCCGTCTTCCGCCCGGACGACGAGCGACTCCGAGACGCCGTTTCGCTTCTCGACTCGCTCGGGGCGACGCCCGTTCCCGACCCGATGCTCGCCGTCGAACCGACCGGGGAGAGACCGAGAGACGACGCCGACTACGCCATCCTGACGAGCAAGACCGGGGTCGAACTCGTCGCCGACGCGGGGTGGAGACCCGGCGAGACGAAGCTCTGTGCCATCGGCGACAGCACCGCCGCGGTGATGCGCGACCACGGCTACAGCGTTGACGTGGTTCCCGACGAGTTCTCGTCGACCGGCCTCGTCGGGACGCTCCGCGATCGTGTCCCGGGCGCGCGCGTCGAAGTCGCTCGCAGCGACCACGGGTCACCTGTGCTGACCGACGGACTCGAAGCAGCCGGAAGCTACGTCCACGAGACGATTCTGTACGAACTCGTGCGACCGCCCGAATCGGGAACGTCGGCCGAGATGGCCGCGGCGGGCGACCTTGAGGCGGCGCTCTTCACCTCGTCGTTGACGGTCGAGCACTTCCTCGACGCGGCCGCCGAGCGTGGCCTTCGAGACGAGGCCGTCACCGGATTGAACGACGCCGTCGTCGGCGCTATCGGGGAGCCGACGCGCGAGACGGCCGAAGCCCGGGGTATCGCCGTCGACGTGGTTCCCGACGCCGCCGACTTCGAGCAGCTGGCGTGTGCCGCCGTCGAAGCCGCCGCGCCGACGTACCACGAATAGAAAAAACGGAACTCTCGACACAGGTCGTGTCTCTCGTCACGCTTACTCCCCGGGAGCGCCGACGGCGAGAACTCGGGGTTACGTCGTCTCGCCTCTCTCCATCTTCTCGCGGCGTACGACGACGACCGGACCGAGCGAGCGGTCAGCGACGCGGTCGCTCTCCTCGCCGAAGACGAACGACCGGAGCGACGGCGTGCGTTCGCCCATCACCACCGCATCGTGGTCGGCGGCGACGTCCGCGGTATCCGAGATCGGGTCGTCGGTGGCGACGACCGCCGCGGAAATCCGGTCCGAAGAGACACCGCCGTCGAGCAGCGTCGCTCTCGCGTCGGCGACGAGCGGGTCCTCGGCGGCGGCTTCGGCCGACGAATCCGTGTCCTCGGAAACCGCACGGAACAACGTCACCTCGACGTCACGCCCGGCGACGAGCGGAGCGACGACACGAGCGACGTGGTCTATGTCGACGTCGGGGTGAAGCGGGACGAGCACTCGCTCGACGGTGGGTGCAGGGTTGGCGATGAGATACGCCTCGCAGTCGAGTTCGTCGGCGACTCGGTCGATTGTCTGCGCTTCGCCGCGAGTGAACACCAGTCGCGTCTCCACGTCGTCGGCGAAGAGGTCGGTCACTTCGTCGAGTTTCGACTGCCCGAGTTCCTCGAACTCCATGCGTGCCTGTCCCGGCGGCGTCTGTTCGGGGACGACGTAGTAGCCGAGGACGACGACCGACGCCGGGGCGAGAAACGTGGCGAGACCCGTCGCCAGCGACTCGCCCTCGAGGACGCGGAGTGGGACCAGAATCCGGGGTCCGTCGGGCATCAGAACACCCCCTTGAGTCGAACGTCGCGTGCGTAGTAGAGGTACCAGCCGCCGGAGGCGACCATGACGAGCACCCCGACGATCTGCGAGAGCGGGCGCATGAAGAAGATGAGCCCGAAACTCGCCAGCGCGCCGACGGCGGGCGTCACCGGATAACCCGGAGTCCGAAACGACGGGTCGTACCACTTCGGCGGCGAGCGTCGAAGCACGAGCAGTGCGACGCACATCAAAGAGTACATCACGAGGTGGAGAAACGACGCGACCTCCGCGAGCACCTCGACTTGGCCGACGGCGACGAGCACGAGCACCGGTCCACCGGCGGCGACCAGCGCGACGTGCGGGGTGCCGTACCGGAGGTTCAGTCGGCCGAACCACCGTGGGACGAGTCGGTCGCGGCTGAGCGCGTAGACGGCGCGCGAGGAACTCAGTATCGACGCATTCGCGCTCGAGAAGGTGGCGAGTAACCCAGCGAAGAGGATAGCGACGGCCCCCGCGACGCCGAAAAAGGAACGGGCGACCTCGACGACAGCCGTCTGTCCGAACCCTGCGAGTCGCTCGCTGCCGAAAGCGCTCGTCGAGACGAAGATGGTCGTCACGTAGAGGAGACCGACGACGAGCACCGACCCCACCATCGCGAGCGGGAGATTTCGACCCGGTTCTTTGATCTCTCCGGCGACGGTCGCCACTTGTGCGAAGCCGAGATACGAGGTGAAGACGAGTGCCGTCGTCGTCAGAATCGGGGCGGTGCCGAACGGGGCGAACGTCTCGGGGACGGCCCGACTGCCGATGAGACCGAGCGCCGAGAGCGAGCCGTAGCCGAGGAACGTGACGAGAATAGTGAGTAGAAGACCGACGACGGCGTTCTGGAGTTTGGCCGCGTTTTCGGTCCCCGTGACGCTCAACCCCGTCAGAACGACGCCGAAGAGGAGACTGAGCGGCGTCACGAGACCGCCGCCGAGCGAGATTCCGGCTTCAGCGAGCACCGCGGCGGCATAGCTGCCGAAGCCGACGAGGTAGAACGCCGAGGCGAAGACGAGGCCGAGCCACAGACTCGTTCCGACGACGGTCCCGAACCCCGACCCGAGACCGCGCGAGATGAAGAAGTAGCCGCCGCCGCTTCTCGGCATCGCCGTCGCCAACTCCGCGGTCGGCAACGCCACCGCGAGTGCGACGACTGCGCCGATAGCGAACGACGCCGCGGCAGCGGGACCGGCGCGTCCGGCAGCGAGGCCGGGAAAGACGAAGATGCCTGCGCCGATCATCGTCCCGATGCCGATGGCGAGCGCACCTGTGAGTCCTATGGTACGTTCCAGTTCGACGCGCTCTTCGTACACCGTCGTCTCGGCGGTGGTCTCTACGGCCTCCGCCTCGGTGGGGACGGTCTTGTCCGCCTCTCCGACATCGTCTGCGATTGACATAGGCTAGCCACCAGCGAGCGGGACGAAAAGTCTAGGCCGGCCGGAAACGAGTCTACTGAACTCCGAAAGCTAAGACGCGACGAGTGGCGTCAGTCGTGGACGCACGAGGGCACCGACGCGCGCATCGGCCGCGACGAGCGGAATCTGTACAACGGGTCCGACTCGGACCACCGGAATTCGGGCGGCCGCGAGAGGTCGTTCGCCCGAATCGTCGCCGTCAGGGACGCGAGAAGTCGGTCACAGGCGTCGACGCTGAACAGATACCGACCCTCAGTCTCACCGTGGCGCACGTACGTCTGAAGTCGGAGAGCCGAGCCTTTAACCCCGAAGACGACCCACTCTCCGTCGATGTCCGCCGGTCCCGTCCCCGAACTCGAAGCGCGCGCCGAGGCCTGCGCCGAACGGCTTCGCGACGCCGACTCCGTGTTGCTCGCCTCCCACATTGACGCCGACGGATTGACCAGCGCCGCCGTCGCCGCGAGCGCGCTCGAACGCGCCGGCATTCGGTTCGACACCGTCTTCTCGAAGCAACTCGACGCCGACGAGATCGCGTCCATCGCCGCGACGGACCACGAAACAGTGCTGTTCACCGACTTCGGCAGCGGCCAACTCGATATCATCGTCGACCACGAGGCCGCGGGTGATTTCACCCCCGTCGTCGCCGACCACCACCGGCCCGCCGACGCCGAGACCGAGTACCACCTCAACCCGCTGTTGTTCGGCATCGACGGCGCGTCGGAACTCTCCGGGGCGGGAGCGAGTTACGTTCTCGCGCGCGCGCTCGAAACCGACGGAGAGGGAAGCACGAGCGATAACCGCGACTTGGCGGCGCTCGCCGTCGTCGGTGCGGTCGGCGACATGCAGGACTCCGACGGCGCACTCCACGGGGCGAACGAGGGAATCGTCGAGGAGGGCATAGAAGCAGGTGTCCTCGAAGCCAACACCGACCTCACGCTGTACGGCAAGCAGACCCGACCCTTGCCCAAGTTGCTCGAATACGCCAGCGACGTACGGATTCCCGGTATCTCGAACGACCACGCCGGGTCCATCACGTTCCTCGACGACCTCGACTTGGACCTGAAAGCCGACGGCGAGTGGCGTCGATGGGCAGATTTGACCGCCGAAGAGCGACAGACCGTCGCCAGCGCACTCGTCCGCCGCGCCGTCGCCAGCGGCGTGCCCGCCGACCGAATCAACTCGCTCGTCGGTACGGCGTACACGCTCGTCGGCGAGGAGACGGGCACCGAACTCCGCGACGTGAGCGAGTTTTCCACGCTCCTGAACGCGACAGCCAGATACGACCGCGCCGACGTGGGTCTCGCAGTTTGCCTCGGCGACCGAGACGGCGCACTCGACAGAGCCCAGAAACTCCTGCGGAACCACCGCCGAAACCTCTCGGAGGGGCTGCAGTGGGTGAAAACCGAGGGCGTCACCGTCGAGGAAAACGTGCAATGGTTCGACGCCGGAACCCGAATTCGCGAGACCATCGTCGGCATCGTCGCCGGGATGGCCGTCGGCGCGAGCGGCATCAGTCGCAGCAAACCCATCGTCGCGTTCGCGGAGAAAGGCGACGCCGAAGTGAAAGTCTCCGCGCGGGGGTCACATTTCCTCACCCGGAAGGGCCTGGACCTCTCGGCGGCGATGCGCGGGGCCTCCCGCGCCGTCGGCGGCGACGGCGGCGGCCACAACGTCGCCGCCGGGGCGACGATTCCGAGCGGGAAGCGTGAGGCGTTCGTCGCCGAAGTCGACCGCATCGTCGGCGAGCAGTTGGGGTAGACGCGACGAGACGAATCGGGGCGAAATGCCGGTGCTGTCCTCTGACTCGGGTAGCCGAGAGTCACAAGTGAACTGGTTCGTGGCTGTGAGAGAACGCTCGTCGGGATGCGTATCGAATTCGTATATCGTCATGGAGTTTGTTGCAGGGGCGTCTCGCCGATACGCGGATAGCATCGGGGAGGTGGCGGTCGCTCGATTGCGCCCGGTCGACGCAGCTCGCTTTCGGAGCGAACACCAGTAACGTTCGTCGAACCGCCGAGTTCCGCCCGCCACGTCACGGAGTCGCTCTCGAATCGAACGAAACGCGCGAGTGTGCCGTTCAGGATGTCTCGTCCGGCGTTAGCGTCGTCGCCGTGGAGAGCGACGACCCATCCATTCGCGGTGACTGCGAGTGGTAGCGAAACCGACGGTGCGCCGAGGTGACCACACGCGGCATCACCTTCAGCCTACAACTGGTAGCGACACTTCCGCGCAGTTCTGTAGCCCTCTCCGGGCAGTCAACCTCACCAGAGGCAGAGAGACACTGGAATTCGGCAGGGAGACCTCCGAGACTAGCAGGTATGACTCGGACCGACGGAACGCGATAAATCAAATATCGAGATACAGAAATCCATATTGTCGCCGAAACCACGGCCCGCCTGATACAGGCGACTGTTAACACGCTGGGCAACAAACCACGGGTATGTCGCGACACGGGGCCACCTTCGAGATAGAGTCGAAAACGGATTCGTACGCCGCTCGGCGCATCTTAGAGCGAGCGTACGACACGATTCGAGAAGAGTCGCGGAGCGTCCGCGAGGGGACGGACGACGCGCAGGCGCTCTTGAGGGAGTTCGAGGCGCTTCGGGACGCGGCGAGGCACCCGACGCCGGGCAAACTGACGATTATCTACGAACAGGACGACGGCAAGTTCGAGGACTGAGGAGCGCTGGTCAAACAGAGAGATGTCTGTGAGAGAGCGAGCGGTGGTCGGCGCGCGGATACCAGTCTTTTTCCCTCGCAACCGTCTCGTTTCGATATGTCCTTCTCCTCAGCCACCCCGTTAGTCCAGGGAGTGGCTTCGTCTCCGGTAACGGTCGATATGCTCGTTGTTTTCGCGCTCATCCTCCTCGCGTTCGTGCTGTTTGCCACCGAGCGATTCCCCATCGACGTCACCGCGATTCTGCTGATGGTCCTGTTGATGGTACTCGAACCGTGGACGCAGATAACCCCTCGAGAGGGAATCTCCGGCTTCGCCAACCCCGCCACCATCACCGTGTTAGCGATGCTCATCCTGAGCACCGGCATCAATCGAACCGGCATCGTCCAACTGTTCGGTCGGAAGATGACAGCGTTCGCGGGCGACGACCAACGCAAGCAACTCGCCGCGACCATCGGCGTCACCGGACCGGTGTCGGGAGTCGTTAACAACACGCCGGTGGTCGCCATCTTGGTCCCCGTCATCGCCGACCTCGCACACGAGGGGAAAACGTCGCCGTCGAAGCTTCTCATGCCACTGTCGTTCGCCTCGATGCTCGGCGGGACGCTGACGCTCATCGGCACGTCGACGAACATCCTCGCCAGCGACATCGCGGCCCAGATCGGCGCGGAGTCGCCCGAACTCGGGTTGCACGCGTTCGGGATGTTCGAGTTCACCAAACTCGGCGTCGTCGTCTTCGCGGTCGGAGCCGTCTACCTGATGACGATCGGCGTCCGGTTGCTCCCCGAGCGCGTGCCGGTCGACGATGACCTCGTCGAGGAGTACGCCCTCCAGGAGTATCTCGCGGACGTCGTCGTCCCGGCGAACTCCTCGCTGCTCGGCCAGACTGTCGAGAAGGCGCTCGGCGACGACGAACTCGACATCGACGTGCTCCAACTGATTCGGAACGGGGAACGGTTCTCCGAACCGCTCGCTCGGAAGGAGATTCACGAGAGCGACACGCTCCGTCTCAGGACGAACCGGGAGACCCTCGAACGCATCATGGACGCGGAAGGACTCTCACTCGCCGGGCGCCCTCGAACCGAAGGCGAGCTTCATCCGGACGACGAGGAGCCCGTCCTCGTCGAAGTGGTCATCCCGTCGGGGTCGTTTCTCGTCGGCGAGACGCTGTCGAGTTCGGCGTTCCGGCAGCGCTACGACGCGAACGTGCTCGCCTTCCGGACCCGCGGCGACGTGGTCCGCGACCGGTTCGAGGATATCAAGGTCCGCGTCGGGGACACGCTTCTCGTTCAGGCACCGCCCGACAGCCTCGCTCGGCTCGTCCAGAACGAGGATTTCATCGTCGCCCACGAGTTCGAGGAGGTGACCTACCGGAGCGAGAAGATACCGTTCGCCGTCCTCATCATCGCGGGCGTCGTCGCGCTGCCCGCACTGAACGTCTTCCCGATCGTCGTCTCCGCGTTAGCGGGGGTCGTGGCGATGGTGTTCACCGGCGTACTCAAACCGAACGAACTCTACTCGTCCGTCGAGTGGAACGTCATCTTCCTGCTCGCGGGCGTCATCCCGCTCGGAATCGCCCTCCAGCAGACCGGGGCCGCCGGTGTGCTCGGGAGCGCCGTCGCCTCGACGGCGAGGTTTCTGCCCGCAATCGGTGTCCTCTGGGTGTTCTACCTCGCGACCGGACTGCTGACGAGCGTCATCAGCAACAACGCGAGCGTCGTGCTGATGATTCCCGTGGCGGTCAGCGCCGCGAAGTCCATCGGTGCGAACGCGTTCGCGTTCGTGCTCGCCGTGACGTTCGCGGCCTCGACCGCGTTCATGACGCCCGTCGGCTACCAGACGAACCTGTTCGTCTACGGACCCGGCGGCTACACCTTCTCGGATTTCATCCGTGTCGGCGCGCCACTGCAGCTCCTGCTATCGGTCGTGACTGTCCTCGGAATCGCGTTCTTCTGGGGCGTCGGCGTGTGAGTAGAGCGTCCGAGTCGACTGCGTGACGATACCGCGTGTTCCCGAACGGGCTCGTATCAACGTTAATTGGCGTGGGCGACCTCTCTATAGTATGGCCGAGTTTCCGGACGAGCGTCAACTCGTAATGGAGGTGCGCTCCCAGTTGGAGCAGTGGACGAACAGCGCCCGTAGAGAGGCGTACGCCGAACTGTTCGAGGGCGACGACCCGCTTCTCACCGCCGAGGAGCGACAGTTGCTCGATACGCTCGATTCGGCGATGGAGCGGGCAGGCGGCGACGGTCTCTGGGGAACCGACCAGTACGGCGTCCACACGGCAGGTACCGGGAGTTCCGACGCCTCGATCGGCGTCGTCTGTGTCTACCACCCGCAGATAACCGACGACTCCGTCCTCCGGGGGCGAGAGGGTCTCGACGACGAGACGGAGGAGCGACTCAACGCGGCGCTCTGGACGTACAGCGAACGCGTCGCGGAACTCGTCGAGCGAGAACTCGACGCGTACGTCGAGCGAAAGGGGAGATAACGCCGTCTCGGACGGCGTCTGTTCGAGAGGAAGAGAGAGCAGACCGGCTTCCGGCCGCCAACGTCCGAGTGCTCGAACTCGGACCGTCCGACTTTTGCAGTCCGCCCGCCGACTGCCGCGTATGACCGACTTCGACCCCGAGAAGTTCGAGGACAAGTACGTGCACTACTTCCCGCAGCTCCAACGCGCGTACAAGAGCGCGTTCGAGACGATGAACGAGGAGTACGACTCGACGCTCATCCACGGCATCGACCAGGAGATTCTCAACGAGTCCGAGCCGTTTTTCGAGGACGGACGGTTCCGCATCCAGTTGCCGGAGAACCCCCACGACCGGTTGACGAGCGTCGTCGTCGACGATGAGAAACTGAACGCGACGTTGGAGCGGTACGTCGAGGAGTTGGAGGCGGAGCATCACCGGGTGTTCGGCGTCGAACGGCGCTGATTTCACCAGCCGGCGGCCGAATCGAACCAAAGGCATAAGACGCCACACCGCCAAACCGCGGACATGAGCACGGAGCCACAGGACGCCGACGACGACCTCAAAGAGCGCGTTACCAACTTCCTGCGCCGCAACTTCCCGCAGATCCAGATGCACGGCGGCAGCGCCGCCATCCAGCACCTCGACCGCGAGAGCGGCGAGGTGAGCATCGCCCTCGGCGGTGCCTGCTCGGGGTGCGGTATCTCGCCGATGACCATCCAGGCCATCAAGAGCCGGATGGTCAAAGAGATCCCCGAGATCAACAAGGTCAACGCCGACACCGGTATGGGTGGCGACGGGATGGGCGGCGACGGCGGCATGAGCCCGTCGTTCCCCGGCGAGACGACCAGCGACGACGACGGCGGCAGCGACGAAGGCCCGCAGGCCCCCTTCTAACTCCGATTTCGGGTCGCGGTAGCGTCGGCTTAGCGCGCGGAAACATACCCGTGTTTTATTCTCTTCACGGACGGAGAGGGAGGTATGAGCGACGAGTCTCCCGCGAACGTGTTGTTCGTGGTGATGGACACGGTTCGGAAGGACCACCTGACGCCGTATGGCTACGAGCGACCCACGACACCCGGCCTCGAAGCGTTCGCCGAGGAGTCGACGGTGTTCGACCAAGCCGTCGCCCCCGCGCCGTGGACGCTCCCCGTCCACGCGTCGATGTTCACCGGGATGTACCCGAGTCGGCACGGTGCCGATCAGGAGACGCCGTATCTCGACGGCGTGACGACGCTCGCCGAAACGGTGTCCGCAGCGGGCTACGACACGGCCTGCTACTCCTCGAACGCGTGGATCACGCCGTACACCCACCTCACCGATGGATTCGACGACCAGAACAACTTCTTCGAGGTGATGCCCGGTGACCTCCTCTCGGGTCCGCTGGCGAAGGCGTGGAAGACGCTCAACGACAACGAACGGCTCCGTACCGTCGCCGACAAGCTAGTGAGTTTGGGCAACACCGCCCACGAGTATCTCGCCGACGGCGAGGGCGCGGACTCGAAGACGCCCGCCGTCATCGACCAGACGATGGAGTTCATCGAGGAGAGCGACCGATCGTTCGCCTTCATCAACCTGATGGACGCCCACCTGCCGTACCACCCGCCGAAAGAGTACAAAGAGAAGTTCGCCCCCGGCGTCGACTCGACAGAGGTCTGCCAGAACTCCAAGGAGTACAACTCCGGCGCGCGCGACATCACCGACAGCGAGTGGGAGGACATCCGCGGGCTGTACGACGCCGAAATCGCCCACATCGACGACCAACTGACCCGCCTGTTCGACTGGCTGAAGGAGACCGACCGCTGGGACGACACGATGGTCGTCGTCTGCGCGGACCACGGCGAACTCCACGGCGAGCACGACATCTACGGCCACGAGTTCTGCCTCTACGACCCGCTCATCAACGTCCCGCTGATGGTCAAGCATCCGGAACTCGGCACCGGACGCCGCGAGGACCAGGTCGAGTTGGTCGACCTCTACCATACCGTCTTGGACGCGCTCGACGTCGAAGGTGGCACGCCCGCGTCGCCCGGTGAAGACGTGGTCGCCCGCGACCGAACTCGGTCGCTGCTCTCCGCGTCCTACCGCGAGTTCGCGGACGCCGACTCGCCGGACCCCGGACAGAGGGGGTCGCCCGACGGCGAGTACGCGTTCGTCGAGTATTCGAGACCGATCGTCGAACTCAAACAGTTAGAGGAGAAGGCGAAAGCCGCCGGAATCACGCTCCCGGAGGACTCGCGCTTCTACTCACGGATGCGCGCCGCCCGCAGACCGGACGCGAAGTACGTCCGCATCGACCGCATCCCCAACGAGGCGTATCGTCTGGACGAGGACCCCGGGGAGCTGACGAACCTCGCCGGAAAGGGCGACGAGAAGATAGAAGCCACCGAGCAGGCGCTCGCCCGCTTCGAGGAGGCCGCCGGGGGCGCGTGGACCGGCGCTGACGACGTGGCGGTCACCGACGACGCGCTCGACGACATGGACGACACGACCCAAGAACGGCTTCGGGACCTCGGCTACATGGAGTGAAGTCCGGAGATTAGCGCAACCCTCGTCCCGCTTCCCACGCCCGCAACAGCGCCGCGAGCGTCCGGTTCGTCGGCACGTCGAGTCGGTGCCGTTCGGCGCGAGCGACGACTTCTCCCGAGATGGCGTCGACCTCGGTCCGTCGCCCGGCGTCGACGTCCTGGAGCATCGACGACCGGTTCTCTGCCGTCGCGTCGACGACCCGCGAGAGCGCGGTTCGGGCGCGTCGATTCGGGAGCGAGACACCTTCCGCGCGGGCGACGCGGGCCGTCTCGCGTGCTGCGTCGTGCGCCAGCTCCGCGGCATCGCCGTCGACGAGCGCTCCGTTTTCGACCCGTGCGAGCGCCGTCACCGCGTTGATACCGGCGTTGACGGCGAGTTTCGTCCACCGACGCCGCGGCATATCCGTGGCGACGAGCGTATCGAGACTGGCAGCGCGGAACGCTCGTCCGACTCGCTCGGCGACCGGGTCGGGGCCGCCGTCGAGCGAGCCGAGGGTGACCTGTCCGACGCCCGTGCACTCGACATGACCGGGTTCGAGCAGTCGTGCGCCGTACGTGGCGGTGCCCGCCAACACGGACGCGTCAAGTCCGTCGGCGAGTATCTCCTCGGTGAGGCCGTTCTGTAGCGAGAGCACAGCGTGAAAATCACCGGTGGCGAGCGCTCTCGCCGCATCGTCGGTGTCGAACGCCTTCACCGTCACGAGCGCGAGGTCCGCCGAGAGGTTCGTGCCGTCTGTCGTCGCCTCGGGTGTGATGTGGGCCTCGATGGCGCCGGTGATTTGGAGTCCCGACTCGCGAACGCGACTCGCGTGCGGGTCGCGGGCGACGAGTGTCACGTCGTGGACACGGGCGAGCAACCCACCGACGAGACTACCGAGACTCCCCGCGCCGAAGACGACAACGTGCATACCGCCCCTCTCGGAGCGGGCGATAAAAAGGCGTTCAGTCCGCGAGTCGGCCGCGGGTCGACGGCGAACTCAGTCCTCCGTCCAGTAGTAGAGGTCCTCTTTCGGCGACCCGCAGTTCGGACACTGGTCCGGGAGACCGTCGTCGATTGCGCCCATCTCGCCGCACTCGGTGCAGCGCCACATGAGGTAGCCCTCGCCGAACTCCTGGCCGACGCGGGCGTGTTCGACGCTCAACGCCTCCACTCCCTCGCGCATCGTCACGTAGAAGCCGCCCTCGTCGAAGCCGCGAATCGTCCCGAGTTCGTTACCGTCCTCGTCGTAGACGGGTTCGCCCAGGTCGAGTCGTTCGAGGTCCGATTCGGATACGTCGTCGGGGGTCTCGCCACCATCTCCAACCATATTCGAACGTTCGGCGGCGACGGGGATAAAATTCTGTGACGATACCGTGAGGCCCGTTCGCTCCACGGCGCGTCGTCTCGTCCTCACTCCGGCGGCGCGTCCCACTCCTCGCCGTCGTCTCGTGGCTCGTAGCCGACCGTCTCACGGGCGTGGTCCAGGTCGTCGAGCCAGCGTCGGTCATTGCCGCTCACACCGTAGAAGTGGTCCCACTCGACGGTGTCGTCGCGGAGACAGCAGTCGACCAACTGCGCGAGGTCGCGCCGGGACTGCCACAGCCCCTTGAGTCGGGCGACCTGCTCCTCGTAGGCGTCGCTGCCGCGTTCCCACCGGCCGTCGTCGACGCCGCGCTCGGCGTCGCCGTAGGGGTGGTCGTACTCGGGCGCGCGGACGGAGCCGATTCGGAGCGCGTAGAATCGGATGCCGTGAGCCTCTGCGGCGAGGCGACCGAGGTCCTCGCCGTAGCTCTTCGTCAACCCGTAGCGCGAGTCTGGACGGTGTGGTTCGGTGTGGTCGGCTCTCACTCCGCGGTCGTGGTACACCTCGGGTGCGTTCCGCACTTCGACCATGCCGACGGCGTGGTTCGAGGAGGCGAAGACGATGCTGTCGAGGTCGGCGTCGACGGCCGCCCCGTAGACGTTGTGGAGCGCTTCGAGGTTGTCAGCGACCGGATCGGACCAGCCGAGTTCGCGCGAGTCATGTCCGCCCGTCCCCGGAACGAGGGCCAGGTGAACGACGGCGTCCTGTCCCTCGAAGTGCGGACGAATAGCGTCGTAGTCGCGCACGTCGGCGACGACGCTCTCGTGGGGGCCCTCGTCGTCTCCGGCTTCGACGTCGAGCAGCGTGAACTCGTACGATCCGTCGTCGCCGAGGTGGTCGGTGATCGCCGTCCCGACGACGCCGTGGCCGCCGGTGATGAGCACGTCCATACGCTATCAGGGACTCACCACGCCATAGTCTCTCGGGCAGGGCGTCGGGAGGAAAAAGCCGAGCAGGTACAGGATTCAGTCGCCGGTGACGCCGGGTTTGGGACCGAGGCGAGCCATCGACCCGGTATCGAACTCGCCGACCAGGTCGGTGTAGTCGACGTGGTCGGTCCGCGACTGGTACTCCTCGGCGAGCGCCAGGACCACCTGATCGTCGTACGCGCGCCCGACGATCTCGATACTCGTCGGGAGGTTTCGTTCGCCGAACCCGTTCGGGACGGCGACGCCGGGCAGGCCCGCGACGTTCGACGCCGCGCCCATCGAGGTGCTGCTGAACTCCGCGAAGTAATCGACGAACGGCGACCCGAGCGGACTGGCGACCGTCGCCCGCGTCGGGACGACGACGGCGTCGTAGGGTTCGAGCGTCTCGTCCAACTCGCGCTGGGCGATGGTCCGAACGCGGTTCGCAGTGATGTAGTCCTCCGCGAGGACGGCCTGCTGGGCGTAGCCGCCGATTCGGGAGGCTTCGTTCGTGAGTTCGAGCGCGTCGCCGCGGGCGACGAACTCCGCGAACGCCGACGCCGACTCGGCGTCGATGACGGTGCCCGCGACGGATGCGTACGGGATGTCCGGCAGCGAAATCTCCTCGACGTCGGCGAACTCGGCGAACGTCTCGACCGACTGCCGGTAGTTCTCGCGGACGGCTGGCTGTTCGTTCTCGCCCGCGCTCGACAGCACGGCGATTCTGATTTTGCCCCGTAGCCGGGCGGGCGGTTTCGTGGGCGAGCGTTCGGTCGTACTCGGGTCGCGTTCGTCGCACCCGGCGATGGCGCGGTAGACGAGGTCACAGCCCCGTGCGGAGCGACAGAGCGGGCCGAGTTTGTCCATCGTGTACGACAGCGCCATCGCGCCGTATCGACTCACCCGACCGTAGGTCGGACGAAAGCCAGAGATACCGCTGAACGCCGCCGGGGTGGTGATGGAGCCGAACGTCTCGCTGCCGACGGCGAAGCCGACGAGACCGGCTGCAACGGTCGCCCCGGGACCGCTGGAGGAGCCGCCGGCCCACGCGTCGGTGTTCCACGGATTGGCCGTCGGCCCGGTGAAGGAGGCGTCCGCCGAATCGTAGACGAACCCACCGGCGAGTTCGATCATCGCCAGTTTGGCGACGAGAACCGCACCGGCCGTTTCGAGGCGCTCGACGACAGTCGCGTCGTAGTCGAACCGTTGGTCGCGGAGCGGTGCGGCGCCCCACGTTGTCGGATACCCCTCCGCCGCCAGCAGGTCTTTTGCGCCGTACGGAATGCCGAGCAGCGGACGGTCCTCGCCCCCGCCATCGGCCAGTTCCTCGTCGGCTCGGTCGGCCGCTTCGAGCGCGCGCTCCTCGGTGACGGTGACGACGGCGTTCAGGTCGTCGCCGACGGTCCGCAGTCGTTCGATGTACGCCTCTGTCAACTCGCGCGACGTGAACTCGCCGTTTCGGAGTCCCTCGCCGAGTTCCTCGACGGTCGAGAAGAGGACCTCGTCGTCGACCATCAGTCCTCACCCCGGTACGGCTCGAACGTGTACGCCGGGTCGGTGGTGTACGCGAGGTCGAACTCGCCGACGGCCTCGCCGGAGGCGAGAATCCCCGCTATGCGCTCGCGAACGGCGTCGAGTTGGTCGTCGCTCAACTGGTCGCCGTAGTTCGCTTCGATATAGGCGAGGAGGGCGTCGGTTCCGACCGGAACGTCCCCCTCTTGGGCGGCGTTGTCGGCGTCGTCGGCGTCGCAAGCGTCACCGCCATCAGCATCGTCGTCCTTCGCGGCAGCGACTGATTCGGCGGAACCGACGAAACCCGCGGCCGCGAGTGCTCCCAACACGGTTCGCCGCCGCAGTCCAGTGGGTGCTTTTCGGGAGTTCGTCTCTCGGTGCGTGTACGTCGGGTCGTGAAACCGTGTCATGCGTGCAAGTCTCTAGCGCAAGGAGGAGCGTATTAGATTTTCCTGGAACCGAGAAATATAAATTTGAAACGTAGTTTGCTGGATATCTGGTTCGAAACGACTGGGAGAAACCGGCTCGGAGCGGAAAAAGGCGTGACGTCCCGCGTCGTTACATGAAATCCGCGATACCGCTCTGTTTGTTCTTGTCGTTCTCAAACACGCTCTCTAAGCTCTTCTTGAGCACTTCGAGGCGCTGTTTCGTGTAGTCGCGACAGCCGAACTCCTCGGCCACTTCGATGGCGGTGTCCATGTACTTGTTCACGGAGCCCTGGTGGACCGTGAGGTTGACGCGCCCGCCGCACTCGCGACAGTCGCCCGTCAGGGGCATCCGCCGATACTTCTCGCCGCAGTCGAGACAGCGCGTCTTCTGGCGCGAAAAGGCTCGAAGATTCCCGATGAGGTCCGGCAGGAAGTGGTACTCGATGACACGCTCTGCGACGTCAGTCTCGTCGACGGCGCGGAGCTTTCGGGCCAGATGGAGTTGGGCGTCCATCTTCTCTGTCATCGACCCGAGCGTCTTGTAGGCGGAGAGCGCCGGGCCGAGATGGATGTTCGAGGTGTCGTGGGTGTGGTAGAACTCCGAGTACTCGAGGTCGGTCCCGAGGTTGTCCTCGGCGATGGTGATGATGTCTTCGACATCGCCGGGGTCGGCCATCTCGCGGGTCGCCTCGTAGAACTCCCGCGGGTACTGCCGCACGATGTCCATGTTGTGCGCCTCGTCGTCGATCTCGGAGGGGTCGATGCGCGACGACATCACGAGCGGCGCGTCCATCTGCCCACCGCGTTTGTCTGGGAGGAACTCCTTCGAGAAGTTGAGGAGGCCGTCCATGAGCAGCATGACGCAGTCCTCGTCGCCGTCGCAATTTCTCCGTTTAGCTGCATGAAAGTAAGGATGTGCGTAGCCGACAGCAGCGCTAGTGAATCCTACAACCCGCCCGACGACCGCCGCTGACGTGTGCGGGGCCATCCCGAACACGAGTTCGCCGATGAGGTCGTCGCGCTCGTTGACCTCGTAGAACGCCGGGAGTCCGTAGTAGCTCTCCAGTAGGTCGTCGACGAAGTTCGCGGTCTTCAGCATGTGTTCGGCCGCGCCGTCCGAGAGGACGATGTCCTGGACTCTGAGTTCGAGCAGTTGGTCGTCGTGGCGCAGCGGTTCGCCGTCGATGTCGCGGTCGTAGCCGAGTTCGCGGAAGTGCTCGGCCGTCACGTCGAGTTCCTCGGGTCTGACGGCGGTGACGGGCAGGTCGGTCATGTCGTAGCGGACCGTCCCGTCTTTGAACGCGGTGACGCCGTGTTTCGCGCGCAGAACGCCCTTCTCCATGGCTTCGGGCGTCTTGTGCGCCGAGGTGAGTCCTTTGACGCCTTTCAGAATCTTGTACGAGGCCTTGCGCTCGCCGACGGCGTCCAAGGCGTCGGAGAGTTCTCGGCCGATATCGACGTCGTGCCAGTCGGGGCTCTCGACCTCGCGTTCGCAGCGCGGGCACTCGACGCGACCCGCCTCGTCGGGTTCGACCTCGATTTCGCAGTCGGTGCACTCGTAATACGGTTCGGTGTGGCCGCCGCAGGACGGGCAGTCCGGTTTGTACGTGTGCTCGCCGCAGGCGGCGCACTCGCGGCGGCCGACGCGCACGCCGACGACGCCGCGGCGACCGCGGTCGTCCATCTTTCGGGCCGCCTCGCCCACGTCGCGCTGGCTCCCGCCGGCCTCGCCGATTGGGAACAGGGTGTGAACGGCGGGCGAGAGGTCGCGGCTCTCGGACTTCTCGGGCCGACCCATCCGGTTGCCGATTCGGGTCGGCGCACGCTCCTGTATCGCGAAGGGCGCAACCTCGTTGGCGGCTTTCACCGCGTTGTCGCCGCCGTTCCACTCTCCGGCTTCGGCCGAGAGGTCGATTGCGTCCCACGTCTTCCGGAGACCGTCGTCGACGCCGAGCGTCCGCGCGAGCAGTCGCCACTCGGGGATGCGGAGGGCGTCCTCGGTCTGGGAGTGTTCGACGAGCAGGTGTTCGAGCGCTCGCCTCGTGGTCTCGGTGCGCTCGATAGCGAGCACTCCGTCGGTGAGTTCGCCCGCGGAAACGGCGTCGGCGAGGGCTTCGAACTCGTCGACAGAGATGTCGTGCCAGAGGTAGGTGAACTTCGGGTGTAGCGGCGCGTCGTACTCGGTCGCCCACTCCAGCGCCTGCTCGGCGGTCGGCGATTCGAGGTCGACGCGCGGCGAGTCGCGAAGCGCCTGGACGTCAGCGCCGGCGTGGTCGAGATCCTGCACCCACCACTCGGGCGTGTAGGAAGCGGGCGCGAGCGGGTGGTTGTTCTCGACGAACTCGCCGTAGTTGACGAGGTACTCGCCGAGGTCGAGAATCTTCTCGACACCGTTTCTGAGTTCGAGCGCCTCCTCGGGGTCGTCGATGCGCCGAACGTCGCCGTTCGCGAGGCGGACCGTCGGCCCTTCGATGGAGTCGACGGGGACGACGCCGCCGGCTTTGCCGGGACGTTCGGTCTTGATTTGGGTCCCTGTCGCGACGAAGTCGTCGACGATGTGCATCGTCGCCGGGTGGACGCCCGCCGTCGCGAAGCCGTGGTTGCGCGCACGGCCGTATCTGAGCCGGAACCCACCCTCTTCGGACGGGTGGCCGAACACGGGACGGCCCGCAATGAGGTCGCGCAGGAACTTGGTCGCGGGTTCGACGCGCGGCGGGCCGTCGGGGGGGGTAGGATCGACGTCTCCGGTGTCGCTCTCCTCTTCGGCGGCTTCCTCGTCTGCGTCGGCCGCGTCCTCGCGTTCGGCGGCCTCCTCGTTCTCCGTCTTCCCGTCGTCTTTGCCGATGGTGCCGTCGATGAGGTCCTGCAGCCACGGCCAGTCGACTTCGTCGAGTTGGCGGGTGTAGCGCTGAATCTTCGGCGCTTTCAGCGCGATCCCTTCGGCCATGACGAGACACATCCCGCCGCGGGCGGAGTTGGTGTCGACGCGGTCGAGGTCCCGGTAGCCCGACACCTCCTCGTCGCCGGTCGCCTCGCCGTCGAGCATGATGGGCATGTTGCGCGCGATGAAGCGCGTCTCCTTGTCCTTCGGCGAGTACTGCAGTCCCGTCTCCTTGTCGTAGAGGTCGACCTCCTCGACGTAGCGTTCGACCTCGTCGTCGCGGGCTTTGTACTCGTCGAGGCCGATGAGCGTCCGCGTGTAGTCGGCGACGAGCACGGAGAGCGCCTGCGCCGTCCCGCCCGCGGAGCGAATCGGGCCGGCGTAGTAGACGTTGACGAACTCGGTGCCGTCGTCGTTCGAGAGGATTTCGACGCGGTCGATGCCCTCGATCGGGGCGGCGACGACGCCCTCGGTGAGGAGGGCGACGGCGGTCCGGACCGCGCCTTCGACCGTTCCTTCTCGGGTGTCGTAGTCGCCGACGCGGCCCTCCGCGAAGTCCTCCGCGAGCGCGAGGGCGGCTTCCTCGCGGGACATCTGTCCCTCCAGCTCGCGGACGCGCTCGGCGACGCCCTCGATTTCGAGGATGTTCTCGACGCGGTCGGCCATGTCCTTGGCGACCGGAATCTCCACCTCGGTCCCGGGGTCTCTGCCCTGGTCGCGGGCGGCCTCGGCGACCTCGAAAGCCTCGTCGAGTCGGTTCTCGATGCGCGCGAAGTAGCGCTCGTCGTCCGGTCTCACGTTAGAGCCACAGGTCCAGGTCGGTCACGTCGTCGTGGTCGCGTTCGAGCGATTCGTCGAACGCGCGGAGGTACACCTCGCCGGCGAACACCGTCGCGGCGTTGAGGTGGCCCGCCAGCGCCTGTCCGCTGGGTCGCGAGAGGACGGCGTGGGTGTGCGCGAACGGTTCGCCGTCGAGCAGCGCGACGTTGCCGACGCAGGCGGCGACCTCCAGCGGTTCGTCGAACTGGACGGAGCGGTACTCTTTCTCCTCCTGGTCGTAGAACCAGACGTCGGCGTCCTGCACCGCGCCCATCGCGTTGAACCACGCCGAGTCGATTCCCTCGCGCTCGGCGAACTCCTCGATCTCCTCGCGCCAGTCCGCACCGGTTTCGAGTCGCGCCAGAAACTCCCGACTCGCGTTGACCTCCCGGTAGTTCATGGACCACTCGTTGCAGGGGACCATCAAAAAGTTCAGTGTTCACGAGGCGGACGACCCGGGCGAACGAGAACCGACGCGAACGAGAGACGAGAACGGGGAGAGGAAGAGAGCGGACTGCGAGCGACTACCGAATCGAACGGAGCACCCGGGAGAGGGCGCCATATTTACGAGCGGGTAACAGTATGTTTTTTCACCTTCCTTCACAATTTTCCGGCCGTCACATGTCATCAAAACCCCGGTTCGAGCGACGTGCGTTCCTGAAGACGACGGGCGCGCTGCTGGGCGGTACGGCGCTGTCGACGGGCGTCGCCACCGCGGAGACCGAGACGCTGACGATCCTCTCGTACAACGACGTCCAGAACGCGGCCGCCGAGGACACGACGCTGCCGCGACTGGCGACGCTCGTCGAGCAGCGACGCGCGGCGGCCGACGGGCCGGTCGTCGTCCTCGGTGCGGGCGACCAGATCGGTCCGCACGCGCTGACGCCGGTGTCGGAGTGGCGCGCCCCCGTCGAGGTGCTCGCCGTAATCGACCCGGACGCCGACACCGTCGGCAACCACGAGTTCGACTACGGCGTCGACGGGTTCACCGAGGCCGCCGAGGCCTCCTCGTTCCCGTGGGTCGCGACGAATCTCGTCTACGAGGACAGCGAAGAGCCGATAGCGGGCGCTGAGCGATACGTCGTCGTCGAGCGCGGCGGCGTCCGCGTCGGCGTTCTCGGCACCATCTATCAGGGACTCGACGGCTCGGTTAGCGACGACCTCGGTGCGGCGGGACTGACCGTCCTCGATCCGGTCGAGACGGTCGACGAGTACGAGAACCGACTCCGCGAGGAGGAGGACGTCGACGTCGTCGTCGTGCTCGACCACATCGGCGTCAGGGCCGCCGAGGAACTCGCCGAGTCGACCGACGTCGACGTCGTGCTCGCGGGCCACGACGAACAGGCGTACGAACCGAGCGTCGTCTCCGGAACGGTCGTCAGCGAGGCCGAGGCGAACGCGAACTACCTGAGCGAGATTCACCTCACGGTCGAAGACGGCGCGGTCACCGCCGCCGAGGGCGAACTGCTCGAAACCGCGGCGGTCGAGAAGAACGAGCGGGTTTCGGAGATAATCAACGAGTACCGCGCGGAGGTCAACCTCGACGAGGTCATCGCCACCACCGAGACCGAACTCGACGCGAGTGCGAACCTGAACTACCACGAGGAGACGGCGATAGGGAACCTCGTCACCGACGCGATGCGGGAGAAAGCCGGCGCCGACGTCGCCATCACGAACGCCGGGGGCATCCGCTCGGACGCCTCGTACGGGCCGGGCGAACTCACCGGCGGCGACGTGTTCAACGTGCTCCCGTTCGACAACACGCTCACGACGCTCGAACTCACGGGCGAGGACCTCGTCGAGACGCTCGCCAGCCAAGTCGTGACGCTGGAGAGCGAGACGGGTCAGCAGTACGGCGCGGAGGTCAGCCAGCAGGTCAGCGGCGTCCGCTTCGAGTGGGTCGGTCACGAGGGGAGCGAGCTCGTCCGCGACGTCTACGTCGGCGGCGAACCCGTCGACGCCGACGAGACGTACGCCGTCGCGGTCAACTCCTACATGGCGGGCGGCGGCAGCGGCTTCCCGCTTTCGGACAAGCCGGTGCTCGACGACACGGGCGAACTGCTCGCCACGACGACCATCGAGTATCTGGAGGAGCGCGGCACCGTCGCACCGACCGTCGAGGGACGGATGCAGCGCGTCGACTCGACGTTCGGAAACGAACCCGAGATTCGGGTCGACGGTCGCGGCCGAACCGTCGTTCGCCTCGACAAACCCGACGACTTCGACGAGGTCGGCGACAGCGCCGACCTGTGGACGAAGACGGGCGAGGCGGTCGAACCCGAAACCGTCGTCGACGCCGGCGAGAGACTGGTCGTCCGCTTCGACGACGCGGCCGTCGCGGAGGCGGTCGACGACGATGGAGCGGTAGCTCTCGACCTCTACGTCGACTACGACTCCGACGAGTACGAGCGCGTCTACTTCGACTCCTCGCGGGCGAACGCCGACGTCACCGCGTCGGTGACCGAGCGCGGTCGCAGCAGCGAACGCGGCCGGAGCCAGCGACGGCTGACGCCGGCGCGATAAGCACTCGGCGAGGCGTCGGGGCATCGTTCCGCGAGGGGAGGAGAGACGGCCGCCGAGCTAGCGACGTGAGCGCACTCGAAAAGAAGCGGCGAGGCAGGAGGTGACGGTCAGCACCACTCGGCGAGTACCGGCGCCTCCGCCGTCCGCATCGAAAGCCACGCGTCGTCTCGCGTGATATCCGCGATGATGAGCTCCGAGCTGCGGGGGGAGGAAGAATCCACCGAGGCCATGACCTCGGCGTCCGGGGCATCGACGGCTGCCGTCGTTTCCGGCGTCATGTATGGGATGTCATCGCATGGGGTATTAAACACACCGAAACGACAGGCCAGTTGTCCCGTTCCACGGGGGGAGTGTTTCCGGCGTCGGATGGCGCCGAGAGCCGCCCGAGACACCGATTTGCCGGGATTGGTCGGTCTCGCCTAGAATAGAAAACGAGTTTACAGGAAGCGAAACGGTATTATTGGAGAACCGACCGGCCGGGAGCGAACGACCACCACACCTTCGCAGAGTACAAGAGGTGCGAGAGAGTACGCGAGGCTATGCAAGTCGCCGACGCCATGACGCCCCGCGAGGAGGTCGTGACGGTCGAACTCCCAGGTACGCGGGACGACGTACTCGAATATCTCCAGGAGCGCGGTTTCTCCTCCGTTCCGGTCGTCAAACAGGCCGACGACGGCGAGGAGTATCGCGGTCTCGTCTCCCGTGACGACCTCATCGAACAGCCCGACGAGGACCAGCTCGCCATCCTAATGCGTGAGGTTCCCACGACGACGCCCGACGCCGACCTGACCGACGTCGCGCGACTGATGCTCCGCGAGGGTGCACGCCGCGTGCCCGTCGTCGAAGAGGGCGGCGCGACGACGCTCGTCGGCATCGTCACCGTCACCGACGTAGTCCACGCGATCGCCCGCGGCGACGCCGACGGCGAGACCGAAGTCGGCGACCTCGCGGCGACCGACATCAACACGACGTACGTGCAGACGCCGCTGACCGTCGCCGAACGAGAGATCTACTACGCGAACGTCCCGTACGCGGTGACGCTCGACGAGGAGGGCAGCATGGCGGGGATCCTCACCGAAGTCGACATCATCGAGGAGGCCCGCGTCGTCGAGGGCGAGGACGACACCGGCGACTCGATGGCCAACCAGGACGACGAGTGGATGTGGGAAGGCATCAAAGCCATCGGCAAGCGCTACATCCCGACGCGCAACGTCGAGATCCCGGCCGAACCCACCGCCGAGTTCATGACCGAGGACCTGATCACGCTCTCGCGCCGCCGGACGGCCAAGGAGGCGGCCCAACAGATGATCACGAACGACATCGAGCAGATTCCGCTGGTCAGCGGCGACGAACTCGTCGGCATCGTCCGCGACGTCAACCTCCTGGAGGCGCTCTGAGATGATCGACGCCGAAGCCATCACCGAACTGGCGAAGCGCCGTGGCTTCTTCTTTCTCTCCAGCGAGGCGTACGGCGGCGTCGCCGGCTTCTACACCTTCGGCCCGCAGGGTGCGGCGCTGAAGGCGAACGTCGAGTCCGCGTGGCGCGACCGCTTCACCGTCAAGGAGGGCAACCGCGAGATCGAAGCGCCGACCATCATGCCCGAACCGGTCTTCGAGGCGTCGGGCCACCTCGACGGCTTCAACGACATGCTCGTCGAGTGCGCCGCCTGCGGCGAGAGCCACCGCGCCGACCACCTCGTCGAGGACGTCACCGACATCGAGGACGCCGAGGCGCTGCCCAACTCTGAGGTCGCAGACCTCATCGCCGATCACGACATCCACTGTCCGAACTGCGGCGAACCGCTTTCGGGCCAACCCGTCGAGAACTTCAACCTCATGTTCAGCACCGACATCGGCCCCGGCGGCGACCAACCCGGCTACCTCCGCCCGGAGACGGCGCAGGGCATCTTCGTCGAGTTCCCGCGGCTGAAGGAGTACGCGCGCAACCAACTGCCGTTCGGCGTCACGCAGATCGGCCGCGCCTACCGCAACGAGATCAGCCCCCGAAAGGGCCTCGTCCGCGTTCGCGAGTTCACGCAAGCGGAGTTGGAGCAGTTCATCGACCCCGAGGAGGACGAACCGGACCTCGACGCCGTCGCCGACGTGGAGGTCCGCCTCTACCCGGCGACCGAACAGCAGAAGGACGACGGCGGCTATCTGGAGACGACCATCGGCGAGGCCGTCGACGCGGGCGTCATCGCGAGCGACTGGGTCGCCTACTACCTCGGCATCTCCCAGGAGTGGTACGACCGCGTCGGCGTCGACATGGACCGATTCCGCTTCCGCCAGCACCTCTCCGGCGAGCGCGCCCACTACGCCAGCGACTGCTGGGACGCCGAGGCCGAGTTAGGAGGCGACTGGGTCGAGATTGCGGGCTTCGCCTACCGCGGCGACTACGACCTCTCGAAGCACGGCGAGTACGGCGACGACGACTTCACCGTCTTCAAACAGTACGACGAACCGAAGACGGTCGAGCGTGCCGTCGTCGACCCCGACATGAGCACGCTCGGGCCGGAGTTCGGCGGTGCGGCCGCCGACATCGCCGACGCGCTCCGCGACCTCGGCGCGCGTAATCCCGACGCGTTCGGCGCCGACGAGGTGACCGTCGAGGCCGACGGCGAGGAGTACACCGTCTCGACCGACGTGGCGAACTTCCGCGTCGAGGAACAGACCGAATCCGGCGAGCACATCACCCCGCACGTCGTCGAACCGTCGTTCGGCGTCGGTCGCACGGTGTACACCGTGCTCGAACACGCCTACCGCGAGGACGAGGTGGCGGGCGAGGAGCGCACCTACCTCGCGCTCGAACCCGAAGTCGCGCCGACGTACGTCGGCGTCTTCCCGCTCGTCGGCAACGACGAGCGACTGACCCAGTTGGCTCGGGAACTCGTCCGCGACGTGCGCGAGGCGGGCCTCTCGGCCGAGTACGACGACTCCGGGAACATTGGCCGCCGCTACCGCCGCAAGGACGAGATCGGCACGCCGTTCTGCGTCACCGTCGACCGCGACGGCGTCGAGAGCGAGGGAGAGACGACCGTGACAGTGCGCGAGCGCGACACGACCGCCCAGATTCGCCTGCCGGTCGGCGCGCTCGTCGACGAACTGACCGCGATGCGCGAGGGCCGCAAGACGTTCGACGACCTACTCGACGCGTACGAGCGCGTCGACGCCGGCGCTGCGGAGGCGTGAGCGAACTCACGCGCCGCGGTGTCCACGCGAGCGGCACCGCCATCCCCGCGCTCTACCTCCTCGACGTCGTCACGTGGCAGCAGTTGGGGTACGTGCTGCTCGGCCTCTCGGCGCTGGTCTCGGTGCTCGAACTCGTCCGATTAGTCGCCGGCCTCGACTGGTGGGTGTACCGCAATCTGACCCGCGAGTACGAGCAGGAGAACGTCGCGGGCTACGCGCTGTACATGTACAGCATGACCGCCGTCGCGTGGCTATTCCCGTGGTTCGTCGCGGTGCCGGGGATGTTGATGCTCACCGTCGGTGATCCGATTAGTGGGATTTTGGGCAGCAACGAGGCCGGGCGCGCGAAGGAACTCGGCGTGCTCGGCGTCATGTTCCTCGTCTGCTTCGCGCTGGCGGTGCCCTTTACCACCGGGGCGGCCGAGACCACCCGAGCCGTCGGCCTCGGTGCGGCCGCGGCGGGCGCGGCGGGTGCGACGTTCGCCGACGGCGTCAAGCCGGTCGTCGCGGGCTACGTCATCGACGACAACCTCTCGATTCCGCCGACGGCGTGCGTCGGTATCGCGGCGGTGCTGTGGCTCGTGGCGTAGCCGGCGGCGGGCGCGCCCGCTCCGACGACTGCCTGGTTCGAGCTCCCGCGGCGCGGTTACGAGGTCGGCTCCGGGTTCGGCGAGCGGAACACCGCGACGAGCGCCCACATGAGACCGGCGAGCGCGGACCCCAGCGCCGAGAAACCCACTCCCGTACTGAAGAACGTCCCGCCGTAGACGAGTCCGATCAGCGCCGAGGGGACGCTCGTCCCGTACGGAACCTGTGCCATCCGGTCGCCGAGCAGCGGCGCGAGGACGACGAGCGAGAAGACGCTTTCGGTGACGAAGACGAACTCTTGCCACGGCATCATCCGACCACCTCCGAGCGTCGCATCCGGAAATACTGTGGCATGGTCCGAAGTAGTCGCGTCGAGCCAATAAGTTTGGTCCTGAAATTTCTAGAGTGAATAAATGTGGGTTGGGCGTCCCGAACTGGACCCGGTTCGCCGGTCGCGTGCGTCGGCGTCGACGGGCATCGCCGTTGGAACCGGCGGCACAACACGGTCGCGTCGAACCGCCGCGGCGGGCGTTCGGAATCCGACCCGCGGGAGGCGGTGCGGGACGGTACTGACTTAGTGCCCGCGTTCAATTCTTCATGGTATGACCGTCTACGAGAGCGACCTTCCGGGCGTCGGCAAGAAGTTCGAGGTGGAGTTGAACGACGGAAGTCAACTCGTCATCGTCATTCACAACACCGGGAAACGAGAGCTATTCCTCCGCGAATCGTCGGACGCAGACTCAGAGAAACTGTTCGAGCTCTCGGACCGCCTCGCCCGACAGGTCGGCACCATCATGGAGGGTGCGTACTTCCAGCCGATCCGGACCGAGACCATCGACACGGTGCTGTCGGACGAGACGCTCATCGAGTGGGTGAAGCTCACCGCCGCCTCGCCGCTGGTCGGCAAGACGCTCGCGGAGTCCGAGGTCCGACAGCGAATCGGCGTCTCCGTCGTCGCCGTCCAGCGCGGTGACCAGACCATCTCGAACCCCGGCGCGGAGTTCACGGTTGAGGAGGGCGACACCCTCGTCGTCATCGGCGGGCAGGACGCGTGTCGGGAGTTCCAGGAGTACGCGACTGCCGGGTCGAGCGCCGACGAATGAACGACGATGCGTACGTCGCCGAGAGACCGCAAGCGGCGGCTCTCGGCGGAGGTGGCGGCTAGATGGCGGCGATGGAGCTGTGGCAGGTCGGCGTGCTGTTCGTCGGCATCGCAGTAGCGGGCGCAGTCGCGACGCGCGTCGGCCTCTCGGTGATTCCGCTGTACGTCGTCGTCGGGATGCTCGTCGGCCCGAACGTGCTCGGACGGTACGCTTCCGAGTTCGCGGTTCCCGCTGGCGACATCGTCACGATACTCGCCGAAATCGGTATCGTCCTCTTGCTCTTCTTTCTCGGGCTGGAGTTCAGCCTCGACCGACTGCTGGAGGCCAAGCGGCGTATCACCGTGGCGGGCCTGCTCGATCTCGGCGTCAACTTCCCCGTCGGTGTCGGCCTCGGCCTCCTGTTCGGGTGGAGCCTACTCGAATCCGTGCTGTTGGGCGGCATCGTCTACATCTCCTCCAGCGCCGTCATCACGAAGTCGCTCATCGACCTCGGCTGGATCGCCAACAGCGAGAGCGAACCGATGCTGGGGACGCTCGTGTTCGAGGACCTGTTCATCGCCGTCTACCTCGCCGTCGTCGCCGCGCTGGTCGGCGGCAGCGGCGGACTGGAGACGGCGGCCGTCGACGTGGGCGTCGCCGTCGCGTTTCTGGGCGTCCTCCTCGCGGGCGTCTGGTTCGGCGGGCCGCTGTTCGAGCGCGTCTTCGACGCGGATTCGAGCGAACTGTTCGTGCTCCGCGTGCTGGCGGTGGCGGTGTTCGTCGCCGGCGTCGCGCTCGCCATCGGCGTGAGCGAGGCCGTCGCGGCGTTCTTCGTCGGCATGGGCTTCTCCAGCACCGACCACGTCGAGCGCATCGAGCGCCTGCTGACGCCCGTCCGCGACATCTTCGCGGCCGTCTTCTTCTTCTACATCGGCCTCGGCACCGACCCGCTGCTCGTGGCGACGACGGTCGGGATTCTGGCCGTCGCCGTCGTAGCGACGACGCCGACGAAGCTCCTCTCGGGGTTTTACAGCGGTCGCATCTACGGTCTCGACGACCGGCGGTCGCTCCGCGTCGGTCTCGGGATGGTGACGCGCGGGGAGTTCTCGCTCATCATCGCCACCGTCGCCGCGACCGGAAACGGTCCGGTGATGACGCAGGTGATTCCGGCGTTCGCCGTCGGTTACGTGCTCGTGATGAGCATCCTCGGGACGGTTCTGATGCAGTACTCGGAGGTGCTCGAGGGGGTTCTGGCGCGTCGCCGGTCGGAGGCGGCGGGATGAAAAGCGAAACGGCGGTGGAACACTACGACAGTAGTTCCGCCAACAACCCGTTCTGGGCGTGCAGGCGGTTCTCGGCCTGCTGCCAGACGAGCGAGCGCTCGGATTCGAGCACCTCGTCGGTTATCTCCTCGCCGCGATGGGCGGGGAGACAGTGCATCACCTTCGCGTCGGTGGTCGCGAGCAGATCGGAATCGAGCTGGAAGCCGTGGAACACCGCGAGTTTCTCCTCGCGTTCGCCCTCCTGGCCCATACTCACCCACACGTCGGTGTACACCACGTCCGCGTCGGCGACGGCGGCTTCGGGGTCGGTCGTCGTCTCCGGCTCCCCGCCGAGTTCTACTGCACGCGAGAGCACCGCGTCGTCGATACCGTAGCCCTCCGGTGTCGCCACCGTGAGGTCGACACCCGCGAGCGCACAGCCGAGGACGAACGACTGGGCGACGTTGTTGCCGTCGCCGACCCACGCGACGTCGACGTCGAAGCCGCCGAACGTCTCGCGAATCGTCAGCAGGTCCGCGAGCGTCTGACACGGGTGGGCGTCGTCGGTGAGGCCGTTGACCACCGGGACGGTGGCGTACTCCGCCAGTTCTTCGAGGTCCGCATGGTCGAACAGCCGAGCCATGATGACGTCGACGTAGCCCGACAGCGCGCGGGCGGTGTCCTTGACCGGTTCGCCGTGGCCGAGGTGGACGTCGTCGGGGCCGAGGAAGACGGCGTGGCCGCCGAGTTTCGTCATTCCCGTCTCGAAGGAGACTCTCGTCCGGGTACTCGGCTTCTCGAACAGCATCGCCAGCGTCGCCTGCGGGAACTGCACGTCGTCTTCACCCGCTTTGAGCGCCGCCGCGCGGTCGAGGACCGCCTCGACCTCCGCGGCCGAGAGGTCGTCGATGTCGAGGACGTTCGTCGTCTCCAGTTCGCTCGCCGCGGCCATCACGCCTCGCCTCCGAGCGTCTCGGCGACGGTCGTCAGCACCGACACCGACTTGTCGAACTCCGAAAGCGAGAGATGCTCGTTCGGCGCGTGGTCGAGGTCGGAGTCGCCGGGGCCGTAGGTGACCATCGGACAGTTCCAGACACCCGCGAAGAGGTTCATGTCGCTCGTGCCGGTCTTCCGGAGCAGTCGAGGGTCGCCACCGGTTTGGCGGATGGCGACGCGGAACGCCCGCGCCACGTCGGTCCGGGGGCTCTCCATGACGGGCGGAATCGGTTCCTGCCAGTGGACGCTCCCGTCGGTGAGTTCGCCCTCGGCGACTTCGCGGACGTCCTCGATGGTGAGGCTGGGCGGGACGCGAAACTGCACGTCGACGGTCGCCTCGACGGCGAAGCCGTCCTCGGTGGGACCGCCGTCGAACGTGGTGGGCTTGGTCGTCACCGTGTCGAAGACGCCCTCGGACTCCTCGGCCTCGAAGAAATCGGCCACACGAGACCACCAGTCGACCGCCGACTGGATGGCGTTGTTCTCCGGGCGCGAGGAGTGGCCGAGTTCGCTCGTGGCAACGTACGTCCCCGCGAGGAAACCGCGGTAGCCGAGCGTGATACCGTCCCAGCCGCTGGGTTCGCCGTTGACGACGGCGTCGGGTTCGTCGCGGGTTTCGGCGAGGTGGCGCGCGCCGCGCGAGTCGGTCTCCTCGCAGACGACGCCGACGAAGCTCACGCCGGTCTCGACCGCGGCGGCGGCCATCGCCGCCAGCGGCCCCGTCGCGTCGACGCTGCCGCGGCCCCACAGTTGGGGACCGTCGTCGGCGTCTTTCACCTCGACCGGCACCTCGCCGGGCACGGTGTCGATGTGCGACGTGAGGAGGACAGAATCGTCGGCGGGCGCGCGAACGTTGCCGACCTCGTCGACCCACACCTCGCGGTCGTGGGTCTCGAAGAACTCGACGAGCACCGCGGCCGCATCGGCCTCGTCGCCCGAAACCGAGGGCGTCGAGACGAGGTCGTACAGCAGTTGCTTGCCTCCGGTGTCGAGCGCGTCGTGATAGGCTCCGTCGCTCTCGGCGGTGCTGACGGCGTTCATCCGAGCACCTCCGTGAACGCCTCGACGAAACGGTCGGCGTCGTCCTGTTCGACGATAAGCGGCGGCAGCAGCCTGACGACCGACCGACCCGCGGGCAGCGCCAGAATCTGCTCGGAGAGCGCGAGGTCGCGCAGGATGCGGTTCGAGCCGCGCTTGACTTCGATGCCGAGCATCAGTCCCTGTCCGCGCACGTCGCGGACGGGCAGGTCGCGCTCCTCGGTCGCGGTTTCGAGCGACTCGGCGAGGTACGCGCCCACGTCGCCGGCGTGCGTCGGGAGGTCCTCCTCGACGACGATGTCGAGCGTCGCGTTAGCGGCCGCGCAGACGACCGGTCCACCGGAAAAGGTCGACCCGTGGTCGCCGCACTCCTCGGCAATCCAGTCCGCGCAAAGCGTCGCGCCCAGCGGGAGGCCCGAGGCGATGCCTTTCGCCGTCGTGAGAATGTCGGGCGTCACGCCCGCGGCCTCGCAGGCCCACAGCGTCCCCGTCCGTCCGACGCCGGTCTGAATCTCGTCGAAGACGAGCGCCGCGCCCGTCTCCTCGGTTATCTCGCGGGCCGACTGCAGGTAGTCCGTGTCGGCGGGGTGGACGCCGCCTTCGCCCTGGACGGGTTCGAGGAACACTGCCGCCGTGTCGTCGTCGACGGCGTCGGCCAGTTCCTCGGCGTCGCCGTAGGAGACGAACTCCACGCCCCCGGCAAGCGGCTCGAACGGCTTCTTGTACTTCTGTTTCCACGTCATCGCGAGCGCGCCGAGCGTCCGGCCGTGGAACCCGCGCTTCGTGGCGACGATCTTCGAGCGCCCGGTGGCGCTGCGGGCGAACTTCATCGCCGCCTCGTTGGCCTCGGTACCGGAGTTACAGAGCCAGACGTTCGAGACGTCGCCGGGCGCGAGCGTCGCGAGCTTCTCGTACAGTTCGGTGCGCGCGGCGACGGGGTACGAGCCCTGCACGTAGAGCAGTTCGCCCGCCTGCTTTTGGACCGCCTCGACGACTTTCGGGTGACAGTGACCCGTCGCGGCGACGGCGTAACTCGCGCCGAAATCGAGGTACTCGGTGCCGTCCTCGGCGTAGAGGGAGATGCCCTCGCCCGACTGAATCCGGATAGGTTTCTCCGAGAAGACGAAGCCGCTCACGCGGAGTCACCTCCGAGCGCTGCGTCCGCGACGTCGAGGCCGGGCGCGTCCTCGCCGAGCGCGTCGGGCGTGATGCGCGTCCCCGCGCCGTTGAGCGCCGCGACGATGGGGTCGTTGACGTTCGCGTCGGAGACGACGACGGCCGACGCGCCGCCGGTCAGCGCCTCCTTGGCCGCCATCACCTTCTTCGTCATGAACCCCTCGGCGGCGTTTTCTACATCTGTGAGTTCCTCGGGCGTCGCCGCCGAATCGATGCGCGTCGCCTCGTCGTCGGGGTCCTCGTAAATGCCGGAGACGTCGGTCAGGACGACGAGTTCGGCACCGAGCGCGCCCGCGACGGCGGCGGCCGCGCGGTCGGCGTCGGCGTTGACGGGCGTGACGGAGCCGTCTTTTTCCTTCCCGAGCATCGGGACCGTGACGACCGGCGTGTAGCCGCCCGTGAGCAGCGTTTCGAGGAGTTGGCCGTTGACGGACTCGATTTTGCCTGAGTGGTCGCCGCGTTTGATCTTCTTTTTCCCATTTTCGACGACGCGGACGGCCGATTTACGCTTGCCCGTCAGGAGACCGCCGTCGACGCCGGAGAGGCCGACCGCGTCGACGCCCGCGTTACGAAGCGTCGCCGTCAGATCGGTGTTGACCTTGCCGGGCATCACCATCGAGAACACCTCCATCGCGCGCTCGTCGGTGAAGCGGCCGACGACGCCCGACGGCGTCTCGACGTAGGTCGGCTCCTCGCCGAGCGCCTCGAGCGTCTCGTCGACGGCCGTCGAGCCGCCGTGGACGACGACGACTTCCCGTCCATTTGCGACGAGGTGCGCTACGTCACTCACCGCGCCCGCGGGGTCGACGGCTTTCGCGCCGCCGACTTTGACGACGACCGGCGGCTGTCGGGCGTCGTCTCCATCGGTTCGAATCGGGGTGACGCCGCCGTCGGTGTACAGTTGGTCGTCGCCTGTGCCGCAGTCGTTGTCGACGAGCTGCTCGTGGGCCGCGAGCAGGTCGTCGCGCGTGTAGGTGCTCTGTGTCATCGGTGTGTCTCTGTGGTTCGATTCAGTTCGGTTCGGGGTCTCAGGGCGTGCCGACCGGGTGCAGGCCGGTGAACTCTAAACCAAGAGTCTCGTCGAGTCCGAGCGCGACGTTCGCCGCGTGGACCGCCTGCCCGGCGGAGCCTTTCATCATGTTGTCGATGGCCGAGAAGACGACGAGGCGCTTGTTTCCGGGGTCGACCTCGAAGCCGACCTCGCCGAAGTTCGTCCCGGCGACCGCCTTCGGTTCGGGGTAGCGGTAGACGCCCCCGCCGCCGGCGACCATGCGCATGAACGGTTCGTCCTCGTAGCTCTCGCGGTACGCTCCCCAGAGGTCGCCCTTCGTGACGGGCGAGTCGGGGAACACGTGACACGTCGCCGACGCCCCGCGCACCATGTCCACCGCGTGGACGGTGAACGACACCGAGAGACCGAGGAACTGCTCGATCTCGGCCTCGTGACGGTGTCCGGTCGGCGCGTACGGGCGGACGACGCCCGAGCGCTCGGCGTGCGAGGAGGCTTTGCCGGACGACGCGCCGCCTTCCGAGGAACCGACTTTCACGTCGACGACGACCTGCTCGTCGCCGGTCAAGATGTCGGCGTCGAACAGCGGTTTCAGGCCGAGAATCGTCGCCGTCGCGTTACAGCCCCCGGCGGCGATGAGGTCCGCACCGGGGAGTTCGTCGCGCGTCAGTTCGGGCAGCGCGTAGACGGATTTGTCGAGGTACTCGGGCGCGACGTGGCCGTCGTACCACTCGTCGTACTGTTCCTCGCTCCCGAGGCGGAAGTCCGCCGAGAGGTCGACGACGGTGTCGGCCGCGTCCCGAAACGCGTCGATGTGCTCCATCGAGACGCCGTGGGGCGTCGCCGCGAACAGCACGTCGACCGATTCGAGGTCCTCGGGCGAACTGAAACGGAGGTCCAGCTCCCGAAGGTTGGGGTGGACCGAGCCGACGGTCTTGCGGTCGTACTGCCGACTCGTCGCCTGCGCGACCTCGAACTCGGGGTGGCCCGCGAGCAGGCGCAGCAGTTCGCCGCCGGTGAAGCCCGAGCCGCCGACGACAGTCGCCGAAAGCGTCACGCGAGCGCCTCCGCGGCCGTCTTCTCGGCCGCCTTCGATTCCAGCCAGTCGACGACGGTGGCCGGGACGTCGACGTCCGTCGTCCCGTTCAGCGCCTTGAACTCGACCGTGTGGTTGACTTCGTGGACGGTGTAGGAGTCGCCGGTCTCCATGAGGTCGACGCCGAGGAGTCCGCCGCCGACGGCGTCGCTGGCCTTCTCGACGAGTTCGAGCGCCTCGTCGTCCAACTCGAATGCTTCGGTCTCGCCGCCTTTCGCGGCGTTGGTGAGCCAGTGTTCGGAGGAACGCGTCATCGCGGCGACGGGCTCGCCGTCGGTCGCCAGCACGCGGATGTCGCGGCCGGGTTTCTCGACGAACTCCTGGACGTAGAACACCTTGTGTTCGTAGTGGCCCAAGGTGGCTTTGTGCTCCAAGATCGCTTCGGCGGCGCTTCTGGAGTCGATCTTCGCCATCAGGCGGCCCCACGAGCCGACGACGGGTTTGAGGACGCAGGGGTAGCCGAACGCCTCGATGGCCTCCATCGCGCTCTCCTTCGTGAACGCGACTTTCGTCTCGGGCGTAGGCACGCCCGCCTCCGCGAGCGCGAGGCTGTTCTTCGCCTTGTCGGCGCAAATTTCGGCCGTCTCAGGGCTGTTGACGACGGGCACGCCGTAGCTCTCGATGAAACGCGTCGCGTACAGCGAGCGCGAGGTAGCGAGACAGCGGTCGACGACGACGTCGAGGTCGTCGACGGGCGCGGTGGTGCCGTCGAGACCGAACTGGTGCTTGCGGACGTCGATTTTGGTGACGTCGTGGCCGCGCTCACGGAGCTCCGAGAGGAGGAGCTTCTCGTCCTTGCGGATGCGCGAGTAGAGTAGTCCTATCTGCAAGATTACTCCCCCCAGTCCTCTTCGAGCTCGGGAGCTCGGTCGAGGACCGGCGGGTTGACGTCGATGACTTCGAGTTCCGCACCGCAGGTGCCGCAGTCGATTATCTCTCCGGTTTCGAGGTCGTCGGCGAGGTCCAGCGTGGCCCCGCACTCGGCGCATTCTGCTTCGGTCATAGTGTACTCACCGCTTGTGGGTTAGCAACCTTAAATGCACCGAAATTGTTTATGAAAATTAATGCCGGACTCGTCGCTAAGCGAGTCCAGAGCGTTCGTAACCGCCGTGTTGGAATTCCGTGTCGAGATTCCGAGTGATGTTGTCCCCCGAAGGGGACGGCGGCGGGAGCGGAGCACCCACGAGCCCTCGGGTTCGGACCGATTTCGGGAGCGGTCGCGGTCGTCGGCCCTTCGTTTGCCGGCATCGCGGGAGTCGCGGATCCGAGGCTCGCGGTCGTCGGAGTCCGCGGAGTCGTCGCAGGCGCTCAGACATAGCTGTCGACCTCCGCCTGCAGTTGTTCGGCTGCTTCGGCTAGCGCGTCGCGACGCGCGGTGACCGACTCGGCGTCCGCGTCGAAGCGTTCACCAGCTTCGTCGAGTTGTGTCTCGACCGCCGACGCCGCGGGGCCGCCGAGCGAGTCGCGAGTGGCGACGCTCTCGGCGGGGTCGAGCACGGCTTCGACGGTCTCGCGGTTCACGCGAGTCCAGAGGGACTCCCCTAACACCCCTTCTGCGGCCGCGTCAAGTTTTGCAGCAGTCGTTGCCGCGTCGTCCTCGTCGTCGATTTCTTCTGCTGCTGCGGCGACGATCTCGTGGGCCGTGCGGAACGGCATCCCCGTCGTCGCCAGCGCGTCGGCGACGCCCGTCGCCGTCGAGAAGCCGTCGCCCGCGTCCGCCGCCAGTTCCTCCGTGTTCCACGTCGCGGTGGCGACTGCGCCCGCCGCGACGTCCGTCGCGTTGACGACGGCGTCGACGGCGCGGAACGCGTGCGGGTGCGCCAGTTGCAGGTCGCGGTTGTACGCGCGGGGGAGGCCCTTGAGGTTCGTCAGGAGGCCGGTGAGACCGCCGACCGCGTCGCCCGCGGTGCCGCGGACGAGTTCGAGCGTGTCGGGGTTCTTCTTCTGGGGCATAATCGAGGAGGTCGACGAGTAGTCGTCCGAGAGATCGACGTACCCTTTGTTGGCGAAGATGATGAGGTCCTCCGCGAGTCCCGAGATGGTCGTCGCGTGCGTCGCGAGCGCGCCGAGCGTCTCGGCGAGGAAGTCGCGGGACGAGGAGGCGTCCATCGAATTCCCCAGTACGGAGTCGAAGCTGAGCAGGTCGGCGGTGCGCTCGCGGTCGATGTCGAACGTCGTGCCCGCGAACGCCGCGCCGCCCAGCGGCGACTGGTTGATACGGCCGTAGGCGTCGAGGAGTCGGGCCGTGTCGCGGGTGACCGCCGCCTCGTACGACAGTAGGTAGTGGGCAACGCTGACGGGTTGGGCGGGTTGCAGGTGCGTGTAGCCCGGCATCACCGCCTCGGTGTGCTCGGCCGCGGTTCCCGCGAGCGCTTCGCGCAGCGCGAGCGTCCCCTCGATCGCGTCGAGCACGTCCTCGCGCAGGCGGTAGCGGATGCAGGTCGCCACCTCGTCGTTGCGACTGCGGGCGGTGTGCATCTTCCCGCCGTCTTCGCCGACGCGCTGGATGACGGCCGCTTCGATGGCCTCGTGGACGTCCTCGCCGCCGGGGAGTTCGGCGTGTCCCGCATCCTCGACCGATTCGAGGGCGACGAGGATGTCGGCGGCGTCACCGTCGTCGACGATGCCTTGTTCGGCGAGCATCACGACGTGCGCGCGGTCGACGGCGAGGTCGGCCTCGAAGATGCGTTCGTCGGCCGCGAGGCTGGAGAGGAAGTCGCGGGCGGGACCGCCGCTGAAGCGGTCGCGGCGGATGACGTCGCCTGCGGACTCCTCCGTCATGAGTCAGTTGTCCTCTTCGCTCTCGGCGTTGGTCTCGTCGCCCGTCGCGCCACCGTCGGCGGCGAGTTCGGGTTTCTCGACGTTGTTCGCCACCTCGTTGGCGAGGCGCGACTGGAAGCCGTGGTACTTGGCGACGCCCGTCGCGTCGGCCTGTTCGATGCCGTCGACCGTCTCGGTGTTGAACGAGGCGGCCGACTCGGAGTACACTGCGTACTCGCTGTCGCGCGCGACCGGGCGGGCCTGGCCGCCCTGGAGTTTGACGGTCACCGTGCCGGTCACGGTCTGTTGGCTGTCGTCGATGTACGCGTTCAGCGAATCCATTAGCGGGGCGTCGACGAGACCTTCGTAGCCCTTCTGGGCCCACTCGTTGTCGATGGTCGTCTTGAAGTCGCGCTCCTCTTTGGTGAGGACGAGCCCTTCGAGCGCCTCGTGCGCGGTGAGCAGGACGGTTGCCGCGGGGTGCTCGTAGTTCTCACGTACCTTCAGGCCGAGCATGCGGTCCTCCATCATGTCGGTGCGGCCGACGCCGTACGCGCCCGCGAGGTCGTTGAGGTGCTCGATGAGCGCGAGCGGTTCATGTTCTTCGCCGTTTACGGCGACCGGATACCCGTTCTCGAACTCGATTTCGACGAGTTCCGTCTCGCTGCCGGGCGCGTCGGTCCACTCGTAGATATCTTCGGGTGGGACGTAGTTCGGGTCTTCGAGGTTTCCGCCCTCGATGGAGCGGCTCCAGAGGTTGGTGTCGATGGACCAGACGCCCTCGTTTCCTCCTTCGACGGGGAGTTCTTTCTCGGCGGCGTACTCCATCTCCCACTCGCGGGTGAGCCCGAGTTCGCGCACGGGGGCGATGACGTCGAGGTCGGAGGCGCGCCAGACCGCCTCGAAGCGGAGCTGGTCGTTGCCTTTGCCGGTGCAGCCGTGGGCGATGCCCTCGCAGCCGTGTTCCTTCGCCACGTCGAGGATGGCCTCGGCGATGACCGGGCGCGCGAGCGCCGTCCCGAGCGGGTAGCCCTGGTACTCCGCGTTCGCGCGGACGGAGTCGAGACACTGTTCGGCGAACTCGGCTCGCGCGTCGACGACGTAGTGTTCGAGGTCCAACGCCTCGGCCGTCTCCTCGGCCTCGTCGAACTCCTCCTCGGGTTGGCCGACGTCGACTGTGACGCCGATTACTTCGTCGTACCCGTACTCCTCTTCGAGGAGCGGGACACATACTGTCGTGTCGAGTCCGCCGCTAAACGCGAGTGCCACGCGTGTCATTACACCATCGTCGGATAGTGAGGGTATTAAATTCTGTGGTTTAAAGATTGTAATTAAACTGGATACTGGACGCTACGCGGCCGAAAGTGGAGAATCTGCACTTGGCAGTTGGGGCAAAGTGCGACGACGATGAAGGTGAAGTAGAGTAGGGCCTAAAGGCCCGGTCGCGACGCTCGCACGGCTCGGACGGGAGCGACCGGTCCGGCGCGACGAGTGCGCGTCATTGTCAGAATCGTAGTGGAGGGACGGTATTAAACGCTTTCGGGGCGGCAAGCGTTGCGGGTGGGATCTGGTGTCGACAGAGGGTTGAGAGTGGCAGGTGAGCGTAATGATACCGACTCCGGGTCGAAGACAGTAAGCGAGATGACATCGTTAGAGTCGAAGACTGCTGCCGAGCGCACCGAGAGACCACACCGCCTGCCTCGGCCCTCCCCAACCTCGCGGTCGGCACGAGCGCCGACCGCTCCCTCGCACGAGTGGTCGCGCTCACAGAGGAGCGCTCCGGCGCGCGCCGGAGGGCGGTTCCGTCCGCCCGACAGATGCGCGAGGGACGAGTAGCGCAGGGAGCGAAGTGACCGAGCAACGCAGTCAGTTGGGGAGGGTGAGGCGTCTCGGTGTGCCCGGAGGTCGCGGTCGTCTCTCTGGGTTCTGTTTCGGTCGTTTCTACTGATTTCTCCTCTGCTCCCAATCGACTGTACCAACGTCTCGAAAGTGACACGGAGACACCACGTAGTCCGAGCCTTTTAACTCGATGACGCGCAAGCGGGGAGTAGTGGCTGAGACGAACGGACACATGCGGTTCTTCCCGTACGAGGAACCGTACCCCAACCAGCAAGCGGCGATGGACGGCATCGCCAACGCGTTCGCGCGCGAACAGGACGTGCTCATCGAGGGCGCACCCGGTACTGGAAAGACGCTCTCGGCGCTCGTTCCCGCGCTGGAGTTCGCCCGCGAGAACGACAAGACCGTCGTCATCACGACGAACGTCCACCAGCAGATGCGCCAGTTCGTCGAGGACGCCCGCGCCATCACACGCACCGAGCCGATTCGGGCCGTGGTGTTCCGCGGGAAAGCGTCGATGTGCCACATCGACGTCGGTTACGAGGAGTGTCAGAGCCTCCGCGATACGACGCGCTCCGTCGTGGAAAAAGAGGAGGACAGACAGCAGCTCGAACGCCGCCAGGAGCAGTTGCTCGAACAGAGCCGCGGCGGCGACTCGGGGGCGGCGGAGGCCCGAAGCGCCGTCATGGACGAACTCGACCAGCTCGGCGACGAACTCGAGGACCTCAGCGAGACGAACGTCTGCGAGCACTACTACAACAATCTCATCCGAGATAACACGGAGTTCTTCTCGTGGCTGTTCGACGACGTGCGCACGCCCGACGACGTGTACGAGTACGCCGACGAACACCACCTCTGCGGCTACGAACTCCTGAAGGAGGGGATGGAGGGCGTCGACCTCGTCGTCTGCAACTACCACCACCTGCTCGACCCGATGATCCGCGAGCAGTTCTTCCGGTGGCTGGACCGCGACCCCGGCGACGTCATCACGGTGTTCGACGAGGCGCACAACATCGAGGGCGCGGCCCGCGACCACGCCAGTCGGACACTCACCGAGAACACCATCGAGAGCGCGCTCTCGGAACTCGAAGACAGCGACGACTCCCGCACCGCCGCCGCGACGAACGTCTTGGAGGCGTTTCTGGACGCGCTCCGTCGAACGTACGACGAGAGCTTCGGCTTCGGCGAGCGCGAGCAGGTGGGAGAAAACTGGTCCGACATCGGCATCGCCAACCCGGACCGCCGCGACGACCTGACGCTCGAATTCCTGCAGGCGTACGAGGGTCGCGGCATCGACGCGGAGCTGGAACTCGCCATCCAGTTGGGCAAGTCGCTCGACGAGCAGTACGAGCAAGCCTACAAAGACGGGGAGGCGACGACCAGAAAGGAGTGTCAGACGCTGCAGGCGGCGACGTTTCTCTCCTCGTGGATGGAGGACGGCACCAAACTCGGCCAGCACCCGATGGTGTCCGTGCGCCGCGATAGCGGCACCGACGAGATTTACGGCCGCGCGGAACTGTACACCTGCATCCCACGCCAGGTGACCGAGTCGCTGTTCGAGGAGGTCCACGCGAGCGTCCTCATGAGCGCGACGCTCCGCCCCTTCGACGTCACGGAGGACGTCCTCGGCATCGAGAACGCCGTCACCCTCGCCTACGGCATGGAGTACCCCGAGGAGAACCGACGTACATTTGCGGTGCAGACGCCCGCGCTGTTCGCCAAGGAGCGCAACGACGAGTCGACCCAGGAGGCCATCGCGGGCGTGCTCTCGGACGCGATTCGCTTCACGCCGGGCAACACGCTCGTCTTCTTCCCCTCCTACGCCGAAGCCCAGCGCTACTACGAGATGCTGGGCGGTGGTGGCGGCCTGAGCGGGGCGTCACTCGGTTCGCTGCTGCTCGACGAGGCGGGCACACGAACAGAAGACCTCCGTCAGCGGTTCGTCTCACACGAGAACGCGACGCTCTTTACTTCCTTGTGGGGGACGCTCGCCGAGGGCGTGAGCTTCGACGGCGACGACGCCCGGACGGTTCTCGTCGTCGGCGTCCCGTACCCGCACCTCTCCGAGCGGATGGAGGCGGTCCAAGAGGCGTACGACCGCGCGTACGCCGACAGGGGCCGCGACCCCGGCTGGCGCTACGCCGTCGAGATTCCGACGATCCGCAAGACCCGGCAGGCGCTCGGCCGCGTCATTCGCTCGCCCGAGGACTTCGGGGTTCGCGCGCTCGTCGACAAGCGCTACACGTCGGCGAGCGACACGATGGGCAAGTACGGCGTCCGCGACACGTTCCCGCCGGAGGAGCGGCGGGAACTCATCGACGTGGGGCCCGAGAAGCTGAAGTTCGCGATGCTGAACTTCTACGCCGGTCACGACGCGTACGACGGGGAGCCGCCAGCACCCTAGACACTAATTTAGACCGTCAGGGCGCGTCAGAAGCCGTTTCGGGCGAATGCTTTTCCGCACTCCATCCCAAGCCGAGATATGCGAGCGCGACCCCCGGGTCCCCGCGGCGTCCCGCTGTTCGGCAACAGCCAGCAGTACGCGAAAGACCCCTTCAGCTTCCTGACCGCCTGCGCCGACGCCTACGGCGACGTGGTCCACTTCGACCTCGGCCCGCTGGAGACGTACATGCTCACCAACCCCGACGACATCGAGACGGTGTTGGTGAGCGAAGCCGAGAAATACCGTAAGCCGCGGTTTCAGGACGACGCTATCGGCGACCTGCTCGGCGAAGGCTTGCTGTTGAGCGAGGGCGAGACGTGGCGCGAACAGCGCGAGTTAGCGCAACCGGCGTTCAACATGCAGCGCATCGCTTCGCTCGACGGGACGATAACCGACTACACCGAGGCGATGCTCGCCGACTGGCGCGACGGCGAGACGCTGAACGTCCAGATAGAGATGGCGCGACTAACGGTCAAAATCATCGTCGAGGCGATGTTCGGTGCGGAGATGCGAGACGACCGGGTCCAGCGCGTCCAAGAACATCTCGAACCGCTCGGCGCACGCTTCGAACCGAACCCGCGGCGCTTCCTCGTCCCCGACTGGGCACCGACCCGGGAGAACCGCGAGTACCGCGCGGCCATCGAGGTGCTCGAAGGCATCATCGACGACATTGTCGCCGACCGCCGCGGGACCGAAAACTATCCGCAGCGGATGGACCTCCTCTCGGTTCTCATGCGCGCACAGGCGCGCGACGAGCAGACCGACCAGCAACTGCGCGACGAGATGATGACGATGCTGTTGGCGGGTCACGACACTACCGCGCTGACGCTGACGTACGCGTGGTATCTACTCTCGCAGCATCCAGACGTAGAGGAGACGGTTCACGCCGAACTGGACGAAGTGCTCGGCGGCGACGCACCCACAGCACGGGACACCCGAAAGATGCGGTACACCGACCAGGTGTTACAGGAGACGATGCGGCTCTACCCGCCGGTGTACACGCTGTTCCGCGAACCCCTCGTGGACGTGAAACTCGGCGGCTACAGAGTGCCGGAGGGGTCGGCGGTGATGCTCCCGCAGTGGGCCGTCCATCGCTCGTCGCGCTACTACGAAAATCCGCTGGAGTTCGACCCCGACCGCTGGACGCCCGCCGAGCGCTCGAAGCGCCCCCGACTCTCCTATTTTCCGTTCGGGGCCGGGCCGCGCCACTGCATCGGTAAGCAGTTCTCGATGCTCGAAGCCAAGTTGATTCTCGGGACCGTGGCGCAGGAGTACTCCACGGAGTACGTCGGCGAGGACGACCCGCTCACGCTACGCGGGTCGTTGACGATGCACCCGCGGAATCCGATGGAGATGCGACTGCACGCACGGGAGAACTGATTACAGACGACGCGAGCGATCACCCCCGAAGCGGAATCGTCCCGGCGACTTCTCTGTACTCCGCACTCCAGATATCGAGTTCGGAGACGGTCCACGTCACCGGGTCGAACTCGGCGTTTCGGAGCGCGTCAACCGCAGCCTGAGAACCGCCGCGAGCGAGCGTCACGTGCGGAACGTACTCGTCCCCCTCCAGTCCCTCGATCGCGCCGAATCGGTCGACGAGGCGCTCGTGAAGCGCGAGCAGTCCGGAACTGTCGACGGCAAGGTAGACGACGGGGCCGTCGCCGCGGGTCGGCCGCTCGAACGTGTCGATTCCCGCGACGCGCGCCTCGAACGCGGGTTCGGTCGCCAGCGGCGTTCTGACCGTCTCGCGGAGGCGGTCGTACGACCGGTTCTCGAACCGTTTGACGACGAGTGTGTGCCGTTCCCGTACCTCCTCGAACCGCGTCAACCGCGGGTAGAGATCGGTTGCGAGTCGCTCGACGGCCCCCGGAACGGGGACGTTGAGACTGTAGCTCATCTCTCAGGCCCACCCCGCCGCCGAGAGCGTCACGCGCCAGTCGGCGCTCCGGTCTGTCGCGGGGATCGTTTCGCCGACGACGCAGAGACCGTTCACCGACTGGACGCCGTCGAAGCGGCCCTGCCACCCGATTCGGTAGCCGTCCCGCTCGTCGTCGCCCGCGTCGTTCGAGACGCGGGGGCGGAGGCGACCCTCTCGGAGGGGAAAGTCGACGCCGAACACGGCGTCGTAGTCGGTATCGCCCGCCGTCGCGACAGACACCGCCTGCGGGCCGTTCATCCGCGCCGTCGGCACGGAGTCGAGCAGTTCGTCCGACGGTCGGAGGTCGATACCCACGTCGAGGCTCGTGAGCGCGACGCCGACGGAGCGTCCGAGCGCGTCGAGCCACACCGACTCGGTCAACGGCTCGGCCGCGCACCAGAGCCAGTAGGCGACGTGACGGCGGCCCTCCGTGTCGAATCGCCGGAGGCCGTACCGAGCGACGGCGGCGTCGGCGACGGCGTACTCGTCGTCGTCGAGCGACGCCCGAAGCGACAGTCGCCACGCGTCCTCGAAGTTGACGTCGGCGGGCGCGTCACCGGCGCCCCAGATACCGCTGTCGCCGTACGTCCGGGCCATCCGAGAGACGTAGTCGGCGAACGCCCGCTCGTCGAGGCGACGCGACTCGACCGCGAGTGGCTTCGAGCCGGTCGCGCTGGCGACGACGACTGGCGGAGCGCGAGTCAGACAGCCGACCGGTAGGACGCCGAGCGACCCCAACGCGCCGACTCGGCGGAGGAGCGTCCGGCGGGAGCTAGTCGGTGTCGTCATCGGAGTCGACTACGGGGGCAAACACAAAAACCCGTCAGGTACGACGGTGGGCGACGGCCGCGGCACCGAGCGTCGTCGAGTTCAGAGCCGGTCGAAGAACCAGAGCACGACGAGCACGACGGCGAGGAGCCCGAGCAGGGGCTGAAGCGGGCCAAGGAGGCCGCCGACGATGCCGAGCGTCGTCCCGACGATTTCGAGTACCAACCAGACGACGACGAGGACCAACACGACCTTCAGGAGGTCTTCGACGTCGAGTTCCGCGCGGCTACGACTCATACACGGACGTGACTGTCCGGTACGCAAAAATGCTACGGCTACCTCTCGGTTCGTCGATAGTCGGATTCGCGTTCGGCCGATTCTGCAGTCGAAGCGAAGGGGTTTTCGGACGAGAAGGGGTTTCCCGACGAGTGACACTTATCTTCGGTGGGTCGCTAGAGACGGTATGGCAAGCCTCTTTCGAGGACTCGGGCGCGCGACGGCGAGAGGTGTCCCCAAACAGTTGTGGACCGTCCTCTTTCTCGTCGTCGCCGCCTCAGTTGCGCTCGCGTTCGTTCCCATCACACCGGCGAGTATCGTGGGGCTGCTGGTGGTCGCGCTGGCCGTCGCGACGCTCGTCAGCGCCGTCGAAATCGTGCAGGCGTACGAGAAGCGCGCGCTGACGGTGTTCGGCGAGTACCGAAAACTGCTCGAACCCGGCCTCAACATCGTCCCACCGTTCGTCTCGCGGGCGTACCGCTTCGACATGCGGACGCGCATCATCGACGTGCCTCGACAGGAAGCCATCACGGAGGACAACTCGCCGGTGACCGCCGACGCCGTCGTCTACATCCGCGTGATGGACGCCAAGAAAGCCTTCCTCGAAGTCGAAGATTACGTCACCGCCACCTCGAACCTCGCGCAGACGACGCTTCGCGCCGTGCTCGGCGACATGGAACTCGACGAGACGCTGTCCCGACGCGCCGAGATCAACGCGCGAATCCGCGAGGAACTCGACGAACCCACCGACGAGTGGGGGATTCGCGTCGAGAGCGTCGAGGTTCGCGAGGTGAAACCGAGCGCCGAGGTCCAGGGGGCGATGGAGCAGCAGACCGCCGCCGAGCGTCGTCGCCGCGCGATGATTCTCGAAGCCCAGGGAGAACGGCGCAGCGCCGTCGAGCGGGCGGAAGGGGAGAAACAGTCGAACATCATCCGCGCGCAGGGCGAGAAGCAGAGTCAGATTCTCGAAGCCCAAGGTGACGCCGTCTCGACGGTGTTGCGGGCCCGCGCGGCGGAGTCGATGGGCGAACGCGCAATCATCGACAAGGGGATGGAGACGCTCAGCCGGATTGGGACGAGTCCGTCGACGACGTTCATCCTTCCGCAGGAACTCACCTCGCTGGTCGGCCGCTACGGCAAGCAGTTGTCCGGCAGCGACGTGAGCGAGCAGACGCCGAGACTCGACTCGCAGTCGTTCGACGCGGAGACCCGCGAGATGCTCGGTCTCGACGACGTCGAGGAGATTCTCGACGACACCGGCAACGGTGACCGCGAGCAGATCGTCGAGGTCGTTCCCGAGGGAAGCGAAGTCGAGACCGAGCGGAACTGAGCACCGAACGGTCACCCAGATTTTCGCGTCGGACGGTTACCAGTCGAGCGAGCCGCCGGACTGGTACTCGGTCACCTGCGTCTCGAAGAAGTTCTTCTCCTTGTTGAGATCGACCTGCTCGGACATCCACGGGAACGGGTTCTCGGTGTCGAACTCGGCGTTCATCCGGAGTTGCCCGAGGCGGCGGTCGGCGACGTACTGGACGTACTCGGCGAACTGCTCGGCGCTCATCCCGAACAGGTCGGGCGGGCACGCCTCCTCGGCGTAAATCTGCTCCAGTTCGACCGCCTCGACGACGAGGTCGCGAATCTCGGCGTCGAACGCGTCGGTCCAGACGCCCGGATTCTCGTCGCGGATGGTGTTGACGAGGTCGACGCCGAAGTTCAGATGCAAGGACTCGTCGCGCATGATGTACTCGAACTGCTCGCCGACGCCGACCATCTTCCCCTGCCGCTTGAGCGCGAGCATCATCGCGAAGCCCGCGTAGAAGAAGACGCCCTCCATGATGACGTAGAAGCCGACGAGGTCGCGGAGGAACGCCCGGAGGTCGTCGTCCGTCTCGATGGTGAACGCCGGGTCGTCGACGGCGCGCGTCAGGTCGACGACGAACGCGTCCTTCTCTTCGATGCTCGGGACGCGGTCGTACATCCCGTAGAGGTACTCCGGGTCGAAACCGAGACTGTCGCAGCAGTAGATGAACGTGTCCGTGTGGATGGCTTCTTCGTAGGCCTGCCGGAGGAGGTACTGGCGACACTCGGGGGCGGTGACGTAATCGTAGACCGCGAGGACGATGTTGTTCGCCGTCAGCGACTCCGCCGTCGAGAAGAAGCCGAGGTTCCACTCGACGAGTCGCCGTTCGGCGTCGGTGAGTTCGTCGCCGCGCCACTGGGAGACGTCGTCCTGCATCGGTACCTCCTCGGGCACCCAGTTGTTCGCGACGCCCGCTTTGTAGTACTCGCGGGCCCAGTCGTACTCAATGGGCAGTATCTTGTTCGGGTCGTGGTGGCTGTCGTCGTTGAGTATCGGCATCGGTGTGTAGTGGTGTGTGGATGGTCGGCGGGCGTTACTGGCAGGCGTCGCAGGTCGGGTCCTCGACGCTCGGGAGGTCGCACGACTCGCCGGACTTCCACTCGTCGTCGGCGCGGTCGGCGGCGGCGTCTCCGTCGCCTCCGTCGGCGCCGTCTTCGGACTCGTCGCCGCGCAACTGCGTGTCGTCGTACTGGGCCATGTCGAGCGTCGACTTCTCGATCTGGCTCGCGCCGAGGGTCCGCAGGTAGTAGGTCGTCTTCAGGCCGAGTTCCCAGGCGGTCCGGTAGACGTCGTCGAGCAGCGTCCCGTCCGTCGAGGGGAAGAACACGTTGTGCGACTGGCTCTGGTCGACCCAGACGGCGCGCTGCGCCGACAGCCGCAGTTGGTGTCGCGGGTCTATCTCGAAGGCGCTGCGGTGGAGTTCGCGCAACGACGCAGGGATGGCGTCGATCTCCTGAATCGAGCCGTCGTGATACTTGATTCGGTCCAGAAGTTCGGGTCCCCACAGGTCGCGCTCCTTCAGTTGCTCGACGAGCGTCTCGTTGACGACGGTGAACTCCCCGGACATGTTCGACTTCACGTAGAGGTTCGAGTAGCGCGGTTCGATGGAGGGCGTCGTCCCGGCGATAGTCGAGATGGTCGCCGTCGGCGCGACGGCCATCGTGTTCGAGTTGCGCATCCCGTGTTCTGCGACGTGCTCGCGGACGCGCTCCCAGTCGAGCGTCTCGGAGACGTCGACAGGTATCTCGCGGCCGCGTTCCTCCTCCAGGAGTTCGACCGTGTCCTGCGGGAACAGTCCGCGGTCCCACTTCGACCCCTCGTAGCTGTCGTACGCGCCGCGCTCGCGGGCGAGCCGCGAGGAGCCGAGAATGGCGTGGTACGAGACGAACTCCATCGCCTCGTCGGCGAACGCGACGGCGTCCTCGGAGACCATCGAAACGTCGCAGTCGACGAGCGCCTCGTGGAAGCCCATCACGCCGAGGCCGACCGGGCGGTGGCGGAGGTTCGAGCGCTCGGCCGCGTCGGTCGGGTAGAAGTTCAGGTCGACGACGTTGTCGAGCATCCGCATCGCCGTGTCGACGGTGTCGGCGAGGCGCTCGCGGTTGAGACTCCCCGAATCGACGTGCCGTGCGAGATTCACCGAACCGAGGTTGCAGACGGCGGTTTCCTCGTCCGACGTGTTGAGCGTGATCTCGGTACAGAGGTTCGAGGAGTTGACGACGCCCGCGTGGTCCTGCGGCGACCGGACGTTGCAGGCGTCTTTGAACGTGAGCCACGGGTGGCCCGTCTCGAACAAGCGGGTGAGCATCGTCCGCCAGAGGTCGGCGGCGTCGACGCGCTCGTACTGCCGGAGTTCGCCCGCGTCGGCCTGCCTCTCGTACTCGCGGTACAGCTCCTCGAACTCTCGGCCGTACGTCCCGTGGAGTTTGGGAACCTCGTCGGGCGAAAAGAGCGTCCACTGTTCGTCGGCTTCGACGCGCTTCATGAAGAGGTCCGGAATCCACGCCGCGGTGTTCATGTCGTGGGTGCGGCGGCGCTCGTCGCCCGTGTTGCGTCGGAGGTCGACGAACGCCGGGAAATCCATGTGCCAGCACTCGAGGTAGGCGCAGGCCGCGCCGCGGCGCTTTCCGGAGCGGTTGATGGCCGCGGTGACGTCGTTCGAAATCTTCAGGAAGGGGACGACGCCCGTCGACTCGACGCCCGTCGACTCGATGAGCGCGCCCGTCGCGCGGACGTCCGTCCAGTCGTTGCCGAGACCGCCGGACCACTTCGAGAGCTTCGCGTGTTCGCCGTAGGCGTCGAAGATGTCCTCTAAGTCGTCGTCGACGGTCGTCAGATAGCAGGAGGAGAGCTGCGGGTGGGTCGTCCCGGCGTGAAACAGCGTCGGCGTCGAGTGGACGAACCGCAGCGTCGACAGCAGTTCGTAGAACTCCTCGGCGCGCTCGGTACGCTCTTCTGGGAGCTCGCGCAGCGCGACACCCATGGCGACGCGCATCCAGAACGACTGCGGCAGTTCGAGACGCTCGCCGTCGTTCGTCTGGAGGAAGTACCGTTTTTCGAGCGTCTCCATCGCCATGTAGCCGAACTGTTCGTCGCGGTCAAGGGCGAGCGTGTCGGCGAGTTCGTCAAGGTCGTAGGCGAGCATGCGCTCGTCGAGCAAGTCCTCGGCGACGCCGCGTTCGATACCCTCGCGGAACGATTCGCGGTAGGCCGCGTCAAGGTCGTCGCCGCGGCGGTCCGCGCCGAGCAGTCGGCGGTAGTAGCGTCGACGGAACACGTCGGCCGCCGCGGCGTCGAACGCCGGGTCGCGCTCGGTGCGCGCGGTCAGCACGTCGATAGCCGCCTCGTACGTCTCCTCGACGGACGCGCCGTCGTACAGTTTTCGCTCAGCGGCGTCGACGAGGCGGTCGACATCGCCGACGGCGTCGCGGTCGCGGCAGGCGTCTTCGAGCACCGAGCGGACGGTCTCTCGCTGTGAGTCGGTAGTTTGGCTCATGTGTGGAAGTGGAGAGTTCGACTCCGGGCGGTCGCGTCGCTGGACGGCGTCGCGACTCGCCGGAGAACGGCCGGAACGCCGGATTCGGCGTCGCCGGCCCGGTCGAACCGTATCGCGTGATGACCGACGGGAGCGGCATAAAGTTTTCCAACGAGGCTTTCAATAGTACAATTTCGTTTGTTTTGAGTGGGCGGGTCCGCACGAATCCCGGAGAACGACTTTGCGTATCGCCACCGTACCACATGATATGGAGATCAGACCGGCCAACACGGACGACATCGAGGCGATACAGCGCGTCGCCCGACTGTCGTGGGAGGCGACGTACCACGACATCCTCAGCGCTGAGACGGTCGAGGAGACGGTGTCGGAGTGGTACTCCGAGGAGACGCTTTCCGAGGCGCTCGGCAAGCCGGGGACGGCGTTTCTCGTCGCCGAGGGAGACGGCGAGATCGTCGGCTTCTGTCACGGCGTCGTCGAAGCCGAACGGGGCGACATCGTCCGCCTCTACGTCGACCCCGACCACTGGCGCGAGGGCGTCGGGTCGGCGCTCTACGAGCGCCTCCGCTCGGACCTCGAAGATTTCAACATGAGCGAACTGGAGGCTATCGTGCTCGCGGACAACGAGATGGGCAACGAGTTCTACCGCCACCTCGGCTTCGAGAAGGCGGGCGAAGGCGAGGTGACGATGGGCGGGGAGAGCTACAGAGAGCACGTCTACCGGAAGGGGCTGAAAGCCTGACGCGCCGAAACCCTGCGAGGGTGCTTAGAACTCGGGGTCGGCCTCGGGGGCGACGCCGTCGTCCGGGCGGTCCAAATCGAACTCCCGGCGGAGTTCCCGAATCCGGTCGCGGATGTCCGCCGCGAGTTCGAATTCGAGATTGCTCGCCGCCTCGTCCATCCGGTCTTCGAGTAGTTCGACCTTCCGGGCGGCGTCGTCGGCGTCCTCGACGTCGTCGACCGAAGTATCGGAGGTGTCGGTGTCGCTGCCTGGAAGACTGGCCTCGCCGACTTCCTTCTGGATCGTCTCGGGCGTATAGCCGTGTTCCTCGTTGAACTCGGTCTGGATCTCGCGGCGGCGCTGGGTCTCTTCGATAGCGGCTTCCATCGAGTTCGTCATCTCGTCGGCGTAGAGGACGACCTCGCCGTTGACGTTGCGGGCGGCGCGGCCCATCGTCTGGACGAGCGTCGTCTCCGAGCGGAGGAACCCTTCCTGGTCGGCGTCGAGAATGGCGACGAGCGACACTTCGGGGATGTCCAACCCTTCGCGGAGGAGGTTGATGCCGACGAGTACGTCGATGTTGCCGAGTCGCAGGTCGCGGATGAGTTCGTGGCGCTCGAGCGTGTCGGTCTCGTCGTGCATGTACGCCACCTCGACGCCCGCTTCCTCCAGATACTCGGTGAGGTCCTCGGCCATCCGCTTGGTGAGCGTCGTGACGAGCACGCGTTCCTCGCGCTCGATTCTGTCGTCGATGCGGTCCATCAGGTCGTCGACCTGTCCGGTCGCCTCCGCGAGTTCGACCTTCGGGTCGACGAGGTGGGTCGGGCGGACGATCTGCTCGACGATCCGCTCGGAGTGTTCGCGCTCGTAGTCGCTGGGCGTCGCCGAGACGAAGAGGAGGTCGGCGGTCTTCTCTTCGAACTCCTCGAACGTCAGCGGGCGGTTGTCGTAGGCGGTCGGGAGTCGGAAGCCGTTGCCGACGAGCGAGTCCTTTCTGGATTTGTCGCCCGCGAACTGGCCCTTGATCTGCGGGAGGGTGACGTGGCTCTCGTCGACGACACAGAGGAAGTCGTCGGGGAAGTAGTCCAAGAGGGTGTACGGCGCTTCGCCCGACTCGCGGTCGGACATGTGTACAGAGTAGTTCTCGATGCCCGAGCAGTAGCCCGTCTCCCGGAGCATCTCCAGGTCGAACGTCGTGCGCTCCTCGATGCGCTGGGCGGCGACCAAGTCGCCGTTGCGCTCGAAGTAGCGGACGCGCTGCTCCATCAGTTCCTCTATCTCCTCGGTGGCGCGCTGGAGGCGCTCCTCGGGAATAGAGTAGTGCTCCGCCGGGTGGAAGAGGACGGCGGGTTCCTGGGAGACGACCTCCCCCTGAAGCGTGTCGATCTTCATCATGCGGTCGACCTCGTCTCCCCAGAACTCCACGCGGACGGCGTAGCGGCCGTACATCGGGAACACCTCGACGGTGTCGCCGCGCACGCGGAAAGTGCCCTGCGAGAAGTCGACGTCGTTTCGCTCGTAGTTGAGGTCGACGAGTCGCTTCAGCAGTTCGTCGCGGTCGATCTCCTCGCCGACCTCCAACTCGAGGGCCATGTCCTTGTAGTTGCGCGGGTCGCCGAGGCCGTAGATGGCCGAGACGGAGGCGACGACGATGACGTCGTCGCGGGTGAGAAGCGACCGCGTCGCCGAGTGGCGCAGGCGGTCTATCTCCTCGTTGATGGACATGTCCTTGTCGATGTACGTGTCGGTCTGTTCGAGGTACGCCTCCGGTTGGTAGTAGTCGTAGTAGGAGACGAAGTACTCGACGGCGTTGTCGGGGAACAGATTCCGGAACTCCTCGTACAGTTGGGCGGCGAGCGTCTTGTTGTGCGCGAGAACGAGCGTCGGTTTCTGGACCGCTTCGATGGTCCACGAGACGGTGTTGGTCTTCCCGCTGCCCGTCACGCCGAGCAGCGTCTGCGTCTCCATTCCCTCGGCGTAGCCGGACGCCAACTGCTCGATGGCCTCCGGTTGGTCGCCTGCGGGGTCGAACGGCGCGTCGACGCGGAACCGACGGTTTGCCTCCGGCCGGTCGGGCGACAGCGGTCCGGAGTCGGTGTCACTCATCGGCCGTCGTACGTGGCGGAGCTACTTTACGGGCACGGAGGCGCTCGATTCGGTCGAGTCACTCTGAGACACGCGTCGCGCGGGACCCGAATCGGCTAGCGCAGACGTTCGGCGAACGTCGGCGTCCAGACGGCTCCGTCGGTGAGCATCTCGCCGCCGCAGCGCCAGGAATCGGCGTCGTACACGTCGCCCTCGACGTACGGGTAGACGACGAGCGTCGTCGGCGTCGTCCGAAGCGACAGCGGGTAATCGTCGGCGCGGACGAAGCCGACCGCTCGCATCGTCTCCTCGGGGAACGCGGATCCGAAGGCCGTCAGGAGGTCGGCGTCGGGGTGCTGTTCGACGACGGCGACGAGCAGCGTCCGGACCGCGTCCGTGTCGCCCGCATCGGTCCGTCCCGCCGGGAGCACGTCGACGAGTTCGACGCGGTTCTCGCCCACGTCGGCGACGACGGCGGCGACCGGCTCGCCGTCACGGGCGGCGACGTAGGTTCGGTACGTCTCGCTTTCGTCGCCGAAGCGCCACGCGTAGAACTCGGCGTCGCGGACGGCGCGGACGCCGTCGGCGTCGGTGCGTTCGGCGAGCGCTCCGAGTCGCTCGGCGGGGACGCCGTCGACCCGGGAGACGGTCAAGTCGTGGTCGACGCCGACGCGGCGGCGCTTCGTTGCGAAGTAACCGCGGGCGACGCCGCCGCCGAGGCGGCCGAGCGTGCGCCCGAGAACGCCTCCGTCAGCGAGAAACGCACCCGGGTTCCGAACGTAGTGGTACGTCGTCGGCGACGCGGTAGCCGAACGTCAACGCGTCGGCGAGGGCGTCTTCGTCTCCGTCGAGGAAATCGAACGCGAAGGCGGATGGCGAGTCGGCGTATCGTTCCGCGGCGGCCGCCGAGAGGCGGTCAGCGAGGTCCATCTCCCGGTAGTTGGGGTGGACGAGGATATCGGCAGTTCGGAGAGCAGTCACGACAGTAGTCCCGACGCGCATTCGGAAGGCGACGGACAGGTGCGCACCGACGAGTTCGCCGTCGCCTTCGGCGACCAGTATCGGCGTCTCGTCCGGGTTGAACGGGTTGTCGACGAATCGGCGGTCGAACCACGCAGCGTCGGGTCGCTCGTCGGTCACCCGTTCGTACAGCGATCGGAGTTCATCGCGGTCGTCGCGGGCGAAGCGGCGCAGCGTGAGCTCGGGCGTATCGGCCGCAGTTTCGGCGGCGTGCTCGGCGCTCTCGGCGTCCGGTTCGAGCCTCTCTCCGCCGTCTGTGGTGGTGGTTCGGGGGGCGTCGGCGGAGTCGGACGGAGCAGTCTCGCCGTCGGTAGAGCGGTTCGCCGCCGCTCGCGACCGGCGCTCGTCACGTTCGTCTGGGTCGTGACTCTCTTCGCTCGACACGGTCATCGCGTAGGCGTTCCGGGAGAGCGAGCATTGTTACTCGCCCCATACTCGGCCGGTAAGTACTGCCAAACGACGCGTGTGTCGACCGAAGAGCTTTCCCGATACCCGCGCTGGTCAAGCGCATGGGACGAGAACAACTCCAGCGAGCGAGCGAAGAGCTCCGGGAGGCCGCGGAGCTAGCCGACGACGAACTCCGAGAACGACTACTGAAACAGGCGGATGCGTTCGGCGACCTCGCGAACCGGGAACGAGGCCCCGACCACGGCCGACTCGACAGACATCTGAACGTCCTTCGGGAGATTGCGGCGCAACTCGATGGGGAGGCGAAAGCACGCGTCAACGCGGCGAGCGAGACCGTCACCGACTATCGGTCCGGCGTCGCGGGCGTCTGAGCGCGCGAGTAACCCCTTCGGTTCACGTGGAGATTCGAGAGCGTCCGCTGGAGAAAACAGTCGGTCCGACGGTCAGCAGACGTTCTTCGGCTTGACACCCATCGATTCGAGCGTCTCGACGTACTGATCGTAGGCGGCCTCGACGACGGCGTCGGCGGCGGCTTGGGCGCGTTCCCACGCCGCGTCGTCGTCACAGACCGAGTCGAGTAGTTCTGCGGCGCGGTCCAGTTGGTCGTCGTAGTCGTCGCGGATGCTCCGGAAGGCGTCCGCCGAGGAGGTGTCGGCGCTGCCGACGAAGAAGCCGACCATCTGCCCGGCGAGGCGACTGACGACGAGAGAGCGTGCGAGGAGGCCGGCGACTCGCTCTTCGGTGCGTTCGAAGCCGTCGAGCGTCTCGTACATCGCCCGGTCGGTGTCGGGGTCGGCCTCGTCGCTCTCGATGGCCGCTCGGTGGTCGGCCTCCGCGTCGGCGACGACCGAGAAGAGGCCGGCGGCGTCGCCGTCGTCTTCGGTCTCGGCCCACTCCTCGAAGAGGCGGGCGGCCGTCTCCGCCTCGTCGCTGGCGGCGGCTCGAACCGCCGGTGCGTCCATCTCGCCGCCGGTGAGCGCGTACAGTGCCTTCGAGGAGCCGAGTCGGGAGAGAGCGGTTTCGTGGTCGTCGCGCAGCGTCTCGATGAGTCGGTTTCCGTTCATACGACGACGTACGTGGGTCGGGCGTTTGTAACCTCCGTCATCGTCAATTCGCTCGTGGCATCGTCGTCGATTCGTCCGTTCTGCCGCCTGCTCACCCTTTTGCCGTCGACTCGCTGCGCTGCTGCCTATTCGCTCCTCTGTCGCCGACTCGGCCTTCTGCCGTTGAATCCGTCGTTCTGCCGCCGGTTCACTCGTTCCACCGTGGGTCCGTTCGTTCCGTCGTCGACTGCTGTCGCATCTCCAGCGCAGACCCGCGCGAACGGTCAGCGAGAGATACAGTTACGGGGGTGGGTAGCAACGTGTCACCGTGCGCATCTCTACTGCCCTCCGCTCCGGTTTCCGACTCCCGGACCGTCATCCGGTCACAGTCCTCCCGTTTTACCTCCTGACGGCGAGCGTCGGCGTCGTCGTCCGCGTCCCGCTCTTCGTCGGTGTCGCCGTTGCCGTCGCCGTGCTCTCGTCGACCGGCCGCCTCGACGCGTTCGCCGAGGGGATACAGCGGGTCGACTTCGCCGCCATCGACGCTGAGAACCCGACGATACCGCCCGAATTGGGTGAGGCGCTGACGGTGCTCGTGACACCGACGACGGTCGCGGTGCTCGCGCTGTCCGTATTGGCGTCACTCGTCGTCGGTCTGGTGACGACCGCCGTCGTCCGCGCCGGGACGCTCTCGGCGGTGCTGGCGGCGATAGACGGGGAGGAACCCACCGTCGGCGGCGTCCGCGGCGCGAGCCGACTGTGGCGACCGTTCGTCGCCTTTCTGCTCCTCCGAAGCGTTCTGTTCGGCGGTCTGTTTCTGGTAGCGGCCGTCGTCGCAGTCGTGTTGGTGATGGTCACCACCTCAGAGGTGGTGCAGGTGCTTCTGGTCGGCACAGTCGTGCTGGTCGCGCTCGGTTTCGCGCTCGTCATCGGGCTACTGTTGGCGTTCACCGAGCAGTCGCTCGTCGTCGACGAGGCCGGACTGGTCGGCGCCCTTCGTGCGAGCGTCCGGTTCCCGTTTCGACGGCCCGTCGACTTCCTCTTCTACGCGCTCGTCGCAGGCGCGGTCCTCGTCGGCAACGGAATCGTCGTCAGCACGGCCGGCGCACTCGGCGTCGCACAGGCCGGAGCACTACTCTCCGTGCTGGTCGTCTCGCCGATTTTCGACGGGTTCAAAACCTCGCTGTACGCCGAACGTGGACTCTCCGAGCGCGACGACGAGCGTGCGTCGTATCGACGGCGGTCCGTCGCGCGCACGCGGGACGGTCTCGGAGCGCTCGGGCGCTTCGTCGTCGAGCATCCGGTGTGGAACCTCGTCGCGACGCTGGTGCTCGCCGGAAGCATCCTCGCGGGCTACGCCGCGACATCCGGCTACGGGATTCAGATCGGCGCACCGGGCGACGTCGCGGGCGTCTTCGGCACGTTCCCCCTCAACACGTTCGTCAACATCGCGGCGAACAACTGGCTCGTCGCCGCCGGAAGCGCCTACGGCGGCCTCGCGTTCGGCGTGCCGGCGGCGGTCAGCCTCGCCGTCAACGGACTGCTCGTCGGCGCGCTCGCGGGCATCTTCGAGTTGACGCCGTTTCTGGCGCTGGTCGCGCCGCACGGCGTCGTCGAACTGCCGGGGTTGGTCGTCTCGGGCGCGCTCGGCCTGCATCTCGGCCGCGTCGGCTGGCGCGCGTTCCGCGGCCGGGAGAGTGCGACGTCGGTCGCCGAGCAACTCCAACACGCGTTCCGGATACTCGTCGGGTTGGCCGTCGTCTTCGTCGTCGCCTCCTTCATCGAGGCGTTTCTCACGCCTCGAATCGCTGCGGTCGTCCTCGGTGGATGAGCGCACGACGCTGAGACGTGCGACGGGGTCGAAACGGCTTCGGCGCTCGACCCTCCTCTCTTCCGACATCAGTACGAACGACAGTATAATTATAGTAACCATTCACGCACCGAAGATCGAAACCTAACTTGTTGGGTGGCCGATTTTAGTGGACGTAGCAACTATCAGTAAATGCGAAACGCGACGCGCCGGACTCGACCCCAGTTCGCGTGCCAACGAACGTAGCCATACCATGCAGTCCCGGTGCACCGCGTTCGACGAGGTATTGCCCTCGTTTCCCCCATCCTCGACACTACACCCCCGAGCGACGCATCTCCACGTCGTACTCCAGTTCTCACCGGGAGCGTCGAGTCCGTCCGACGAACGGCGGGCGTACCTAATTTGTCTGGCAGAGATGTTTAGTGGATAGGGGGAGTATCGTTGTATGCGAACACGGACACCCCGGACTCAACACAGTTCGCGTGCCAACGAACGTGCCAAAGCCATGCACCCGGACGCGCCGTGTTTGGCGAGGATTCCGTCCTCCCCATTCTGAAGTCGTTACGCGAGAAGCGACGCGTACCCGGTTCGTCGCCGCTCGCAGCGGATACGACGGGCGCGACGAAGGATAACGACGGACGCGACGAAGAGTGACGACTCGTGCGACGAGGGGCGTGACGATGCGCCACCTGCTCCGTGGGGCGGTCCGTCACGTCGCGTGTTCTGACTCTCAGTTACGAGTTACTGTCTCCGTTTCCGAGCGGAAGCCTAACATGTTTGGGAGAGTAGTTTAGTGGGTAGAGATGTAAGTAGTAAATGCGAAACGCGGAGACGCGCCGGACCTGAATCACAGTTCGCGTGCCAACGAACTAGCCAAGCCATGCAGTCCCGGTGCACCGCGTTCGGCGAGGAATCGTCCTCGTACCCCCCATCCTTACGCGACTACCCGGCGAGCGCGATTGCTCGTCGGGGAGGTCGTGGTCGCAGAAAAAGTCGAATCGGAGAGCGGTAGCCGTCGTGGTCGCCGCGCTCAGTCGTCGTTGCTGCCGGTCTCGACGGGCGCGCCGACGAGGTTGCCCCACTCGGTCCACGAACCGTCGTAGTTGGTGACGTTGTCGTAGCCGAGCAGTTCGTGGAGCGCGAACCACGCGATGGAAGAGCGCTCGCCGATGCGGCAGTACGCGATGACGTCCTGGTTGTCGTCGACACCCTCGGACTCGTACAGTTCGCGGAGTTCGTCGGCGGACTTGAACGTGCCGTCGTCGTTGACGGTGGCAGCCCACGAGATGTTACGCGCGCCCGGGACGTGGCCGCCGCGCTGGGCGGTCTCCTGCAGTCCCGGCGGGGCGAGAATCTCGCCGGAGAACTCCTCGGGCGAGCGAACGTCGACGAGCGGCAGACCGCGGCCGATGGCCTTCTCGACGTCGTCGCGGTACGCGCGGATGGACTCGAACGGACCGCGGGCGGAGTACTCCTGTTCGGGGAACTCCGGGGCCTCGTCGGTGGTCGGGTAGTCGTTGTCGACCCAGTAGTCACGGCCGCCGTTCATCAGGCGGACGTCCTCGTGGCCGTAGTATTTGAACTGCCAGTACGTGTACGCCGCGAACCAGTTGGAGTTGTCGCCGTAGAGGACGACCGTGGAGTCCTCGCCGATGCCGTGGGAACCCAGCAGGTCCTCGAAGTCGCCCTTGTCGAGGATGTCGCGGGTCGTCTGATCCTGCAGTTGCGTCTCCCAGTTGAACCCGATAGCGCCGGGGGCGTGACTCTCGTCGTACGCCTCGGTGTCGACGTCGACTTCCACGAGTCGGTACTCGGGGTCGTCGCTCTGGAATTCGTCGAGGTGGTCTTCGACCCAGTCCGCCGAGACGAGCACGTCTTTTGCGTAATCTGCCATCGCGTGAACCCCTACGTTCTCCGGGAGCATAACCCTCACACCCCCGGCATGTACGGCCGTTCGAGCGGAGTACCGGATAATGTTGCATCATCCACCCCGACCAACGATTTATTACGGGGGTGCGCGGGTGACGAATCGGCGAGTACCAGCAACATCTGCTGATAGAAGGGACGGCGGTCAGTCGTGGCCGCGACGACGGAAGCTAAATCCCATCCGTCCGTAGCCCGCCACATGTACGAAAACGCCGTCGTGAGCGCGTCGTGGCTCGCCGACCGACTCGACGAAGTCCGCGTCGTCGACGTGCGCGACGCGTGGGAGTTCGACGGGATCGGGCACGTTCCGGGTGCGGTGAGCGTTCCGTTCGATACCTTCCGCAGTAGCGAGATGTCGGAGACGTCTCGTGACGAAGACGGGGACCCCGTCGGAGCAGGCGACGAGGGGATGTTACCCGGTGAAGAGATGTGGGCCGAGTTGCTCGGGGAGGCGGGCGTCGACAACGACGACCACCTCGTCGCCTACGACGACACCCACGGTGTCTTCGCGGCCCGCTTTCTCGTGACCGCCGAACTGTACGGCCACGACACCGACCGCCTCCACCTGTTCGACGGCGACTACAGCGCGTGGAGCCGAGAGTACGAGACGACGACGGAGACGCCGGGACCGGAGCCGACGACGTACGAGGTCCGACGCCCCGACTCGTCGCCGCTCGTCGGCTACGAGACGGTCCTCGCCAGCCTCGACGACGACGAGGTGGTCGTCGTCGACACACGTGAACCGGGGGAGTACGAGGAGGGCCACATCCCCGGCGCGGTGCAACTCGACTGGCGGGAGTTCGTCGACGACGAGACGCGGGGACTGAAACCGGTCGAGGAACTCGAATCGATTCTGGCCGACCACGGCATCGGCGACGACCGGCGGGTGCTTCTGTACTGCAACACCGCCCGCCGCATCAGCCACACGTACCTCGTACTCCGACACCTCGGATACGAGGACATCGCGTTTTACGAGGGCAGTCTCACCGAGTGGGAGAGACGCGGCGGCCCCATCGACCGCGAGGACGAGAACTGAGACCGAAGAAGTGATCGAGACGAACCGTACTCAGTACGGCTGAACGATGACCCCTCAGTACGGCCGAACGATGGTCCCTCAGTACGGCCGAACGATGGCCCCTCAGTACGACTGAACGATGACCCGACCGTCGTCGCACGCGGCGACGTGCGAACCGGCGTAGTGAAACTCGATGACGCGGCTGCAGGGTCGACTCAGCAGGTCGAGAGAGTCGTCCAGAATGGCATCGAGCGCGTCGGGGTCGAGCGACTCGAACAGCGGCGGCAGCGAGAGCGGGTCGACGTTCGTGGCGTCGGCGACGGCCCGGAGGACGGTGTCGCTCGGGCGTTCGCCGCTGTGGCTTCGGTAGGTTTTCGCGTTCGGCCCGGAAGTGATCAGCGGGGTGGAAGTGGTCACGACCAGTTGTGGATGCGGATTCTAGAGAATGTATCCTGTGATTATGTAACGGCATTTATTACAAAGACGGAACTTACGGTTCGATAAGTACTCGCCGGACCAGATTGCGGTAGCCGCGGCGGAGACGGTCGGCGACCGCCTGGCGACTGATACCGAACTCCTCGGCCAACGAATCGAGCGACGCCTCTCGCGGAACGTCGAAGTACCCCCGATGGAACGCGAGCAGGAGCGTCTCTCGCTGCGCGTCGGTGAGTCCCTCGGACTTCGTTTGCTCTCCGCGGAGTCGCCGCAACTGTCGGAGTTCGAGCTGAATCTCGTGGCTCTCGCAGTAGGCTTGAAACGCCGAGAGGCAGTCTCGCGTGGGCACTCGGCACTTGAACGTCCACCCGTCGGCCGTGCCCGTCGCGCTGAGAAGCGCGATGTCGAGTCGGGCGAAACCCGCGAGAACCTCGTCGCCGACGGCGGTCCACCGACTCTGAAACAGCGTTCCCCCGTCGTCGTCGCCGAGGACGTGGACGCTCTCGAAGGCGTCGTGGTTGGCGAGCACGTCGACGACGAGGTCCTCGTCGGCACCGCTGACTCGGAAGTAGGGAAAGACGTCCGGTCCCGTCGGAATGACGCGAACGAGTTCGATTCTCACGTCGGACGCCGCCGAGAGAATCGGATGGAAAGGAAGCGCCTCTGTCGGAAGCGAGAATTCGGCGTAGAGAGTCATTCAGTGTATGGCCTACCGTTTCGTGTTCCTCACACAAAATACCACAGCCACATCAATCCGAGTTGTCCGAAAACCGTACGTCTATCTCGGATGAAAGTAACTGAGCGCTCTCCAGAACCAGCGCGACGACGAGCGGCCCCGCGATGACCCCGATGGCACCGAGGCTCAACAACCCACCGACGAAGCCGACGAAGTAGATACTGCCGGGGAGGTTCGCCGTCCGCTGGGCGAGTCGCGGACGGATGAGGACGTCCGGGAGAAACGCCACGAAGAACCCGCCGACGACGAAGACGAGGAGCGCGGCGACGGTTTGTCCGAGCGTGAGATGGTAGAGCGCGAGGAGCAACAGGAGAAGGCTCGGCCCCAACACGGGGACGAACTGCAGCACCGCCGCGACGGTCGCGAGCGCGATCGGAAAGTCGTAGCCGAGAAGCGCGAAGACGACCACGCCGATGAGAAACGTTCCGACGGCCGTCGCCGCCTGCAGCACGTAGATGGCGAACAGCGTGTCGCGCGCGCGTCGGTCGAGCGCCGTCGCCACGTCCCGATACGTGTGCGGAACGAGCGTCAGTACCGCGTCCCGCGTCGTTCCCGATCGAAGCAGTAGCGCGAAGACGACAAGCGCGAACACCGAGAGTTTGACGAGCAGTACCGGCGCGGCGACGACGATATCCCGCGCGAGCGACCGCAGAAGCGAGAGCGCCACCGCCGTCGCCTGATCGAGCGTCACGGTGTAGCCGTAGCCGAAGAACGCGAGCGTCACCTCGTCGGGGACGATGGCGAGTAACTCGCGAAGCGCGTCGAACCGGAGGACGAGTACGCCGACCAGCGGTGCCGCGACGACCACGACGCCGAGGAACGCGGCCGCGGTGGCGACGACGCTCGACGTCCACGCCGAGAGGCCGCGGTGCGTCAACTCGTGACGTAGCGGCGAGAGCAGGTACGCGACCGTCACGGCGAAGAACACCGTCGCCAACACGTCGGCGAGTATCAGCGCCGCCACCGCCGACGAGCCAACGAACAGCGCTCCCAGAACGTACCGCCGGTCGAAAGTCACGACGGTGATTTCCGTGAAACCGTTAAAGCCGTTTGGGTGGCCGATGACCCCGGTTCGTTCCCTTCGGTGGGTGCTTCCTCGACGGATGCGGACCGCGACCGTTAAATAACACCCGGTGTAACCACCACGTAATGAACCGACGACGTTTCCTCAAAGCGGCGGGTGCGGCGGGCGTCTCGGCGTTCGTCGCCGGGTGCAGCGCCGAACCAGTCGATGACGGCGGCGACGAGTCGGGGTCGAACGGGAGCGACCGGACCGGAACCGAGGGCGAGACGGGGACGACGACGGGAACGTCGTCGGGTGCCGCGACACTCCGCGTCGCGACGTACTCCGCCTTCGTCGACGCGCCGAGTTCGAGTCCGGGACCGTGGCTCAAAGAGCAGTTCGAGTCGGAGTTCGACGCCACACTAGAGTGGCAGACCCCGGACAACGAGATAAACTACTTCATCGAGCGCGCCGCCGAGGGCGTCGACATCGACGCCGACGCCTACGTCGGACTCGACACGAATATGCTCATCCGCGTCGACGAGAACGTCGACGGAGAGCTGTTCGCGTCCACCGAATCGGGTGAGATCGAGGGCCGAGACGCGGTGCAGTCCGGACTGGAGTTCGACCCACAGGGCCGCGCGATACCGTACGACACGGGGTACATCAGCCTCGTCTACAACGAGAACGAGGCGACCGCGCCGGAGACGTTCGACGGCCTGCTGGACCCCGAGTTCGAAGGTGACCTCCTCGCGCAGGACCCCCAGTCGAGCGCGACCGGCCAGGCATTTCTGCTCCACACCATCCACGCGAAGGGCGAGGACGGCTACCTCGACTACTGGGAGCAGTTGCAGCAAAACGACGTGCGCGTACTCGGGACGTGGGAGGACTCCTACGCCGCGTACTCGAACGGCGAAGCGCCGATGGTCGTCTCCTACTCGACCGACCAGGTGTTCGCAAACGAGGAGGGCGAGGACCTCAGCGAACACCAGATTCGATTCCTGAACGGCGAGGCGTACGCCAACCCCGAGGGGATGGCTCGATTCGCCGACGCTCCGAACGTGGACCTCGCAAACCGGTTCCTCTCGTTCATGCTCCGCCCGGAGGTTCAAGCGGAAATCGCCGTCAGAAACGTCGCGTTCCCGGCGATTTCCGACGCACCGCTGCCGGAGGATTTCGCCCAGTACGCCAAGGAACCCGAGACGCCGGTCACCTTCACTTACGAGGAACTCCAAGGGAACCTCAGTGAGTGGACCGACGCGTGGGCCCGGCAGTTCGTCAGCGACTGACGTGAGCGACGCGACGGCGACCCGAGAAACCGGTTCGGGCGGTGACCCCGGGACGCGAGGGGAGGCCGGGCAGCGACGCGACACGGTCGTCGACTGGCTCGAATCTCGCGCACTAACGCTCGTCGCCGCCGCGACCGGCGTCGTGCTCCTCGTTCTGTTCTACTACCCCGTCGCGACGGTGCTCGTCGAGGCGATCGCCGTCGACGGCGAACTCACGTTCGCGCCGCTCGCGACGGTGCTCACCTCGCGCTTCTACCTCGTCGAGATTATCGGCTTCACCGCGTATCAGGCCGCGTTGTCGACCGTCGCAAGCGTCGCGCTCGGGTTACCGGGCGCGTGGGTGCTGTCGCGCTTCGAGTTCCGGGGACGCGAGACGCTTCGCTCGCTGACGATTCTCCCGTTCGTTCTCCCCTCGATCATGGTCGCCATCGGCTTCGTCGCCACCTTCGGCGCGAACGGGACGCTCAACCGTCTGTTCTCGACGCTCGGACTCGGTTCGGTGAGTCTGCTCTACACGCTTCCCGCCATCATCGTTGCCCACGCGTTCTACAACGCGCCGCTCGTGACGCGGATGACGACGGCGGCGTGGGAGAGCGTCGACGTGCGGAGTGTGGAGACGGCGCGGAGTCTCGGCGCGTCGCCCGCGCGGGCGTTTCTCGACGTGGTTCTTCCCCAGTTGCTCCCGGCGATTCTCGTCTCCGCGACGCTGACGTTCGTCTTCACCTTCGCCTCCTTCCCCATCGTGCTGGCGCTCGGCGGCCTCCAGTACGCGACCGTCGAGGTGTTCGTCTACTACCGCGTCCAGCAACTGGCGTACGCCGACGCCGCGGCGCTGGCTGTCGTCGAGACGGCCGTCTCGCTCGGCCTCACCTACGCCTACCTCCGCTACGAGGCCCGCCAACAGACCGCCGCGTTCGGCGCGGGTGCACGTCCGGCACCGCGAACGCGACTGATTCCGGCGACGCTTCGGGGGTCGTCCGTGAAAGACACGCTCGCGCGACTCGCCGTCCTCGGTTACGGCGTCGTCGTCCTGCTTGTGTTCGTCGCGCCCATCGTCAGCATGGTGCTCGCGAGCGTCACCGCACCCGACGGGTCGCTGACGACGCGCTACTACGAGTTCCTCGTCCAGCGGCAGGCGACGGCGGCGGCGTTTCAGGTGAAACCGCTTCCTGCTGTTCTCAACTCCCTGTTGTTCGGCGTCGGTACGCTGCTTTTGGCACTCCCGATGGGCGTCGTGATGGCGGTGTTGACGACGCGTCGCTACCGCGGTCGGAAGGTGGTCGACGCGCTGGCGATGGCCCCGCTCGCGGTGAGCGGCATCGTCGTCGGTCTCGGTCTCCTTCGAGGCTTGGTGTTCGGCTTCGAGGCGTTCGGCTACCGGTTTACGGTCGCCGGAGCTATCGCCATCGTCGCGGCGCACGCGGTGAGCGCGTATCCCTTCGTGACGCGTAACGTCGCGCCGCTGCTCGGGAATCTGGACCCACGGTTGGTGGAATCCGCGCGGAGCCTCGGCGCGTCGCGGACGCGGGCGCTGTGGGACATCGAACTGCCGCTCGTCGCCGCGGGCGTCGTCGCGGGCGCGGCGTTCGCATTCGCCATCAGCGTCGGCGAGTTCGACGCGACGGTGATTTTGGCCACCGGGTCGAACAGCTATACGATGCCCGTCGCCGTCGAACGCTATCTCGGTCGTCGCCTCGGACCAGCGACCGCGATGGGTTGCATTCTGCTGTTCGTCACCAGCCTCAGTTTCGTCGTCATCGAACGCTTCGGTGGGGGGTCCAGCGGTGTCTGAGATCGACCTACGGGGCGTTCGGAAGACGTACGCCGGGACGACGGCACTCGACGACGTGAGCCTCCGCGTCCGCGACGGCGAGTTCTTCACGCTCGTCGGCCCCTCCGGATGCGGGAAGACGACGACGCTCCGCCTGATCGCGGGGTTCGAGTCGCCGACCGACGGGGCGATTCGGTTCGACGGCGACGACGTCTCGGGCGTGCCGCCCGAAGACCGGAACGTCGGCGTCGTGTTCCAGAACTATGCGCTGTTTCCGCACATGAGCGTCGCCGAGAACGTCGGCTACGGACTCCGGTTCGTCGACGGCGAGCCACGCCGCGAGCGCGAGAAACGGGTCCCGGAACTGCTGGAACTCGTCGACCTCGCGGGGATGGGAGACCGCGATCCGGCGGAACTCTCGGGGGGCCAGCAGCAACGCGTCGCTCTCGCCCGCGCGCTCGCGCCGGGGCCGCGTCTCCTCCTTCTGGACGAACCGATGAGCGCCCTCGACGCACGGCTCCGCGAACGCCTCCGGTTGCAGGTGAAGCGAATCCAGTCGGAGTTGGGCATCACGACGGTGTACGTCACCCACGACCAGGAGGAGGCGCTGGCCGTCTCCGACCGCGTCGCCGTCATGAACGAGGGACGCGTCGAACAGGTCGGCCCGCCGCGCGAGGTCTACGACCGTCCCGCGACGCGGTTCGTCGCGTCGTTCGTCGGCGACAACAACCTGTTCGAAGGAGAACTGGTCGACGCAGTCGAGAGTGAGGCAAGTCCACACGAAACGAAGGGGTCGCGACGGCTTCTCGTGCGCGTCGGTGAGACGGTGTTCGAAGTCGAGGCGACGGCCCCAGCGGAATCGACTCCCGTCGACGCGGCGGCGACCGACTCCCGGTCGGCGCGGTTCGACGGCGGGAGCCTCGCGTTCTGCGTCCGACCCGAGCTGCTGGTGGTCGGTGGGCGCGAGAACCGGTTCACCGCGACGGTGCGGGAGACGGAGTTTCTCGGCGAGACGACGCGCGCCCACCTCGACTGGGACGGCCGAGAGGTGATCGTCCGCGTCTCGGACCCGCCGGCGGCGGGCGAGTCAGTCGCGCTCGGGTTCGATCCGGCGGACGCTCACGTATTCGAGTGCTGAAGCGTATCCGGGGATGAACACTCGGGTAGCGGTGACGGTGAGTCCGACCTTTATTCGGCGCGGCGTGGTTCGTTCCCAGGACCGTTCGGGGTGGTTTCGGGTTTCACGCCTGCGAGGCGTTCGGCCTCGCCTCGAACGACGGAGTACTCTGATGGACGACCACGACCAGCACGACACCGACGCCGCAGCATCGAGAACCGAGCAGTTTCCGGCGGGCGAGCGAACCTCCGTCTGGCTCGATACCTCGCCGACGACGGAGTACGCACCCCTCGACGGCGGCATCGACGTTGACGCCGCCGTCGTCGGCGGCGGCATCGTCGGTGTGACGGCCGCGCTCCAGATCGCGGAGGCGGGACAGGACGTCGCGCTCGTCGAACGCGACCGGATCCTCGCCGGGGTCACCGGAAAGACGACGGCGAAGCTCACCTCCCAGCACGGGATTCTCTACGATACCCTCTCGTCCACCGTCGGCGAGCGGAAGACGCGGCAGTACGCCGAAGCCAACGAGGCCGCCATCGACCACGTAGAGTCGCGCGTCGAAGCGTTGGATATCGACTGTGCGTTCCGACGACTGCCGTCGTACGCCTACGTCAGGTCGTCGGAACGTCGCTCGGAAGTTCGACGGGAGGTGAACACCGCTCGACGGGTAGGGCTTCCGGCCGATTTCGAGGAGTCGGTTCCGGTCGACGACGAAGCGGTCGCCGCCGTTCGCTTCGACGACCAAGCGATGTTCCACCCCCGACGGTATCTGCTGGCGCTGGCCGAGACGTTCCTCGACGCGGGCGGGCGCATCTACGAGGGGACGCGGGCGCTCGACGTAGACGGCGGCGCGCGTCCGGTGGTCGACACGGACCGCGGCGAGATTCTCGCCGACGACATCGTCCTCGCGACCCACTTCCCGGTCCACGACACGGGGGCGTACTTCGCGCGGATGCACCCCAAACGGTCGTACGTCGTCGCCGCGCGCGTCGCCGACCCGCCGGCCGAGGCGATGTACTACTACACCGGCGACCAGTACTTCTCGGTTCGGACCCACGACACCGGCGACGAGGTGTTGACGCTCGTCGGCGGGCAGAACCACAAGACCGGGCAAGGCGGCGATACGAACGAGCGCTACCGGAAGGTCGAGGAGGCGGCGCGCCGCCACTTCGACGTCGAGTCCGTCGAGTACCGCTGGTCGACCCAAGACTACGTTTCGGTCGACAGAGTACCGTACGTGGGCGCGGTACCGTTCTCCGAGAACGTCTACATGGCCAGCGGCTTCGGCGGGTGGGGGATGACGAACGGGACGGCGGCGGGACTGTTGCTCGCGGACCTCGTGCGCGGCGAGGAGAACCCGTACACGGAGGTGTACGACCCGAATCGAGTGACGGTCGACCGCACCTCGATTTCGGAGTTCGCGTCCCAGAACGCGAACGTCGCCAAGGAGTTCGTCGGCGACTGGCTTTCGATGCGGCAGCGCGAGGACCTTCGACGGCTGAATCGGGGCGAGGCGACGGTGCTCCGCGAGCGCACGAAACCGGTCGCCGCCTACCGCGACGACGATGGCGAACTACACACCCATTCCGCTGTCTGCCCGCATTTGGACTGCATCGTCCGCTGGAACGACGCCGAACGGTCGTGGGACTGTCCGTGTCACGGGTCGCGCTTCGGGTACGACGGTCACGTCGTCAACGGCCCGGCCGTCTCGGACCTGCCGACGCGGAATCTCGACGTCGAGTGAGGACGGGCCGGCCGGGAACTCCGTAACTCGTCCGGGTGGGCGAGGACAAAGCGGCCGCGGCCGACGGCGGTCAGGCGACGCGAGCGCCCGACATCGTCGCCTGATACGGCGTTGTACCGGGTTCGATGTAGCCGTTGCCGACGAAGTCGACAACGCCGGAGACGGCGTTGCCGCCGTCACCGAACTGGAGCTGCATCGTCCCCTGAATCAGTTGATAGATGGGCGCGAGGAGCCCGTCGGTCGGCGTCACGCAGTTGAGCAGGCTCGACCGGGCCGCTGGAAGGCCGAAGAAGTTCCCGTCGAGAGTGACGACGAGAACGCCCGCCGCCTCGTCGGCGTCGACGAACGCGACGTCCAGCGCCGCAATCTCCGGCGCTGGCGTCGTGTCGATACCGACCGCCTGGTGGACCGCCGTGTTCGTCCCGAACCAGATAGCGCCCGCTTCCGGAGCGCCCGGCGGATTGCCCGAGAACAGCCCGACGTCTCGGGCGTTGATTCCGTTCTGGAACGTCACGCCCTAAGGGTCGAACGGCGGAAACAAGGACAACTGCGCCGTCCGGGCGAACGGGCCGTACTTCGTCGCTCCCTGCATCGTGACCTCGTAGAGCGCCGTCGGCGGGATGACTCCCGTCTGTGCGGCGCTTCGCCCCGTGAGGCTGACACCGAGAATCGCACCGAGGGCGGTTTTCAGATACGTTCGCCGATTCAGAGACGGAGACACGACTGCCTTCGTCGAACTACTGTGTGACATCTTCGCACCTCGTATTGAAGTGACGCCGTGTCATCACATCATTATTATTCTTATCTGACAAGGTTGTCGCAGAGGAGTGTCAGTATTTCCGTCGGAGACGACGGTCGATTGCGGTTACCAGCGTCGGCCGGGGCGAAGAAGCGGTGTTGACCGGGTGAAATAGACGAATCGAAGCTGCCGAATCCCCTGGGTGGGCGGCGATGTCGACGCCTCGGTTACGGCACCACACCGACGGTCAGCAGCGTCCCGAACGTCCGGTAGCGTTCGACCATCGCCTCGCGGCTCTCCCAGTTTTCGGTCGGGAACTCCTCGGCCGGCGGAATGTCGATGTCGAGGTCCGGCACGTTGTCCTGCTCGGCGACGTGGAACCCGGCGTTCCGGAACGCCTCGCGGTACTCGCTTCGATCCCAGCGGGTCATCTCGACGCTGATTGACTCCTGCCACTCGTGGCTGTGGACGTTCTCCTCGTAGTAGTTGACCGCGCAGTAGAACGTCCCGCCCGGGCGGAGGACGCGTGCGAGTTCCGAGAGCGTGTGCTCGGGGTCGGCGGCGTAGTAGAACGCCTCCATCGAGAAGGCGTGGTCGACCGAGTCGTCGGCGAACGGCAGGTCGTCGAAGTCGGCGACGACGAAGCCGACGCTCGGGTCGTCGGTGTAGCTCCGGGCGTTGCGCGCCATCTCGGGCGAGCCGTCGAGTCCGTAGGCGCGACCTGCGTCCTTCGTCTCGCGAAGTGCGCGCAGCGCGTAGCCGCTTCCGGTTCCGAGGTCGAGAACGGTGTCGCCCGCTTCGACCGGCAACCGCGCGAGCACGTGTTTCGCGGTGTGCCAGTGTCGGTCCTCCATTCCCTTGTCGCGGCCGTCGGCCGCCCACGCGTCGAACTCCTCGCGAACGCTCATGGCGGTACGTCGGTCGGGGCGAGTAAAGTCGGTTCGGAGTCGAGGCGCGGCCGGAGTCTGCTCGCCGGGCCGGACGAACGCGTGACGTTTACGTTCGGCCGCTACGACGGAGCGCCATGGTTCGCGTCGGACGGCATCGGCGGTTCAAATTGACCGACATCGCACAGCAGGTCGTCGGCGGGTTTCTGCTCGCCGGACCGTTCGTCGTCACCGACGAGGTCTGGGCGCTCGCCGTCGGCATGGCGTGGTATCAGGCGATGTTGACCGTCGGGATGGTGCTCGCCATCGGTTACGGGACGCTGTACAAAGCCGACGACGACCGCGACCCCGACCGCGAAGCGGAAGTGGGCGGCATTCCGCTGCGGTTCGTCTCGCTCATCCTCGTCGCGTACCTCTCGGTGTTCATCCTCGCGCTGTCGTTCGACGCCCCGGCGACGCTCATCCCGAACCACGTCGACGCCGCCGAAATCACGTTCCGAACGCAAGTGTACGTCACGCTGAAGGCGACGAGCATCGGCGCGGTGTTCAGCGTCATCGGCGCGGCGACGGCCGACAGCGTGTTCTGAGGGCCGTCCAGTAGAAGCGGTGGTTTCCGCGATGGAGTCGAGCGCCGAAGCGCCGGCCCGCATTGTTAAGTCAGTTCGGTTGGTCTCTCCGATATGGATTACAGCCTCGCCATCGAAAACGCTCCAGACACCGTTCCTGCGGGGACTGGCCTGCTTCTTCTGCATCCGAGCATCGGCGAGACCGACCGTATCGACACCGACTTTCTGAAGACCGACACCGACTACTTCCTCGTCATCTCGACGCGGACGACCGCCCGCGAGGTCGAGCAGAAACTCGAACACTACGACGTCGACGAGGCCCGTGCGGTCATCCTCGACACGCTCTCGGTCGAACGCGGCTACTCGCGACGAAAGTCCGACCACGTCCACTACGTCTCCTCGCCGGACGACCTCGACGGCATCGTCGCCCAGACCCGCGAGTTCCTCGAAAATCATCCCGGAAAGCTGCGGGTGAGCGTCGATTCGCTCACCGAGATGGCGTACTACGCCGACGAGGAGGCCGTCTACGAGGCGACGAAGCAACTACTCGGCCTCCTGGCGGAGAACGACGCCGTTGGCATCTTCCACCTCTCGAAAGAGGTCCACGACGAAGACGTACAGGAGCGGTTCCGGGCGCTGTTTACGGGCGTCGTCGACCTCGCGGAAGACGGCAGCGTCAGTTACGAACAGCGGTGACAGAAACCGTCGAGACGCTCGCTCACTCGCGAAGTTTCGTGAATGTTTTCTCGGCCCAGCGAACCGCGTAGGCTGCCCCGTGGTCGCGGTACGCCGTCGTGTCCAACGCCGCGAACGGCGGCGGAAGCTCGATAGCGTGTTTCAACCCCGAACACGCCAGTTCCGTGGCGTCGACGAACGACGTCTCGCCGCGAGCGACTTCGCCCGGCAGCCCATCGATGCGGCCTTCGAGCCGAGTTCCAGCGTCGAGCCACGCGTCGTACAGTCCGGGGTAGTCGTCGGTCCAGTCGGCGAATACCTCGCGCGTCTGGACGCCGACCCAGCCGTCGAACAGCGCAGTTGCGATCTGGTAGAGCTCCGCGGGCGACAGCGACACCGCCGCGTCCAGGTCACGGTAGCGCTCGCCGAAAAAGGGGAGGAACTGTTCGGGCACGCCGAGATGGATCTGGACGAACGCCTCCGCGAAGAGGAAGTCGAGAAACGCTTCGGGTGTTCCTTCGGCGCGTTTTTTCGCGATGACCGTCGGCGGGGTCGTCTGTCGCGTCCAGACGACGGTGCCGTCGCCGGGCATCCCGATAGTGAACGTACCGCCCGCGTATCGCTGGAGCAACACGGGCGAGTCCTCGGGGAGCCACTCGTCGGGGTACGCCGCCGGGTCCAGCGAGTCGACGAGCAGACCGAGGTCTTCGGCGGCCGCGGGCGGAATCGTCTCGAAGTCCGCGTCGGCGTCGACGACGAGCGTCTCTGGGGCGTACTCGTCTCTGACCGCTCGAAGCTCGCCGTTGAGCTGTCGCGTTTGGAACATCGTTCGGTGGTCGTCGCGTCAGCCGAAGACGGTGAACGCGAGGATACTCACGCCGAGTACGACCGAGATGCCAACGGTGCCGAGAACGATTTTCGTCGCCGTGCTCATGGCGATAGGGTGTCTCCCCGGGCGCTTAAAACGTGTTGAAAGGACGCGGCCCGTCGAGTAACGTCGCGTCCTGCGTCGGGACGATGCCCGGAGCGCGAACCGCGGAGGGCGTCGTTTCCGGTGGAGTAACCGAGCGAAACGTGATGTGTCGCCGTTCTCAGGGGAGTTGCAGGCGAAACAGAGGGGGTTGAGCGAGAAGGAAGAGAACACGCTGGGCGGTAGTGAGCCGAGTAGTGACGAGAAGCGCCATCAGACGAGATGATGGCGGTGAGCGTTCCGAGAGACGAGACGACGGGGAGGAAGTTGAGCAGACGAAACGGGGGAAGGAAGTTGGAGCAGTAAAACGGCGGGGAGAAGGATGGAACAGACGAAACGGCGGTATGTGGAGCCGTTCGCTCGCGGGCGGCGCGTTTTCGCCGGTGAGCCGCGGGAGAACGAGGCGTTACAGGACGGAACTACTGGTCGTCACGGTTCCACGTCTCGGGAACTTCGATGACGTAGTGACCGTCTTCCTGCAGCGAGATGATGTACGAGTCGCGGTCGTACAGTTCCATCAGATTGAGTTCGTACTGCCCCGGGCTGACGATTTTGATACTCTCGAACTGCTCGTTGAGTTCTTCGCGAAGCGTCGAGAGGTTCGGCTTCCCGTCGGCTTCGTCGGCCGACTGCGGCTGTGAGCTGTCGGCGGGAGCCGCACGAGAGATTTCGTCCGGGCTGACCGTTCCGCTCCGGGCGTTCGCCTGCGCGCGGTCTTCACGATTCTCGGCCGTCGGATTCTCACGACCCTCCGACGGCGCCTCGTCTGAGGACGGGGACCGACCGCGCCGCGGTGATGCGTCGGCGGAGCGCCGTGGTTCGACGGTCACGTCCGACTCGTTGGGACTGCGCGACCCGCTGGAAGCGCTCGGTTCGACCGAACCGGGCGACTGACGGCGGTCGGCCGGTTCCCGGGCCGTCGACGGCCACGGCTTCGGCGAATCCGAACTCGACTCGTCGCCGCCAGAGTGCTCCTGACCGGGCCACGGCCGTCTCGTCTCCGAGTTCGAGCCTCCGGCGTCCGTGTTCGTCGACCGCGACTCCGTGCCCGAGGCAGACGACCGAGTGGTCGAGTTCCGATCGGCGTTCGACTGTGTTCTGTCGGCGGCGGCGCTCGTCGCTCCGCCCGACTCGTCGGGCGTCGGCGGCGTCGACGAGTTCGACGAGCCCGACGACGAGGGACGGAACTGGAACTTGTTGCCGCCGCAGCTCGGGCAGCCCGAGAGCATCTCCTTGGAGCCGTCTGCGAACGTCTCGCCGCAGTTCGTACACTCGTGCGGCATACGAACTACTTCCGTGAGATGAGCGCGCTGATGAGCGTCTCGTCCTTGTGGAGCGTCTCTATCTGGTTCGCCGGGCCGATGACGGTGAGCTTCTTCGTCGAGTCGCGCCCCATCAGTTTGCCGAGGAACCCGCTGTCGCTGCTCTTGTGCGGGTACGTCTCGATCTCGATGCCGCTGAAGTTGTCGGGGCTTATCTCGGTCATCGTCACCTCGATGAGCTTCGACTCCTCGTCGGGCGAGAGCCCGTCCTCGAGGATGACGATCTTCCCGTCGCGGACGCTGTCGAGGATGAGGCGGATCTTCTCCATGCTCCGCATGTTCTCCATCCGCGCGCCGCTGATGAGGTCGATCTGGATGCCGTCGTGGTCGCCGCGTCTTACTTCGGGCATGAGTTCACCCGAAGTACTCCGCGATTTTGTCGTACACTTCGTCCATGTTCTCGCCCTCGAGCGCCGACAGCGGCACCGTCTCGTGCTGCGGGAAGGCGTTGGCAATCTGTTTGACGTTCGAGTCTTCGAGGTCGGTCTTGTTCGCGAAGATGAGCACCGGTAGCTCACGGCTCTCGATGATGCCGATGAGCATCGTGTTGACCTGCGTGAACGGGTCCTCGGCGCTGTCGAGCACGTAGATGACGCCGTCGACGTCCTCGCGAAGCCAATGCATCGCCTCGGCGACGCCCTCGGTGGCCTCTCGGGAGCGGCGGACCGCGTCGTCCTTATCGATGTCGTGGTCGAGGAACTCCTTGTAGTCGACTTTCGTCGTCACGCCGGGCGTGTCGACGATGTCGATGGTGACCGCGCGGCCGTTGCGCTCGATCTGTACGTTCTCTTTTCGTCGGGCGCGACGCGTCTCGTGGGGGATGTGGCTCTCGGGGCCGATAGCGTCACCGGTCCAGTCGCGGGCGATACGGTTTGCGAGGGTCGTCTTTCCGGCGTTCGGCGGTCCGTAGATGCCGATCCGTTTCGGCTCCGAAGCCGAAAACAGCCGGTCGGTGACCCGTGATATGCTGTCTCTGAGTTCTGTGAGCAGTCCCATCCTAGGCTCCTGCACCTCCGAATACCGCTCGTGGAGGGGCGTGTGCGGGTAGAACATTCCCGGGGTAACTTAAGTACTGCGTCAGACAACGGTCACATTATCCGTACAGTAGTTGCAAACGAAGACGGATTAGTTCTCGTGCAAGCGAAGGTGAATTGTTTCTCGCGCGTGCGTTGTGGACTGGAGACTACATCGACGTTAGGGGGAGTTGCACCACATCGATGTTAGGGAGAGTTTCGTCCCCTTCTCGGCGGATCTCGCTCAGCGTCTCTTGGCCGATTTCACACAGTATTTCTCGGAGTTCATCGATGTCTGTCGGCGTTCGTTAACGCTTGCATTTCACGAACTGTGGGAAGAGTATGCACACTAGTCTCCGTCTATTCCCCGGTGAGTCTCGTCAGCTATCATCGACCGTGTTTGGTGAAAACGAATGACCCGTGTGAGCTTATCACACCCTGCCGTAACCCCCCACCCCTTCGTTTCGAGTGGAAACCGGACACGAGAGGGAGCGAATTTACGCGAGTCAAGGATGTGAGTCGGATTGTAATTATATGAAAGGTGTTATACAGACAAACTAAATAGGGATTAGATGAGATAAACCGTCCACTTACCACTACGGACCGAGTACGATTGCAATATACATAAAACCCGCCCATTTACTAATCCTCGTGTGCCCCCGCCCCCTTTTGATGTCGTTCCACTCGAAACGAAGGGGTGGGAGGGGTGGCTCTCTTTCGACCGTCCGCTGCCGGTTCCCTAATTCCTCTACTCACTCGCTGAAACGGAGGATACCCTGACATCCCACGTCTCGGCACGACGGTTGGTGCGTCTCCAGTCGAAACGGAGGAGTTCCGTTATGGGCTGTTTTCATCACGTAGAGAATATAGAACAGATATATACAGCCCGGCTATAAGGTGTTTAGGGCTCTGTGTGCCCCTGAAGTTGGTACATTCACCTCTGTGACGGTGTCGACGCTCCCCGACGTCGCCCGAGACGACGGTCGTCTCGTTCACGCGGGCTCGACTCCACACCACTCGAAGGCTTCGGCTCCGCACACGCTTCGAATCCCGTCGCGAGCGACGACTCGGCTGCGGCAGCGGCGTCCGTGAATCGACGGATACGAACGTACAGAGGACGTACTGCACCGAACTCGTCACGAAGCGGTAACTTTTTTGTTCCTCCTCTTCATTCGTTTCTTCTGCATCACCTGGACGCGCTGCGACGGCCGATGGGTTCGAAATCGCGTTCTCATCGGTTGTACACCTGTATCTGCGTAGTCGCCGCTGCGATTCCAATCGAAACGAAGGGGACTCACGATGACCGAAGACGACTCACACTCCGACGACGGCGAACGCGCCGACTCAGCATCGGAGCAACGACGACACGCTGGCGGGGAAGAGACGCACGAACCGAGTACTGACGCCGAGACGGCCGATCAGACCCCCTCGAGCGGCGACTCCACTGGCGACGAGCGGGACCTCGATTTCGACGGCGGCGACCCCACCGAAGGTGAAGTCGGTTCCACGAGAAGCGAAGGCGACCGGTCCGACGAGTCCACTCGCGCGGCTTCACAGTCGGCCGAAACGACGAAACCGTCGCGTGCGCTGAGCGATGTCGCGCTCGACGGCGACGAGAGCGGCCGCGGCCTGTTCGACGACCTGCTCTCCGGGGAACCGATCTTCGAGAACAAGGAGGTGCTCCGTCCCTCCTACACTCCACACGAACTCCCCCACCGTACCGACCAGATTAACCAGATGGCGACGATTCTCGTCTCCGCTCTACGAGGGGAGACGCCGTCGAACATCCTCATCTACGGGAAGACCGGCACCGGAAAGACCGCGAGTGCCAAGTTCGTCAGCCAAGAACTAGAGCGCACCTCCCAGAAGTACGACGTTCCCTGCGAGGTCGAGTACATCAACTGCGAGGTGACCGACACCCAGTACCGCGTCCTCGCACAGCTCGCCAACAAGTTCATCGACAAGAACCACGCGGTCATCGACGAGCGACTCCGCTCACTCGAAACACTGGTCGGACACGCGCGCGAAGACGAGAGTGTTCTCTCGGAGACCGAGTTCGACACCGTCGCCGACGCAGACGCCCGAATCTCGGAGCTCGAACGCGACCGAGAGGAGATGGAGACCGTTCCGATGACGGGGTGGCCGACCGACCGCGTCTACTCGACCTTTTTCGACGCCGTCGACTACAACGAGCGCGTCGTCGTCATCATGCTCGACGAGATCGACAAACTCGTCGAGAAATCCGGCGACGACACGCTGTACAACCTCTCGCGGATGAACTCGGAGTTGGACAACTCGCGCATCTCCATCATGGGCATCTCCAACGACCTGAAGTTCACCGACTTCCTCGACCCGCGGGTCAAATCCTCGCTCGGCGAGGAGGAGATCGTCTTCCCGCCGTACGACGCCAACCAACTCCGCGACATCCTCCAGCACCGCGCTGACGTGGCGTTCAAGAGCCACGCGCTCTCCGAACACGTCATTCCCCTCTGTGCTGCGTTCGCCGCGCAGGAACACGGTGACGCCCGCCGCGCGCTCGACCTTCTCCGGACGGCGGGCGAACTCGCCGAACGCAGCCAGGCCGACGACGTCACGGAGTCGCACGTCCGGCAAGCACAGGACAAAATCGAACTCGACCGTGTCGTCGAAGTCGTCCGGACGCTCCCGACGCAGAGCAAAATCGTCCTCTTCTCCATCATCCTCCTCGAGAAGAACGGCGTCCATAACATCAACACCGGCGAGGTGTTCAACATCTACAAACGCCTCTGCGAGGAAATCGACGCCGACATCCTCACACAGCGCCGCGTCACCGACCTCATCAGCGAACTCGACATGCTCGGTATCGTCAACGCCGTCGTCGTCTCGAAAGGCCGGTACGGTCGCACGAAGGAGATCAGCCTCTCGGTGCCTATCGACGAAACCGAGGCCGTTCTCCTCTCGGACTCCCGACTCGGCGACATCGAGAACGCCCAACCGTTCGTGCAGGCGCGATTCGACAACTGAGACCATCCGAACCCCATCGTTTCGACTCCAACTGTCCACCTATCGCGCCCACCATCTATTTTGAGCGGTAGTTCAGTTGCAGTTGAAATGTCGGTGTGTCACACACCACGTTCCGTCTGAGAGACTCGGCTATGCGAGTGTCGCTACGGGCGGTTCGCGGGCCGCCGAACTTGCGCTTCGACCGCTGGGAACTGTGCTCGGCGAACTCGAAACAACCCCGTTCGGTTCGAGCGAGCGCGACGGAGCGGTTGTCGGCGACACGTCATCGAGCGGTGACACGGCGTCCTCGAAGACGACGGTGGTCACAGACGGGCCGGCGTCCGTCGACGCGGGCGTCGTACTCGCGAAGGCGAGGCGGACCCACCCGAGATACGGAACGCGGACCCGTGCGACGCCCGTTATCCACTCGTCTTTGACGGGTTCGCTGATGCTGCTCGTCTGGTCGTACGTCGGGTTGTTGTCACCCTTCGTGATGTAGGCGTCGTACGGCGCGGGACAGAACTGCAGTTCTTCACAGCTGTCGGCGTTGATGTAGTCGGGATTCGCCTTGTCGTACCAGTTTTCGCCCGCCTCGACCCGAAACATCGCCCGGTGGATTATTGGTGGTCCCGAGGTGTTGGGGTTGTCGTAGACGATAACCGACCCATACGAGCCGAGCGACCGGTAGTCGGAGGCCTCACCCTCGGTGTACGTTACGACGCCCGAGTCGCCGCCGGCCTCGGGTGCGAACCGTCCGGGTTCGGTGATGAGAATGAGGTCGCCTTTCTGCATGTGCGGTTCCATACTTCCGCTCTCGACGGCGACCATTGGCGGCCAGACTCCGGCGACGACGAACAGCAGCACGCCGATGGCGACGACGACACCGGCGCTGCTCAACACCTCGCGGAGGAACATGAACGGGCCGTCGTCGTCGTGAAGAAATCTGTCGACGACGCCGTCGTCGTGGTCACGTTCGGAGGTGGTGGTAGCGCCCCCGCCGGTCGATTCAGAACTATCGGAGGGCGGGCGGCTATCTCCGGCACTCATTGCCCGTGGCTTCGGACCGTCCGCGTTTCAACTTTCTGGAGCGGTCGCTGGCGTCGGTCACCCGTCTCCGGCACGCTTTTCTTCCGACCTGCTCATCACAACCTGTGCCGCTGGAGACGCCGTCACGCATCGTCAAAGCGCTCGCCAGCCGCGGCTACAACGCCGAGCGAGAGGCTGTGACGTTACTGGCCAGCGCAGCGAACCCGGCCGAAGCGATGGAACGCGCCGTCGACGAAGCTCCCGACGACGCGCTCAGGCTCACCGTCGACCACGTCAGGGCGGTCCTCGACGGCGGGTCGAACGCGGCCGATGCCCCGACGAAGCCGACGGGGGCAGGACTAGCCGACTCGGTGGCGCCGCCGAACCAGACTGCCGACGCTGCCGACGCCGCCAACGCTGCCGACGCCGCCGACGCCGCCGACCCGTCCGTTTCTACTGGGTCGTCGACGGAGAACTCGCAGACTGCAGCCCCGTCTCCAGTAGAAACCGGGGGGTCGACACGTGACGCGAAGGTGACGCCCGACGAATCGACGACACTCGACGGGTCGCCGACCCGGCCGTCCGGTGCGGCGACCGACTCGTCGCACACCCGCGACCCCTCGAAGCGGTCGCTCGACATCGCCAACGACATGACCGGGGCGAGCACCGGAACCGGCGAATACAAGCAGTTCGTCACGACGTTCCGGGACCGCTACGACCGCCTTTCGAAACTCCTTCGCGGACGCGTCAACCACCGCCCGACGAAGGCTATCGGCGACATGGTCGGCGGGAGCGAAGTCGACCTTATCGGCCTCGTCAACGACGTTCGTTCGACGGCGAGCGGCCATTGGCTCGTCGAACTGGAGGACACTACGGGGACGTTCCCCTGCCTCGTGATGAAGGACAAAGGGATCGCCGAGAACGTCGCCGAACTCCTGATGGACGAGTGCGTCGCCATTCAGGGGACGCTCTCGGACGACTCGGGCATCGTCTTCGTCGACACGCTGCATTTCCCGGACGTGCCGCGGACGTTCAAACCGAAGACGGCCGACAGACACGTCCAAGCGGCGCTCATCTCCGACGTCCACGTCGGTAGCCAGGAGTTCATGGCCGACGCGTGGCACTCCTTCACCGACTGGCTTCACACCCCCGAAGCCGACCCCGTCGAATACCTGCTCATCGCGGGCGACATGGTCGAAGGCGTCGGCGTCTATCCGAATCAGGACGAAGAACTCGACGTGGTCGACATCTACGACCAGTACGAGCGGTTCTCGGAGTATCTGAAGGAGGTGCCCGGCGACACCGAGATCGTCATGATTCCGGGTAACCACGACGCGGTCCGCCTCGCGGAACCCCAACCCGGTTTCGACGAGGAACTCCGCGACATCATGACCGCCCACGACGCCCGCATCACCTCGAATCCCTCGACGGTTACAATCGAAAACGTCTCGGTACTGATGTACCACGGCGTCTCGCTCGACGAGGTCATCGCCGAACTCCCCGCTGAGAAGGCGAGCTACGACGAACCCCACAAGGCGATGTACCAACTTTTGAAAAAGCGCCACGTCGCGCCGCAGTACGGCGGCCACATGCGCCTCGCACCCGAGGAGCGCGACTACCTCGTCATCGACGACGTCCCCGAGGTGTTCCACACCGGCCACGTCCACAAACTCGGCTGGGGGAAATACCACAACGTGCTGGCCGTCAACTCGGGTTGCTGGCAGGAACAGACGGATTTCCAGAAGAGCGTCAACATCGATCCTGATTCCGGCTACGCGCCGATTCTCGACCTCGACACGCTGGATATGACGGTGAGAAAGTTCACCTGAGGCTTTTGCGCTGCGGGCTGGCGAAGCCAACCCTCGGCAAAAGCTTCACCAAAAGCCTCCTCCCTCACTTCAGCGCGCTCTGCGCGCTTCCGCTCGGTCGTCGGCCGAAAATCGCTCCGCGATTTTCGAGCAATACAGACACGAATACCGCACGGAGACTCTCCCGACTACGAATACTCGACGGTTATCGACGCTCCAGTATCGATGGCTCTGTTGAACCCCTCTTGATTCGACATTTTCCCCGCTGAAATCGTTAGGCGGGTGTACGTACCGAACCACTGGAGGATGCCTATCGTGACTGGAAGCTGGTGAAACGTCATCTGTCGCTACTGACCAGTAAAGTTAGATGACCAGTATTTTATCAGATATACTGGCACGTATCGCTATCCGATGGAAGACGGTCAATCGAACGCAGATGAATCGGAGTATCCGAGTCTTCGCCGACTGCAACGAGCGATCCGACTTGTCCTAGGTGTGGTCTCTGTCGGCGAGGCACTGGTCGTTGGGCTTACTCCTGGTGGGTGGGACATCATAAGTGGACTGTTCATGGCGCCAAGGGGATTCTCGGTCTGAAGTTTCCGTATAGGGCGTCTCGATGTATCCTCCGGCTCGCCTCTACGCGGGAGTTCCCGACCCTCGTAGCAGCGTCGCCACGTCGACCGAGAACGCCGACTGTCGACCGACAACGCCGAACGAATCCACCCACGGTCCCTCGCCGGACTCGAACCTGAGATCGGAAACGGCTCCGAATACGTCGCCGAACGCGCTGCTCACCGCGTCAGCATCCGAGAGACACACTATCACGTTTTCAAGACGTGCTTCGCTGGCTGAACCCAGCGCCGCGACGATATCGCTGGACGAGTCGTGAATCTCGACGCGGAAGCCCCACGGCGTCATGACGAACGTGCGGCGCTCGTTCGGTCGAACGGACCATCCCCGAGACTCCGCCCGCTCACAGACATCTTCGGTACTGCGGACGAAGAGTCCAAGATGGTCGAAGTGCGGGCGTCGACCCGGCGCGAGGGTGATGTCCACGGCTCCGTGTCGGTGGACCTGTAGCTTCGGTCGGAACCTGTCGGGCGCTGGCTTCTCCGGTGTGAGTGAGACACTCTCACCGCCGACGCTCCCGAACCGTCGGTGGAGTGACACCCCCAGTTGCCCGAGGCGTTCGGCGGCGTCATCGACGTTCGGCGTATTGAAGTGCAGATGAAACAGAGACGGGGGACTCATATCCGACAAGTGACGTGCTTCGGTCATAGCGGTGTCGACTCGATGATACGACGGTGAGCTACGAATACGTGACCTTCGAACCTCTGAGCCCACCGTACGACGGCGTAGTTGTGGTTCGCTACTCGAGACACTCTCGGCGGCAGGCGCGGACTACATCCACACCACCGAAGGCGATGGCTTCGCGCCTGCCTTCGGCGACGAGACTCCGACGCTCGCAGACGTCGCCGTCGAACACGCCGACGTGCCCGTCGGCGACGAGGAACTACCTGACTCCGACGCCGTCTCCGCGAACGCCGACGACTAATCGGCGGGCCGAAGTCGGTACCGGACGGTTCGCTGGCCGTCGAACACCGGCCCCGACTTCTCCTCCTCGAAGCCGACGCGCTCTGCGGCGTCGCGGAGTTCGTCGTCGTCGGCCCCGACGAGTAGCTTCGTCTCCATCCGCTCGGCCCGGGCGAACCGGAGCGGTTCTTCGAGCAGGCGCTCGACCGCGTCGGCGGTTCCGCCGAACTGCGTGACGTGAACCGTTCGGTCCCTCGCGTCGTAGCTGACGAAGCCGACGACTGACGCTTCGGTCGTCGCGTCCGGTCGGTCGAGGTCGTTCGCGTCGTGCGCGGCGTCGGCGTCCTCGTTCGGCCCCGTCTCGGTGCGCGCTTCGATGGCGACGTGGACGGTCCGGTCGTGGACGAGGTTTCGCATCACGTCGGTCGGCGCGTCGGCGATACCGGCGAGGGCGTCGGCGTCGGCCTCCACCGCGTCGCGTATCTCCATACCGCAGGTTCCGCGGCGTCGCGCTTAAGCCCGTGGGTATCTCTCGCATGCCTCCGTCGACATCGCCGCAGCCTGTGCCTGCGGGACCGGCAACCGTTGGGAGAGTGAACACAGTTATGCGTGCTCCACCGCTATCGCTCCCCATGTCTGAGCACCACGGTACCGACCGCCCACGAGAGGTGACGCTCGTATGCGAGTAGTCGCAAAGTTCGGCGGCACGAGTCTCGGTAGCGGCGACCGCATCAACCGCGCCGCCGACTCCGTCGCCGCGGCCGTCGAGGAGGGTCACGAGATCGCCGTCGTCGCCAGCGCGATGGGCAACACGACCGACGACTTGCTGGACGAGATTCAGTTCGAAGCCGACGACCGCGACCGCGCCGAAATCGTCAGCATGGGCGAACGGACGAGCGTCCGGATGCTGAAGGCCGCCCTGTCGGCCCGCGGGGTCGACGCGCTGTTCGTCGAACCCGGTAGCGAGGAGTGGCCCATCGTCACGAACGACCTCGGCGAAGTCGACGTCGAGGAGACGAAACGCCGTGCGGCCGACCTCGCTCGAGAACTCGACGGCGTCGTCCCGGTCATCACCGGCTTTCTCGCCCAGAACCTCGACGGCGAGATAACGACGCTCGGCCGCGGCGGCAGCGACACCAGCGCCGTCATGCTCGGCAAGTACATGGACGCCGACGAGGTCGTCATCGTCACCGACGTCGAGGGCGTCATGACCGGCGACCCCCGCGTCGTCGAGGGCGCGCGAAACGTCGGCCGCATCACGGTCGACGAACTCCGGAACCTCTCGTTCCGCGGCGCGGAAGTCGTCGCGCCGAGCGCGCTCAGCTACAAAGACGACCACCTCGCGGTTCGAGTCGTCCACTACCAACACGGCGACTTGTTAACTGGCGGCACCCAGATCGAGGGACAGTTCCGCAACCTCATCGACCTCCAGGAGACGCAGTTGGCCTGTCTCACCGTCGCCGGCCGCGCGATTCGCAACCGGCCGGGCATCCTCGCGGACCTCTCGGAGTCGCTGCGGGAGTCCGACATCAACATCGAAGCCGTCGCCAGCGGGATGGATTCGGTCACCTTCTACGTCGCAACCGAGGTGGCCGAGGAGGCCGAGAGCCTACTGCACGACGCCGTCGTCGCCGACCAGTCGCTCTCCAGCGTTACTGTCGACGAGGCCATCGCCGTCATCCGTATCACCGGCGGCGAACTCCCGAACCAACCGGGCATCATCCGCGGCATCGTCTCGCCGCTGGCCGAGGCGGGCATCAACATCCACGACCTCATCACGAGCGCCACCTCCGTCGCCGTCTTCGTCGACTGGGAGGACCGCGAACGGACGCTCGAAATCGTCCAGCAGGGTCTGTAACGCGACTGGACCGGGCCCGAACACGTTCGCGACCCGAACTGCATCGTACTGCCCGGCGCGGACGAACGCGTCGGTTCTCCCGTCGGTCGACCGTCTCGACAGCCGCCCGCTCGTCGATGCACAGATTCCGGTGTCGGCGGCCAATGTCGGCGTCTCCTCCGCACAGTTAGACAGGAACGAACGGACGGTCTCGTGGCGGTATTAAGAGTCCCGAGCGACGACGCCGACCATGCGCTCCTACAAGGCGAAGATGGTCGAGCCCATCTCGCTTCCCTCCCGCGAGAAACGTGAGGCGATTCTGGACGAGGCCGGGTACAACGCGTTCAACATCCCGGCCGAACACGTCTATATCGACCTCCTCACCGACAGCGGCACCGGAACGATGAGCGACGAGCAGTGGGCCGCGCTGTTCCGCGGCGACGAGTCCTACGCCGGGAGCACGAGTTTCGCGAAACTCCGTGACGCTGTCTCCGACGTGATGGGCTTCCCGCACGTTGTCCCGACCCACCAGGGCCGCGGCGCGGAGAACGTCCTCTACGGCTGTCTCGTCGAGGAGGGCGATGTCGTGCTCAACAACGCGCACTTCGACACGACCCGCGCGCACATCGCCAATCAGGGCGCGGACCCCGTCGACTGCCCCGTCGAGGGCGCGAAGGACCCGAGCGTCGACGGCCCGTTCAAAGGCGACTTCTCGGTCGACCGCGCCCGCGACATCGTCGCCGACATCGGCGCGGACGCGATTCCGGTCGTCGTGCTCACCATCACGAACAACTCCACGGCGGGCCAACCTGTCAGCGTCGAGAACACGCGCGAGGTAGCCGACTTCGCGGCCGAAATCGATGCAACGTTCGTCGTCGACGCCTGCCGCTTCGCCGAGAACGCCTACTTCGTCCAGCAGCGCGAAGCCGAGTTCGAGGGACGTTCGATCGCCGATATCGTCCGCGAACAGCTCTCGTACGCCGACGCCGTTACGATGAGCGGCAAGAAGGAAGCGCTCGTCAACATCGGCGGCTTCGCCGCGATGCGCGACCCCGAAATCTTCGAGGCCGCCAAACAGCGCGCCATCCTCTACGAGGGTTTTCCCACGTACGGCGGAATGGCCGGTCGCGACATCGAGGCGATGGCCGTCGGCCTCCGCGAGGCCGTCGAACCGCCGTACGTCGAAGAGCGCGTCCAGCAGGTCCAGGAACTCGGTGAACTGCTCGAAGCCGAGGGCGTCCCGGTGTACAAACCGGTCGGCGGGCACGCCGTCTACGTCGACGCCGGTTCGCTGCTGTCGCACCTGCCGAGCGACCAGTTCCCCGGCCAGGCGCTCGTCTGCGAACTCTACCGCGAGGGCGGCGTCCGCACCGTCGAACTCGGCAGTTTCGCGTTCCCGGGTGCGAACCGACTCGAACTCGTCCGTCTCGCCGTGCCGCGCCGCACCTACTCGCGCGAACATCTCGAACACGTCGCCGAGACGGCGGGCGCAGTCGCCGCGCGCCGCGAGGACGTGACCGGCCTCGAAATCACCGGCGAACCGCCGGTGCCCGAACTGCGACACTTCTCGGCGACGCTCCGTCCCATCACGGAGTAACGTCCTCTAGAGGCCTCCTTCGCTACCGCCCCTCGTACAGTCGCGTTCCGATGCGCTCGGGAAGGCACTCGGCCTCGACGGCGCGGACGACTTCGTCGATGTCGTACGTGACGCGGCGCTCCTCGACGGTCATCGCGTCCAAATCGACGATAGCGTACGCCGCCCGGGAGTCGCCGTCGCGGGGTTGGCCGACGCTTCCGGGGTTCATCACGATTCCCTCGTCGTACACCTCGTGGGATTGCACGTGCGTGTGCCCCATCACGAGTACGTCCTCCTCGTCGAGCAGTTCGGGCATGAACTCGTCGGGGTAGGTGTAGTGGTCGGGGTTGTCGGGGTGGCCGTGGACCAACCGGACGCGCCGGTCGGCGGCGAGTCGCTGCTGCGGCAGACTCGCCAACCAGTCGAGCGCTTCGGCGTCGAGTCGTTCGCGAGCGTACTCGACGCCCGCACGGGCCATCTCGTTGAAGCGGAACGCCGTCCCCTCGGCGACGGCGCGATCGTGGTTCCCTTGAACCGTGGGGACCACCCGTTCGCGGAGTCGTTCGACGCACTCGGCGGGCCACGGGTTGTACCCGACGACGTCACCGGCGCACACGATGCCATCGACGGAGGGCATATCCGACAGAACCGTATCGAGCGCGACCAAATTACCGTGAATATCGGAGAGGACACCCAGCCGCATACACCCGGATACAACACGAGGGCATTAGTGTTCGACGGCCACGTTCACCGCCTCTGATGGGTCGCCGCCGTCTTTGGGCACCACGGTCGCTCGCCTCGACGGGCCGCGGCGCTCAGTCGTTGACGACGGCCGTCTCCACCCTGTCGTCGTCGACAACGATGCCCGCCGCGCAGACGGCGTGCTCGAAGTCGAGGTCGTACGCCTCGCGGGCGGCGTCCTCGGCCGTCGTCGCCGCGAACTCGAACGTCCGTGGACTGTTCTCCTCGTAGGTTGCGACGAGCGTCGGTTCCTCGACGGCCTCGACGAGCACGGCGTCCTTCCGGACGATGCCGATGGTCGCCTCGTCGTCGCCGACGACGCCCGCGATTCGCGGCGTCTCGTAGTCGTCTTTCTCGTAGTCGAGCGCGAGCAGACTCTCGACGAGGGCGTCGCGGGCGGGGTAGCCGAGATCCAGTTTTTCCGTAATCGGGTCGACTTGCGAACCGTTGCCGACGACGATTTGCCCCGTTTCGGCCTCTCGTACGCAGTTGTACGATATGTAGGGATTGTCCGTCTCCGGCGCATCCGACGTGGGTGCGACCGTCAGCGCGTCCTCGCGTTCGACGATCTGTCGATTTGGGAACGACCGCGAGGAGACGCGATACGCGGCGATACCGGGTCCGACGACGATGAAGCGTCCGACGTACATGCACGAAAATGGCTATCTCGCGGTAAAATAGGTGGCGATATATACACGAGTGTATACACTATCGAATACGAAACTCACGTAGTCTCCACGAACAGCCATCCGCCTCCGTCGATATGTGCGAATAAATCAGTTGACCTATGAATTCGTTGAGGCAAGCTCAACCGTCTAAAAGAGACGGCGCACGACAAGCTTCGAGACTTCTCTCACCTGTCTATGACCCACCATTTTCCTCAAATCAGTCCACCAACCCTACCGACGCCAAGAGCGCTCCTACGCCCGTGAGCACGCTCCGTCTGATGTTCATAATCTGCTCTAATCCCGCAAGAGCAGTTGGTGACGGCGCTGACGGGTCGATTCTGAAGAGCAAAAAAGTGCACAGAAATCTCGATCTGTCGTAGCGAGGGTGGACGACAGCCGACGAGTGCTGCGAGAACAGGACATAGAGAGTTGATACAGTCGAACGTAGACGACACCGGTGAGCCGAATCGGTGAGCGCTAGTACCGCATTCGTACAGCCACCACACACGGCCAATTCTTCATAATCGGTTCCAGTCGTGCGGTTTCACCGTTGCTCCTCTCGAAGCGAGGAGATAAAGACGCATAGAGAGATCGAAATTTGGGCAGATTCGGGCTTAGAAAACAGTAACGGGCGTTTCAGCGTGTTTCGTGAGTACAGCCTCACCCCCATCGCTTGTCGTTCATACTCGGTTCGCTTCGGCCCGAAGGAGTCTTCTTGCGGGATTCGAGCCGATTATGAATCGGTGGGTGCCACGTATTCCCCTCAAGCGCGGCTCTTGTGCCTGCTCCGTTACTTTTTGCGAGTATGACTGTCTACGATGTGGTAGCTAAGAGATGAATACATGCGAACCGAGGAATGTGATACGACCCTTGTCAACAAAAATAGAAATATCAATTAAAATAAGTTTATCAGTCTACGAGATGTCCTTTATTGGTCCAAACTATCCGCTTACTCGTCCACAGCTCTTGGTCATCTGTGGGTCGTGTATGGGAATCGGTGGTTTCGTCGGTTACGCGTATGGCTCCGACGTTCTGCGCGATGAATGTAATCCCACGCCGATGGATGTCGCTCCGATCGACTGGCCTGCATCCAACTACGACCCGGCGAACACGCGAACGACGATTTCTGAAAGCGCACCCCACGGCGAGCTCACCGAGTGATGGCGCATCTCCTGGGACTTCGAGATGTCTCGTGTCGTACGATCTCTACACGGGCGACGAACAGTAGACGTATCTAGGATCTGTGCTCGGCCTCCGACCGTCGTTCGTCTCGGGTGGTGATTTCCGCTTCATCCCACGAGACAGAGACGGTGACGGAACCGTGACGAAAGCGCTGGCGACGCACGACGGAACCGAGCGATGGACTGCCGAGGTATCTGACTCCACCCCCACGCCCGGATTCGCGACCGGCCATCTGTTCGTTTCCGAACGACAGGAACTCATCGCCCTCAACGCCCACACCGGCACCAAATGCTGGCGGACGTCTCTGCGTGATTACCCGCGGTCGAAGGCTACGGACTCCGATATCCTCGTCGTGAACGTCGGGACGGACGGACTGCTCATCGCTCTGGACGCCGAAACGGGAGCGCTCCGCTGGGAGAGGATGTGTCGTCGCAGTTCCACCCGGATACGGACAACCTCAACGACGCAATCCGAGGAGGGCCCGTTGCCGGCCGGAGTCACGTATTTATACAGAATAGGCGAGAAAACCCACGACTTCAGTCGTGGGAGGATGTCACCAATACGTTCGGAGGGCGACTGATTGCACTCGACATTGAATCAGGTGACGTAGAGTGGGTAGAGACGCCGACCCCACCCTGTCGAAACAGCCGAGGGGACGTACGCTCCCGCGGAGCTGGAACCGATCGCTGTGACGGACGACACACTACTTGCGCTCGAAAACCACGCGACGGACGACCCGAGTGTTCTTCTCACACTCAACCCGACCACCGGAGACGACGCAGGGATGTTCGAACCAGAGGCCGACCACGTCTCTCTACCCGCAGTCGCCGACAAGACCGCCTTTCTCCCCGTGTCGGACGCGCTCCTGCTATTGGATCTCCTGGATGGTGACGTCGTCGAACGATGCGGTTTCGAGGGGCACTCTCCATCTTTCGCTCTCGCTTCCGGTATCAGTCTCCTCTCGATGTCGAGGGACTCATCGCACTCGAAGCTGCGTCACATCGAATGTGAGAGGTTCCATCAGCCGCTCTCCTCGTTTCTCACAAGCCTGTTTCATCCACGTTCGGTAATCTGGCCGAGAGTACCGTTTCCTCCGACGCGTGATAGTGACTCCCTCATTGTAGGTGGCACTCTCCGAGAGCGTCAACGCCCATTTTATCTGCCCCCACAGGGTGCGGGGCACCTCCTGACGACTGCCCCGCGTGAAATAAATGAAATCAGACCACGACTCGAATCTGAACGCTGAGACGACGGTATCGACCACTACTGAGAACTCGCACTCGATCACCCGAAGTGGACATCCGAGCGCGGTGAGTGCTGCCGAGAAAACAAATACTACGACTAAAGACGCCTGTCTCTCCGCGCTCCGTTCTGCCGCACGCCAACTCGGCCACTCTCCCTCCAAAGCCGACTACGAAGCCCTCGGCCTTACACCTGCATCCGCGACCATCATCCGTACGCTTGACGGCTGGAACGCCGCCAAAGAAAAGGCTGGACTAAAGACGAATTCCTCGACCAGCTCCAGTATTACTCCCCCTCCTGCTGACGTCGACATCGACGATTCTATTCGCGCCAAGTGGGCGAGCCTCTCGGTTGACCAACGCTGGCACTACCGCAATCGCGAGCAGAATGCGACTCGGACTCTCCGCCGACGTGACTACATCCGCGCTTGGGTTCACGAGTATAAAGCCGCCTCCAACGGCTGTGCGCAATGTTCTGAACATCATCCCGCCTGCCTCGACTTCCACCACCTCGATCCCGATACAAAAGAGAAATCTATCAGCAAAATGATTACCTACGGCTACGGAAAAACTCGACTCCGCGAAGAAATCGACAAATGTGAACTCCTCTGTGCAAACTGCCATCGGAAACTTCACTACCGCGATCAGAGTGGCTGCTGGAAACGAAGTGAGAGTGAAAGCAATAGCGACCCTGAGTCTGCACCGAAAGCTGAACGTCCCATACCTGTATCCTCTGACGGCGATTAAGTCTGTATCTCTCCTGAGTTGAGGTTTTCGACTCTACAGCCTCTGTCAGTAACCCCCGACTGAAGTTGTGGGCTTCCTCTTTGCATCTGTGTGAAGGTGTCGATCCACCCGTACGCGACTTCGCAACACTCATATGCATCAGCGCGCAACGAAGGATTGCTGACTGAGTCACCGTCAACTATGGATGGGGGCAAACATGTCAGAAATCAGTCCCATGGGGTAGCGGCCAATCCTGAAGCCTTCTGGGGGCTTCGACCGCGGTTCGAATCCGTGTGGGACTATTTTCCTTACTTTCGCAAATACGTACGCACCGGTCTGCGGATACTTCATACCGGATCGAGCGAATGAGCGTTCCGTGATGGATATCCTCTGTCTTCAACAGACTGAATGGATGTCCAAACTCGTGACCTATTAGTCATCTTCGGGATTCGCACGATCGGCCGATCCGCCATATACCGCAATCAAAACATGTTTATTTATAAACAATTAGGCACATCCCTTATCACCTCTCTTCGTCGTGAGTCAGTCAATGGAAGAGACGACCGGACGAGAGGAAAGCTACTCTTTGGATGTCCTCTTCTCGTGCTTGGCAGACCGTGATCGACGGTGCGTCCTGGGGCTCCTCCACGAGCAGGCTCCCGCCTCCGTATCGCGGAAGGAGCTCGCTGCCGCGATGGCGGCCAGGAAGCAGAGCAAACCGACGGGGGAGGTGGCGAGTGAAGAACTCGAGTGCGTACTGGCTCGCCTCCACCACGTGCATTTACCGAAGTTGGACTCAGCGGGACTGATCACCGCGAATTCCGTCGAAAACGGAGTTGCGTTCACCGACCATCCCGCCTATCAGGATACTTGGTTTCTCGCGGCCATCGACGATGCCGTGTCCGCGGAACCGGCATCGATCGATGCACTCTTTCAATCCCTTGCCGACGCTCGTCGACGGACGATTCTAGACGTACTCAGTCATCAGTATCACCCGATCAAAGTACAAACCCTGGCGCATGATGTGAGCTCGATTCGACGAGATGTGGACCATCAAGGCGACTCAGCTGACGAAGTTGAAAACGTCCTCCTGTCACTTCGGCACACGCATCTGCCGCAGCTAGCTGACGCAGGACTCATCAACTATAATACGGACGAGGGGACGGTCATGTACGAGGGGCATCCCCTCCTGTGCGTTCCATGGATGCACTCCGCGCTCCAACCCGACTTCCGAGAGAGCCTGACTGACACTCCTCCGGACGCCGACATCTGGACTATCGAGGGACGTGAGAACGTCGTCTCATGTGGACAGTCACTCTGTGAAGAGGCGGACGAGGAACTGTTCTTGATGTTTACGACGACCGGACTGCTGGAGTCGGGGTGTTTCAGCCGCATTGAGCAAGCTACCGGCCGGGGGGTAGATGTCTACCTCGGGACGGACGATCCGACTGTACGCGAGTTCGTTCAGGAACACGCTCCGAAGGTCACCCTCTGGAAGCCACAGACGAACTGGCTTGATCTTCCGGTCGAAGCGAGCAACGTCGGACGCTTGGTTTTCGCGGATCGTGAGGCCATCATGATCGGCACGCTCGGGGAGAAATCTAGCGCGGGGATCCACCGAGAACGAGCCATCTTCGGCGAGGGTGCTAACAACACGCTCGTCGTTTTGCTCCGGCAGCTATTGCACTCCCAACTCGATCAGTTCGGCGACCAGGTCGAGGAGATGGAGGACCAACTCTCGTTCTAACTAAATGTCAGAAAATACGAATTTACTCAACGGTAGCTTGGAACCGGTCCACGAACAGTCCTACGACGTATCCCCGAGTGTAGCGGTTATCACCGCAGTTGCCGAGGCGACGAACCGATCTGCCACAGAGATGCCACCGCTTGCAGAGTGGTTCGATCCCGACGCGTTGGATTCGCTCATCGTCAGCGCTCACGACGATGCATCTGTCCCGACAGTCACCTTCGAATACATCGGATGGCAGGTCGCTGTCACTCCAAATTACCTACAGATCGCGCCCCAGAACGACGGCTGACGCGTCGACACCTTGAGGTAACGTCTTTACTGTAACTCAGTCTCCGATCGGGACTCTCCCCGCTTAGGGGACGAGGACTCCGCCCGCAAGTAAGCTGCGGGCTTTCTCTTCGCATTTCCGTGCCATGTGGTGTTCGAGTCGGTGTGTCGACCTCGGCGTCCGTTTGAAGCCCCGTAACCGAGATGCCGCTTCTCCTCGTCTCACAGTCGGCTCTCACTCCGTCTGCGGATTGACGCTCCCGGTCTTCGCGTACACCCCGCCCAGAAGCACGAACCCCGCGAGCAACGGAATCACCGCGCAAGCCGCATAAACCGGCTCGAAACCCACTGTTTCGACCAGCGGTAGCGACACCATCGGCCCGATGCCACCTCCGAGGTCGCCGAGGACGTTGTTCGTTCCCGTCGCACGACCCATCCGGTCAGTCGGCGTCAGATCGGCCAGTAACGCCATGAGCGGGCCGCTGGTGCCGCCCTGTCCCGCACCGATGCAGACACAGGAGACGACGAGCGTCGGCAGCGAGGAGGCTTGCGAGAGGAGGATGAAGCCGACGAATGAGACGACGAGGAAGACTAAGAGTATCGGCACGCGAGCGCCGTAGTCGTCGCTGACCTTCCCTCCCGCGAGCATGAATATCGAGGCGGAGACAACGGTCACGGCCATCAGCGCGCCCGAAATCCCCTGCGGACCGTAGCCGAGGAGTCCGATTTCGTTCACCTCGATGAACAACACGAGCGTCGCGAACAGCGCCCCGAGATAGGCGAAGAAGAGGCCGAAGTTGACGAAACCGACGGTGAGTGCGGGCGTACTCGTGTCGATCTCCCAGGGCGCGCTCGTCGACGGTTCGGCCGACACGTGCGTCTCCGGAACCTGCCGGTAGGCGATGACGCCGGCGAACAGCGCGAACGCCGCCGCGACGACGAACGCCGCCTCGACGCCGTAGGCCTCGCTCACGATTCCGCCGAGGATGAGGCCGGCGGGAAACCCGAGCGTGATGCCGCCGCGGACGACGCCCATGTTCGTCCCGCGAGAACTGCCGTCGCTGACATCGGCGGCGATGGTGTACGCCGTGGCGAAGACGGCGGCGCTGCCGAGTCCCCAGAGGACGCGTGCGAGGAGGAACCACAGTTCGGGAACCGACGACTCGACGGCGACGACGTAGCCGAGCGTCGCGAACCCCTCGACGAACAACCCGGCGACGAACGGCTTTCGGGTGCCGATACGGTCGACGAGCGCCCCTGCCGGGGCGTTGGCGACGATGCGGGCGAAGCGGTTGGCGCTCAAAATGAGGCCGACGAGAAACGGCGAGATGCCGAGAACGGCCCCCAGATTCGGAAGAATCGGAAAGATGACGCCGCCACCGAAGCCGACGAAGAACGTGCTGGCAATGACCGCGAGAACGACAGTCTGCGGACGTTTCACCGCGGACGTCGACCTCCGAGCGAAGACGGATTCGTCGAGTACATGGCTGACTGTCCGGTCAGTACTTCGGCGACGGAAATACGACTGTCGCTTCTCGCGTCGGTTTCCGGTAGTTCGTCGACGGTGCATTCGAGAGCGGATTCTCGCGTGGACTGTACCGGACGGTTTGTTTCTCTTTTGTGCGGTCGACCCGACGTAGTCTATCGGTCTCCAGTCGAAACGAAGGGGTTGTTCGAAACCGAAATCCTTTACAATCGCTTCCGCACCGAATGTGCAGAAACCGCGTTTTCGACGCCGCTCGGGGAAGTGGTTACAGTCGCGTAGTGGACGAGTCGGTCGGGCCTACTCGACGACGACTGCTCCCTTCATTCCCATACCTCGGTGCGGTGTGCAGTAGTAGGGGTAGACGCCGGTCTCGTCGAACGTCCGAGCGAACGTCGTTCCCGCTCTGTCGGTGAGCGGAGCCCGAAACGCACCCTCCAGCGCGACTACGTTGTGGGCGCCTCCCTCGCCCGACCACTCCCATGTGACCGTGGTACCGGGAGAGACCGCGATTGCGGCGGGGTCGAACGAGAAGTACCCGAGCGAGTCTTTCGCCCCGACCGTGACCGTGACCGCGTGCCGACCGCGTAGGTCGTACGTTCCGCGGTAGGCGTCCGCGTTGTCGAACCAGCCGTCGTAGTTCGGCTCCGTCGGCAGCAACCGGGCGGTTTCGGCGTCGGTTTCGGCGTCGGCGTCGGCGCTCCCGCATCCCGCGAGGCCTGTCGTCCCGACGACCGCGAGTGCAGCGGTCGCCCGGAGGTAGCTTCGGCGAGTCAACTCCATGGTTTCTCTCACCTCCCCGTCGCGCCCCTCGCGACGGAATCGGTCGTGGTGACGGCGTCGTAGACGCGTTTCGCGTGTCGCTCGGCCACGAACAGGTAGACGAGTGCCGCGATGAGCGCGACCTGTACCGTCTTGTCCGCGACGCCGAGTGCGAACTCGGGCATCCCCTGCAGGAGCCAGACGGCGATCTGCGAGGCGGTGAACGGAACGCCCACCACTTAGAGGATGCGACGGTTCACCCCGGTCACGAGCAACGCGACGGCACCGAGGAAACCGAGACCGGCCAACAGGAACGGGACGAACCCCTGAACCCAGTAGAGGTAGAGGTGGACGAATCCGGTCGTCGCCGCGAGTCCGACCGCAGTCCAGTGTAGTCGGGTCAGCGGTTCGTCGCGAGAGGCGAGTGCGATACGAGCGATGGAACGAGTGTGTGTCTCCATGCTTCACTAAAGGGCGGCGACGATCATAATCTATTTCGTTGACAATTTTTCTAGCGGTGAACGGCATTTACTTCGTGAAACATTCAGTCTCCTGTCCGACCGGTCGCCGTCCGTGAGTGTCGGCGGCACTCGGCGTTCGTCGACGCCAGACGGCGATCAACTGTCGAGACGCCGCAGAGAGGTTCATGCTCTCGTCTGACGTAGTACTGACAGACATACGTGTGGACGGGACGACACAGATCGAACTCGCCTCTCGTCACCACCGATCTACTCCGTCAATGCCGATACCAACACCGCTCGATGATATCGAGTTTCTAGCTAGTTCGCCCAACCGAGTCGCCGTACTGCGAGCGTTGGCCGCCGACCCATCCACTCGCGTCCGACTGCACGAGTCGACGGGGATTTCCCAACCGACGCTCGGCCGCGTGCTCGACGGCTTCGAGCGCCGCGGCTGGATTGCCAAATCCGGTCGACAGTACGAGATTACGCGACTCGGAGCGCTCCTCGCGGACGAGTTCACGCATCTCTTGGAGACCGTCGAGACGATACAGCAACTCGCCACCTTCGAACCGCGACTGCCGACCGAACTCATGGCGTTCGACTTCCGACTGTTCGCCGACGCGACGATAACTGTCCCTCACTCTCCGGACGTGTTCGCCCACGTTCGCCGCGTCGAGGAACTCACCAATAGTGCGAGCGAGGTCAACTACGTGACCCAAAACGTGTATCTCGACTCGATTCCCGAACAGCGCAGACTCATCCTGGAACACGACCAACGACAGGAGATAATCGTCTCCGAAGCGGCCTTCGCGGTCCTCCTTCAGAACCCGGCCGTAGCCGACATCGTGCGGGACCTCCTCGACAGCGAGAACATGACGCTGTATCTGCACCGAGGCGCGTTGCCCGTCGCAATCGGACTCATCGACGACGTGGCGACGATTCTCCCCTACGACGAGCAGGATTTCCCGTGTGCACTCATCGAGACGGAGAACGAGACGATTCGCGACTGGGTCTCGGAGACCATCGACGACTATCGCACCCACTCCGAGTTAGTCACTCCGGAGAATTTCCCGGATTCGACGCCGTGAGGGGGTGAGCATCCTCTCCCAGTTTTTCGACGTCACGACGTGACGCTCACTTCTCGACGTCGAGCAGCGCGACCCGTTCTCGGACCGTCTCCGAGAGGGTTCCGTCGGTCGCCGCCAACTCCCGCTCCGTGATACCGAAGAACTCGAAGAGATGCTTCCTGTCGTACTCTCCGAGCGTCGCTGTGTCGTCGAGGTTCAGGTCTTCGGCGACCGCTTCGGCGGCCACGGATTCCGCGCCGCCGTCGACGAGGACGACGAGCGAAACCTGACCCTCGTCCAGACCCATCTCGAACGCCTGGTCGATCTGGCGTCGTCCGGCGGCGTACAGTAGAATCTCGACGGCCCGGTCGTGGGCGACGTTCTCGCCGCGGGCGATGGCACGGTCGGCGAGTTCGACCGCGCGGTCGAGATGCGCTCGGTCGACGACGTAGCGGGCGTCGAACGCCTGGATGGTCGTCTCGTACTCCGCTGCGACATCGCCGAGCGTAGCGACGACGGCGTCGACATCCTCGACGTCGGCGACGCCCTCGACGAGTCTCATCCGAAATCACCGAGGCTCGACTGGTCGTCGTTGCCGTCGCCTCCCCTACTCGCGCCACCCGATACCGAGGCGGTTCCGCCCGCGGGGGTGAACTCGGTGGGTGCGGCCGACTCGTCGGCCTCAACGTCGTCCATCGAGGGGTCGCGTCGGCCGACGTTTTCGAGCACGGTCTCGGCGGTCTTCCGTCGCCCGCGCAGCGCCGCGAGGACGACGGACTTGTCCACCTCGCGGAGGTCGGCGCGACTCTCGACGCCCGCCTCGTACAGCCGGCGGGCGCGCTTTCGGCCGATGCCGCGGACGCCCGCCAGGTCGAGCAGTTCCTCGCGGACGCCGTACTCGATGCGCTTTTTCGTCTCGCGGATGGCGACGTTCGAGCCCAAATCGAGTTCACCCGCGAGCTGTTCGGCCGCACCCAACAGCCACTCTGCGGTATCGACCTTTCCACGAATATCGCCGGGTCCGACGCCGTAGCGCTCGGTGATGCGGTCCTCGTCGACCTCCATCGACCAGTCCTCCAGCAGTTTCGCCGTCTTCAGCGCCGACAGCCAGTCCTCGAAGGCGACGTCGTCGTACTCGGAGGGGACGTTCCCGAGGAACTCGCCCTCGCGCTCGTAGCAGAGTTCCGTGTACGTCGAGCGATCGCCGGATTTGAGGTAGAGCTGGTACATGTCCGGCGTGCGCGAGACGAGGTGATAGAGGCCGAGCGCCGTCGGCTTCGGGGCGTCGCCCGTCGATTCCGGTTCTGGTTCGTCGCGCCGCAGGTCGCTCGCGGAGACGAAGCCGGATTCGTCGCCCGTCTCCTTCGGTTTCGTCTCCGCTGCGCTCCCGCCTTTGCGCTCCCACTCCCGCAGGCCGTCGATGATCTCGGCAGCGCTCATCGGGTCGAGGTAGAGCCGCGAGACAGTGTGGCCGATACCGGTCGCCCGCAACGTGTCGCCGTCGCGTTCGACGAACTCGTTGACCTCCAAGTAGCGGAGTACGGAGTCGGTCACCTGTTTCAACCGCCCTTCGTCGTCGGTCTGCGTCGCGTACAGCGTCCGGTCGAGGAATTCGAGCAGACCCTCTCGGCTGTTGGCGAAGCCCGAAGCGATGGTCGCGAGGACGTGCGTCCGTAGCGCGGGTTCGGCGGCGAGTTTCGAGCGGACCGGTTCGGGGTCGGCCCACAGATAGCGCTCGAACAGTTCGTCCATCTCGTCGGTGTTCTTCGCAAGGAGGACGGCCTCGCCGTAGGGGTCGCGGCCGGGTCGGCCGGCGCGGCCCATCATCTGGTGGACTTCGAGGACGTTCAGCGGTTTCATCCCGCCGAACTCGCCGTCGTAGCGTCGCCAGTCGCGGACGACGACGCGGCGACTCGGCGTGTTGACGCCCGCGGCGAGCGTCGGCGTCGCACTCACGACCTTGATGAGGCGGTCGCGGAACGCGGACTCGACGATGGAGCGGTGGTCGGGCGCGAGTCCCGCATGATGAAACGCCGCGCCTTTGGCGACGGTTCGCGCCAGATCCGCGCTCGTCTCGGTGTCGGAGACGTCTCGAATCTCGGCGGCGAGGTCGGCGAGGTGGTCGCGCTCTTCGGGGGTGAGTGCCGCGTCGGAGACGTCGGCGAGGCGCTTCGCCGCGGCTTCGGCGTTTCGTCGGGAGTTGACGAACACGAGCGAAGACCCGCCCTCTTCCAAGGTATCGGCGACGAGCGCGGCGGTCTGTTTCTCGCCGCGCTCGACGCTGACTTCGCGCTGACTCCCGTCGTCGAAGTTGATGGCGTTGCCGTAGTGGACGCCCGTCTTCAGGTCGATGGGTCGCCAGTCCGAGCGGACGAGGCTCGCGTCGAGCCAGTCGGCGACCTCCTCGGCGTTACCGACGGTCGCCGAGAGCGCGACAACCTGCAGGCCCGGGTTGATTTTCCGTAACTTCGCGAGCGTCACTTCGAGCGTCGGCCCCCGGTGGCGGTCGTCGACGAGGTGGACTTCGTCGGCGACGACGCAGGTGAGCTCCGATATCCACGAGGCGTTGTTGCGGACGAGCGAGTCGACTTTCTCGCTCGTGGCGACGATGATGTCGCGAGTCGCGAGCCACTCGCTCGTCGAGTCGTAGTTGCCCGTCGAGACGCCGATGTCGACGCCGAACTGCTCGAATCGCTCGAACTCGGCCTTCTTCTCGGAGGCGAGTGCCCGAAGCGGGACGATGTAGAGGGCTTTTCCTCCCCGTTGGACGCTCGACAGCATCGCGAGTTCGGCGATGAGCGTCTTCCCCGAGGCGGTGGGGATGGAGGCGACGAGACTCTCGCCGTCGGTGACGCCCGCCTCGACGGCTTCGGCCTGCGGCGGGTACAGTTCCTCGACGCCCTCCTCGTCGAAGAACTCGGGAACGCCCGTCGGCAGACCGTTCAGGTCCGCTGTCTTCATTGGACGGAGTTGGCGCGTCCTCCGGTTTAAACTGTCGGGAGCGAGGCGAAAGCGGAGGCCAACGTTGGTCTTCGGGCGTGGCCGCGTCGTCATTCCTATGTAACCTACTGCCGAACTCCCGGTATGCGAATCGAGTTCGACCGCGACACCTGTATCGGGATGTACCAGTGCGTCGACGAGTGGGAGGCGTTCGAGAAGAACATGGACGAGGGGAAGGCGGACCTCGAAGGGAGCGAGGAGGTCGACGACCAACTGTTCGTCCGTGAGGTGCCCGAAGACGCCGAGTTCGACGCGGAGTTCGCCGCCCGCGTCTGCCCCGTCGACGCCATCGTACTGTACGACGACGACGGCGAGCAGGTAGTTCCGTAGGCCGCTTTCGCCCGTCTATCGGTCATCTTCGACGTCCGCTCTACTTTCACCACGGTTCACGAACCCTTATCCGAGAGAACGACGAAACCGACTCGATGGCCGCCACCGACGAGGTCGCCTACGTCGAACACCCGCTTCTCGCCCCCAGTTTCATCGAGCGCCGCCTCTACCAGATACAACTCGCCGGAACCGCCCGAGACGGCCACACGCTCGTCTGTCTCCCCACCGGTCTGGGAAAGACCACCGTCAGCCTCCTCGTCACGGCCGAACGCCTTTCGGAGGTCGGCGGCAAATCACTCCTCCTCGCACCGACGAAACCGCTCGTCCAGCAGCACGCCGACTTCTACCGCGAAGCCCTCTCGATACCGGACGACGACATCGTCGTCTTCACCGGCGACGTTCGCCCGGACGACCGGGCGGCGCTGTGGAACGATGCCCAAATCGTCATCGCAACGCCACAAGTCGTCGAGAACGACCTCGTCGGCGGCAGAGTGAGCCTCGAACACGTTACCCACCTCACGTTCGACGAGTGTCACCGCGGCACCGGTGACTACGCCTACGTCTACATCGCCGAGCGCTATCACCAGGACGCCGGAAACGCGCTCGTCACCGGGATGAGCGCGTCGCCCGGCGGCGACAAGGAGGATATCCTCACCGTCTGCGAGAACCTCGGTCTCGTCGACGTGACGGTGATGACCGAGGACGACGCCGACGTGGCCGAGTACACCTACGACACCGAGGTGGAGTGGGAGCGAATCGGCCTCCCCGAGGAGATTCTGACGATTCGCAACGCGCTCAACGAGGTCATCAAAGACCGACTGAGCAAGTTAAAATCGCTCGGCGTGACGCGGGCGACGAGTCCCGACATCTCCCAGAAGCAACTGAACGGCATCCGCGCCGAGTTGCAGAAGATGATCAACGCCGACGACGGCGACGGCTACAAGGGAATGTCCGTCCACGCGGAGGTGATGAAACTCCGGCGGGCGGTCGAACTCGTCGAAACGCAGAGCGTCGAATCCGTCCGTCGGTACTTCGAGCGCCAGCGCAACGCCGCCCGCTCGTCGGGGGCGTCGAAAGCGAGTCAGCGACTCGTTGCTGAACCGAAAGTGCGAGAGGCGATGCGTCTGGCGGAGTCGTTCGACGAACTCCACCCCAAGTTCTCGAAGACGCGCATCCTCCTCGCCGAGACGCTCGGTCTCGGCGGCGGCGAGCGCGTCATCGTCTTCACCGAGTCCCGTGACACCGCCGAAGCGCTCACCGAATTTCTTTCACAGAGTTTCGACGCCCGGCGGTTCGTCGGGCAGGGCGACAAAGAGGGGTCGGACGGGATGACCCAGAAGCAACAGCAGGAGACGCTCGACGCGTTTCGGGCTGGTGAGTTCGAGGTGCTCGTCTCCACCTCCGTCGCCGAGGAGGGCCTCGACGTGCCGGAGGTCGACCTCGTGCTCTTCTACGAACCCGTGCCGACGGCGATTCGCTCCATCCAGCGGAAGGGTCGGACCGGACGGCAGACCGAGGGTCGCGTCATCGTCCTCATGGCCGAAGACACGCGCGACGAGGCGTACTTCTGGATCTCGCGGCGCAAGGAGAGCCAGATGGAGGACGAGTTGAAGAAGTTGAAGGGCGTCGCCGACGAAGTCGAAGACGAACTCGACGACTCTCAGCAGAGCCTCGACGCCTTCGAAGGGAGCGCGGGCGGAGAAAGCGGACCGAGCGTCCGCGAGAAACGGATGCAACCCGGACTGACGGATTTCTCCGAGTCGGAGACGAACGACGATGCCGACACAGTCGACAGCGAAGAAGGCCCCGCCACCGACGCCGACAGCGAGGACGGCGTCGTCGCTGCTGTCGGCGGCCGCGACGACGAGGAACTCGTCGAAATCGTCGCCGACCAGCGCGAACTCGACTCGACCATCGCTCGCGACCTCTCGACGCGCGAGGGAGTCCGGACCCGACTCGAAACGCTCGCCGTCGGCGACTACGTGCTCTCGGATCGCGTTGCCGTCGAACGGAAATCCGTCTCGGACTTTCTCGACACGCTCACCGGCGGCGACCGCTCGCTGTTTGAGCAGGTCGCCGACATGTCGAGACACTACTCGCGGCCCATCGTCGTCATCGAGGGCGACCGACTGTACGAGGAACGAAACGTCCACCCGAACGCGATTCGCGGTGCGCTCTCCAGTCTCGCCGTCGACTTCGGCGTGAGCGTGCTCCGGACGGAAGACGAGAAGGACACCGCCGACCTGCTGGAGGTCATCGCGACGCGCGAGCAGGCGAGCGCCGAGCGGTCGGTCAACGTCCACGGCGAGAAGAGCGCGAAGACGCTCGACGAGCAGCAGGAGTACGTCGTCAGTTCCATCGCCGACATCGGTCCGGTCTCCGCGCGGGCGCTGTTGGAGCACTTCGGCTCCGTCGAGGCCGTGATGACCGCGTCGAAGGACGACCTGCTCGAGGTCCACGGCGTCGGCGAAGTGACCGCCGACCGCATCCGCGAGGTTGTCGGCAGTACGTATTAGGAGAACGTAAACTCGACCAGTCCGGGCGCACGACGACAATCGACGGTCGAACGACTGCGACCCGTCGAGAAGACGCTTCGACCGACTCGCCGAGACACCACCGACTACCGATTCAGCGCCGACAACGTCTCCGCGGCCTCTCTCGCGGCTGACAGTAGTTCCGTGGCGCGTCGAGGGTCGTCGGCCGACTCGGCGGCGGTCGCGTAGCGCGTCACCGTCCGGACGAGCGCGGCGCGCGCTTCGCTCAAGTCGCTCTCTGCGTGTTGTTTCGGCTGATTCGGTACCGTGGACGCGTCTGCCGACTCCGTCGGTGCCGACGCGGTTCCGGTCGCGGTAGAGCGGTCGGTCTCGGCCGCGGGTGCGCGCTGGGGGGCCTGCGACTCCGACGTCAGTTCGACCTCGGGGTCTCCGTCGTTCTCGGCCGCTTCCTGTCCGGGTTCGCTCTCGGCAGTTCGCGTCGCGTCGGTGGTCGGTGTCTCGTCGGTCACCCGCTTCGAGTCGCCGGTTTGTGCCGCCCCGTTCGATTCTGCGACCTGCGCGTTCTGACACGTCGGGCAGAACTCCTGGTCCTGATAGCGGAAGATAGGGTCGCCGCAGGTGTCGCAGTGTCTGTTCGTCATCGTCGCGCCTTTCAACAGGAGTTCGCTCATCCGCTGGGTGGATTTGCGCTTCTCCTCGTCGCGGGCGAACTTCTTCCGAAGTTTCTCGCGCTCGGCCTCCTTGTCGAACTCGCTCATATCGCGGCACAAGGGTGCCTGTGCCGAAAAAGTCACCGGGGGCGCTCGTGCGCCTGCGACCTCGACGCGACGTATCACGGTTCCGCGGGAGGTCGGCCGGTCGTCGGGTCGCCGACCGACCGCTCTCGAATCCAGTTCGTCCGGTTTTACGGAGGGTTCCGAAGCGCTTAATCACGTTCCGCGGTCAGATTTACGTGGTATGACGAAAGTGAGCGTGGTCGGTGCCGCCGGGACGGTGGGCGCCGCCGCTGGGTACAACATCGCACTTCGGGATATCTGCGACGAACTCGTCTTCGTCGACATCCCGGACATGGAGGACAAGACGGTCGGGCAGGCGGCCGACACGAACCACGGCGTCGCGTATGACTCGAACACCGTCGTCCGACAGGGCGGCTACGAGGACACCGCCGGCTCCGACGTCGTCGTCATCACGGCCGGTATCCCGCGCAAGGAGGGTCAGACACGCATCGACCTCGCGGGCGACAACGCGCCCATCATGGAGGACATCGGCTCCTCGCTCGCCGAGTACAACGACGACTTCGTCTCCATCACCACCTCGAACCCGGTCGACCTGCTTAACCGTCACCTCTACGAGGTCGGTGACCGCGACCGCCACACGGTCATCGGCTTCGGCGGCCGCCTCGACTCGGCGCGCTTCCGCTACGTGCTCTCGGAACGCTTCAATGCGCCCGTCAAGAACGTCGAAGCGACGATTCTCGGCGAACACGGCGACGCGCAGGTGCCGGTGTTCTCGAAGGTCCGCGTCGACGGCCGCGACCCCGAGTTCACCGACGACGAGCGAGAGGAGATTCTCTCCGACCTCCAGGAGTCGGCGATGGACGTCATCAGCCGGAAGGGAGCGACCCAGTGGGGGCCGGCGACGGGCGTCGCTCACATGGTCGAAGCCGTCCTCCGCGATACCGGCGAGGTACTGCCGGGGAGTCTCGTCCTCAACGGCGAATACGGGTACGAAGATACCGCCTTCGGCGTTCCGGTCAAACTCGGTTCGGAGGGTATCGTCGAAGTCGTCGACTGGGACCTCGACGAGTACGAAGAGGACCTCATGGACGACGCCGCCGAGAAACTCCGCGACCAGTACGACAAAATCTCGTAACCGCCGCGCTTCACCGCCTGCTTTTTCGCCCGGTATCGAACCGGTACCCATCGAGTCTCGCGTTCGTCCCGGTGGCCCTGCGGGCGTCGGTGCCGCGAGTGTCGGCGTCGCGAGCGCTGACGCTGCAACCACCGACTCGTCGCACGTCGTTACCGCGTGAGTTGGTCCAGCAACCGCGCTTGGCGACGACGGGCGCGCACGTACCCGACCGCTGTCTGGCCGCACATCAACAGACAGAACACGAGGATGACTGCGCCGAACACCACTCCGAAGTTGGCGGGATCCAGTTCGTCCAGCGCTACGACGGACCCGAGGAGCGGAACGGCGATGGCCGATTCGAAGGGGGGAATCACACGCTCGGCTACGTGGTCCGGATATAACGACATGTGGCGACTACTCGGCGGTAGGCCGACCCAAAGCGCTCGAAGCCGGTGCTTACGGAAAATTCGAGGCGAAAGCCTCGCCCTTCGGGGTGGGGATGAAGCCGACCAACAGTATTCAACCGTCGATGACGGCACGGACGGGGTTCCAACGCAATCGTTAAAGCTTCCGACCGTAATAGTATGCATAGATGGTAAAGAGTACCCGTCACGCGAAATACGAACTCTACTACCACATAGTGTTCGTGCCGAAATCTGGCGGAATCGAAAATTCCGCTGACCTCGCGGAACCGGATTCCGCTCAGTATCGGCGTTCGTACCTGACGGGGAAGACAAAGGAACGTCTCGAAACCATCTTCGCGGAAATCTGTGAGGACAAAGACCTTGAACTGGCCGAGTGCGAGGTCATGCCCGACCACGTACACCTGTTCATCGGGAGTCCACCGAAGAACGCCCCGTCACTCATCGTCAACTGGGTCAAGGGCATCTCCGCGCGGAAGTACAACCAACGCCACGACGACCGCGTGAAGTGGACTCGTTCGTACTACGTCGGAACAGCGGGAAGTGCTTCGAAAGGCGCTGTCGAACGTTACATCGCTGAACAGGAAGGTAACGACACATGAAGCGCGTCAACACCTTCGAGGTGGTTCCACAGACCGAGAAGGACAAAGAGTGCCTCCTACGTCTACTCGACGCCTCCGCCTCCCTGTGGAACGAACTGACCTACGAACGTCGTCAGAACTACTTCGGAGACGGTGACGTGTGGGACACGTCCGAGTATCGAGGACGCTACAACGGTTTCGTTGGAAGCGCGACTGTCCAACAGGTCACGCGCAAGAACAGCGAAGCGTGGCGGTCGTTTTTCGCCCTCAAGGAGAGGGGCGAGTACGCCAACCCACCGTCGTACTGGGGCAACGAGGAGGACGGACGCGAACTCCGAACCTACATTCGGTGCAACCAGTACACGATTCAGTGGGGGACGCGGTCGCGTCTCGAAATCCCCGTCGGGCAAGAACTGAAAGACGAACACGGACTCGGCTACCACGAACGACTCCGCCTCGAAGTCCGAGGCAACCCAAAGTGGAACGGGAAACAGGGTCGTCTGGAACTCGAATACGACGAAGTGAACGACACGTTCAGGGCTTTCCAACCAGTCACCGTACCTGATTCTCGACTGGATTCACCACTGGCTTCCGAAGAAGCCGCCCTCGACGTTGGCGCGAACAACCTCGTCGCGTGTTCCACGACTACTGGTTCCCAGTACCTCTACGACGGTCGGGAGTTGTTCGGACGGTTCCGCGAGACGACCGACGAAATCTCCCGCCTACAGTCGAAATTGCCCGAGAGACGGAGTCTCTCGGAATCACGAAAGACGAAGTCTTCCGGACGACTCCGAGAGAGACGCTACAGTTCCAAGCGGATTCGACAGCTGTACCGACAGCGGACGAAGCGCCGTGACCACGCACAGAACGCGCTGGTGCGCGACCTCGTTGAACGGCTGTACGAGGAAGGCGTGGCGACGGTGTACGTGGGCGATTTGACCGACGTTCTGGAAACGCACTGGTCGGTCAGGGTGAACGAGAAGACGCACAACTTCTGGGCGTTCAAGAAGTTCATCCACCGTCTCGCGTGCGTCTGTGAGGAGTACGGCATCTCTCTCGAAGCCGAGTCGGAAGCGTGGACGAGTCAGACGTGTCCCGAGTGTGGCGACCACGAGGAAACGGTTCGCCACGGGGATACGCTGACGTGTCCGTGTGGATTCGAGGCCCACGCCGACCTCACGGCGTCAGAGACATTCCTTCGAGAAAACAGCGATTGCGAAGTCAGGCCGATGGCACGGCCCGTGCGATTCGAGTGGGATGACCACGACTGGTCGGGGAAACCACACCCTCACGAAAGTCCCAAAGAAGTGCGCACGAACCCGCAAGTTGCCTCCATGGGCCGGTAGCCGAACCCCCCAACGTGAGGAATTCTCGCGCTTTAGCGCGGGGAGGATGTCAAGCGAGGTCTTCCCTGCCCGAGAGACGCTGTTTGAGCGCCGTCGCCGTCTTCTCGCCGACGCCGGGGACGTCGCGGAGGTCGTCCGCCGACGCGGTGCGGACGTTGTCGACGCTCCCGAACCGTCTGAGCAGATTCCGTCGCGTGGTGGGACCGACGCCGGGGACGTCGTCCAACACCGTCCTCACGTCGTCGCGCAGCGTCTGATGGTAGGAGACGGCGAATCGGTGCGCCTCGTCGCGGACGCGCTGGAGGACGTGGAGATGCGGCGCGTCGTTCGGCCAGTTGTACACCCCCGAATCGGCGATGACCAGCTCCTCGTCTTTCGCCAGCGCGACGACGGGCACGTCCCACCCCGCTTCACGGAGTGCGTCCTGTGCCGCGCCCAATTGGCCGTCGCCGCCGTCGATGAGCAGTAAATCGGGATCCGGTCTGTCGTCGCGGCCCTCGACGGCGCGCTGCGCCCGCCAGCGGATCAACTCGCGCATGTTCGCGTAGTCGTCGTTTCTGTCGGGGAGCTTCTTTCGCCGATAATCCGCTTTTTCCGCGATAGCTCCGCGGGAGTTCTGTCCCGCTCCGCCACCTCCGTCGACGAAACAGACGTCACTACCGACGACGGCTTTCCCTTGCGCGTGGCTCACGTCGAACCCCTCGATTCGCGTCGGCCGCGGAATCCCGAGCGCGTCCGCCAGCGCGCCGAGTTCGTCGCCGCGGGCGGGACCACGGCGGGCGTTCTTCAGCGCGAGTTCGACCAGTTTCGCCTCCCGTCCCGTCCCGGGAACGCGGACGGCGACGCCCTCTGCTTCGAGCCACGCGAACAACTCACCGTCGTCCGGTCGCTCCGAGAGCAGCAGCGCGTCTGGCAGTCGCCGCTCGGCGTAGTACTGCGGGATGAACGCCGCCAGCACCTCGGCGACTCGGTCCTCGCCCTCGGGCGCTTGCAGGCGGTGTCGCGACCGGTCGACCAACTGTCCACGCTCGCTGTGCAGTCGGGCGACCGTGGCCGTGTCGCCCTCGATGGCCGCACCCAGCACGTCGACTTCGCGTTCGTGGCTCCGCCCCGACACCGCTTCGCCGCCGCCGCTGTGGAACGATTCGACGGCGTCGAGTTTGTCGCGGAGGTTCGCCGCGCGCTCGAACTCCTGATTCTGTGCCGCTTCTTCCATTGCCCGTCGGAGCGGGTCGGCGAGCACGCCCGTCTCGCCCTCGAAGAACCGAACGACGGAGTTCGCGTCCTCCCGGTAGGTTTCCTCCGAGATCTCGCCGGTACACGGGGCCGTACACAGCCCCATCTCGTAGTCGAGACAGGGGCGGTCGCGGCCGCTGTACTTGTGATCCGAACAGCCGCGGACGCCGTACGTCTCGCGGAGCGCCTTCACGACGACGTCCACGCGCCCTTTGTCGGTGTACGGGCCGAAGACGGTCGACCCTTCTTCGGGGTCGCGCGTCACCTCGATGCGCGGGACGGGGTGGTCGGTCAACTGGACGAGCGGGTAGGATTTGTCGTCCTTCAGGCGGACGTTGTACTTCGGCTGGTGGCGCTTGATGAGGTTCGCCTCCAGCAACAGCGCCTGCGTCTCGGTGTCGGTGACGGCGAAGTCGACTCTCTCTGCTCGTCGGACCATCCGTCGGATGCGGTCGCTGCGCGGGTCGGCGTACGACCGGACGCGGCTCCTGAGGTCGACGGCCTTCCCTACGTAGAGAACCGTGTCGTCGGCCAGAAACTGGTAGACACCCGGCTCTCTCGGTAACTCGGTTGCACGTTCGCGAACGCCGCTCGCGTCCATTCGTCTGCGATTGGTGACGAACGGGCTTGAGGGTGACGCGTTCGATTCTCGACTGGCCTCGACGTTGAGGCCGTCCCGCTACCTACAAACCGCCGTCGGTCGAACGTCCGGGCATGACCGACACCGTCCGCTGCTGGTTCGTCGAACGCGACTACACCGACCGCGACCTCATCGTCCTCACGTACGCGACGCTCGACGGCGGGCGAAGCTACCGAAAGGAACTCGCGGTTACGGTCATCGACAAGTACGACGTGACCGCCGCCGTCGACGTCGACCCGGACAACCTCGAAGCGATCGACGACTCCGAGCGACGTGAACGCTACGCGGCGGAGGCCGAGCGGATGGCCGCCTCGCACGCCCCCGACGACGAGGTCTGAGCCGCCCGCCCCGCCCGAACCGTCGGCTCTCATTCGGCGCTTCTCTCGGGTTCGCGCGGAAACAACCGTGACCGATGGTATCATCGAACCCAAAACACTTTATTGCGGAGGGTGGCAACCCCGGGCCATGACCGCCATCGAACTGTCGGACGTGACGAAGCGGTACGGCGACGTGACGGCCGTCCGCGACCTCGACCTCACAGTCTCGGAGGGCGAGGTGTTCGGTTTCCTCGGACCGAACGGTGCGGGGAAATCGACAACGATTAACATGTTGTTGGATTTCGTCCGCCCCACCTCGGGGACGATCCGCGTACTCGGTCACGACGCCCAGCGCGAGAGCGTCACCGTCCGACAGCGAACCGGCGTGCTTCCCGAAGGATTCGGCGTGTACAACCGCCTCACGGGACGCAAACACATCGAGTTCGCGCTCCGCTCGAAGGGGGTCGACGTCGACCCCGACGAGATGCTCGCGCGCGTCGGCCTCTCCGACGCCGCCGACCGGAAGGCGGGCGGCTACTCGAAGGGGATGCGCCAGCGCCTCGCGCTCGGGATGGCGCTCGTCGGCGACCCGGATCTGCTCATCCTCGACGAGCCCTCCTCGGGGCTGGACCCCGCCGGGGCCAAGGAGATGCGCGACATCGTGCGCCGCGAAGCCGGCCGCGGCGCGACGGTCTTTTTCTCCAGTCACGTGCTCGGACAGGTCGAGTCCGTCTGCGACCGCGTCGGCATCATGCGCGAGGGCGAACTCATCGCCGAGGACAGCATCGAGAGCCTTCGAGAAGCGGCCGGCGGCGACGAGACGCTCGTGCTCACCGTCGACAGCGCGAGTCAGGACGACCTTGACGCTGTCCGCGCGCTCGACGGCGTCAGCGCCGCGACGACCGACGGCGGCACCGTCACCGTCTCCTGCGACAGCGGTGCGAAGACGACGGTCATCGCCGCGCTCGAAGACCAGGGCGTGACGGTGAAGGACTTCGAGACGCAGTCGGCGTCGCTGGAGGACCTCTTCCTCTCGTACACCGAAGACGAGGAGAAACAGGAGGTGTCGGCATGAGTTGGCAAGCCATCGCGCAGAAGGATTTCGAGGACGCCGTCCGCTCGCGGTGGGTGCTCGCGCTCACCGCCTTCTTCGTGCTGCTCATCGCCGCCGCCGCGTACTTCGTCCGCCCCGGCCCCGGTCAGACGTTCAGTTCCAACCAACTGCTCGGGATGGTCAGCGGGACCATCGTGACGACGCTCGTCCCGCTCATCGCGCTCGTGATGGCGTACAGCGCGGTCGTCGGCGAACGCGACTCCGGGTCGCTGAAACTCCTGCTGTCGCTACCGCACTCGCGCGCCGACGTGGTGTTCGGGAAAGTCGTCGGCCGGTCGCTGGCGCTGGCGGTGCCCATCGTCGTCGGGTTCATCGTCCCGGCGCTGCTGTTAGCGCTCGGCCCGCTGCAGTTCGACGCCGGTTCGTACGTCGGCTACACCCTCCTCACCGTCTTCCTCGGCGTCGTCTTCGTCGCCATCGCCGTCGGCTTCTCGGCGGCGATGGCCTCGCAGCGCCTCGCCGTCGGCGGTGCCATCGCGCTGTACTTCCTGTTCGTCCCCCTGTGGGGTGCGGTTCGCTTCCCGCTGCAACTGTACCTGTCGATGGGTGGCGGACCCTCGTGGCTCCCCATCGCCGGACAGGACCTCTTCACCGCGTTCCAGTTGCTGAACCCGAACGCGGCGTTCAAAATCATCTCGGAGGCGTTCCTCGGCGGACAGCTGTTCGCCGGCCAGAGCGCACAGCTACAGCTCGCTGCCGTCGGGATGCTCCTGGTCTGGCTCGCGGTGCCGCCGCTTCTCGGTTTCCTCCGGTTCGAGTCCGCGGACCTCTGAGCACGGTCGGTCGTCGCTACCTCTGTCGCGTTCGATTCTACGGCTACCGCTGTCCGGTCAGGTTACCGCCGTCCCGAACGCTCACTCGTCGCTGTCTCCTGAAGCGACGCGACGGAACAGCCGAAGACAGGGAAGAGAGAGGACGACGCCGACGAGGAGAAACAGCGGGACGGCCAGCCAGTCCGGCGCGAACAGCTGAAACAGGACGGCGACGACGAGCAACGTCGCGAAGTAGACGAGCCCGACGGCTCGTAGCGTGCTCGGCTCTGTCGGTCGGGGGTTCGTCACGCCAAGCATCTTCTAGGTGACCGTTCAACGTCATGATTAATATATCTATTTCCTGGCCTCGTCCGCGCTATGTCCCGTACTCGATCCCGTGCTCACCCAGTAGCTCCGCGAACTCGTCTTCCCCCAGCACCGGTACGTCGTCCGCGTCGGCGTCGTCGAGTTTCGACTGGCCTGGGCTGTCGCCGACGACGAGGTAGTCGGTGTTGCCCGAGACGCTGCCCGTCGCGTTCGCGCCGTGCGATTGGACGAGCGCTTCGGCCTCGTCGCGCGTCACCGACATCGCACCCGTGAACACGAACGTCAGTCCGTCGAGCTCGTCACCGCCGTTCTCCGTCTCGAACTCCTCGGGTTCGACGCCGCGCTCGCGTAGCGCCGCGATGGTCTCGCGGTTCTCTTCGCTCTCGAAGAACTCGCGGACTTTCCCGGCGACGATCGGGCCGACGCCGTCGACTCGTTCCAACTCCTCGGCGTCGGCGTCCATTACGGCGTCGAGCGTGCCGAACTCGCGGGCGAGTTCGCGCGCCGTCGTCAGCCCTACGTCGGGGATGCCGATAGCGGTCAAAAACTCGGGCAGCGTCGGCGACTTCGCGGCTTGGAGTTCGGTGACGAGGTTGTCGGCGCTCGTCTCGCCCCAGCCGTCGAGTTCGGCCAGTTCCTCGCGGGTGAGGCCGTAGAGGCCGGGCAGACTCTCGACGAGTCCCGAGTCGAGCAGTTGCTCGACGCGCTCGCCGCCGAGTCCCTCGATGTCGAGGGCGTCACGACTCGCGTAGTGTTCGATGGCGCGTTCGAGCTGGGCGTCGCACGCCAGTCCGCCGGTGCAGTAGGCGATGGGGCCGTCGCGTTCGACGGCGCTGCCGCAGACTGGGCACTGCTCGGGGAACTCGAAGTGGCCGTCCCCGCCGTTGTCGACGACCTCCTCGACGTAGGGAATCACGTCGCCAGCGCGCTTGATGCGGACTTTGTCACCGACGGCGACGCCGAGTTCGGCTATCTCGTCGGCGTTGTGCAGCGTGGCGCGTGAGACGGTGACGCCGCCGACGTCGACGGGGTCGAGTAGGGCGACGGGCGTCAGCCGGCCCGTTCGACCGACCTGGACGACGATGCTCTGCACTGTCGTCACCTCGGTCCGTGCGGGGAACTTGTAGGCGAACGCCCAGCGAATCGACCGGGCGGTCGCGCCGAGTTCCTCGCAGTTCTCGCGGTCGTTTACCTTGATGACGACGCCGTCGATCTCGTAGTTCAGCCCCTCACGCGCCTCCATCGTCCGGTCGCGGTAGTCGATGGCACCTTCGATGTCGTCGACGACCTCGATGCGCTCGTTGGTCTTGAGACCGTACTCGTCGAACGCCTCGTACTCGTCGGCGTTCGTCTCGAAGCCGACAGAGGCATCCAGAACACCGGAGGACGCGTCCGCGTTCTCCGAGCCGCTCGCGTCCCATCGGGCCGCGAGGACGTCGTAGAAGAAGCAGTCCAGCGGGCGCTCGGCGACGACGTTCGGGTCGAGTTGGCGAAGCGTCCCGGCGGCGGCGTTGCGGGGGTTGGCGAAGGGGTCCTTGCCGCGTTCGACGCGCTCTCTGTTGTGCTCCTGGAACGCGTCGCGGGGCATGAACACCTCGCCGCGGACCGCGAGGAATTCGGGGAAGTCACCGCGGAGGCGCGTCGGAATCGAGCGGATTCTGCGGACCTGTTCGGTCACGTCGTCGCCCTCGCGGCCGTTGCCTCGCGTGGCGGCGCGCTCGTACGTTCCATCCTCGTAGATCACTTCCAGCGAGAGCCCGTCGAACTTCGGTTCACAGACGAACTCGCTCTCGCCGACCTCCGAGTGGACGCGGTCGGCCCACGCGCGCACGTCGTCGGCCTCGACGCTCTGGTCGATAGAGAGCATCGGTGCGACGTGTTCGACCGTCTGTAACTCGTCCATCGGTTCGCCGCCGACGCGCCGCGTCGGACTGTCCTCGGTCTGCAGGCCGAACTCGTCTTCCAGTTCTTGCAGCCGCGCGAACAGCGCGTCGTACGTCCGATCGGCGATGACCGGATCGTTCTCGACGTAGTAGCGGTAATCGTGTTCGCGGATGGCCTCGCGCAGCTGTTCGGCCTGCGTCGCTGCCCGCTCCTCGGAGAGTTCCTCGACGGGGTCGAACTCTGTCGGCGGGTCTCGGAGATACGGATTCGACGCCTCGTCGCTCATCGTCGGACGTTCGTTCGCGACGTGATAAAGCAGTCCGGGTTGTCGACGGGTCGTCGTCACCGCGGGTCGCCATCGGGGTCGAACGCGTCGCACGGGGGCGTTCGCGTCGTCGGCGACGTTTGCGAATCCCGCGAGGCTTATCCCGACGGACGAAGAACGGCGGCGTATGGACGAGGAGTTCCTCCTGCTGAATCCCGGGCCAGTCCCGGTCACTGACGAAGTACTGGAGTCGATGGCCGAACCGATGGTCTCGCACCGCTCGGCCGAGTTCGAGGCGGTCTACGAGCGCGCACAGGACGGACTCGACTACGTCTTCACACAGTCGACGCTCTCCGGCGAATCGACCGCCGATGACGGGACGTCGCTCATCCTCAACGGTACCGCGACGATGGGGATGGAAGCGGCCGTCGCGAACCTCATCGGCGAGGGGGACGAAGTCGTCTCGCTCGTCAACGGGAAGTTCGGTCGCCGCTTCGCCCGCATCGCCGACCGCTACGCCTCGGTGACCCGCGTCGAAGCCGACTGGGGCGACTCCATCTCCGTCGAAGCAGTCGAAGAGGCCGTCACCGACGACACCGACGTGGTGACGATGGTCCACAACGAGACCAGCACCGGTCTCCTCAACCCCGCGAAGGAGGTTGGCGAAATCGCCGCCGACCACGACGCGCTGTTCGTGATGGACGGCGTGACGAGCATCGGCGGCGACGAGATTCGACTCGACGAGTGGAACGTCGACGTCGCCATTACAGATGCACAAAAGGCGCTGGCTGCGCCGCCGGGCATCAGCGCAATGTACGTCCGAGAGCGAGCAGTCGAGGCGTTCGACGGCGAGTCCGCGCCCTTTTACGAGGACCTCGACTGGCACCTCCGCAAAGCCGAAAGCCACCAGACGCCCTTCACGAGCGCCGTCCCGCTGTTCCGCGCGCTCGCCGTCGCCGTCGAAGATATCGAGAGCGAAGGGATGGAGAACCGCATCGCGCGGCACCGCAGGCAGTCCGCCGCGTTCCGCGAAGGCTTCCGCGCGATGGGACTCGAATCGTTCCCGAACGCCGACGGCCCGACCGAGTTCTCGAACACGCTCACCGCCATCTCGCTGCCCGAGGAGATTCGCGGCGACGAGTCGAGCGCCTTCTTCGACGCCGTCAAGGACCGCAACGTTAGCATCTCCGGCGGGCAGGGCCACCTCGGTGGTCAGATCTTCCGCGTGAGCAACATGGGCCATCTCACCTCCGAGCAGATTCTCCGCGGCATCCGAACCGTGGGTGAGGCGATGGAGGAAGTCGGTGTCGACGTGGATATCGAGGCGGGACTGGAGACAGCCGAGGAGCAGTTGGAGACGCCGGCTGCGGCCCCGTCGGACGACTGAACGGCACCGCTTCCGTTCTTCCCGTTCGCCTTGCAACGCTCGGTTATCACCTCTCAGGTCGTCCGTTCTAGTATGCAGAGAGCGATAATCGGCCTTCTCGGGCTGACCTTGGCGCTGTTTCCAGAGCGCGTCCGCGAGATTTACGAACGCCTCGCACTCGACAACCCCGATGACTGCGTCGCCAAAGCGTCGTTCCATCCCGCCATCCGTACGGAGGGGCTGCTGTTCGTAGCGACCAGTCTCCTCGGCGGAAGCGCGTACGCGTGGCAGACGAACGCCCTCGGAGCGACGGGTGTCGTCGCGCTGCTGTTCCCGAAGCGGTCGCTCGACTTCAGCGCCGCGCTCACGTACGAACACCCGGAAGCGGTCGAGTGGAGAGACGGGCTCGTCACCGCCGTCCGCGGATTCGGTATCCTCTACGTCGCCGTTGCGCTCTCCGAGGCCAAGAAACGCCGGAGCGAGTACTGACTGCTTCGCGGTGGGTTCGGACGACACCCTGCAGCATTTGCCGTAACTGACGGTTATATCCTTCTCAGAGAATATGCTTCTCGTACATGACTCGCGGCTTCAGAACCCGGAGCCTCCACGCCGGGCACGCGCCGGACCCTGTGACAGGCGCGCGAGCGCCGCCCATCTACCAGACCACGTCGTACGTCTTCGACGACGCCGACTACGCGGCCGACTTGTACGCCTTGGACGCCGAGGGCGACGTGTATTCGCGCATCTCCAACCCTACCGTCAGAATCCTCGAAAACCGCCTCGCCGACCTCGAAGGCGGGACTGGTGCCGTCGCAACGGCCTCGGGGATGGCGGCGTTCGACAGCGCGACGAGTATTCTCGCCTCCGCGGGCGACAACGTCGTCGCCAGCGCCGACGCCTACGGCGGCACGAGCGCCTACCTCTCGAAGATGGCCAGCAGACGAGGAATCGAGACGCGAACCGTCGAGACACTCGACTACGACGCCTACGCCGATGCCATCGACGGCGACACCGCATACGTCCACGTCGAGACCATCGCCAACCCGTCGCTCGTGACGCCTGACTTCGAGCGCGTGGCCGAAATTGCACACGACAACGGCGCGCCGCTGTTCGTGGACAACACCTTTGCCACACCTGCGCTCTGTCGCCCGCTCGAACACGGCGCGGACATCGTCTGGGAGTCGACGACGAAGTGGCTCCACGGCTCCGGCACGACTGTCGGCGGCATCCTCGTCGACGGCGGCTCGTTCCCGTGGGCCGACTACGAGGCGAAATACCCGGAACTCGCGGGCGAGAACCCGGCGTTCGGCGTCGACTTCTCGGAGCGCTTCGGCGACCGGGCGTTTGCGACGGCCGCCCGCCAGCGTGCCGTCCGCTCGCTCGGCAACCAGCAGTCGCCGTTCGACGCGTGGCAGACCTTGCAGGGCCTCGAAACTCTCCCCTTGCGAATGGACCGTCACTGCGAGAACGCCCGCATCGTCGCCGAGTACCTCGACGACCACGACGACGTGGCGTGGGTAACCCATCCCGGTCTAGACGACCATCCGACGCACGACACCGCTACTCGGTATCTGTCGGACTTCGGCGGGATGGTCACCTTCGGGCTGGAAGGCGGCTACGGGGCGAGTAAGACGTTCTGCGAGGAGACGGAACTCGCCTCCTTCCTCGCGAACATCGGCGACGCGAAGACGCTCGTCATCCACCCCGCCTCGACGACGCACGCCCAGTTGAGCGAAGACGAACAGCGCGCGGCGGGCGTCCGCCCCGACATGCTCCGCTTCTCGGTCGGTATCGAGGACCCCGAGGACATTCTGGCCGACGTCGAGCGCGGCATCGACCGAGCGACGCGCGCGAGCGGAGGAACATGACGACAGTCGACCGCGGCACCCTCTCGCTGGGCGAGTTCGAGTTCGAGTGCGGGGAGGCCATCGGCGACCTCCAGATCGCCTACGAGGCGTACGGCGAGTTCACCGGCGACAACGCCGTCCTCGTCTGCCACGCGCTCACCGGCAGCCAGCACGTCGCCGACGTGGACCGGTCGGCGTGGTCGCGCGACGACGCCGGTGTCGACGGCGACAGCGACGAAGACGAGGACACCGACTCCGACGGCGGCGCGCAGACTGCGGGCCAGGCCCGCGCGTGGTGGAACGACGTCGTGGGACCCGGCAAGGCCATCGACACCTCAGGGTACTACGTCGTCTGCGCGAACGTTCCCGGGTCGTGTTACGGCAGTTCCGGCCCGTCGAGCCAGGGTCCCGACGGCGACCCGTGGGGAACCGACTTTCCTCCCGTGACCGTCGGCGACTGGACGCGCGCGCAGCGCCGCCTCCTCGATGCCCTCGGCGTCGGCCGCCTGCATGCGGTCGTCGGCGGCAGCGTCGGCGGGATGAACGTCCTCGACTGGGCGCGGCGCTACCCCGACGACGCGACTCGCATCGTCGTCGTCGCCGCCGCCGCCCGCCTCGATCCCCAGTGCTTGGCGCTCGATGCCGTCGCCCGCCGCGCCATCACGACCGACCCGAACTGGAACGGCGGCGACTACTACGGGAAATCGGAACCCGAGAACGGCCTGGCGCTCGCGCGGCAGTTGGGCCACGTGATGTACCTCTCGAAGTCGTCGATGGCACAAAAGTTCGGACGACGGTCGGCCGGCCGCGATGCCCACCGCGAGACGTTCCCCTCGGACCCGGCGGCGTCGTTCTTCCCGTACCGCGACGTGGAGTCGTACCTCGACTACAACGCCGACAACTTCGTCGACCGCTTCGACGCGAACTCCTACCTGTACCTGACGCGGGCGATGGACGACTTCGACCTCCAGGAGGGGTACGACTCGGACGCCGACGCGCTGGCGGCGTTCGCGGGCGAAGCCCTGCTGCTTTCGTTTACGGCCGACTGGCACTTCACGACCGAGCAGTCCGAGTCGCTCGCGGAAGCGTTTCGCGCCTCTCAAGTTCCGGTCGCCCACCACGTCGTCGACTCCGACCACGGCCACGACGCGTTCCTCGTCGAACCCGAGAACGTCGGCCCACCCGTCGCGGACTTTCTCGAAGACGGCGTCGAGGGCCGCGCGATCACCGATACAGCCCCGACGGAGAGCGACGGCGGCACCGACACCGAGTTCGCGCCGGTTCACTCCAGTCTGTTCTCGCGGTGAGGCGGTCGGTCTCGCGACTGCTGTCGACTCAACGTTGTGACGCTGCCGAATCACTCGAATGTTGACAGGAACTACGTGCCGAATATGCGGCGCGAATCGGGCACGAGATCCTATCGATTTAGAAGACGAGAGTGTAGCTCAAGGAGGGTGGAATACAACACGTAGTTTACAGTATGTCCGTTGATTGGAATCGATGATAACCGTATCCGAGTGAGAGGACGAGCCAGGCCGCGAGAATGGCGAACCCGGCCCACTTCGGGGGGTAGAACGAGGCCGATACCGGATACGACATTATCTCGTCGAACGCGGGAATTATCGCCCGCGTTGCGTAGCCGACTGCCGCCGTTGGGTTGAGCGCGTGGACGACAATCAGCCAGGGGGGAGCACCGGACTCTGGGGGAACGTATCCGACGGTGATCGTCTGCAGAACTGCCGTTACGACATCCCATCCTAACTGAAAGAAGACGTAGAGGCCCGCCGCACCGAAAAACGCCGCATACTGAGACCGCATCACCGACGAGAACCCGATGCCGATTGCGACGTAGACCGCACCGTAGAAGACCGTCAGCACGGAGTAGAGGACGAACTTGACGGCCGCGAACGACTCGTAGGTTGAGAGTGCGATGACGGCAACGACCGAATAGCCACTGAGGATGGCGACAGACAAAACGGCGCATCGGCCGATGAACTTCCCGAGAACGAAATCACGTCGCGAGTTCGGCAGGCCAAGCGCGAGTTTGATGCTCCCGCTGTCGCGCTCGCGGGCGATGGCGTCGTAGGAGATGCCCAACCCCAGCAGCGGGACGAAGAATGCCATCGGCTGGCCCATGCTATTGAGTAGTGCCAGCGTGCTGGTCGGGACGTCGCTGTTGGAATACATCGGAGGGACGTGCTGAATTACCGCCCAGAACCCGGCGACGAGGACGAACAACAGCGTGGTAGCGATGAATAATCCCGACCGGAGGGAGTCGTGGACGTCTTTTCTGACGACCGCAGCAAGGGACATTTGTCGAATAATTGTCCAGAGTTGTTAATAAACGTTGAGAATCCGCTGTCCCCGTTGCGCGTCTCATCGGTCGTTCTCGCTCAACGCCGCCTCTGTGTGAACTGGTTCGACCGATCTCGAAGCCGGCACCGCATCCGCTGGCTGAAAGAGCTCACACAGTAGGCCCACTACTCGTTTGAGCGCGCGCCGGGTAACTTCAGTACCGTCTCACCAACCGATTACTAATCGAGGCTTTCGAGAGAACCGACACGCCCATCGCACCACGTCACAGTTCTTGGCAGTTCCTGTCTCAGCCACCTCGTTTTACCCCTGTCGACTGCCAACGCTTCGCGCATGACCGACGACAACGAGAGTACCGAAACACCAGGCTTCCGAACGCGCAGTCTCCACGCGGGACAGGACCCCGACCCGGCGACCGGCGCGCGCGCACCGCCGCTGTACCAGACGACCTCCTACGTCTTCGACGACGCCGACGACGCCGCCGCGCAGTTCGCCCTGGAGAAACCGGGCCACATCTACTCGCGGCTGATGAACCCGACGAACGCGATGCTCCAGGAACGGCTTGCGTCGCTCGAAGGCGGTGTCGGCGCGGTCGCCACCTCGTCGGGGATGGCGTCGTTCGACCTCGCGACGTTCCTCTTGGCCGAATCGGGCGACAACGTCGTCTCGTCGTCGGCGCTGTACGGCGGGACGTACACTTACCTCACCCACACCGTCGAGCGCCGCGGCATCTCGACGCGATTCGTCGACGCGCTCGACTACGACGGTTATGCGGAGGCCATCGACGACGACACCGCGTACGTCCACCTCGAAACCATCGGCAACCCGGCGCTCGTCACGCCCGACATCGAGCGCGTCGCCGACATCGCCCACGAACACGGCGCGCCGCTGTTCGTCGATAACACCTTTGCCACACCAGCGCTCTGCCGTCCGCTCGAACACGGTGCGGACCTCGTCTGGGAGTCGACGACCAAGTGGATAACCGGCGCGGGGACGACCGTCGGCGGCGCGCTGGTCGACGGCGGGTCGTTCCCGTGGACGGAGTACGCCGACGACTATCCCGAAATCGCCACGGAGAACCCGGCGTACCACGGCGTCAACTTCGCCGAGCGGTTCGGCGACGCGGCGTTCACCTACGCCGCCATCGCGCGCGGCCTGCGCGATCTCGGTAACCAGCAGTCGCCGTTCGACGCCTGGCAGACGCTCGAAAAACTGGAGACGCTTCCCCTCAGGATGGACCGCCACTGCGAGAACGCCCAGATCGTCGCCGAGTACCTCGCCGACCACGCGGCCGTCGAGTGGGTGAACTACCCCGGACTCGACTCGCACGAGACGCACGCGGAGGCGACCGAGTATCTGGACGGCGGCTACGGCGGCATGATTACGTTCGGGCTCTCGGCGGGTTACGAGGCGGCGCGCGCGACGGTCGAGAACGTCGAACTCGCCTCGCTCCTGGCGAACGTCGGCGACGCGAAGACGCTCGTCATCCACCCCGCGAGCACGACCCACCAGCAGCTCACCGAGGAGGAGCAGGAGGCGGCGGGCGTCACCGACGACATGGTTCGGCTCTCCGTGGGAATCGAGGACCCCGAGGACATCCTCGCGGACTTAGAGCAGGCCATCGAGGCGGCGACAAACTGAACTCACTCCTCCGACCGCAGCATATTCCGCCCCTCGAACACTTTCCCCAGTCGGTACATCGACGCGACGACGGTGTCGCAGGCGGGCCGGACCGCCTCCTTCGGCATGAAGCCGACCGAGAAGCCGGCGACTTCGAGCATCGGCAGGTCGTTCGCGCCGTCGCCGACTGCGACTGTCTGGCCCATCTCAACGTCGAGTTCGTCGGCGAGCCGTTCGAGTTCGCGGTCTTTCGTCCCCTCGATGAGCGGCCCCTCGGCCTCGCCGGTCAGTCGCCCGCCCTTCACGGGGAGACGGTTGGCGACAATCTGATCGACCTCGACCCCCTCCGCTTCGAGTGCAGATTCGACGCCGCGCTCGAACCCGCCGGTGAGGATAGCGGTGTGGTGGCCGTAATCGTTGAGTCGTCGGACGAGTTTCGCCGCGCCGGGTCGGAGTTTCACCTCGTCGTACGCCTCTTGGGCGCGCTCTTCCTCGAGGCCTTCGAGCAGCGCCGCGCGGTCGTAGAGGCTCTCTGCGTAGCTGATCTCGTCGTTCATCGCTCGTTCGGTGATGTCGGCCATCTGGTCGGCGACCCCTTTCTGCTTTCCGAGAAGTACCGTCATCTCCGAGTCCGAGAGCGTTCCGTCGAAATCGAACGCGACGAGTTTCATGGCGGGTGAGAGGAACGCCGTGGGTTTGAAACTACCCGAAACAGGCACGGCTCTCCTGGTGACAGTTGATCGACCGCAGTCGAATTTACGTCCGCGTTCGTCGACGAACCACGCCGACCGGCAGACGCCGGTCAGCACCGACGCGATGCACGTCGCCGAATCCTTCGCGCGGTTCGACACGTAGAAATAACCACATAGGTGTATAACACACGACCCGAACCACCCCTCGCCAAGCATGCCTGTGAAGAAACCCTTAACCAGTATCCGAAGAAGCGTAGAGCCATGAAGGTGCTCGTCACCGACCCGATAGCCGACGCCGGCCTCGAACGACTCCGCGAGGCGGGCCACGAAGTCGAAACCGCCTACGACGTCGCGGACGACGACCTGCTCGTCGCCGTCGCCGATGCCAACGCGCTCGTCGTCCGCTCCGGAACCGACGTCAATCGAGAACTGTTCGAGGCTGCACCCGACCTCGTCATCGTCGGCCGCGCCGGCATCGGCGTCGATAACATCGACATCGACGCCGCCACCGACCACGGCGTCATCGTCGCCAACGCGCCCGAAGGGAACGTCCGTGCCGCCGCCGAACACACCGTCGCCATGGCGTTCGCCGCCGCACGCTCGATTCCGCAGGCGCACGTCCGCCTGAAGGCCGGCGAGTGGGCCAAGAGCGACTACCTCGGCACCGAGGTCAACGGTAAAACGTTGGGAATCGTCGGCTTCGGCCGCGTCGGCCAGGAGGTCGCCAAACGCCTCGGAAACCTCGGGATGGACCTCGTCGTCTACGACCCCTACATCTCCGAGGAGCGTGCCGACCAGTTCGGCGCGGACCTCGTCGACGAACTCGACGCCTGCCTCGCTCGCGCGGACTTTCTCACCATCCACACGCCGCTGCTGCCCGAGACGCGCGGGATGATCGGCGAAGCGGAACTGGAGACGTTCGGCCACGGCTACGTCGTCAACTGCGCCCGCGGCGGCATCATCGACGAGGACGCCCTCGCGGCGGCCGTCGAGGAGGGCACCGTCGCCGGCGCGGCGCTCGACGTGTTCGAGGAGGAACCGCTCGCGGCGGACTCGCCGCTCGTCGACGCCGACGACGTCATCGTTACGCCGCACCTCGGCGCATCGACTGAAGCGGCACAGGAGAGCGTCGCCGTCGACACCGCCGAACAGGTGCTCGCGGCGTTCGACGAGGAACCCGTCCTCAACGCGCTCAACGCCCCCTCCGTTGACGAGAAGGCGTTCCCGCGAATCAAACCGTACATCGGCCTCGCGGAGACGGCCGGCAAAATCGCGGCGCAGGTGTTCGGCGAACGCATCTCCGAGATCGAGGTGGCGTACGACGGCGACATCGCGGCCGAAAACGTCGAACTCGTCACCGCGAGCGGCCTCAAGGGCGTCTTCGAACCGCTGGAGTGGCAGGTCAACGCGGTCAACGCCCCCCACCTCGCCGAGGAGCGCGGCATCGACGTCACCGAGAGCAAGAGCAGACAGAGCGAGGACTTCCAGAGCCTCGTCACCGTCACCGTCGGCGACGGCGAGGAGACGCTCTCCGTCAGCGGGACGCTCTTTGCGGGCGAGGAACCGCGTATCGTCCGCATCGACGGCTACCGCGTCGACGCCGTCCCGCACGGCCACATGCTCGTTGCGCGCAACTACGACAAACCGGGCGTCATCGGCCTCATCGGCACGGTCCTCGGCGACCACGACGTGAATATCGCGGGGATGTTCAACGCCCGCGAGACCCGCGGCGGCGAGGCGCTCACCGTCTACAACCTCGATTCGGCGGTCCCCGAGGAGGCCGCCGAGGCGCTGTTGGCCGACGACCGAATCACCGACGTCCGCACCATCGTCCTCAACGGCGACGCGGAGACGCGCCGCCTCGACGTCGCGGCCGAGTAATTAGCCGCCTCGCCGTCACGGCCGAGCAGTCAGAGGCCGAGCAGTCGCCGGAGCGGGTGTTCGTTCTGCCGATGAACCGAGGTGCTGTCGGTGCGACTGCGCTCCTCGGCCAGCAGCCCCTCGTAGTGGTCGATGATAGCCTGCCGTTCGGCCTCGACGTGTTCGAGTTCCGCCTCCAGTTGGCGGATTCGCGCCTCCAACGCTTCCGGATGCCGCTGGGACTCGGCGGACGACTCGTCCGCGCTACCGGGTCGTGCCGCCGTCCACTGCGTCGAGTGCGCCGAGTCCGCCGACACGTCTCGTGCCGACGAGTCCCGCGGCAGTCGACTATCCGGTTCGCCGTCGTCGCTTCGCGATGCGCGCGACGAGTTTCCGCGAGCGGACCCACCGTCGGGTCTCGGTACGCGTTTCGATCCGCGCGGGAGGCCTACGGGATACGTTCGGGAGGTCGGTTCGCTGACTGTTCCAGTCGGGAGGTCGGAGAGCGACACAACTCCAAGTGTGTCATACAGTACCAAAAGTCTGCGTCAGACTACTGTCACACACGCTCAGTATTCCGAGAGTCTTCGATTCGTTGGAGCGTCGGCGGACGAACCGTCCGCCGGACCTCAGGGCCAGAACAACTTCCGGAGTAGATTCTCGTTTCGTTTCGGGAGGAGTCGTTCACTCCGTTTCGGAAGGAGGTTCCCACTGCTGTTGTCGTCTCGGAGGAGGTTCTTCCGGCCGCGTTTCCGTCCGCCCCGTGGGTTCCGGGTGCTCGGTTTCCGCACCGTCCGGTCGGCGGTCGCTCCGCGGTGTCGGTTCGACGGCTCCTCGCGTCGCTCGACGACGACTGCTTCGCGCTCGGTTCTGAGTTCCTCCAGTTCCGTCTCCAGTCGTCGAATCCGTTCTTCGACCGCGCCGAGACGCTGGAGCGGCGCACGAGACGACTGTGACGCGGTCGATGGTTCGACCGCGGCCGACGACCGCGAAACGACAACCGGCGTCGAACTCGCCGACGGCGAATCTGTCGGTCGGGAACGCGAACTCGTCGGTCGTTGGGAGCGATCGGCCGACTCGTCCGCCTCGGTTCGACTCTCGGGAGACGACTCACGCTGGGGGTCGCTGGCGGGGTACGTTCGGTCGTTCGGTTCGCTGATGGTGCCCGTGGGAAAGCCGGACAGCGGCATGGGCACTTCTAGCCGACGCAGTCGCAAAAACCTGCGTCAGACCCCCGTCACACTCTCTCCGAGCCGGGCGAAACTCACTTTCGTTTGTGATTCAGCGCCCGAATTTATTCTTCACCTTAGACATGATCCCGCCGCTGTCACCTTCGAGGTGGCGGAGCACGGCGTCGGTGTCGTTGGGGACGGGTTCGGGGTCGTCGCCCGCCTCGAAGGCGGCGTCGGGGTCCTTCAGCAGATGTCCCGTCGTGAGACAGACGACGTCCTCGTCGGCGTCGACGATGCCCTCGTTGCGGAGTTTCTGCAGGCCGGCGACCGAAGCCGCGGAGGCCGGTTCGACGCCGATACCCTCCCGTGCGAGTGCGCGCTGTGCGGACGTGATGGCCGCGTCGGAGACCGAGACCGCGGTGCCGCCCGTCTCGCGGATGCCCGGGAGCGCCTTCGGCGCGTTAACCGGGTTGCCGATGCGAATCGCAGTCGCCTTGGTCTCCACTTCGTCCCACCGTCGGACTTCGTCGGCGTCGTTCTCGATGGCTTCGACCATCGGCGCGGCACCCTCGGCTTGCACGCCGGTGAGTTTCGGCACGTCGCGCGGGTGCAGCGCCCCGCTGGCGACGAGTTCGCGGAACGCCTTGTACAGCGCGGCGGTGTTGCCCGCGTTGCCGACTGGGAGGACGATTCTGTCGGGATACCGGCCCTCCTCGGCGTAAAACCGTTCGAGGATTTCGAGACCGATGGTCTTCTGGCCCTCTAGCCGGAAGGGGTTCAGCGAGTTCAGGAGGTAGGCTTCCCCGCGTGCGGCGAGGTTCTGGACGATGTCGAGACAGCTATCGAAGTTGCCGTCGACCTCCAGAATCCGCGCTCCGTGGAGACTCGCCTGTGCAATCTTCCCGGCGGCGACCTTGCCTTCGGGCAACAGCACGAGCGTCTCCAGTCCGGCGCGGGCACCGTAGGCGGCGAGGGCGGCGCTCGTGTTTCCGGTTGAGGCGCAGGCGAGACGGTCGACACCTAACTCCTTCGCGACGCGGACGCCGACGGTCATCCCCCTGTCTTTGAAGCTCCCGGTCGGGTTCATCCCCTCGTGTTTGATGCGGAGGCGGTGGACGCCGACCGACTCCTCTAACCGAGGTACTTCGTGCAGCGGCGTGTCGCCCTCGGGGAGACTCACGCCCTCCTCGAACGGGAGCGCGGCGCTGTAGCGCCAGACGCCGCGCTCGTCGCTCTCGAACTCGTCCCACGTCGGCAGGTCGTCGTAGCGGACTTCGAGCAGGCCGTCGCAGTCGTCGCAGGTGTACCGAACCGTCTCGAACGGCGCGAACGTCTCGCCGCACTCGATGCACTCCAGCCAGATTCCCTCGTCGGCGACTTCCGGGGCCGTCTGCGACCCGTCGGAGAGCTTCAGACTCATTGCTAGGGCGTCAACGCTGGGGAGGGAAAAGTGCGCAGGTTTGGGGGAATGCTGCCGAACGGACGGTCGCACCCGTCGCGCCGCTCCTGTGCGGTCGATTCGCTGGGGTTGGCCGTCCGCTTGCTAAGGCCGGTCGTCCGCTTACTGTTCGCCGAACTCGTCGATGCGCTCGTGGACGAGTTCGACCCACTCGTCGAGCGCGTCGTGTAGCATCGTCTTCGCCTCAGGGAGCGGTGTCGCGGTGTACTGGTAGACGTAGCCGCCGGGGTCGAGCAGTCGGCGCTGTCGCTCGGCGAGTCCCTTCTCCAACAGCGTCATGAGCGAGCGGTTGACGTTGCTACGGTCTCGGTCGAGTTCCTCGGCGAGTTCGGCGACGGTGCTTCCCGGATACTCCAACAAGACGAGATACGTTCGGCTCTCGTGTTCCTGAATCCCGAAGACGCACGCGAGAACCTGCCCGAACCCGGGGTCGTCGGTTCGGACGAGGTCTTCCATCTCGGGTGTGTCGGTCATAACCGATGTATGTCGGTCGCCGATTAAAGGCCTGCGTTACTGTCAGTTCGCGTCCCTGCGGCCGTATCCCATCTTCTCGATGCAGGCGCGCATCTCCGACTCCTCCTCGTGTTTGTGCAGCGTCGTCGGCGTGTCGCAGTAGTACGTCGCGCCGTCGTGCCGGAGCGTCACGTCGTGGTCGTTGCCCAGCATCTGCGTGGTGACGACGACGCGTCGGCCCTCGCGCAACGCGGTCAGAATCTCCTCTGCACTCAGTTCTCCCGCCTCCGCCCGGAGCGGTTCTCCCATCGTCCGATGCCTCGCACGCTATCGCTATGACTGTTTCCGGTTTCGGCCGCCACCGATTCAGTACGGGACGAGACCCGCACTAGTTCGTCGTCGACCGCGTCGTCTCCTTCGGTTTCGGCGGTTCGACGCCCTCGACGGCCTCTACGTTCTCGGTCTCCTTTTCGGTGTCGACGTGCCAGCGGTCGATACTATCCTCGTACTCCCCGAGGCGCTCGGATACCTGCTCTTTCAACTCGTCATCGTTGACGTTCACCTCGAAGATGAACCGCACCTCCTCGCCTCGCGTCGTCTTCTGGATGTTCGCGCTGACGAGTTCGTTGTCGAAGTAGTACGGCGCGAGTTGGGTCATCACCTTCTGGTAGACGGTGCTCTCGACGGCGCGGACCGCCTTCCTGCTCGCCGAGTCCGCCGCCCGCGCGACGTAGCCGATGGAGTCCTGCCAGCGTTCCATCGCACCCTCGTTGTCGCCCTGTTCGGCTTTTTCGTACGATTCGGACAGTTTCTCGCCCGCCGTGCGGAGGTCGTCGTCCGGATTCTTCCCGGCCTTCTCGCCTTCACCCTCGCCGACGCTCGCCTGTTCTGCCGTCTTCTGATTCACGTCCTCGCCGAGCCGTTCGTGGGATTTCGGCCGCCACTCGTCCCACTCGTCGAACGCCTCGCCGGAGACGCCGATATCGTGGAGGGCGCGGGTGATTCGTTCGCCGTGTTCGACGACTTCACCCCATGACCCGTGAAGCTTGAACCCGGATATGCTTTCTTCCATCGCCTGCCAGTGTGTACGGCGCCGGACCCTAATAAGCGTCTCCCGGTGAGTACCGCTCACACGGGTCAAGCGCTCCGTTCGACCTCACCGTTTTCCGTACGCGAGTCTCGTCGCGAATTCGTCGAGGCGACGCCGCGTCCCCTCGAACCACGCCGACGGCGAGACGCGACGGAGTTCGTAGTCGTCTAACTCGATTCGCGCGCCGGAGAACGGCGTTCGTGCCTCTCGGTCCTCCCGTTGCTCCCCCTCTTCTCCCTCGGTCGTCATCGAGACGACGGACGTCATCGAACACCGACCGCACGCTTCGGTTTTGCCACCCATGGGTGTCTCTATCACAGCCGTTGGGCCACGAAACGATTAAAGCTTCTCCCGGCGGGGCGCGCTCACCGCTCCCGACGCGTTTTTGTCGTCGTACTGTCTGTCTCCGATATGAGTTACCGTCTCGTGGACTCGGACGCGGTCGACCCGACGCCCGACCGCCCCTGTGAGCTCAGACGGCTCACCGACGCCGCCGAACTGGAGCAGATGGCGATAAACCGGTTCCGGGCCGACCCGGGCGAGCAGATTCCGCTGGTGTACCACTCTCACGAGAAGCAGGAGGAGGCGTTCTTCGTCCTCTCGGGGACGCTGTTCGTCGAGACGCCCGACGAGACGTTCGAGGTCGGGGAGGGCTGTCTGTTCGCCGTCTCGCCGGGCGACCCCCAGCGCGCGTACAACCCCGAGGACGCCGACGCGCCCGTCGACGTGCTCGCCGTCGGCGCGCCGAACGTCAGCGGCGACGCCAGCGCCTACGAACCGGAACCATGAGCCGACGGAGGCAGTCGTGAGCGACCGACCGGACGGCCGCGCCGACGGCGGGAGCGACGCCGTCGACGCCGTCGAAGCCGACGACTCGGATGAACCCCTCTACCCGGACGTCCCCGACTGGGAGGACGAGTATCTCGACCGGGTGAGCGACCGCATCATGTTCAACTACGACCTCGAGAAGGACCGGACCGTCCGCGGGCGGACATTCGACCTCTTCGGGACGATGCGGGTCGAGAGTCAGAAGCACTTCTTTCACCAGTCGCTCAACTACGCGAACCACGCCTCCGAGGAGTATCTGTTCGCGCAGCGTCGCCCCTCCGTCACCGTCACCGACGTGGAGGCGCTCGTCTCGCTGGCGCACGAACTCGCCGACGACCCGCAGTGGCTCGTCGCCGACGAGGAACACTACGGTACCGATTTCACCTTCGTGCTCGTCTTGTCCGCGATTCCCGACGACGTGCGCGAGTTCGTCGCCGACCACCAGAGTCGAAATCTCCTCAAGTACGGCTACTACGGCCACTACGAGGTGAATCTCGCCGTCGTCGCACCCGACGACGAGGACATCGTCGCCAGCCAGAACGCCGACGTTGCCCGCGCGTTCGCGCTCTGGAGTGATGTGGACCCGACCCAGCGTGGGGGGCTGTTCGCCCGACTGCTCGGTCGACTCCGCTGACGCGACGTCCGCCTTTTCGCGTCGGAGTCCGATGCGTCGCTGGCTGCCGCGATAAAAACGGAAAAAGACCGGTCGCGTTCAGTCGTCGCCGGGCGTGAACTCGCCGGTGCTCGGGTCCCCGCGGACCTTCTGGATGTTCTCGTACCCCAACTTCACCAGCGATAGCGCCAGGTAGATGAGGGTGAGCGCGATGACGATTTGGGCCACACCGGCGAGAATCTCGAACAGACTCGCGGCGGCCAGCCACTCCGAGTCGAGGAACTTCATGTAGAGGTTGTCGTGGAACGCGATCCACGACAGGCCGATCACCGTGATGGTGACCATGAGCACCATCGGGCCGCCGGTGCTCACGAGCTGTTTGGAGTCGCTCCAGTTCGCCAGCCAGACCGTCCCCGTCAAGAGCGCCAGCGCGGCGAGCAACTGGTTCGCGCCGCCGAACAGCGCCCACAGCGTCTCCCACGACCCGCTCGCGATGAGGATGTAGGCGGGGAGCGTCTGGACGAGCGCGTTCCCGTACCGGTCGGCCGCGAACGACTGGGCCGACGTTTCGGGCGTGTCGATAATCTCCTCCATCATGTACCGGCCGAGACGGACGGCGGTGTCGGTCGAGGTGAGCAGGAAGCTCACGAGCACGAGCGCCATGAACGGCCCGCCGAAACTCGTCGGGATGCCGAAGCTCGTGAGCATGATGCCGCCACCCGTCGCGAACGTCGGAAGTGCGAGACCGATACCGCCGCCCACGTCGGGCGAGACGAGTGCGACCGCCGACAGCGCGACGACCGCCAACAGTCCTTCACCGAGCATCCCGCCGTAGCCGATGAGGCGGGCGTCGGACTCCTTGTTCAGTTGCTTCGAGGTCGTCCCCGAGGAGACGAGCGAGTGGAAGCCGCTGATGGTCCCGCAGGCGATCGTGATGAAAAGCAGCGGGAACAGCGGCAGGCCGCCGCGGCCGATGAATCCGTAGTACGGTTCGAGGTTCGTCACGAGCGGCTCGCTCGCGCCGAAGAACGTGCCGACGATGATGGCGAGCAACGCGCCGCCGACGCCGGTGTACAGCAGGAACGACGAGAGGTAGTCGCGCGGTTGCAGGAGCACCCACACCGGGAGCGCGCTGGCGATCGCGCCGTAGACGAGGATGACCGGAATCCATGCGGCGGAGTTCGCGCCGAACGCCTCCGCGGCCGGGAGCCACGACCCCTCCATCGAGAGCAGGACGATGGTGCCCGCAGGGTACCCCTCGCCCGGCAGCAGCGCGATGGGGTAGAGGATGCCGACGTAGACGCCGACGAACATCGCGACGACGAACGCCGCGGTACCTGCCAGGAACGGGAGGTTCAACTGGTACAGGTAGACGCCGAACAGCACCGCGAGCCCGATGTAGATCAGGCTCGCCGTCGCTGCCTGTGGGTACGCGTTGAACACGATCGCCACGACGAGCGCGAACACGGCGACGACGAGGACGATGGTGAGGAACGCGAACCACAGCAGCATGTTCTTGCCCCGCTGGCCGACGTACTCGCCGACGATGTAGCCGATGGACTTCCCCTCGTGTCGGAGACTCGCCGACAGCGAGACGAAGTCGTGGGTCGCCCCCATCAGCGGGTTACCGATGGCGATCCACAGAAGCGCGGGCACCCAGCCCCACACCACGCCCGCCGTGATGGGGCCGACGATGGGTGCGCCGCCCGCGATGCTCGAATAGTGATGCCCGAGGAGTACCGGCTTCTTCGCCGGAACGTACTCCTGTCCGTCGTCGTACTTGTGCGCCGGTGTCGTGTTCGCGTCGTCGAGTTCGACGAAGCGCGCGAGATACCGCGAGTAGCCGAAGTACCCCACGCTGAACAGTACGAGCACCGTCGCCACCAGCCAGATGATTTGCACCATGTTACGCTACCACATCATGGATGTGTGTATCCCACATATAAACATTAGCTTCCATTACGCATGTTACCGTACGCGACAGACGTTGTATTCCGTGTTTTCTCTCGTTGAGTCCACAACCAGTCAGTACGGATGTCTGAAATTTCCCTTAATATTTACTGACTCTCCGGTCATTCAACAGGTTCTGGACGTACCTCGACGTCGATCTCGGCGGCCACCTCGACCAGCAGGTCGCCTTTCACCTCCGCGATGCGCGTCACGATTTCGGCGACGACCGGTTTGTCGAACTCCTCGCGCAACGTATTCAGGCGCTCGCGCTCGGTCCGGACCCTCTCGCGCAGGAAGCGCGCGCCCCGGCCGTTCTCGTCGTCGTCGGGTTCCGGCGTGAGTTTGTTGACGACGAGTCCACGGACGTCGAGCGTCGCGTCGTCGAGCGAGCTGATTGCCCGTTTGGTCTCGCGAATCGACAGTTCGTCGGGGTTGACGACGAGAAAGAACGCCGCCTCCTCGCGGAGCAGTTCCCCCGCGAGCGCGAACCGGTCGCGCCGCTCCTCCAACTGCGCGATGACGGGGTCGCCCTCGCGCATCCGTCGGGGCTCTCTCCCGCCGATGGCCGCGCGCTCGAACAGGCGGACGCTCTGTTTTCGCTTGGCGAGCAGTCGCTCGGCCCATCCCTCCAGAAACTCCGGCAGCGATAAGAGCCGAAGTGTCCCGCCGGTCGGCGAGGTGTCGAAGACGACGCGGTCGTACTCGTCGGACTCGCGCATCACGTCGACGAACCGGTCGAACAGCGCCGCCTCGTACGCGCCGGGCGTCTGGTGGGCCATCTCGACCTGCCGGTCTATCTCGTTGACCATCGCCGGACTCACCTGACTCGACAGCGACCGCTTGATGCCCTGGAGGTGGCGACTCACCTCCTCCTCGGGGTCGAGTTCCATCGCGTCGAGGTTCTCGATACCGTCGACCGGTTTCGGCGAGTCGTCGAACTGCTGGTCGAACACGTCCGACGTCGAGTGCGCGGGGTCCGTCGAGACGACGAGCGTCCGAAGCCCCGCGTTCGCGCACTTGTAGGCGTACGCGCTCGACACCGTCGTCTTTCCTACCCCTCCCTTGCCGCCGAAGAAGACGAACTTCCGCATCGTCAGAAGTGGTACTGCGAACCCTTGCGTTCGAGCAGCGACCCCCGGTCCCACATCCGCCGCTCCCACGCCTCGAACTCGTCTTCGAGGTAGGGGAGCAGTTCGGCGGTGTAGTAGGACACCGGCGACGGGATGCCGAAGGCGTCGGGGAAGCAGGCGAGCATGAACGCATCCTCGATGTCCTCGGCCTCGTTCTCGATTTTCTCGTACGCCGGATGGTTTATGAGGCCGTGATAGAGCCCCCGGAGCCACTCCTCGGCGATGTCGCGAAAGGCCGCGATGCGCTCTGCAAGTGTCATACGTTCACGTCCTTCGCGGAGCGGCCAAAAGGATGTCGCTCACATCCTCCGTTTCCGGGACCCGGAGTAAGTCGCCGACGAGCGCGACGGCCGCTCGCGCACGTCGACCGACGTCGACGCATACCGGCACGCTCCGCCGCACGCCGTAGCTTCATGGTCGTTGGACGGTGAGTGTACCCACATGACGCAGACGATTCCCGTCACTATCCTCAGCGGGAGCCTCGGTGCCGGGAAGACGACGTTGCTCAACCACCTGCTGCGTAACGCCGGAGACCGGAACATCGCCGTCCTCGTCAACGACATGGGCGACCTCAACGTCGACGCGGAACTGGTGAGCGCGAACTCCGACCTCTCGGTCGGCGACGGCGTCGCCGAACTCTCCAACGGCTGTATCTGCTGTGAACTGCAGGACGACCTCGAAACGGCGGTCACCCGACTCGCGCGCAACCGCGACTTCGACGCGCTCGTCGTCGAGTCCTCGGGCATCAGCGAACCAGAACCGGTCGCGCGCCTGTTCACCACCGGGTCGCGTGCGGCGGCGCTGTACGAGGTGGACTCGCTCGTGACGGTGCTCGACTCTCGGCTGTTCTACGACGCCTTCGGGGGAAGCGGCGTCGCCGAGCGCCGCGGTACCGACGAGGACGATAGCCGCCCCCTCTCGGACCTCCTCGTCGAACAGGTGGAGTTCGCCAACGTCGTACTGTTGAACAAAGCCGACCTCGTCTCCGAGGCGGAGATGGCCGCTGTCGAGGAGATGGTGCGCGCGCTCCGCCCGGACGCCGAGATTCTCCGGACAACGGAGTCGGCGGTCGACCCCGACCGCCTGTTCGGCCGCAACCTGTACGACCCCGCGACGGCCGCCGAGATGGCGGGGTGGAAACGGGCGCTCGACGAGGACGGCGAGCATCGCGAAGGAGAGCACCACGACGGTCACGAAAGCCACGGTCGCGACGACCACGAAAGCCACGGTCGCGATGTCCACAACCATCGCCACCCCGACGAGGTGTACGGCGTCTCGTCGTTCACCTACCGCCGACGCCGTCCCTTCCACCCCGAGCGGTTCGCGGCGCTGCTCTCGGACCTCCCGTCGAACGTCGTCCGCTCGAAGGGAACCTGCTGGGTCGCCGGGCGGGAATCGCCCATCGTCGTCGGCCAGGCGGGGGCGTCGGTGCGCGCCGAGGCGGTCGGCCGGTGGATAGCGAGTCTGCCGGAACTCGACCAGGAACTCTATCGGTCGAACCACAGGGAGTTGGAGTGGGACGACGAGTGGGGCGACCGGCGCACCGCGTTCGTCGTCATCGGCACCGACCTCGACGAGGACGCGGTGGCGAGACAACTCGACGACTGTCTGCTCACCGACGAAGAGATGGACGAGGTGTGGGAGACGTTCGAGAACCCGTTCCCGAGGCAGGGCGAGGAACTCGTCGTCACCGAACCCTGAGTCGCTGTCACCCGACGCTCGAGTCGACCTATTCGACGTCCGCCGCCAGCGCGTCGAGCGCACGCTGCAACTCGCCTCGCCGTTTCCACGCCGCGACGCGGTCGGTGACGCTCGACAGCGGGAGGCCGAGACTCACCGACGAGCGCATCGTCACCCGCGACCCCTCGTTCTTGGAGGCGACGGTGACCGTCGTCGCCATCGCGTCGAACGGTCCGGCTTCGCCCGCCTGCTCGTAGTAGAGTCCGTCGTCGAGCGCGTCGAAGCGGAGTGCGAACTGGAAGCGACTCGTCCCGGCGACGACGACGGGACCGTCCTCGGTCTGTTCGACTCCCCGGACCTCGAAGCTCCCCTCGTACTCGATTATCGCCTCGGGCGTGAGCGCCCGCCGAACGACGCGCAGCGGCGCGCGGACGAATCGAGAGGCTGTCACCTCGTGCATGCGTCGTCGTTATCCTCCCGAATGATAAGTGTCCGCGGGTCGACGGCCCGCCGACCGGTCTCCGACGACTACAACGGCGAGAGGGGCGAGAGGCCGCCGTCGCCGTCCCGCGGGAGACGACAGCACAAAGAAGCTAAGTGACGGGCCGAAACAGATGCGCCATGCAGTCCCAAGGGGACCCGCGGGTCCTGTTCGTGATGAATCTGGTGTTGTCTCTCGCGTTCGCGTCGGTCGTCCTCTACGGCCTCGATTTCGCCGGAATCGCCTCGTTCACGTGGCAACGCCTCGTCGGCGCGACGGCGGCGCTGATGGTGCTGACCTACCTCGTCGTTCGGTGAACTCCGCCGGCGTCCGGTGAACTCCGCGGCGTCACTCGCCGGTCGAAGCGTCGTCGCCGTCGGAGGCCCCAAGCAGTTCGTCGCCGTACGCTCCTGCGCCCCGCTCTTCGACGCGCTCGAAGCCGTCGAGCGCCGGGTCCTTGACGACGTAGCCGAGCAGACTCCCGAACCCGTTTCGCTGCGGGTGGAGACCGACGCCGCTGCCCGCGCCGACCAACCCCGGTGCGTCGCGGTGGAGGTGGTCACGCCACCACCCCTGGTCGAAGAACAGCGACGAAATCTCCATGTGCTTCACGTCGTGTGTGAAGAGGTAGCCCTCCCGCCGCAGCAGCGGCCAGAGTTCTTCGAGACACGTCTCCGCGGAGCGCCGAAGCCCGACGTCCAGAAACACCAGCGCGACCGGTCGGTCGAACGGGGGCAGCGTCTCCTCGAAGTAGCCCTTCCGGAACTCGCAGGCCTCCAAGTCGCCGTACGTGGCGACGTTGTCCCGGACCGCGCTGAGCGACCCTCGCCACGACCCGGCTTCGTACGTGTGCACCTGCTTGGACTGCATGAGCACGTGCGCTCTGTCGGCCTCGTCGGGTTCGGGCATTCCCTCGAAGGAGTCGAACACGACGAGCGTCCGGTCGCAGAGACCCGCGACCAGCGAGAGGTTCGCCGTGCTCCCGCCGAGGTAACAGCCGCACTCGACGACGACGCCGCCGTCGTCTACGGGTATCTGGAGTATCTGGGTCGCGACGACGAGATGTTCGACGAACGACGACCCCGTCGGCAGGCGGAGGTTGTTCCAGAGCATCCGCGCGGCGAGGCGACACTTCGTCGGGAAGTCGACGCCGTATGCCGCACCGGTGTCGGTGTCGAAGTACTCCCCGAGAACGATGGGCGCACTCGCCACGAGCAGTCCGAGTCTGTAAACGCGTGCGAGGGTCGCCGCTGCACGCCTTCGAGCGGTTGTCATCGAGGTTGGCTCAACACTCTCCGGTTTCGTTATCCGGCGACTATCTCCCTTTCATCGACTGTTCCCCGACGCTCCGAGTCGGCGAACGGTTTGAACTCGACGAACGCAGACGAACGCGGGAGAGCGCCGTTCTACACCCACATCGATCCGACTCCGCGACCGTCGGGACGGAGAAATATTCGATTGAACGCGTCCGTGGTCGAAACGTTCCTCCCGCTCGGGTCACATCCGGGTCTCGAATTCGGACCGCATCCGGGTCTCACACCCGGGTTGCACCCGGGTCTCGCACTCAGGTCGTATCCCGTTCGAGGAACGAGACGTACCAGCTTTTGCGCTCGTCCAGCGGGACGCCGCCGAACTCCCACGGTCCGTCGTCGGTCGTCGGACGGGCGACGACGGTAGCGCGACTCCGCGTCAGCAGCGAGAGCGGTCGCTCGTCGTCGGCCAGGAAGCCGTGTTCGGCCAGAAACTCCCGTGGGAGTCCGCTCCCGGCGGCCGCGACGATGTCGGAGTCGGCGTGTTCTTCGAGCGCGGCCTCGAACAGTCGAGAGACGCCGGCCAACCACTCGTCGCCGCCGACCAGCGGCGTGAGTTCGGCGAACTGCGTGATGGTGACGCCGTCTTTCGTCGTGCGCGTCCGCGCGACGAGACCGACGAGCGCTCCGTCTTCGTCCTCGACGACGTAGGTGATGCGTCGCCAGAGCGGACTCGACAGCCGCCAGCGGTAGAACCGCTCGTCGCGGTGGGCGTGGAGTCGGTCGGGCACCGACCGTTCGTAGAGGTCCGCGAGGCGCTCGACCGGCAGCGTTCGATGTCGGTGGACGACGAAGCGCCGGTCGGTCCGGGCGGCTCTGTCTCGGGTGCGGTAGTAGCGTCGGGCGACGGGCGTCGTCAACCGCGCGAACGACTCGCCGACCTCGTTGAGTCGCGTTCCAACGAGCGCGCTCGGGTTCTGTACTCGATAGAACGTCGTCCGGCGGCCCGCGTTTCGCCACCCGAGCTTCTCGTAGCCCGACCGGGACATGTCGTTCGGGAAGTTGAAGTAGAGGTCGGGACCGTCGGCCGCGTCGGCGTAATGTGAGAGCGCCGCCGCGGTCATCCGCGTGAACAACCCCTGCCGCCGGTGGTCGGGGTGGACCATCGTGTCCGCCGGTTGGAAGGCGATACCAGTCGCGCTCGGCGCGCGCAGCGGCAGGACGAGAAACGGCCGCGCCCCGACTATCTCGCCGTCCCGCTCCGCGACGAAGATGGGGACGTGGTCGACGTACGGACTCTTCGCGTACTTCCAGTCGAACCACTCCCGGCCGCGCGGGCGGTTCCACACCGCCCGATCGAGCGCTAACAGCCCGTCCCTGTCGCCCGCCTCGTAACCCCGGATTCGGTACTCGCCTTCGCGTTTCGTCTCGGCGCCCGGTCCCGTCCGTGTGGATCCTCTCGTCGGGGACATCGTGGTAGCGCTCCGTAACTGGAGGCTTTGTTATTCATCGCCGAACCTCGCTCGAATCGGGCCCCCCGACGGTTTCACCGAGTAAACGTTCGCTTGTCGCCGAGGGTCACCCACGGACTGGGTCGCTCGCCCCTCCGAGAGGCGATGAGGTTCTTTATGTCGTTCGGCGTTTCCGCTCTACACATGCCCATCGAAGACCGTGACGACGCGTACCTCATCACCCACGCGCTCGCCAAGGACACGCTCTCGAAGCTCCGCGACGTCGAGACCGAACAGGTCGCGTTCCGCAAAGGCCTCGTGAAACTCGGCCGCATCTGCGGTTACGAGATAATCGACGGCGCGATGGAGACCGAGTTCGTCTCCATCGAGACGCCGATGGCTGAGACGACCGGCGAGCGCGTCAAAGGCCTCGACGACGTCGTCATCGTCAACGTGCTCCGCGCCGCCACGCCGTTCGTCGAGGGGCTACTGAAGGCGTTCCCGCGCGCGAAGCAGGGCGTCATCAGCGCCGGCCGCGACGAGGAGGCCGGCATGAACGACGCGGGGGAGTTCCCCATCTCCATCGACTACGTGAAGCTCCCCGAGATAACCGAGACGGACACCGTCATCGTCGCCGACCCGATGCTCGCAACCGGCAGCACGATGTGTACGGTTCTGGGCCATGTGCTGGAGGAAGCCGACGGCTTCGAGAACCTGTTCGTACTCTCTGCGGTCTCCGCGCCCGACGGCCTGCTCCGCGTCGGCAGCCAGTTCGCCGAGGCGGACCTGCTCACCGTCGCCATCGACGACCACCTCGACGAACACGGCTACATCATCCCCGGCCTCGGCGACGCCGGCGACCGCGCGTTCCGCACGAAGTAGCGACTCTCAGCTCGATTTCTGGTTCGTTCGTTTCCCTTCGCCGCCCGACCCCCTCTCTTCGACTCGAAACCGCCCACAGCGAGCACGTCTGACGCGGAGGCGTTCCTGTGGAAACGGTCCCGTAGAGCGCTCCGGACGGCTCCGAAGCGCTCTGTGTTTCCTGTTACTCCTCGTCGTTCTCGTCGCCTCCAGCCGAGAGGCCGTCGTCGCCGCGCTCCAGCGCGGGCGGCACGTCGTGGTGGTCCGAGTAGCCGTCGAACCAGCGGGTGATGCGCTCTATACGGTCGACCACGTGGCCCGGTTCGCCCGACCGCGAGAGTTCGTGGCCCTCGCGCGGGTAGCGCACGAGGCGGGTGTCGACGCCGTTCTTCTTCAGGAAGAGGTAGAACATCTCGCCGTTGTTGACCGGGACGCGGAAGTCGTTGTCCGAGTGGACGACGAGCGTCGGCGTCGTCGCGTTCGCGGCGTGGGCGACCGGCGACTGCTCCCAGAGGAACTCGGGGTCCTCCCACGGCGTCGCGCCGAAATCCCACTCGACGAGTTTGAACGCGTCGGTCGATCCGTAGAACGACGAGAGGTCGTAGACGCCGCGCTGGGCGACCGCACCCTCGAAGAAGTCGGTGTGGCCGACTATCCAGCCGGTCATGAAGCCGCCGAACGAGCCGCCGGTGACGAACGCGTTCTCCGCGTCGACGTAGTCGCGGTCGGCGACGAGCTCCGCGCCCGCCATCACGTCGGTCATCGTCACGTCGCCCCAGTCGCGCTCGATGGCCATCGCGAACGACTCGCCGTAGCCGGTCGATCCCCGCGGATTCGACCAGAAGACGACGTAGCCGCGCGCGGCGAGCGTCTGGAACTCATGCCACATCGTCCCCGTAGTCGACCACATCGCATGCGGGCCGCCGTGAATCTCGACGGCGAGCGGATACGTCTCCTCGGGGTCGAAATCGGGCGGCGTGAGTACCCATCCCTGCACCTCGACGCCGTCGTCGGACTCGAACCGGAGTTCTTCGGGTTCGCCCACCTCCACGTCGGCGAGGTAGTCGGCGTTGAGTTCGGTGAGTCGCGTCGTCTCTTCGCCACGTGCGATAAACACGTCGCCGGGGTGGTCCCACTCGCTCTTCGCGAAGGCGACTGCCTCGTCGCCCGCCGAGATGTCGGTGATGTGGCCGTCGCCCGCGACGACTTCGACTGCCGCGCCCGCGTCGTCGACCCGACGGCAGACGAAGTCGCCCTCGTCGGGCGTGACGAAGTGGACGAACTCCTCGGCGGGGTCCCACTGGAAGCCGACCGCGCCGACGGTGCGGTCGAGGTCGGCCGTCAGCACCGTCGTCTCTCCCGACTCGGGGTCGAACAGTTCGAGGTCGGTCTGTCGCATCGAGGTGCGGTCCTCGGGCGTCCGCGCGTAGACGACGCGGCCGTCACCGGCGACGGCGAGGTCCGTGCCCCACCCAGTCGTCTGGAGGACGCGCTCCTCCTCGCCGGCGTCGGTGTCGTAGGCGAACACGTCGACGTAGACGTTGTCGTCCGGATCCTCGGTGCGCTTCGACGTATAGTACAGCGTCGTCTCGTCGCTCCAGGAGGGGCTACCGTGGTCGTAGTCGCCGTCGGTGAGGCGTTCTACGTCGCCCGATTCGACGTCGGCGACGTAGACGTGGCCGCGCGTGCCGTCGATGTATCGCGCGAGTTGCCGGTAGACGAGGCGGTCGACGACGCGCGGATCCGGTGTCTCGCGTTCGTACTCCTCCTCGTCGGCGATGCTCAGGTCGAGTTCCGCCTCCCGTTCCTCTTCGGTCGTCGCCTGCACGAACGCGATTCGCTCGCCGTCGGGGCTCCACACGGGTGCGCTGACGCCGCCGGGAACCTCCGTGACCTGCCGGGCCTCGCCGCCGTCGGCTGGCATCACCCACAGCTGCGGCCGGTCGTCGTCCTCGCCGCGCGTCGAGACGAACGCGAGTCGGTCGCCGCTCGGACTCCAGCGCGGGTCGCTGTCGACGCCCTCGTCGACGGTGAACCGCCGCGGCTCGCCGCTGCCGTCGGCGGGAACGACGTGCACTGTCGCCTCGTAGGACTCGTCGTCCTTCGGCACTTTGCGGACGAAAGCGACCCGCTCGCCGTCGGGAGAGAGCTGGGGATGTTCGGGTCTGGCGATGTCGTGGTAGTCAGTGGCGCTGACGTGTCGCATACCGCGAGACTCGCATCCTCCATGGAATAGCCTTCGGAAGCAGGAACGCTGCGCCGGTGACTGGCGACGACCGTCTTCGACCGAATATGTTCGTTTATGCGTGACATTCGTTATCATTGGCGGACAGGTACTGATATATATCTCTGGACGACATTCTGAGGTATGGCTCGCTATCTCAATCGGCGGAAGTTCATTACTGCAACTGGTGCGGCCGGACTCGTCGGTCTGGCCGGCTGCTCTCAGGGCGGCAACGGCGACGGTGACGGCGGTAACGACACCGACGGCGGGAACGGTGGCAACGGCGACGGCGGGAACGGTGGCAACGGCGACGGTGACGGCGGTAACGACACCGACGGCGGTAACGGCGACGGCGGCGACACCCAACTCACGTGGCACGCCGGCGGCACCGGCGGCACGTACTACCCGCTGTCGAACCAGTTCAAGAGCGTCGTCGAGGCGAACACCGACTACACCCTGCAGGTGCAGTCGACGGGTGCCAGCGTCGAGAACGCCGGCAGTCTCGGCAGCGGCGACGCCGACTTCGCGCTCCTGCAGAACGACGTCGCGTACTTCGCGGTCAACGGCGAAGGTATCGAGGCGTTCGAGGGGAACGCCATCCCGAACATCCGCGGCGTGGCGACGCTCTACCCCGAGACCATCCACGTGGTGACGCCCGGTAACTCCGACATCGAGTCGGTTCAGGACCTCGAAGGCGCGACCATCAACACCGGCGACCTCGGCAGCGGCACACAGGTCGACGCGCGACAGATCCTCGAAGCGGTCGGCATTCAGGACTACACCGAGCAGAACACCGACTTCTCGCAGGCCGCCGAGCAGATCCAGAACGGCGACGTCGACGCGGCGTTCGTCGTCGGCGGCTGGCCCGTCGGCGCCATCGAGGACCTCGCGAACAACAGCAACATCCGCATCGTCGAGATCTCCGGTGACGCGCGCGAGCAGGTCAAAGAGGCCGGCTCGTACTTCGCCGACGACGAGATTCCCGCCGGCACGTACAGCGGCATCGACGAACCGGTCCAGACCGTCGCCGTGCAGGCGATGATCGCGACCAACGAGGAACAGTCCGAGGAGGTCGTCCAGTCGGTCACCGAGGCGATCTTCGAGAACACCGACGAGATCAACATCAAACAGGAGTTCATCACCGTCGAGAGCGCCCAGGACGGGATGTCCATCGACCTGCACCCCGGCGCGCAGGCGTACTTCGACGAGGCCGACACCGGCGGCAGCGGCAACGAAACCGGCGGTAACGAGACCGACGGCAACGAGACGAGCGGCAACGAATCGAGCTAATCCGAACTCCTCCGAGCGAACAACGCTCGGACGGCCGCACTCCGACGCGGTCCACCCACCTGTACAGATGCACGTTCGACCCACTGTCCGTTCTCCGCACTCGCGATGAGCGACGGCCTCGGCCGACGGTCGGTCGGTCTCGCGCTCGCGTCGGTCGTCGTGCTCGCACTCGTTCTCGCCGGTGGCGCGGCGGCCGTCCAGTCCGAGCGCGTCCTCGTCGTCGAAGACGCCGAGACGGGCGAGCGACTGCTCGCGACGCCCGTCGAGAACGGCACAACGGTGACGCTCGCGTACAACCACAGCGTCGAGGGCAGTCCCGTCCGCGACGTGTACGCCGTCCGCGGCGACGAACTCGTGATGACGCGCATGGAGTTCGCGTCGTACGGTTGGGGGTTCCCCGCGCAGGCGAACGTCACCCGTGAAAACGGTAGTTTCGTCTACCGTCCCGACGACGTTCGACTGTCGGAACTGCACGTCTCGCCCGGCGGCGTCGCTGAACATAGACTCCACGTCGACGACAAGACGTACGACCTCGTCGCGCGCTCGGACGGTGAGACCGTCCGAGTTCACCTCGAACACCGAACGAAACTACAGCGAATGATGCCATGACTGTCGACGATACACCCCAGGACGAGGAACTCTCCGAGGAGGAGAAACAGGAACTCATCGACGAACTCGAACGGAAACGGAACCTTCGCGGCGTCGCCGCCGTCGTCGTCGCGTTCATCGGAATCGCGTTCTCGGCGTTTCAGATGTGGCTCGCCGCGCGCGGGTTCATCTTCGAGGTAACGTTCCCGTTCGTCGGGACGGTGCGTCTCGCCGCGCTCCAGCAGCTACAGATTCGCGCGATACACGTCGTCTTCGCGCTCATCCTCGCGTTCATGCTCTACCCGGCGACGTCGGGCGACGGCTTCTTCTCGCGGCGACTCTCGCGGGTCGTCCCCGGCCTCGAACGGAGATACGGGGTCGAACATCCAATGACGCGGGCGGCGACGCGTCTCCGCTCGGGCGTCCGCTGGGCTATCGCCGACCCGCACCGTCGGCGAGTGACGCCTGTCGACGTCGTGCTCGTGTTGTTCTCGGCGCTGACGGCGGCGTACATGATAACCGACTATGACGAGATTCAGACGCTGCGCGCGCTCGGACTCGGGTCCGGACGCACCACCGCCGAAGTGTACTCCTTCCTCGCGCCGCTGGTCGATGCCGTCTCGGCGCTCGGCGTCCCGCTCGACGAGGTGTCGTACGCGTTCGTCCTCGGCGCTATCGGCGTCCTGCTCGTGCTCGAAGCGACGCGGCGAACCCTCGGGACGCTGCTCATGGTCATCGTCTCGACGTTCATCCTCTACGCGCGGTACGCGGGCAACATCCCACAGGACCTGCCGTATCTCGGTATCCTCTCGACGCCGTCGGCGTCGTGGGACTCGGTCATCCAGAACCTCTGGTACAACACCGCCAACGGCGTCTTCGGCGTCCCCGTCGAGGTGAGTGTCCGCTACATCTACATCTTCGTCCTCTTCGGGGCGTTCCTGGAGATGAGCGGCGCGGGCCAGTGGTTCATCGACCTCGCGTACTCGATGACCGGCTCTCGGAAGGGCGGCCCGGCGAAGGCGAGCATCCTCTCCAGCGGCTTCATGGGAACCATCAGCGGTTCCTCCATCGCCAACACCGTCACCACGGGCGCGTTCACCATCCCGCTGATGAAGCGCTCGGGCTACCGGCCGGAGTTCGCCGGCGGCGTCGAAGCCTCCGCCTCCTCCGGCGGGCAGATTCTCCCGCCGGTGATGGGCGCGGCGGCGTTCCTCATCGTCGAGTTCGTCGGCGTCTCCTACGACACCGTCATCGTCGCCGCGGCGATACCCGCCATCGTCTTCTTCTTCGGCGTCTGGGTGATGGTCCACCTCGAAGCGTCGCGCGAGGGCATCGGAGGCGTCGACCCCTCCGAACTCGTCGCCGTCGGCAGTCACCTGCGGAGCGGCTGGTACTACCTCGCACCTATCGCGCTGCTGCTCGTCTACCTCATCGGCATTCGCTACTCCGTGTCGCGGTCGGCGTGGTACACCATCGTCGCCATCATCGCGCTCATAGCGCTCGTCGCCACCTACAACGAACGGACGCGCGTCCCGCTGCTCGGCACCATCGCCGCGCTGTTCGCTGCCGAGGCAGTCGCGCGCCTACTGACAGGGGCGGGCATCGTCGGCGCGATGACCGGCGCGGGAACCGGCGGGATGGCCCCCCGCGCCGCGCTCGACGCGGCGGCCGGACAGCTCGGCACCATCATCATTCTCGTGAGCGCGGCGTTCCTCCTCGCGCGGCCGCGCGCCGCCTCGCCGCTTCTGGAGTACGACCCCGCCGTCGACGAGTCCGCCGCGAAAACCGCCGACGCGTTCGGCCGCCGCTCGCTCGCCGACAACAACGCCTACCGCTTCGGGACGTTCATCCTGAAGTCGATGGAGTCGGGCGCGCGCACCGCGACGGTAGTCGTCGTCGCCGTCGCCGCCGCGGGCGTCATCCCCGGCGTCATCAGCGTCTCCGGTCTCGGTCCGAACCTCGTCGCGCTCATCGAGGCCGTCTCCGGCGGGTCGCTCATCTTGCTGCTGCTCATCACCGCCATCTCCTCTATCATCCTCGGGATGGGGATGCCGACGACGGTGACGTACATCATCCTCGTCGCGCTGCTCGGCGGCGCGATCTCCGAGCTCGCGAACATCCCGCTGCTCGCGGCGCACCTCTTTATCCTCTACTTCGGCGTCATCGCCGACATCACGCCGCCGGTCGCGGTCGCGGCGTACGCCGCCTCCGGCGTGGCGAAGTCCGACCCGTTCAAGACGGGCGTCGAGGCGTTCACGCTCTCGTTGAACAAGGCGGTCGTCCCGTTCGCGTTCGTCTTCTCGCCCGGCATCCTGCTCATCCGCGGCCAGAGCACCGAACAGTACCACATCATCAACTTCGCTGATGTCGCCGACCTCGGCTACTTCGTCCCCGAGGTGGTCGTCCCCATCGTCGGGCTGTTCCTCGGCGTGTTCGCGCTCGGCCCGACCATCATCGGCTACCTCTACTCGCCCGTCGGCAGCGTCGAGCGCTCGCTGTTCGCCCTCTCCTCGATTCTGCTCATGGCACCGCAGATGCTCTTGAATCCGCTGTTCACGATTCTCTCCGGGGCCGGGATGAGCGTCGGCGTCGAGATACTGACGCTCGACCTGCTGCTCCGTCTCGTCGGCGGCGTGCTGTTGGGAGCGCTGACGCTACGGAACCGACGGCAGATGGATGGCGCGCGCGCCGAACCGTCGTCGTCGGCGACGACGACCGACTGAGAGCGGTTCTCTTTTTCCCTCGTCGTTACGACCGCTGTCGACTCGCCAGCGACCGCTCGAACCGATAGACGACGCCCGCGAGGACGACGACACCGCCGACGCCGATAAGCGAGAACAACACTTGGAAGCCCCCGAACCCGGTGATACCGAGCCCCGTCGATACCGCGACGAGAAACGCGAACGCCTTCGCTGCGGTCGTTCCGAGAGCTCCGAGACGTGGCCGTCCGTCGCGCATCGTCCACCCGACGAACGTCACGAGAAGCGCTCGAACGACGAGATACGTCGCCGCGGACGCGACCAGTCCGAGGAGGACCACGAACGCCAGTTGTGACGCGTATTCGGGCAGCGACGGTCCGCTTCCCGCGACTTGGAGGAGCATACGCACCGCTACTGGGAGAGTCGACATACGTTTTCAGACGAGTAACTAACCGTTCCGAGAACTCAGAACCGCTCGACCCCGAACGGTTCGAGTTCCCCGGCCACGTCCTCGCCGCGGACCGCGTCGGCGACGAGTTTCCCGCTGTATGGACCCAGCTGTAGACCGGTCGGGCCGTGGCCCGCCGCCAGAAACGCCCCGTCGACGCCGGGCACCTCGCCCAGCACGGGCAGCCCGTCCTCGGCGAGCGGTCGAAGCCCCACCCGCACCTCCCGAAGCGAGGCGTCGGCGAGCCCCGGCGCGACGCGAAGAACCTCGCCGAACACGTCGTGGAGTCCCTCGACGGTCGTCTTCGGCTGGAATCCTGCACCCGTCTCGCGGGTCGCGCCGACGGCGACGCGGCCGTCGTCCCACGACACCATGTACTTGTGTCGGTAGGGGCTGACGATGGGCCAGCCCTCCGTGTCGGCGTCGAGGTCGAGGTGAACGATCTGGCCGCGCTGGGGTTCGACCGGGATCTCGACGCCCAACTGCGCGCCGAAGGCGTTCGACCACGCGCCGCCCGCGACGACGACGGCGTCGGCGGCGATTTCGTTTCCATCGACGGCGACGCCGCGAACCTCGCCGCCGTCGAGGACGAGCGACTCGACGCTCGCCTCCAGCGTGTCGAGTCCGTGCGCCTCGCCGGCCCGGCGGAGCGCTCCCTCGAACGTCTGTCCGTCGACGCGGGCGGCGTCGTCGTAGTAGAACGCGCGCTCCGTCTCGCCGAGCGGCGGGAAGCGCTCGCGCGCCTCCGCGGTGGTGAGTTCGTGAACCGTCCCCTCGGCGGGCGGTTCGCCGCTCGCCTGTCGCTCGCGGATGCGGTCGAGCACCTCGTCGTACTGTTCGGCCTCCTCGGCGTCGAACGCGACGTTCAGAAGCCCCCGCTTCGCGTAGCCGTGCGGGCCGTCCTGCGCCGCTTCTAGCGCCGCGACGAGTTCGTCGTAGTAGTCGACGGCCGTCGTCGCGAAGTCGAACCAGACGCTGTCGCTGCCGCGACTGCTCGTCGCCGCCGAGAGGATGCCCGCGCCCGCGTCGGTCGCTCTGCCCTCGTCGCGTCGGTCGACGAGCAGCGTGTCGACACCCTCGCGGGTGAGGTGGTAGGCGGTCGACGCGCCGACGATGCCGCCGCCGACGACGATGGCCTCGTACGCCTCGTCTCGTTCGGTCATGTGGGGGCTGACGCAATCGCCCGCCGTGAGTGTGTCGTTGCCGGAAGCGTGTGAGCGCTCACTTCCCGATTCCGACCCGCCCGCTCGTCGCGTTGCGCAGTCGCTCCCGAAGCGCGTCGGCGTCGTCGACCGGGACGCGGACCTCGAAGCTCACGCTCTCTTCGTACGCGGCGTCGAACTCGACGCCTGTGCTCTCCAAAATCCCCCGAACGGTGCCTGAATCGTCGTACTCGACCTCCACGGAGAACGTCTCGTGGGGCAGTTCCTCGACGACGCCCGCCGCCTCGACGGCCTCCTTGACCGCGCGGGAGTACGACCGTGCGAGGCCGCCGACGCCGAGGTTCGTCCCCCCGTAGTAGCGCGTCACGACGGCGACGACGTTCCTGATGTCCTGCTGGACGAGCACGTTCAGCGCCGGCTTGCCCGACGACCCGGTCGGTTCGCCGTCGTCGCTCTGGTACTCGCGGAGCATCACGTCGCCCGGGTTCGACGCCGATGCGGGACCGGCGGGGACGCGGTAGGCGGGGACGTTGTGGGTGGCATCGGGGTGCTTCTCCTCGATTTCGGCGACAAACGCCTCCGCGGCGTCGACGCCGTCGGCGGGGGCGACGTAGCCGATGAACTCCGAACCCCTCACCTCGAACTGCGCGCTCGCCCGCCCGGCGACGGTGCGATAGGCGTCGGTCATGGTCGAGTGCGCGGGACGCTGGAAGAAAGGGTTGTCTCTCCTCGGTTAGCGGTCGAGTCCGAGCAGCGCTGCGAACGCCCCGAGGCCGACCAGTTCGGCGAACATCGACACGAAGTCGCGCGGTTCGGCCAGCAGGTGTTCGAGGATGGTCGCGAGCGGCCCCTGCGCGTGGCCGCCGGGGACGAGGCCGCCGTGGTCGCCGAGGTGCCACCAGACGTAGCCGAGGACGTACGCCGCCAGCACCGCCGCGGCGACGGCGTACAGCGCCTTGTCACGCCGGCCGAGGAGCATCGCGCCGACGACGCCGAGAAGCACCAGTCCCGAGGGAACGAACAGGTACGGGCGGGGGTCGGCGAACGAGCCTGCCTGTAGGTAGGCGAACAGCCGCGGGAACCCCCACCAGAGGTGGACGGTCGCGGCGACGAACGCCGCCTGCCCGGCGACGAGACGCGCGACGACGAGTCCCGCGCTCTCCGTAGTCGACTCGTTCGACCGCATCGCCGTCGGCTCTTGCATACGCGTTGTTGAACCGTCGGGGTAGATGACGCTGTTCATCGACGGTCGTCGTTCGAGGGCCGAACCACTCAGGCCAGACTGATGCGGCGGACGAACGGGAGCGCCGAAATCTCGTTGAGCAACGCTCCCGGAATCGGCTCGTCGGTGACGATGTACAGTTTCGGCTCGTCGGTGAACTCGGGGTCCTCGCTGACGGTCTGACGAATGCTGATGCCCTCGTCGGCGAGCAGCGACGTGATTGACGCGACGATACCCGGTTCGTCGGCGTCGCCGACTTCGACCGTGAGCGCGGCCAAATCGAGCACCGGCGCGAGGCTCAACAGACTCGGAATCGCGCTGATGTTCTGGAAGATGGGTCGGAGGTCGTCGTCGTCGAGAATCGCCTCGGTCGTCGAGTCGATGACGCGGCGGTCGACGCCGATTTCGCGGGCGATCTGCGTGTTCGGAATCTCGATGCCGCCGGAGACGACGCGTCCCTCGTCGTTGACCGAGAAGCCGCGTTCGAGGAGCAGGCGGATGACCGCCTGCTGGCTCGGACTCCCCTCGAACTTCTCCATGATTTCGTCGAACATTCGCTTGCGAGCACCTGCGCGCCTCTCGGTCTTAGTTGTGGCCGTCTCTCCGCTTCGCGCGCCTCGCCTCGTCTCTCGCGCCTCGCGCGCTCGCACCTCACCCGGGGGTTTTTAGCCGCCGGCCCCCGGGTCTGGCGTATGGCCGACCTCGACTCGTGCTACTTCTGCGGACAGTTCGGCGACGGCCTCACCGAACTCGCCGTCGTCCCGCCGCGGTTCGACCCGACCGACGAACAGCAGCGAACCGTCGTGCTCTGTACGAACTGTCGACAGAAACTCGGGACCGTCCTCGAACCCATCGTCGACGTGCTCGGCGACGAAGCGTCGAACGCGCCTACCACGGGCTCGACGACCCGGAGCGCGCCGCCGCGCTCGCCGTCGGCTCCCTCCGACGTCGACTCGCCCTCGTCGCCTCCGTCACCACCGGAGTCGTCGCCCGCGAGTCCCGCTCCGGCGCCGGATCCGTCCGACTCTGTCACCGCCGACGGGTCGTCCGGCGCTTCGGACGAAACCGACTCGGAGACGGCCGACGCCGTACCTTCGCCGGGCGACGCCATCGACACGGCCGGTTTCGACGACCCGCTCGCATCCGACGCCGGCGACGTCACCATCGGCAGCACGCCTGCGGACGACCCCGACGCTTTCCCGCGCCCCGAAGACGACGATGTCGAGACGGAACCCGAAGACGACGATGCCGAGACGAACTCCAACGTCGTCGAGCGTCCGGGCACTCCCGGCGAGAAACCCGCCGAGTTCAGGACGGTGATGCGCCTGCTGTCCAATCGGGAGTTCCCGGTCGACCGAACGGAAATCGAGTCGCTCGCGTCGGGCGCGTACGACCTCGATGACTCGCAAGCCCGCGCAATCATCGATTACGCCGTCGAACACGGCGTGCTCGCGGAGCGAGACGGACAGCTGCACCGGAACTGAACCGGAGTCTCGGTCACGACGGACCGAACGCGCTTTCGCGTTCGTCCGCGCGCTTCGACTATGAACGACGTGCTGTGGGAACCCGACGACGGCGTCGGACTCGAACATCTGCGATACGAAACAGGGCCGCTATCGGCCGAGTCGGTCGTCCTCAGCGGCCGTGACGGCGAGCGCTTCCGATTCCGGTACGCGCTCGACTGCGACGCCGATGGACGAGTTCGCTCGGTGTCAGTCGACTCCTTCGACGGCGACGCGACTCTCCGCCTCCTCACGGACGGCGACGGCCGGTGGACCGACGCCGACGGCGCGCCGATTCCCGAACTCGACGGGTGTCTGGACGCCGACATCTCCGGGACGCCGTTCACGAACGCGCTCCCGATTCGCCGTCTAGACCTCGCCGCCGGCGAGTCGGCGACGCTCTCGATGGTGTACGTCTCGGTTCCGTCGCTGGCGGTGTCGAAGGTGCGGCAACAGTACACCTGTCTCGCCCCTGTCGACGCCGACGGCGGCCGCTTCCGCTACGAGAGCCTGACGAGTGGCTTCTCGGCCGAGATTCCGGTCGATTCCGATGGAGTCGTCCGCGACTACCCGAACCTGTTCCGGCGAATCGACTGAGGGGGGCGTTCCGGCGCTGCGCTTACAACTCGCCCTTCGTGCTCGGCGTGTCGTCGGCGCGGCGCTCGTCGATGCGGGTCGCGTCGTCCAGCGCCCGAGTGAGCGCCTTGAACAGCGCCTCCACCTCGTGGTGGGCGTTGACGCCGCGCTCGACGTCGACGTGGAGCGTCAGGCCCGCGTTCATCGCCAGCGAGTACGCGAAGTGCCGCGCCATGTCGCTCGAAAAATCGCCGATTCGGTCCTGCGAGAACTCGCCGTCGAACTCGAAGTGCGGCCGACCGCTCACGTCGACGACGACGCCGACGACGGCCTCGTCTAGGGGGACTCTGCGGTCGGCGTAGCGGCCGATACCGCACTTGTCGCCGAGGGCGTCGGCGAACGCCTCGCCGAGGACGATAGCGACGTCCTCGACGGTGTGGTGGTCGTCGACGTGGAGGTCGCCGTCGCACTCCACGTCGAGGTCGAAGAGGCCGTGTTTGGCGAACGCGGTCAGCATGTGGTCGAAGAAGCCGATACCGGTGTCGACGTCGGCGTCGCCGGTGCCGTCAACGGCGAGCGTGAGGTCGATGGTGGTCTCCGCCGTCTCGCGGAACACGGAGGCGGTACGGTCGCTCATGGCCGACTCTCGGACGCCTCGCGTATCACCGTTGCGTTCTCGCGACCCCGACCGCGGCCCGGCGTCGGCACGAACGGACACCGAGTTTACAGTCGTCTGACGCGGGGCAGACGGCCGTCTGATACCTTTTGATATGGCTGAAGCGTCTCTTTCCGAACACCGATGAAGCGTGAACTGATGATAGCGCTCACGCTCGCCGTGGGAGTGCTGTTCGTGTCGTCGATGACGTTCACCGGCGTGCTGTTCGGCCTCCTGCTCGTCCTGGTCGCGGCCGTCGGCACCGTGGACACGCTGGAATGCGGCATCGGCTCCCGACTGCGGTCCTGAGCTGTCCGCGTCCCTACGCCGACATCGCCTCGCGGAGCGTGAACTGTCCTTCGTACAGCGCCGTTCCGACGACGACGGCCGCCGCGCCCGCCTCGCGGAGCGTCCGTACGTCCTCGACCGTCGCGACGCCGCCGCTGGCGACGACCGGAATCTCGACGGCGTCGGCGATTCGTCGCACTCGATCCGCTTTCACGCCTTCTAACTGCCCCTCGACGTCGACATCGGTGAACAGAATCGCGCCCGCGCCCAGTTTCTCGTAGCGGACCGCCGCCTCCGCCGGGTCGAGACCGGTTCCCTCGGTCCACCCCGAGACGACGACTTCGCCGTCTTTCGCGTCGAGGCTCACCATCACCGACGCCGGGTACTCCTCGTCGATGTCGACGACGATGTCGGGGTTCTCGACGGCCGCCGTACCGAGGATGACCCGGTCGACGCCGCCGTCGAGGAGCGCTATCGCGTCCGCCGCGGTCCGGATGCCGCCGCCGACCTGCACGTCGACGTCCGTCGCCTCCACGATGGCCTCGATGGCTGCGGCGTTCTCGCGCTGCCCCTCGAACGCGCCGTCGAGGTCGACGAGATGGAGCGTCTTCGCCCCCTCGTCGACCCAGCGCCGCGCCGCCTCGACGGGGTCGCCGTAGCGCTTCTCGGTGCCGCGCTCGCCCTGTACGAGTTGGACGACTTCGCCGTCCTGCACGTCGACGGCCGGTACGACCTCGAACTCGGAGAACTGTGTCATGGACGACGCTGCGCACCACGGCGAGTAAAACGCCTCGGTCGGTGAGCACGACTGGAGGCGACGCCGACCCGCCGCCGCCCGGCGAGCGATCACCTCACCTGTTCGCCGCCAAACACGACGACGGGACCGGAACCGGGCGCTTATGTGGGTTTCACGCCAACCATGGTATCGTGTCGACCCTCCTCCTCGTCGCCGGCGTTCTCGTCGCTGTCTTCGTCGGGGTCAACGTCGGCGGTTCCAACACCGGCGTCGCGTTCGGCCCCGCCGTCGGCAGCGGTGCGGTGTCGAAACTCATAGCGGGCGCGTTGATGTCCGTGTTCGCGCTCCTCGGCGGATGGACCGTCGGGCGGCGCGTCGTCGATACCCTCGGCAGCGACATCGTCACCGGCGACCCGTTCACGCTCTCGGTGAGCATCGCGATGCTGTTCTTCGTCGGCCTCGCGCTGTTCGTCTCGAACGTCTTCGGCGTCCCCGCGTCGACGTCGATGACCGCCGTCGGCGCTATCGCCGGGTTCGGCCTCGCCTCGAACCGCCTCAACACGGGGGTCGTCCTCGAAATCGTCTCGTGGTGGTTCGTCGCACCCATCGTCGGCTTCTGGGTCAGCGCCGTCGTCGGCCGCTACGCGTACGACGAAATCGCGGCCCGCATCGCCGTCAGACAGTCCGAGGGTCCGCTGCTCCAGTTCACGCCCCGCCCCGCGTTGGGACCGAACACGACGATGCGCGAACTCGGCGGGACGGTGCTCGTCGTCGCCATCGCGTGTTACATGGCGTTCTCGGCGGGGGCGTCGAACGTCGCCAACGCCGTCGCCCCACTCGTCGGCAACGGTGCGCTGACGATGAATCAGGGAATCCTGCTGGCGGCCGGTTCCATCGGTCTCGGCGCGCTCACGCTCGCGCGGCGGACGCTCGACACCGTCGGCAACGACCTCACCGACCTCCCGCTGGCGGCGGCGCTGGTCGTCGCGACGGTGAGCGCGAGTCTCGTGACCGTGCTGTCGGCGCTCGGCGTCCCGGCGAGTTTCGTCGTCATCGCCACGATGAGCATCGTCGGTCTCGGCTGGGGCCGCGCGACCCGCGCCGAGGGAACGACGCTTCCGGGTACCGCCGCCGGGGGTGTCGGCGCGCCCGCGGCGACCGGTTCAACGGAGACGTCCGCGCACTCGGCGGCCGCGACCGGGTTCGGCACCGCCGGCGAACTGACCGAGGAACCGCCGCTCGCGCCGACGGAGACGGCCGCGACGGCGGAACTGTATCGTCCGGCGACGACGGCTCGAATCGTCGTCCTGCAGAATCTCGTTCCGGCGTTCGCCACCGTCGCCGCCTACGCCGTCTTCCGGTTCGTCCCGTTCGTCTGAGCTGTCGCCGATTCCGGACGGTCCGCGACACGACCGAAGCCGTGGCCGAGCACGCCGGTATCTGCGCTCGGACGGACGGCCGAACGGGGGCCAACCGCCCGGCTGAAGTGGAATCGACCGCCCGGCTGAATGCGGGTGGCTTAACATCGGGACCGTTCTACGGCTGTCACGTGGTAGACGCTCTGTTGGTCGTCGGTCTTCTGGTCGCCGTCTTCGTCGGGTTCAACATCGGCGGCTCTTCCACCGGCGTCGCGTTCGGTCCCGCCGTCGGCAGCGGTGTCGTGAGCAAACTCGCCGCCGCGGCGCTGATGAGCGGCTTCGCACTCCTCGGCGGCTGGACCGCCGGCCGCGAGGTGATCAAGACGATGGGCGGCGAAATCGTCCCGCAGAGCCAGTTCACCCTCGCCGCCAGCGTCGCCGTGCTGCTGTTCGTCGGCCTCGCGCTCCTCGTGTCGAACACGTTCGGCGTTCCGGCCTCCACGTCGATGACGGCGGTCGGCGCAATCGCCGGACTCGGCGTCGCCACGGGGACGCTCAACGAGAGTGCGATGCTCGAAATCGTCTCGTGGTGGATCGTCGCGCCCATCCTCGCCTTCTGGGTCTGCGCGGTCGTCGGTCGGTACGTGTACCCGTACCTCGACGCGCGCTTCGCCATCGACCGAACCGAGGGGCCGCTCTTGGCGTTCGACCCCTTGCCGCGCCTCGGCGAGGGGACGACGCGACAGGAGTTTGGCGGGACGGTGTTGGTCGTCGTCATCGCCTGCTACATGGCGTTCTCGGCGGGGGCGTCGAACGTCGCCAACGCCGTCGCGCCGTTGGTCGGCAACGGCGCGGTGTCGCTCGAAGGTGGTATCCTGGTGGCGGCGGGAGCCATCGGCCTCGGCGCGTTCACCATCGCGCGGCGGACGCTCGACACCGTCGGCAACGACCTCACCGACCTCCCGATTCTCGCGGCGCTCGTCGTCGAAGTCGTCAGCGCGACGCTCATCGCGGTGTTGTCAGCGTTGGGTATCCCGGCGAGTCTCGCGGTCAGCGCGACGATGAGCATCGTCGGTCTCGGCTGGGGTCGGGCGACGCGGACGGTGACGCTCGGACAGGCCGTCCGCGGTGAGGGACCGAACGTCTCGGTGAACGCGCTCGCGGCCGAGCGACGAGAGACGGTCCCCCGCGTCGGCGACGCGGACGACGAACTCACGGCGAACGACCTGTTCGACCCGGGGACGACGGGTCGCGTCATCTTCTTCTGGATTCTCACTCCCTCGCTGTCGGCGCTTGCGTCGTTTCTGCTCTTCCGGTTCGTGCCGCTGTGAACGCCGAGACGGACTGACGCGTCGTTTCCGTGGCTCGAACCACCCACGCTCCGGGTCTGAACAGCAAAGTCTAATGGTATGGGTGCCGAACCACCGGGTGATGCCCACGGTAGAATACCTTAACTACGAAGTACTGGACGACCAAGGCTGGGAAATGGACGACGACGACCTCTTCGACAACGCGGCCGACGCTGGCCTCGACGAAGAAGACTACGGGTCGCTCGACGTCAACGAGGGCGAGTATATCCTCGAAGCCGCCGAGGCACAGGGCTACGACTGGCCGTTCTCGTGCCGTGCAGGCGCGTGTGCGAACTGTGCCGCGATCCTGTACGAGGGCGAAATCGAGATGGACATGCAGCAGATTCTCTCCGACGAGGAAGTCGACGACAAAAACGTCCGTCTCACCTGCATCGGTTCACCCGCGGCCGACGAGGTGCGCATCGTCTACAACGCGAAGCACCTCGACTACCTGCAGAACCGCGTCATCTGAGCGGCTCAGTTCTCTCCGGTTTTTTAGCGACTGCAACCGCCAGTAGCGTCGCTCCTGTTCCGCCGGTCTCACCGCTCACACCGGGGTGACTCCGCCGGTTACCTCACAATACTGAGCAGTTAATCTGAATTAAAATTCCAAACACAATCAAAGATATTCGCACATTACCAATATTCAACGATACCAAATAAATAAATGCGGGGCCGCCAGTCACTACTGTCGTAGTTTCACATGAACGTTTTCGCGAATCCACAGGTGGCACAGCTCGGCGGTGCCCACAGTCCGCTGATAGCCTTCGCCGTCGGACTCGTCTCGGTCATTCTGCTGTTGGTGTACTGGGACCTCCCGGCGTTCGTCGGCCTCGTCATCGCGACGCTCGTCGTCGGCATCGTCGCCCCGCAGGTGGCGTTCGCCGACGTTCCGGCGCAGGTCGCCGAATCGTTCGGCGAGGGGATGGCCGGCATCGGAATCCCGATCCTCATGGCGGCGGTCATCGGCAAGTCGATGATGGGAAGCGGTGCGGCCGAACGCATCGTTCGTGGCTTCACCTCGCTGACGGGCAGCGAGAACTCCGACTTCGCGCTCTGGGGGAGCAGTTCCTTCCTCGCCATCCCGGTGTTCTTCGACAACGTGTTCTACCTGATGGCACCGCTGGCGCGGTCGATGCGCGCCCGCGTCGGCAAGAACTACGCGCTCTACATCGTCGTCGTCGGCGCGGGCGCGGCGACGACGCACGTGTTCGTCCCGCCGACGCCCGGCCCGCTCGCCGTCGCGGAGGAACTTCCGAACGTCAATCTCGGCTGGACGATTGCCATCGGCCTCGCGGTCGCCGTCCCCTCGGCGTTCGTCGGTGGCATCGTCTACGGTCGATGGATAAACAAACGGATGGACATCCCGCTTCGTGACGCGATGGACACGACCGGCGACGAACTGACCGAACTCGCCGAGCGCTCGAACAGTCAGCTTCCGGGCGTCCTCGAGGCGTCGCTACCGATTCTTTTGGCCGTCGTCCTCGTCGCCTCCGACACCGCGGCGACGACGTTCCTCGGCGAGGACGCGCCGATTCGCTCCATCACCGGCTTCTTCGGCGACCCGAACTTCGCGCTGACGGCGGCAGCTATCGCCGCGGCGCTCACCTACCGTCGGATGCGCGCGCTCTCCGACGAGGCGTGGGGCGACGAGCTCACCGAGGCGCTGAAATCCGGTGGCAACATCGCGGCCATCACCGCCGCCGGCGGCGCGTTCGGTGCGATGCTCGCGGCCGCCGGCATCGGCGACTACATCACCAACATCCTCTCGGGGCTCGGCATCGGCGTGCTCGTCACCGCGTGGCTTATCGCCGCGACGGTCCGCATCGCGCAGGGCTCTGCGACCGTCGCGATGCTCACGACGGCGGGTATCATGGCCGGGTCCGGCGCGGTCGCCTCGCTGTCGGTCAACCCGGCGTACCTCGTGATGGCTATCGGCGCGGGCGGCAACATCTGCTCGTGGTACAACGACAGCGGCTTCTGGCTCGTCAAGGAGATCGGCGGCCTCACGCAGACGGAGACGCTGAAGACGTGGACGGCGTTGACGACCATCGTCTCGATCACCGGTCTGCTGACGGTGCTCCTACTGTCGACGTTCCTCCCGCTGACCTGAACTCGACGAGCGGTTCCGTTCCGCCGACGTAAGCTCGACTGACGGTTTTTCCTACTGACGCACTCGCCACGACCACAACACCTATTTTCCCTACCTGCAAGGGCGAATCGTGCTCGGTACGACACCGGACCTGCTGCGCCTGCTCGTCGTCCCCGTCTTCGCGTGGGCGGCGTGGCGGGACGTGGAGACACGACGCCTTCCGAACCGCATGTGGCCGCCGCTGGCGGCGCTCGGTATCCTCCTGCTCGCGTGGGAGCTAGTGGCGGCGTACCCGTTCGGTCCGCTGGACTCGCTGTTCCTCCTGCAGGTCGCGATTAGCGTCTTCTTCGTCGCGCCCATCGGCTACGCGTTCTGGTACATCGGCGGCTTCGGCGCGGCGGACGCGAAGGCGCTCATCGTCCTCGCGCTACTGTTTCCGACGTTTCCCTCCTACCGCGTCTCGGGCGTCGAACTCCCCCTCGTGGAGACGACGCTCGGCGTCTTCTCGTTCACTATCCTCACGAACGCCGTCCTCGTCGCCGTCGCGTACCCGCTCGCGCTCGCCCTGCGAAACCTCGCCGCGCGGCGCTTCTCGCCGGTGATGTTCGTCGGCACGAAAGTCTCGGTCCCGTCGTTGCTCACTCGCCACGGCAGCCTGTTCGAGACACCGCGGGGGTACACACGCGACGGACTGGACCTCGACGCGCTCCGGATGTATCTCCGCTGGCGCGGGACGACGCTGTCGGACCTGCGCGCCGACCCCGACGCGTACCGCGACCCGGCGAGCGTCGGCGAGACGAACCCCGTCGGCGACGGGTCGGTCGGTGACGGCCGGGCGAACGATCCTGTCGTCGCCGACGGCGGAGCCGTCGTTCGAGAACGCCCCGAAGTCGACTCGGGGACCGACTCCGACGACCCGTGGGCCGCCGCGGCGTTTCTCGACTCCCTCGACTGGAGCGCCTACGGGACGACGCCCGAGAAACTCCGCGACGGACTCGACCTCGTGACGACCCGCGAGGCGGTCTGGGTGATGCCCGGCCTCCCGTTCATCGTCCCGATGTTCGTCGGTCTTTTCGTCGCGCTCCTCTACGGCGACATCCTCTTCGGGATCCTGGGCGCGGTTGGGTTGGTCTGACCGTCGAAAACGCAGAAGACATATCGGTCGGACCCGCAACTATCCAGCTATGACCGTCGACGTGGATTTCGGCGAGAACGGACTCGTCCCCGCCGTCGCCCAGGACGCCGACTCCGGCGAGGTGTTGATGCTCGCGTACGTCTCGCCCGAAGCCCTCGAACGCACCCGAGAGACGAGTCGCGCGCACTACTACTCGCGCAGTCGCGACGAGCTCTGGGAGAAAGGCGCGACGAGCGGCCACACCCAGGAAGTAAAAGAAGTTCGGGTCGACTGCGACGCCGACACGCTGCTGTACCTCGTCGACCAGTCCGGCGGCGCGTGCCACACCGGCCACCGCTCCTGTTTCTACCGGACCGTCGACGGTGAGCACGTCGGCGAACGCGTGTTCGACCCCGACGACGTCTACTGACCATGACCGGCGCGGACCACCCGACGACTGACGACAGCGCCGGAGCCGGTGACGGCGGCCGTATCGACCCGTCTACCACCGCCTCGGACGCCGAGGCGGCCGTCGACGAACTGGTGACCGCCTACGAGGCCCGCCGTGACGCCGAGACGGCCGTCGCCGACCGGGGAGCAGACGCCGTCGAGGCGGTCGCCGACGCCTACGAGCGCGCGGTGTCGCTGCTCGACCGCTACGAGGACCGCGCGACCGGGACGGGCGACTTCGGCGCGTTCGTCACATTCGAACAGCAGTTCCTCGAACTCGTCGAGGGCGTCGACGACGACGCGCCCGCCGCCGATGCGTTCGAGGCGGCCAACGACATTCTCGACCGCCGCCGTCTGAGCGAGAAACACTTCGACGCCGCCCGCGACGCACTCGAACCCGCCGCCGACGTCGCCGCACTGCTGGCGGAGCGAGACGCCGCCCGGGAGCGACACCGGAGAGCCACGATCGACGCCGAACAGCAACTCTCGAACGTCGACGACCGACTCGCGGACCTCCGACGCCTCGAACGACTTAGCGAGGCGAACCTCGACGCCCCTGTCGACCGACTCCGCGACCCCGTCCGCACGTACAACGACGCGGTCGAAGCGGCGTTCGAGGCGTACAAGGCCGAGGCGAGCGCCCGTGAGGTGCTCTCGTTCGTCTCGACGGCCGCACGGTATCCGCTGGTCGACTACGACGCGCCGCCCGCCGACCTCCGCGAGTACGTCGACTCGGCCGACGTGGGTGCGAAACCGATTCCCGAGTTGCTCGAGTACGCCGACTACTCGAACTCGAAGCTCTCGCACTTCGTCGCCGACCCGGGGGAACTGAAAGCCCGTGTCGCGGTGAACCGGACGTACCTGACCCGTCTCGACGGCGGACCGCTGCGGGTGTCGTGGCCGCCGCCGTCGGCCGGCGCGCTCCGCTGTCTGGTCCCCGAACTCGTCTCGGTCGTCTCGCGATTCGCGCCCGACGACGTCGTCGCTCGGTGTCGAGAGCTTCGGTACCTCGCAGAGAACGACGACTACGACCATCTTCGGACCGCCGCGGAGGCTCGCGAGTCGCTCGCCGACGCGGAACGGAAACGACTGCGACGCGGCGAGGTGGCGGCGGAAGTCGACACGCTCGACGAGTCCCGTGACCGACTGCGCGAGGTTCTCGACCGGTACGGCTACGAGTCGGCGGCCCCGCTCGACTCGTCGGAGTCGGCGGAGCCGTAACCGCCGTCGCCGGCATCGACTTCGCCGTCGTCGTCGCCTGCAGCCCCGTCCCTGCAGCCCCGTTGCCTGCAGCGCCGTAACCGTGGAGGCGGTTCGACTCGTCGCCGGCCCCGCTTTCGCCGCTCATCGACCGTCGATACACGTCCGTCGGATAGCGCGTTCCCTCGATGTCGACTTCACCCGTGCCGGTCGTCTCGAACCCGCGTGCGAGGTAGAAGCGCTTGGCCGTCTCGTTTCCCGTCAACGCCTCCAGACGCAACGCCGTCACCGTCTCGGGGAGCGCCGTCACGCTGGACGCGAGCAACCGAGAGCCGACGCCCTCGCTCCACCGGTCGGGGTCGACGTAGAGCGCGCGGAGCTCCGCCTCGCCGTCCCGGACGAACGACTTCGTTCGCATCGCGTCCTAGACGACGCGGGCGTCGCCGTCGCACGCACCGACGTCTGCGGTATCGTCATCGACTGCGTCTGCGGTATCGTCGCTGCCGGACCCGCTGGCGACGGCGACGAGAAACCGCTCGGCGGGGGTCCGTCTGAGCTGGTCGAAGCGGGCGCGAACGTCGGCCGCCGACGCCGTCTCCCGGGCTTCGAGCACCGACGCCGGGAGCAGGTCGGCGTAGGCGGCGCGCCACGCGCATTGGTTGACTCAAATCGAGGCGCGAAGCTCGTCTGACGACGCTAGCGGCCGAATCTCCGTGGGGAGGCTGTGTGCGGTACGGGAAGAAGGTTGTCCCGACTGCGCACCGCCGTGCGGCGCTACGGGTCGGGGATCGAGGCCGTCAGCGCCGCGCGGGCGTCCTCGGCCAACCGCTCGGCGCGGCCGGCGTCGCGCGCCTCCGCGTAGATTCGGACCTTGGGCTCCGTCCCCGAGGGGCGGACGAGCACCCACGCGTCGCCGTAGTCGAGGCGGTAGCCGTCGATGGTGTTCGGTTCGGCGTCGGCCGCGTCGGCGTATCGCTCGGCGGCGGCGAGCATCGCGTTCAGTTCGGTCTCCGAGTCGTACGTTAGGTTGACGCGGACGTTGTGGTAGTCGGTGTACGGTTCGACGATTCCGCTCGGGGGCCGCTCGGCGACCAGTTCGAGGAACTTCGCGCCGATGAACGCGCCGTCGCGGACGAGGCGGTAGTCCGGGAAGAAGATGCCGCCGTTGCCCTCGCCCGCGACGGGAACCGTCTCTCCCTCGGCCCACAGTTCCCGGATGCGAGTGATGAGGTTCGTGCTGCCGATAGGTGTCAGTTCGAGCGTCGCCCCCACGTCGTTGCAGACGTCGACGAGGCGCTGGGAGACGTTGACCGCGGCGACGGTGGTGTCGCCCGCCGAGAGCCCGGCGGCCGACAGCGCCGCCAGCGAGGCGTCGCCCTCGATGTACTCGCCGCGCTCGTCGAAGAAGATGGCTCGGTCGGCGTCGCCGTCGTGGGCGATCCCCACGTCGGCGTCGCTCGCGCGGACCAGCCGTCCGAGGTCGCCGAGGTTCTTCTCGACGGGCTCGGGGTTCCGCCCGGGGAAGTGGCCGTCGGGTTGTCCGTTGACCGTGACGACCTCGCAGCCGAGCTCACGGTAGAAGGCGGGGCTGGTGAGCGCGCCCGCGCCGTGACCGGGGTCGAGTGCGACTTTGATGTCGCCGGCGGCGATCTTCTCGCGGTCGACGGTGGCGAGCATCTCGTCGACGTAGTCGCGGTTCGCCGACTCGACGCGCCGCGTCTCGCCGACCTCGTCCCACGCCACGGTGTCGAACTCCTCGGCGAGGATGTGGTCCTCAATGCGTTCGAGTCGCTCGACGACGAGTTCGACGCCGTCGGGACCGACCAGTTTGACGCCGTTGTACTCCGGCGGGTTGTGCGAGGCGGTGATGACGATGCCCGGGACCTCCTCGACCTCGCAGTAGCGCGTCACCGCGGGCGTCGGTGTGACGCCCAGGCGGTCGACGTCGACGCCGACGCTCGCCAGTCCGCTGGCGGCGGCGTTCGTGAACAGTTCGCCCGTCGTCCGGGTGTCGCGGGCGACGGCGGCGCGTTCGGCGTTCCACACCGTCCCGGCGGCCTTCGCCACCCGGAGCACGAACTCGGGGGTTAGCTGTTCGTTCGCCACCCCGCGCGTCCCACTCGACCCGAACAACTTCATTGGCGGTTGCTCTTGCGGGCAGAAAGAAAGCCGTTCCGGAGACGACTTGCGAAATCTCCGGTTACCGGGCGTTCACGAGGCGCGTGCTACGAGTTACCGTATCCCGTCACCCTCGCCAGCGTCACCCTCGCCAGCGTCGCTGTCGCCGATATCGAGCGTCGTCTGGGAGAGCGGGACGGCGCTCAGACCCGCGCCGTTGCCGCTCTTGTACGCGTAGATGACGACACCGGCCTCCTCGTCGACGGCGCGCTTCAGCGTCCCGCTAAAGTTGGCGTCGCGGGGGCTGACGGGAACGAACTGTCGCTGGGGCCGGCTTCGGTCGCTATCGGCGTCGTCTCCGTCGTCGTCGCCGGGTTGGGAGGACTCGACCGGCCGAAACCGGTCGCTCACGTCTTCGTCTGCGTCGTGCGGGGAGTCGAACAGACCCATGCACCAACCGCGCACCGACACGTCAAAAAACGGTGTGTTCGGTCGAAGCTCAGCGATTCAGCGTGTGAATCGCCTGGTCTTCGGCGTTCTCGGCGGCTTCTTGGACGACTTCGGCGAGCGTCGGGTGCGTGTGGATGGTCGCCGCCACGTCTTCGAGCGTCGCGCCCATCTCGACGGCGAGCGCGACTTCGGCGATGAGTTCGGAGGCCTCGGGGCCGACGATCTGGCCGCCGAGAACGAAGCCCGAGCCCTCGTCGGCGACGAGGCGACAGAACCCCTCGGTGTGGTTCGTCGTCATCGCGCGCCCGCTGGCGTTGAACGGCATCTGGCCGACGACCGGTTCGAAGCCGGCTTCCTCGGCCTCCGCCTTCGTCATGCCGACCGTCGCGATTTCGGGGTCGGTGAACACCGCGGCCGGAACTGCTTGGTAGTCGAGCGCCGCGGGTTCGCCCGCGATGACCTCGGCGGCGACGATGCCCTCCTTGAACGCCTTGTGCGCGAGCATCGGTTCGCCCGCCACGTCGCCGACGGCGAAGATGTGGTCGATGTCGGTCCGCGCGTAGTCGTCGGTTTCGAGGAAGCCTCGATCGTTGGGTTCGAGGTCGAGAGCGTCGAGGCCCAGGGTGTCGGTGACGGGCGAGCGCCCGACGGCGACGAGCACCTTGTCGGCGGGGTACGTCGACTCTTCTCCGTTCTCCGTCTCGGTGACGACGGTGATGCCGCCGTCGCTCGACTCGCGCCACTCCGAGGCGCCTTCGCCGAAGTGAAAGTCGATGCCGAGCTCCTTCGCGCGGCGCTTGACGACCTTTGAGATGTCGTCTTCGTAGCCGGGGAGGGCGTCGTCGAGCATCTCGACGACCGTCACGTCGGTGCCGAGTTTGGCGTACACGGTCGACAGTTCCATCCCGATGTAGCCCGCGCCGACGACGACGAGGCGTTCGGGAATCGAGTCCATGTCGAGCGCCTCCCGCGACCCGATGACGGGGTCGTCGGCGTAGCTGAAGTTCGGAATCTCGATGGGGCGACTGCCGGTGGCGACGATGCAGGAGTCGAACTCGATGGATTCGCTCCCTTGCCCTTCGCCGCCGTGGGCGACGCGGACGCTGTGCTCGTCCTTGAACGTCGCCGTCCCTTTCACGAGGTTGACGCCGTTGGCTTTGCACAGCTTCTCGACACCGCCGGTGAGTCGGTCGACGATGCCGTCCTTCCAGTCGACCATCCCCGCCATGTCGACGGCGGGGTCGGCGTGGATGCCCATCTCCTCGGCGTTGCCCGCCTCGTGGGCGAGGTCCGCGCCGGTGATGAGCGCCTTCGAGGGGATGCAGCCGCGGTTGAGACAGACGCCGCCGTAGTCGTCCTTCTCGACGAGCGTCGTGTCGAGCCCGCGTTGTGCGGCGCGGATGGCGGCGACGTAGCCGCCGGGTCCGCCGCCGATGACCAGTACGTCCGTTCCGGTTGAGATGTCTCCGACGACCATTGTTATTCGAGTAGCAGGAGTTTGGGGTTACGGAGGTTCTCCATCACCGTGTTCGTGAACGCTGCGGCGTCCGCGCCGTCGACGACGCGGTGGTCGATGGAGAGCGACAGCGGTAGCGTGTTCGCCGCGACGACTTCGTCGCCTTCTTCGCTCTCTTTCACGACCGGCCGCTTTTCGATTCCACCGAGGCCCAAGATAGCCGTCTCGGGGTAGTTGATGATCGGCGTGGCGTACTCGCCGCCGATAGCGCCGAAGTTCGTGATGGTGAACGTCCCGCCCTGCATCTCCTCGCGGGTGACCTTGCGCTCGCGAGCGCGCGAGGCGAGGTCGTTGACCTCGCGGGAGAGCTGCAGGATGGACTTCTCGTCGACGTCCTTCACGACAGGCACCATCAGTCCGGCGTCCGTCGCTACTGCGATGCCGATGTTGTACTCGTCTCTGACGAGAATCTCGGCGTTCTCGGGGTCGGACTCGTCGAGCGTCGAGTTCAGTATCGGGTGCTCGCGCAACCCGGCGACGATGGCTTTCATCACGAACGGCATGTACGTGAGTTTCACGTCGCGCTCGGCGGCGAGCTCCTTGTACTCCGCGCGCACGTCGACGAGTTCGTCGACGACGGTCGTGTCGTGGTGGGTGACGTGCGGCGCGGTGTACGCCGACCGCTCCATCTGCTGGCCGATGGTGCGCCGGACGCCTCGGTAGGGGATGCGCTCGGCGACGCCTTCTTCGGTTTCCTCGGTCGCGGGCGCGGCTTCGGTCTCCGCGTCCGCCGCCTCGGCCTGCACCTCGGCTTCGCGGGCCTCGCGCTGGGCCTGTGCGTACTGCGTGACCGCCTCGGGCGTGACGAACGCCTCGCCGTCGCGCGTCTCCTCGGTCGGCACGTCGTCGATGTCGATGCCCTCCTCCTCGGCCATCCGGCGCGTGGCGGGCGCGGCGAGCGTCCGGTCGCGGCCGGCGGCTTGCGCGCTCACGCCCGCTCCGGCGCTGCCGTCGACGGCCGACTCACCGTCGTCGCGTCGGCTCACGGCGGACTGCTTCTCGCCGGTCGAGACGTCGCGTGGTCCGGAGTCGCTCTCGCGCTCCTCGACCGCGCTCTCCACCTGTCCATTGGCGACGGCCTGCACGTCCGCGTCGGTGACGCGGCCGCCCGGTCCGCTGCCGTCGACGGACTGGATGTCCACGTCGAGTTCGCGCGCGAGTCGTCGGGCGCTCGGCGCGGCGAAGACGCGACCTTTCGGCGTCTCTGCCTCCTGTTCGGCCCCCTTCTCGGCGGACTCGCCCGCGACGGCCTCGCCGTCGCCCACTGCGGCTTCTCCGTCGCCCGGGGCACCGACGGCCTCGTCGCCCGTCTCGCGCTCGTCGGCTTCGCTCTCCTGAGCCTCCATCTCCGCGGAGGCGCGTTCTTCTTCGGCTGACTCGTCGCCCTCGCCCTCCACCTCGAAGGTGATGATGACGTCGCCGACGGGGACGATTTCGCCCTCCTCGGCGAGCAGTTCCTTCACCGTGCCGTTGTACGGCGACGGCACTTCGACGAGCGCCTTGTCCGTCTCCACCTCGGCGACCGCCTGGTCCTCGGTGACGGTGTCGCCGGGTTCGACGAGCCACGAGACGAGTTCGCCTTCGGCGACGCCCTCGCCCACGTCGGGCAGTTTGAACTCCTTGACTCCCATCGGTTAGAACTCCACCGCGTTGCGGATACCTTCTTCGACGCGCGCGGCGTTCGGGAGGTAGTAGTCCTCCAGCGCGTACAGCGGGTACGGTACGTCGTAGCCGGTGACGCGTTCGACCGGCGCTTCCTGGTAGACGAGCGCCTCCTCCTGGACGATGGCGGTGATTTCGCCGCCGAGGCCGCCGGATTTGGGGGCCTCGTGGACGACGACGGCGCGGCCGGTCTTCTTGAACGACTCCACGATGGCCTCGCGGTCCAGCGGCGAGACGGTGCGGAGGTCGACGACTTCGACGTCGACCTCGCCTTCGAGATTCTCGGCGGCTTCCATCGTCGCCCGGGTCATCGCGCCGTACGTGAACACCGACACGTCCGAGCCTTCGCGGCGGACCGCCGCTTCGCCGATAGGCACGGTGTAGTCGTCCTCGGGAACCTCGCCGCGGAACGCGCGGTAGATGAGTTTCGGTTCGAGGAAGATAACCGGATCCGGATCGCGAATCGCGGAGATGAGCAGTCCCTTCGTGTCGTACGGCGTCGACGGCATGACGACCTTCAGCCCCGCTTCGTGCGCGTAGAACGCCTCTTTGGATTCGGAGTGGTGTTCCGGGGCGCGGATGCCGCCGCCGTACGGCGCGCGAAGCACCATCGGCAGGGTGTAGCGGCCGCGCGAGCGGGTCCGGAGCCGCGACATGTGGCTCACGATCTGGTCGAAGCCGGGGTACATGAAGCCGGAGAACTGAATCTCCGGAACCGGTTTGAGGCCGTAGGCGGCCATGCCGACCGCGGTGCCGATGATGCCGGACTCGGCCAGCGGCGTGTCGATGACGCGGTCGTCGCCGAACTCGTCCCAGAGTCCTTCGGTGGCGCGGAAGACGCCGCCGTTCTTGCCGACGTCCTCGCCCATGACGATGACGTCGTCGTCCGCCTGCATTTCGGTGTAGAGACCGTCCCGTACCGCCTGCACGAGTGTGAGATTCTGGGTTTGTTGTGCTTGTGCCATCAGTCTTCGAGGAAAGCTTCGTCGCCGTACTGTTCGCGAATCGATTCGAAGTCGGCCATCTGCTCGCGGAGGTCCGCGGGCATCTCGGCGTAGACGTGCTCGAACATCTCGGTCGGCTCCGGTCGTTCGACGGACTCGGCGGCCTCGATGGCCTCTGCGACCTCCGTCTCGACCTCCTCGCGGATGGCGTCGACGGACTCGTCGTCGAGTCGTCCCGTCTCGCGGAGGAACGCCTCCAGCCGCGGGATGGGGTCTTTCGCTTTCCACTTCTCCACCTCGTCGTCGTCGCGGTACACCGTCGGGTCGTCGGCGGTCGTGTGCGCGCCGAAGCGGTACTGCACCGCCTCGATGAGCGTCGGGCGAAGTTGGCCCTCCTCGGGATTCTTCGCCTTCTCGACGGCCGCGTTCGTCACCTGATACACCGCGAGCGGGTCCATCCCGTCGACCAGGACGCCGTCGATACCGTAGGCGACGGCCTTCTGGGCGATTGTCTCGCTGGCGGTCTGGCGTTCGCGGGGCACCGAGATCGCCCACTGGTTGTTGTTACAGAAGAAGACGTTCGGCGTGTCGAAGACACCCGCGAAGTTGACCCCCTCGTGGAAGTCGCCCTCGGAGGTCGCGCCGTCGCCGAAGTAACAGATGAACGCGTTGTTCTCGCCCTTCAGCTTCGAGGCCCACGCCGCGCCCGTCGCGTGCGGAATCTGGCTCGCGATGGGGACGGCGACGGGGAAGATGTTGACGCCGTCTCCCATCTTGTTGCCGTCCTCGTGGCCCATCCAGTAGAGGAGCGTCTGTTTCAGCGGCAGGCCACGCACGACCGCCGCGCCGTGTTCGCGGTAGCTCGGGAACATCCAGTCGTCGTCGCCGAGCGCGAACGAACTGCCGATCTGTGCGCCCTCCTGACCGGAGAGCGGGGGGTACGTCCCCATCCGCCCCTGTCGCTGGAGGCTCACCGCGCGCTGGTCGAAATGCCGTGCGAGTCGCATCTGCCGGTATATCTCGACGAACGACTCGTCGTCGAGGTCGGGTACGTCGCCGACGACGGAGCCGTCTTCGTCGAGTACCCGGACCATCTCGTCGGGGTCACGCTGTAGCGTGCTCACGGGAGAACCCTCCTGCACATGGTCGAACAGTCTCCCGCCCGAGTTATAGGGTTTTCGTAAATAATTTACTATAGTCAGAAATTCTGCCGCCCACGTCGAATCTGTCCACGACGCCGCGGTAAAATCTTTGATTAGAAATATTTTGCGGACTGTCTAGCCGCTTCGCGTGATTATCTCTCCACATTCCGGAGTATAATGGACAAATGGGAAGGATTGCTACGCATCTGCGAGATGGTACGACACCGATTCCCACGTGTGGGAGCCGCACGGCGTCTAACGCCCGTGAACGAGTTCTCGACTTTCGCCTCTGACTGCCGGTTTAGGTCGGCTGATTCGCCCCGTCTGGCCTCGATTCATACGTACTTCTCGCTCGTCCGTCGCTACTTCACCGCTCGGTCGTACCGGCGGACCACGTCGTAGACGGCGTCGGTGCCGAACTCGACGGCGTCGACGGGGATGCGTTCGTCCGCGGCGTGGACAAGCGACTGGAAATCGAACTCGGAGGGGAGATTCATCGGCGTGAACCCGTAGCTCTGGACGCCGGCCCGCGCGAAGATGCGGCCGTCCGTCGCCGCCGGGAGCACGTACGGCACCGGGACGGCCTCCTCGTCGGCGTCGCGGAGTACGTCGTCCAAGAGCGGAAACAGCCCCAACTCCGTCTCCTCGGGTCCGCTCTCGAAGCGCTCCACCTCGACGTCGACGCCATCGCCCAGCAGCTCGCGGAGTTCGGCGGCGACGTCCTCGTCGGTCTGTCCCGGCAGGAGACGACTGTCGACGGTGAACTCCGCTCTCGCGGGGACGACGTTTATCTTGTCGCCGCCGCTGAGAATTGTCGCGTTCGCGGTGTTGTGCAGCAGCGCCTCGAACGTTCCCGCCTCGTCGCCGAGCGCCGCCAAGGATTCGTCGACGGTTGCGGGGTCTTTCAGTCCCCGGAGCACCGCGGCCGTCTCCTCGCCGACCTGCTCGGCCATCCGGTCGAGCATCTCCTCGACCGGCGGCGTGAGGTGGTAGGGGAGTCGCTCGCGGTCGAGTGTTACGAGCGCCTCGCCGATGCGCCCCACCGCGTCGCCGCGACTCGGCCGCGACGCGTGACCTGCGTTCCCCGTGGCACTCACGCGAATCCAACACACCTGCTTCTCGTTGACCTGGACGGGGTAGAGGCGCGCGCCCGCCAGTTCCATCGGGTAGCCGCCGAACTCGCCGAGGGCGTAGTCGACGTCCTCGAACAGTTCGGGATGCTCCTCGACGAGAAACGCCGCGCCGTCGTCGCCGCCGGCCTCCTCGTCGGGGAGCAGACAGAGCACGAGGTCACCCGCGAGATCGATTTCCTCCTGTGCGGCACGGAGGAACGCGGCGACGAACATCGCCACCCCCGACTTCATGTCGAGCGCGCCGCGGCCCCAGACGTAGCCGTCATCCTCGACGCCCGAAAACGGCGGATGCGTCCACGCCTGGTCGCTCGTCGGCACGACGTCGACGTGACCGTACAGCATCAACGCGGGCGCGTCACCGCCGGGGAGACGAGCGACGAGGCTCGGGCGTTCGGGCTTTTTGGCGTACAACTCTGAGTCGATACCGGCGTCCGCCAGCAGTTCGGCGGCCCACTCGATGCACGCGCGCTCCGCGCCGGGCGGGTTCGTCGTGTCGAAGCGGATCAGTTCCTGCAGGAGTTCGGCCGGGCGGTCACGGAGGCTGGCGTCGACGGTCGGTTCGCCGTCGCCGACGTACGTGCCGGGTTCGTTCGTCATCTTTCGCTACGCTCGCGTCGGGGTGTGATAAACGCTCACGCGGCGGCGATTCGGTCCGCTTTTCGGTTCTAGACGCTCGACCCGCCGCGGCCCCACAGCAGCCAGTAGCCGCCGTAGAGCAGCGCACCGAGGACGACGAGCGTCAGGACGGCTTCGACGATGGTGGCGACGAGGCCGACGAGAAAGCCCAGCGCGCTCACGGCGACGAACAGCAGGAGCAGCACGAGCGCGACGCGGAGGAGGGTGCTTACCATGGTTCAGCTTCGAGCGCGGAGTATATGATGTTTACCGCGCGCCCAGTCGCAGTCGTGATTCGGTTTCCGGCGGTTGCGCGCGCCCCTGCCCGACGTGCGACTCCCTCCGAGACGGCTCTGCCGTCTCGTGCTCTCGTTCGCTGCGTTCACGAGAACTCCGGTCGCCGTTTGCTCACTCGGCGGTCGCTCTCGCGGTGGCCCGACTCGCGGTTCCAACGGTCACCGCTCGTTCATTCGGCGGTCGCTCTCGCGACCGCCCGCGCCTCGTCGACGCTCTTGCCGTCGCGCAGCAGCGCGTCGACGAACAGTTCGCCCGCCTTGTACGACGAGCGAACCATCGGTCCGGAGGCGCAGTAGAGGAATTCGAACTCGTCTTCGGCGACGCGCCGCCACGTCTCGAAGGCGTCGGGGTGGACGTAGTCGAACACGTCGAGGTGCGAGCGCGAGGGCTGCAGGTACTGCCCGAACGTGACGATGTCGACGTCGGCCTCGCGGAGGTCCGACAGCGTCTGGTAGATCTCGTGGCCGTACTCGCCGAGGCCGAGCATCAGACTCGTCTTCGTGTAGATGTCGGACTCTCTCTGCACCTGTTCGAGCACCGACAGCGACTGTTCGTAGTTCGCGCGGCGGTCGCGAATCGGCCACTGGAGACGCTCTACGGTCTCGATGTTGTGTGCGACGACGTCCGGATCGGCGTCGATTATCTGTCGGACGAGTCGTTCTTCGCCCCGGAAGTCCGGAATCAACACCTCGACGAGTACCTCGGGGTCCCGCTGCTTGATTTCGCGAATCGTCTGTGCGAAGTGGCCTGCCCCTTGGTCGGGCAAGTCGTCGCGGTCAACGGAGGTGAGCACGACGTAGTCGAGGCCGATTTCGGCGACCGCGTCGGCGACGTTCGCGGGTTCCTCGGGGTCTAACGACTCCATCCCGCCCGTCTGGACGTCGCAGAAGTTACAGCCGCGAGAACAGCGGTCGCCCATCAGCATGAACGTCGCCGTCCCCGGTCCGTTCCGGCCGCTCCAGCACTCGCCGAGGTTCGGGCAGTTCGCCTCCTCGCAGACGGTGTGGAGGTCGCGGTCCCGGAGCGTCTGCTTGATCTCGGTGAACCGGCGACCGGACGGCGGCCGCATCTTCAGCCAGTCCGGTTTCCGCCTGTAAGCCATACGTATCCCTACGGATGGGCGTGCAAAAACGTGATGATACCGAGGGGTCTCCTGCGTCCGTTCGCCCGCCCGGACTCAGTTCGTCTCGTCCGCGCCGATGTACTCGACGCCCTCGTCGGCTATCCAGTGTAACAGCGCCGCTACTTCCTCGGGATTCGCGACGGTCGCCGTCGCGCCGATGTCGGAGTCGCCGACGTAGACGCTCACGCCACCTTCGGAGGCGATGGCCTCGAACGCCGACCGGTCTCCGACGTCGTCACCGACGTACATCGGGAGGTAGCCGTCGGCCTCGGCCGCGAAGTCGGCGACGACGACGCCCTTGCTCGTCTCGACGTCGGGTTTTATCTCGACTATCTCTCTGCCCGACGCGGTGACGAGGTGATCTCCGCCGTGTTCCGCGACGATTCGCTCGACCGTCTCGGTCACGTCTTCGGCGCGGTCGGGTGCACGCCGGAAGTGGACCGTCGTCGTCCATCGCTTGTCCTCGACGGCGACGCCCGGTTCGTCGGCGAGCTCGTCTTCGAGTGCCGACTTCACGTCGTCGACGACTGGCTTTGCCACCTCCGCGTCGGGGTGTACCTCGATGTCGCCGTCGCCGTGGTCGGTCTCGATGCCGTAGTTTCCGGCGTAGGCGATGTCGCTCACGTCGACGCGGCCGCGCACGTCTTCGAGTCCGCGGCCGCTGACGACGGCGAGTTTCACACCGGGGGCGTCGCGGAGTCGCCCGACCACTTCGGCGTTCGTCGGCGTTATCTCGGCCGCTTCCGGGTCGTCGACGATAGGCGCGAGCGTCCCGTCGAAGTCCAGACAGAGGAGGAGACCGCGGTGGTCGGGCAGTCGCGTCTGGAGCGCGGCTATCGTCTGCGTGACGCCGTCGTCGGGTCGGAGTCTGCTCGCGTCGCTCGGGTCGGTCACGATTTCGTCTCCTGTCTATCCTGTCCGCTCTGCTCGGTGTTCATCCGCCGAAGCCCCTGAACGGTGCCGAGCAACGAAGCCAACCACGTGTCGAGGTCGTTCTCCAGTACGGACTCTCTGAGCGCGCCCATCCGGCGCTCGCGTTCGTGGTCCGGCATCGTCAGCGCCCCCTCTATCTGGTCGGCCAGCGCCGCTTCGTCGTACGGTTCGACTGTCACCGCCGTGTCGCCGAGCTCGTCGTGCGCGCCGGTCATCCGACTCAGCACCAACACCCCGTCGTCGGTGCTCCCGTCGGCCTGCGCGGCGACGTACTCTTTCGCGACGAGGTTCATCCCGTCGCGTACCGGCGTGACCAGCGCGAGGTCGCTGTGGGCGTACAGGCCGTACAGTTCCGGATTCGTCAGCCGCTCGTCGATGCGGACGACCGGCCGCCAGGAGTCGGTGGCGAACCGCTCGTTGATGCGGTCGATGCGCTCGTCGACTTCCGACTGGAGGCGCTGGTACTCCGGGATGTCGGAGCGACTCTCGGTCGCCTTCTGGACGTACGTCAGCCGTTCGCGCCACTCGGGACACGTCTCGAACAGGTGTTCGAGCGCGTCGAGTCGCTCGGGAATCCCCTTCGTGTAGTCGAGTCGGTCGACGCCGACGGCGACGCGGGAGTCGTCCGGAATCCCGTACTCGGCTTTGAACTCCGACCAGAACGACTCGTCTCGCTCGCCAGCCAACCGGCCGATGCGCTCGGCGTCGACGCCGAGCGGGAACGCTCGAACGAGCGTCGTCTCGCCGTCGTACTCGACCTCGCCGCTGTCGACGTCGACCGTCGCCGCCTCGAAGCAGGCGTCGACACAGCCGAGGAAGTTTTCGACGTAGCGCTCGGTGTGAAAGCCGATGAGGTCGTTGGCGAGCAGACCGTCCAGCAGTTCACGCCGCTGCGGGCAGACGCGGAACGTGTCCCACGTCGGCCACGGGATGTGCCAGAACTGAAACAGCGTCGTCTCCGGAAGCGCCTCTCGCGCGTACGCGGGAGCGAGCGCGAGATGGTAGTCTTGGAACCAGACGGCCGACTCCTCGTCGGCCTGCTCGACGACCGCTTCGGCGAACTGTTCGTTCACTTCCCGGTAGCGCGACCAGAAGCGGCTCTCGAAGTTGGTTTTCCCGACGAGATCGTGACAGAGCGGCCACAGCACCTGGTTGCTGTAGCCGTAGTAGTACTCGTCGACGGCGTCGTCGGAGAGCCACACCCGCCGGAGGGTGTAGCCGGGATCGTCCGGTGGCACGCGGACGCAGTCGTTCTCGTCGGTCACCTCGGCGTCGGCGTCGCCGTCGCCCCACGCGATCCAGGTGCCGTCTATCTGCTGCATCACCGGGTCAAGTCCGGCGGTGAGACCGCCGACCGGCCGGTCGACGACGATTTCACCGTTCTCGTGGCGGTGGCGGTACGGCTGGCGGTTCGAGACCAGCACGAGAGCGGACTCGAAGGCCGCGACGGGCGTGTCGGCGGACGACGCCGACTCGGTGGGTTCGGGAGTCATCCTCGTCACTCCACCCGCGGTGACGCGGCCTCGCTCTCCGGCGCTCTCATCGCCTGCGATGCGTACTCGTCGGGGACACGCGTCTCGCCGAGGCTCTCGCCCGCCTCGAACCGGTTCATACAGTCGTAGACGGCGGCGACCGCCTCCGCTCGGGAGGTGACGTACCGCATCGTTCGCAGTCCCTCGGCCTCCCCGGCGAACTCCCGACACCGGATCTCCCACGCCCGTCCGAACCGTCGCGGTGTCGTCCTCCGCTTGGCTTCGACCCGGAACCCCTCTCGTTCGAACGCTACCTCCGCATCCGTCACACGTACCCACTCGTTCGGCACTCGTCCCTCGGTAAACTCTCTGAGCGCGTCCATTAGGGTAGTTACTACCACACCGACGAGAGGGATGCTGATTGTGCCTGTATATACGCGCTTTAACTCACGACAAACAATCGTGAATATAATATCCTGTGACTGTCCTGTCCCCCGATATTCGCCGTCTCGACCTCGTCGTTGCCAGTAAGTTCAACTCCGTCGGCGACGACCGTACCGATATGAGCACCATCGCCGAGGTAGAGCTTCCTGCCAACGAGTTTGCGCTTCGCCAAGCACTCGCTTCGACCCCGGACGCCGAGTTCGAGATCGTTCGGCTCGCTGCCCACGACGCCGACCACGTGATGCCGTACGTCCGCATCTCCGGCCTGGAAGCGGACCTGATAACCGAGGCCCTAGAGGCGGACCCGAGCGTCGACGACGCCGAACTGCTCGACGACCTCGGCGACGAACTGCTGTACCGGATGAACTGGGTCGAGAACATCCGCGTCATCATGCACATCCTCCTCGACGAGGGCGGGACGGTGATGGAGATGCACGGGCAGAACGACCGGTGGCACCTCCGCATCCTCTTTCCGACCCGCGACGCGCTGTCGGCGACCCACGAGTTCTGCACCGAGAAGGGGTTGACGTTCTCCATCAAGAACATCTACGACCTGAAGCAGTCGACGGGACGCGGCGAGTTCGGTCTCACCGAGAACCAGTACACCGCCCTCGTCGAGGCTGTCGAACACGGCTACTTCGACGTGCCGCGCGGGGTGACGATGAGCGAACTCGCCGCGAAGTTGGGCGTCTCCCAGCAGGCGCTCTCGGAACGACTCCGCCGCGGCCACAAGGCGCTCGTCGAGAGCGCGCTCCGCGTCGGCGACGCGTCGTTCGGCAGCGACTACTGAACCGACTCCCTGTTCCGGACTGAACGTTCTTTTATTCCTTCTCATCCGCTGTTACTCACGGACCGGTAGAGATTTATTATGCATGAGGAATGAGAGAACTATAATACGATGCTCGACCTCACGACAGAGGACATCACGGAGGGGTCGATATCCCGTGCGCTGGTCGTCCTCGCTGCCCCGCTCGTAGTCCAGAGTCTCACACAGGTCGCCCAGCAACTGGTCGACGTGTTCTGGCTCGGCCGTTACGGCGAAAACGCCGTCGCCGCCGTCGGGTTGAACTACCCGATAATCAGTATCGTCGTCATCCTCGTCACCCTGGCCCCGTTCGTCGGCACGCAGGTCGTCGTCTCCCAGCGCGTCGGCGCTGACGACCCCGACGGCGCGAGACGGATCGCCTTCCACGGAACGACGATGGCGCTGGCGTTCGCCGTCGTCGTCGGTGCGGTCACGTACGCCGCCGCGCCCTCCATCGTTCGACTCGTCGGTGCCGACCCGAGTTTCGCCGGGATGGCGGCGGTGTATCTCGCGACGTACGCGCTTGGCATGCCGTTTATCGCCGTCAGCGACACCATCGAAGGCGCGTTCACCGGGTGGGGTGACTCCCGCGCTGCACTGTACGTCACGCTCGCGACGGTCGGCACGAACATCGTCCTCGACCCGTTTCTCATCCTCGGTATCTGGGTGTTCCCGAAGATGGGCGTGGAGGGAGCGGCGCTGGCGACGGTGGCGGGGTTCGCCGCCGGCATGGCGCTCGCTATCGCGCTGGCGCTCGGTCCGCGAGACACGTTCTCGCTCTCGGCGGCGGACGTCGGCTTCGACGTCGCCGAGTACCGCGAGATTCTCGACGTGGGCGGGCCACTCGTCGGTCAGCGCCTCGCGCAGGACACCGTACGCATCCTCGTCGTCGGCATCGTCGCCGTCGCCGGCGGGGCGGCCGGACTGGTCGCCTACACCGTCGGCGCGCGCGTCGCCAGCATCGCGTTCATCCCCGCGGGGGGTCTCCAGCAGGCCTCCCAGAGCATCATCGGCCAGAACCTCGGCGCGGAGAACCCCGACCGGGCGAACCGGACGACGTGGACCGGCGTCGCGCTCGCCGCCGTCGGTCTCGGCCTCGTCGGCGCCGTTCAGTGGTTCGTTCCGGTCGAACTGACGGAACTGTTCGTCCCCGGCGTCTCCGGGGAGGCGCTCACGCTGAGCGTCCAGTACCTGCAGATTCTCGCGCTCGGCTACTGGGCGCTCGGTGCGACGTATCTGTTCCTCGGCGGCTTCAATGGCGCACGCCGGACGAAGACGAGCCTCGCCGTCTCGCTCACGCAGTACTGGGGCGTTCGCCTCCCCATCGCCGCCCTCGGCGTCTACGTCTTCAACATGGACGTCTCGGCCGTCTTCTGGGCGGTGACGCTCTCGAACGTCGCCGCCGCCGTCGGCGCGGGCGCGTACTACTACACCACGAGCGACGGGATGTTCGAGCGCGCCGTCGCCGTCGCCGCCGGGTCGGGCGGTGCCGACTGAGTGGCCGATTCGAGTAAGGAAACGCCTTTGTCGCCGCGGCGCCGGATTCCGGTTATGACCCGCTCTTCGCCTCTTCCGACGCGTCCGTCTCGGTGCTCGACCCCGTTGGTGAGCGCCGAATGAAAGTCGTCGACGCGATTCCGGAGTTCGCCGACGCGTTCGGATTCGACGAGTTCAATCGGATGCAGCGGGAGGCGCTGCCCGCCATCATGGAGCGCGAGGAGAACCTCGTCGCCAGCGCGCCGACCGCCAGCGGCAAGACCGCTCTCGCGGAACTCGCTATCTGCAAGTGCCTCCGCGACGGCGGAACGGCGCTGTTCGTCGCCCCGCTCCGCGCGCTCACGAACGAGAAGGAAGCCGAATGGGACCGCTTCGAGTCGATGGGCTACTCGGTGTACGTCGTCACCGGCGAGCGCGACCTGAATCCGCGCCGCGCCGAACGCGCCGACATCCTCGTGATGACGCCCGAGAAAACCGACTCGGCGACGCGCAAACACGACTCCGCCCGCTACTCCTTCATCACCGACGTCACCTGCTGCGTCATCGACGAGGTCCACCTCCTCGACTCCGAATCTCGCGGCGGCGTCCTCGAAGTGACTATCTCCCGCCTGCGGCGCATCTGCGACCCGCGCGTCGTCGCGCTGTCGGCGACGATGCCGAACGTCGCCGACGTGGCGGCGTGGCTCGACGCCGTCCCCGAAACGACGTTCGAGTTCGGCGACGAGTACCGCCCCGTCGACCTCCACGCGAGCGTCCAGACGTACACCCACGGCGAGAACTCCTTCGCGGACAAGTACCGCCGCCTGTATCGCGCGCTGGACCTCGCGGAACCGCACATCCGCGACGGCGGCCAGTCGCTCGTCTTCGTCGCCTCCCGACAGGACGCCGTGATGGCCGCCGCCAAGGCCCGCGACGAGATCGGCCAGCGCGACATCCCCATCGGCTCCCGCGGCGACTACGATTTCCACACGGATGCAAAGGAGGTGAAGAACGACAGCCTCCGGAAGGCAGTGCTCGACGGCGTCGGCTTCCACCACGCCGGACTCGCCAAGGAGGACCGAAATCGGGTCGAACAGTGGTTCAAGGAGGGGAAGATTCAGCTCCTGTTCTCCACGTCGACGCTGGCGTGGGGCGTCAACCTCCCCGCCCGCTGCGTCGTCATCCGCGACACGAAACACCACGACCCGCTGGAGGGCGACGTCGACATCAGCCCCCTCGACGTGCTCCAGATGCTCGGCCGCGCCGGTCGCCCCGGCTACGACGACGTGGGCTACGGCTGGGTCGTCTGCGACCGCTCGGAGGCCGACAAGTACCGCCGACTGCTTAGAGAGGGCAAAGAGATCGAGTCGCGACTCGCCTCCGATCTCGACTCGCATCTCAACGCCGAGATCGCGATGGGCACTATCGCCGACCTGAACGACGTGATGTCGTGGCTGGAGACGACCTTTTACTACGTCCGTGCCGGCTCCAAGCCGGCAGATTACGACTTCGAGGGCCTCCGCGACCGCGTCCGTGACACCCTCGAAACGCTCGTCGAACGGGGGTTCGTCGAGACCGACGAGAGCCTCGCCGTGAATCCGACGACGCTCGGCCGCCTCGCCTCCAAGTACTACCTCCGCCTCGAAACCTCGCGACGCTTCGCGGACCTCGCCGGACGCGACCGAATCGCCGTCGACGACGTGCTAGAGGCCGTTGCCGGGGCCTCAGAGTTCGACAGCGTGTCGGCGCGACAGTCAGAGCAGGACGCCGTCGACTCCGTGCTCACCGGCGTCGACACCCCCCTCGAAGACGGCAACCGGAAGGTGCTCGCCATCCTCCACGCGGGGATGGCCGGGTCGACACCGTCGGACCTCCGAAGCGACGCGTGGGTCATCAGACAGAACGCGCTGCGACTCCTGGCGGCGCTGCGGGAGTTCCTCGACGAGTTCGCCGGACCGCGCGCGGCGAACCTCGCCCGGCGCATCGAAGCCAGAGTCGAACACGGCGTCAGCCGCGACGCCGCGGCGCTGACCGCCGTCGACGGCATCGGACCGACCCGCGCGAGCAAACTGGCGACTGGTGGCCTCGCGTCCCCGGCGGACGTCGTCGACGCCGGTGTCGAGGAACTGACTCGCGCTGGACTCTCCGACGGCGTCGCCGAGCGCGTCGTCGAACGCGCGAAGTCGCTCCCGCGACTCGAAATCGAGTGGGGTGCGTTCCCCGAGACCATCACGAAGGGCGCGAACGATATGCGCGAGGTGACGGTGAGAAACGTCGGCGGCGCGGCGCGAGCGGGCCTGCGAGTCACGGTCAACGGCGTCGAGATGCATCAGAAGACGACGTATCTCTCGGGCCAGACGACGGTTCCGGTGGCCGTCTTCGGCGCGCAGGACGAACTGGAGTTCCGCATCGAGGCGATGTTCCCCGAACTGCCGCTCGCGCCGGTCGTCGACTCGCGCACCGTCTTCGTCGAGTAGTCCCGCTCGCTCTCCTCAGCGTTCGGGGGCGGTGCGTGCGAGCAGTTCTTCTCTGAGCTCGGTCGGGCCGTCGACCACGGTGTCGGCCGGCGAGAGATCGGCGTCGGCGTTCGTCTCGGTCCGGTAGCCGACGACGTACGCACCGGCGCGCTGGGCCGACCGCGCGCCGTTCGTCGAGTCCTCGACGACGGCGCAGTCCTCGGGGTCGAGATTCAGTTTCTCGGCGGCGGCCTCGTAGATGGCCGGTTCGGGCTTTCCGGGTCCATCGATGTCTTCGGCGCTCAGTACGAGGTCGAGCGGGTCGATGCCGAATCGTTCACGGACCATGGCGATCCACGACTGCGGCGAGGAGGAGACGATGGCGACGGCGACGCCGCGGTCCCGCAGCGTGTCCAGTAGCGCGTCGAACCGCGGCATCACGGAGACGTTCTCGGTGTATATCTCCTCGGCGGCGTCCTCGTAGATGCCGACGAACTCGTCTTTGTCGACGGTCACCTCGTATTCGGCGGCGAGGTAGTCGTATATCTCGCGGTAGTTCATCCCCGTAATCTCGTCGCGCTCGGGCGGTTCGCCGGCGACGACGTCGGCGAAGACGAGTTCGTCTTCGATCTCGTGCCAGAACTCCTCGGAGTCGACGATGACTCCGTCCATGTCGAACAGAACCGCATCCATACCGCCACCTCGCCCGCCGAACCCATAGCTCTGGGGGCCGGGGGTGCGATAAGACGCGCTTACTCGTTCGTCCTACGGTGACTGTACTTCTGGGCAACTGTTTCGGCCCCGAAAACCCGGAATCGGCGCTCTGCTGGCCCGTTACGTTCGGTTGGTCCCCGTTTCACGGCTGTGGTGTTGCCCATAACAAAGCCCGCTGCTCCGGTCGTGGGTGGCAGAGACATCGGTTGGTGAGACGTCGCCCACCGACCCGCCGCGCCCACCTATGACACGAACACGCTTCACAACGGTCTGTTTCGTCGTGCTGCTCTGTCTGACCGTCTCGCTTTCGCCTGCGGTGTCGACGGCGGCGCTCGGTCCCGACGCGGACGGCGGTCCGACGGTACAACAGGTCGAGGAAGAAGAGGAAGAAGAGGAAGACGAGGAAGAAGAGGAAGACGAGGAAGACGAGGAAGACGAGGAAGACGAGGAAGACGAGGAAGACGGGCCGGAGAACAGCGGTAACGGCAACGGCCCACCTGACCACGCCAACAACCCGAACGACGAGAACGGCGAATCGAACGCCGCCGGGGCTCCGCTAGAGACCGAGACGCAGCCGTCGCCGAACCCTTCGCAGTCGACACCACAACAGCAGGAGACCCCGACGAGTACTTCGACCTCTACTCCGACATCTACGCCAACGTCGACACCGACCTCTACCCCAACGTCGACGCCGACATCTACGCCGACCTCCACACCGACGTCGACGCCGACATCCACGCCAACCTCCACACCGACCTCCACGCCGACGTCCACATCGACCCAGACACCGACCTCCACACCGACGTCGACGAGTCCCCCACCCACCGAGACGACGACCGCCGCGCCGAACCAGAACTCCTCGGGTTCGGTCGAAGTCGTGAACCTCTCGGTAAGTCGGTCGACGGTTCCCTCGGGCGACCCCGTGACGTTCGTCGCGACGCTCCAGAACCCGACCTCAGAGCCGGTGAATCACACCGTTCGCCTTCGACTGTTCGACGAAGTCTCGGACGTGAAGACGGTCACCGTTCCCGCGGGTGGGACGGCGACGGTTGAGTTCACCCGGTCGATCCTCGCGACGGGAGACCACACCGCTCGCGTCGGCGACCGGACGGCCACCGTCACCGTCACCGAGTCGCAGGTCGCCACCGAAGACCCCGAGACGACGAGTTCGACGAACACCCCCGGGTTCGGCGTCGGCGTCGCACTCGCGGCGCTGCTGGCGGTCGCGGCACTCGCGCTCCGACGCGAGTGAGCGTCGGTATCGTGGGTATCGCGGTCGGCGCGTAGACGCGAAACGCGGTTCTCGACCTACTCGAACTCACGCGAGATCCCTCCATCGGAACCACGCCCGCGCGACGGCGACCAGCACACCTGCCGCCGCGAGCAGTACCACCGCGCCGACGAGTCCGTACTCGCCGTCGACGAGAATCGCCGTCGGGTCGTAGTAGCGCGTCGGCGCGAGCGCACCGACCCACTCGAAGTCGGTGTTGGCCGTGACCGTCTCCAGGAGGAACAGGCCGAACACGACGCCCGTCTCGACGGCGAAGGAGAGGTCGTCGACGGCGAACGTTCAAATCCGATGACGGGACCACCCCGGGTTATGTCCGAGGAGATACGACTCTTCACCGGCGACTGTACCACGACGTTCGAGGGTGCACGCGAGCAGACCCAGCGCGGTCACGTCGTCGTGCTCGTCAAACCCGACGGAACCGTGCTCGTCCACGACGCCGACGGCTATCAACCGGTGGCGTGGCTCACCCGCGCCGATTCGGTCACCGTCGAAGCCGACGACTCCGGCTTCGCAGTCACCGCTCGAACCGACGACCAGACGCTCCGCGTCGTCTCGAACGAGGCGACCGGCCACGCGAGCTATCCCGTCACGAGTGCGGGTGTCCCGGTCGGCGACTGCCCCGACTGCGGCGGCGCGCTCGTCCGAACCGGCGGTGACGTCCGCTGTCTCGGCTGCGAGTCGTCGTACTCGCTGCCCGCGGGCGCGGTAGTACTCGACGAAACGTGCGACGACTGCGGCCTCCCGTTGATGCGTGTCGAACGCGGCACCACCTTCGAGTGCTGCATCGACTACTCGTGCGAGTCGCTCGACGACCTCGTCCGCGAGGCGTTCGACCGTGAGTGGACCTGTCCGGACTGCGAGTCGGACCTCCGCGTGCGGCGCGCGGGCGGCGGTCCCCTTCTGGCGGGGTGCGACGACTACCCCGCCTGCGATACGGCGTTCACGATTCCGGCGGGCATCGTCGTCGACAACTGCGACTGCGGTCTCCCCGTCTTCGAGACGGCGCGCGGGCGACGCTGTCTCGACGGCACCTGCGAGCAGTTTCGGGCCGACTGACTGGCGGTGACGGTCGGAGCGACCGAAGACGACCGCAGATATCCGTGCGTGACCGTAGCCACTATGTTCTCGCCGCGCGGGCGATAGCGTATGCATGGCTACGCACGCGACGACGCCGTCCGTGTCGGCGGGAACGCCCGCCAGCAGTTCCACGATGCGCGCGGATACGGTTCTCCGGTCGAGGGAAACGAAATCGACCTCGCGCCCGTCGAAGCCGCTCATCTCCTCTACCGGGGTGACCTCGACAGCGTCGACGACGACGGCTTCCGGGAGTTCTTCGTCTCGGCGACCCGCGCCGAACCGCGCTTTGCGCTGCGGTTTCTCGTCTACGCCGACCTCCGCGAACGCGGTTTCTACCTCTCGCCCGCCCGCGAACCGTGGGTCGAAACCGACGCCGCTGGCGACCCCGACTGCGACTTCGTCGTCTTTCCGCGCGGCAAGGACGCCGACGACGGCGTCGTCGAACACCGCGTCCGCGTCGTCGGAGAACGCGCCTCCGTCGTCGCCGCCGACATGGCGGGCTACGTGTTCGCCGTCGTCGACGAGGAGAGCGAACTGACGTATCTGGAGGCGACCGAACACGCCTACGACGGCGAGACGGCGTACGACCCGCCGTCGAAGCTCGAGGGGGACCTCCTCGACGACCGAGCGGTCTGCTGGAACACGCCCGAGGAACTCTTCGAGTCGGGGTTCTACGGCCAACCGTTGCGCGGCCGCGACGCGGCCGTCGAGGGCGTCGTTCAACTCTCGCTGCTCGAAGCGGCGTCGCTCGTCGCCGACGGCGCGCTCTCGTTCGGCACCGACGACGACTACGCCGCCGTCGTCGAGCGCGGCCGCACGGTCGAAGGCGACCGATTCGACCGCCGACTCCGGGTGTACGACGCGCTGCGCGAGCGAAACGTCGTCCCGAAGACCGGCTTCAAGTTCGGCGCGGACTTCCGGACGTACGCCGCCGTGGAGTCCGTCGAGCATCTCGGCCACTCCGAGACGCTCGTCCGCGTCGTCCACCCCGACCACTCCTTCGCGCCGCGGGACCTCTCCTTGGACGTTCGCCTCGCCGGCGGGGTCCGGAAGCGAATGGTTTTTGCGCTGACCGACGCCAACGAAGGCATAGACTGGCTGTCGGTCGCTCGCCTGACACCGTAATCGCTGGCGACCGAGTTCACCGAGTTTGCCCGCATTCGCAGCTACCGACCGAGATTCACGAGTTCGATTTCCATGACACGAGACACCGACCCCGAGACGACAGAGACGCCGGAGAGGAGGGTGCGCACCGACGACGAGCGTGCACGCACCGACGATGAGCATGCACACACCGACGCGCGAACCGACGGTGGCGAAACCGAAACCTCGGGCGCTGACGACGTGGCGCTCGACCCGTGGGGCTCCTCGACCGTCTCCGACTACCGCAAACTGTTCGAGGAGTTCGGCATCGAGGAGTTCGACGACCTGCTCGACGAGGTGCCGAGCCCACACTACCTGATGCGCCGCGGCGTCATCTTCGGCCACCGCGACTACCGCCCGGTGGCGGAGGCGATGCGCGACGACGAGGACTTTGCTGTCCTCTCGGGGTTCATGCCGACGGGCGACCCCCACATCGGCCACAAGCTCGTCTTCGACGAGATCATCTGGCACCAACAGCAGGGCGGCGACGCCTACGGCCTCATCGCCGACCTCGAAGCCCACTCCGCTCGCGGCCTCTCGTGGAACGAGATCGACGAACACGCTCGCGACTACCTGCTGTCGCTCTTGGCGCTCGGCTTCGACGCCGAGGCGGGCGAACTCTACAGACAGTCGGACAACCGCGAACTGCAGGACCTCGCTTTCGAACTCGGCTCGAAGGCGAACTTCTCGGAGTTCGAGGCCATCTACGGCTTCGGCGGCGAGACGAGCGTCTCGCACATGCAGTCGGTCGTCACGCAGATGGCCGACATCCTCTATCCACAGTTAGAGGAACCCAAGCCGACGGTCATCCCGGTCGGCCCCGACCAGGACCCCCACGTCCGCCTCGCGCGCGACCTCGCCTCGCGGATGCGCTTCTTCGGCGTCACCGAAGCGTACGCGAGTTTCGAACTCGACGACCGAGAGAGAACGCTGGTCGCCGCCTGCTACGAACATCTCGACCCCGCCGACTTCGACGACCACGACCTGCGCTGCGTCCACGTCGCGGCGTTTCTCGACGGCGCGACACCCGAGACGCTCGACGAACTCGGCGTCGTCGTCGACTCGGAGACGGTCCGCTCGGCGAGAGGGAAACTCGACGAGGCGGGGATGGAACCGCTCCGTCCGCGCGTTCGGTTCCTCGACCGTAACGCGACGGAGGACGCGTTCGACGCGCTCGTCGAGGCTATCGACGGCGAGAAACGCGTCTTCGACGAGCACGTCGACACCTTCGAACTCTCCGCCGAGGAGGCCGAGGAACTCGCCCGACAGGTCGAGATAGAGAACGGCGGCTACGGCTTCCTCCCTCCATCCTCCATCTACCATCGGTTCATGACCGGCCTCACCGGCGGGAAGATGTCCTCGTCGATTCCGGCGAGTCACATCAGTCTGCTCGACGACCCCCAGGAGGGCTACGACAAGGTCCGGTCGGCGACGACCGGCGGCCGCGAGACGGCCGAACTCCAGCGCGAACTCGGCGGCGAGGCCGACAAATGTCCCGTCTACGAACTGTACGCCTACCTGCTGACGGGCGACGACGACGAGTTCGCAAAGCAGGTGTACGACGAGTGCGTCGGCGGCGAGCGCCTCTGCGGCGGCTGCAAGGAACAGGCGGCCGAACTGATGTACGAGTTCCTCGAAGACCACCAGGGGAAACGCGAGGAGGCCGAGAAACTACTGGAGTCGTTAGAGATCGACCTCGACTCGAAGCGAAGGGGTACCGGCGGCGAGCACTAAGCGGGTAGACTCTCCCGACGCGTCCTCCGTCTACAACTCGATTTCCCTCCCCACGTCCTCGCTCTCCGCCGCCTCGTACACGTGTGCCGCCGTTGCCGCGTCCAAAACTGCCGTGCCGACGCTCGCGACGACTAGTATCTCTTCGTCACCCTCGCGCCCCGATTTCCCCTCGAACACGTCTGATAGCGGCGTGAGGTCCGGCGCCGACAGTCCGGTGCCCGCAACGTCGCCCGTCTCCGCCGCCTCCTCGGGGACGTCCGCGAAGATGCGCACCGCACGCTCTACGGTCTCTGCGTCGAGTTCTCTCATCTCGGCGGTGTACGCGCCGACGGCGACGACGAGCGTCCCCGAATCGAGCGCTGACCCCGGAAAGACGGGTTCTTCGCTGGTCGTCGCCGTGACGACGACGTTCGCGTCATCGACGGCCGCTTCTGGGGAGTCGACCGCTTGAACGTCCACACCGTCGAGTTCGTCCTCGTCTCGCAGGTCTGCCGCGCAGGCCTCGCGCGAGTCGCTCGGCGAGTAGATTCGGACTGATTCGAGGCCCGTCGCCGCCGCGACGGCGCGGGTCTGCCAGCGCGCCTGCGTGCCTGCGCCGACGACGCCGAGACGGAGTTCGTCCCCCTGCGCGAGATGCTTCGCCGAAAGCCCGCCGATGCATCCGGTTCGCGCGTTCGTGATGCGCGTTCCGGCCATGTACGACAGCGGAACGCCCGTTTCTGCATCCGTCAGCGCGATCTGGGCGTTGACCGTCGGCAGGCCGCGCGCTTCGTTCCCGCCGTGGACCGCGGCGAGTTTCGTCGCGTAGGCGTCGGCCCCGTGGAGGTAGGCGGGCATCGTCAGCGCCGTCCCGGCCGGATTCTCGCCCGCTTCGTCGGTGCCGACGGGGAAGTGCGGCCGCGGCGGCCGCTCTACCTCGCCGCGCCCCTGTTTGACGAACGCTGCCTCGATAACGGGCAGGAGGTCCGAAAGCGAGAGCAGGCGGGAGACGTCGTCGTCCGAGAGCACGCGAACCGTGTTCGTACCCATACCGGCCGTTCTCCCGGCGGCGTGGTGAACGTTTCGCGGGTCGATTCGCGGACTCCTCGGAGCGGCGAAACACGCTTGTGTGACGGCATCGATGCACACGCCATGCACGTCGTCGTCGTCGGAGGCGGAATCGTCGGTCTCTCGTGCGGCCACGCGCTCGCAGAGCGGGGCGCGCGCGTCACCGTCTGCGAAGCCGGATCGCTCGGTGGCGGCAGTACCGCCCGCTCCGCCGGCGGCATCCGGACGCAGTTCTCGACGCGCGTGAACGTCGAACTGTCGCTCGCGAGTCTCCCGGTCTGGGAGTCGTTCGAGGAGCGCTTCGACGTCGACATCGCCTACCGGCGGCCGGGGTATCTCTTCCTCGCCCGCGATGTCGCCACCGCCGAGGCGTTCCGCGAGCAGGTGGCGATGCAGAACGACTGCGGCGCGGAGAGCGAGTTACTCTCGCCCCGCGAGGTGGCCGAGCGGTGGCCGCACGTCCGAGGCGAGGAGTTCGCCGCGGCCACGTACTCGCCGCTCGACGGCTTCGCGGACCCGTACCTCGCGCTGCAGGGGTACGCCACCGCGGCCCGGGAGGCGGGCGTCGACGTGCGGACGAAGACGCCCGTCGAGCGTATCGAGCGCGTTGACGGCGAGTCGGGAACCCCCCGGTTTCGCGTCGAGACGGGGGGCGAATCGCCCGAGACGCTCGACGCCGACTCCGTCGTCAACGCCGCGGGCGCGTGGTCGGCCGAAATCGCGGCGATGGTCGGCCTCGACCTGCCCGTCTCGCCCCGGCGGCGACAGGTCGCGGTCGTCGCCCCCGAGACGCCGATTCCGGAGTCCGAACCGCTCACCATCGACCTCGACACGGGGTCGTACTTCCGACCCGAGCGCGAGGGACAGGCGCTCGTCGGCGGGCAGTTCGACGAGGACGACGCCGACGTCGACCCCGACCGGTTCTCGGAGTCGATGGATCTCGACTGGGCGGTGACGGCCGTCGAACGCGCCGCCGACTGCGCCGACTACTTCGGCCCCGAGACCCGGATCGTCCGCGGGTGGGCCGGACTGTACGCCGTGACGCCGGACCACCACCCAATCGTCGAGGAGAGCGCGCCGGGCGTCGTCACCGCCGCCGGGTTCTCGGGGCACGGGTTCCAGCACGCGCCCGCGACGGGCCGCGTCGTCGCCGAACTCTGTCTCGACGGCGAGGCCTCGCACGTCGACGTGTCGGCGCTGTCGTCGTCGCGGTTCGAGTCGGGCGAGGCCATCGAAGAGCGCAACGTCGCCTGACGGCTCCGGCACACCTTCGCCGCTCTCGCAACGCTTTTACTCGACTGTCACAACCTCTCGAACATGGTATCCGAACCGCGACTCGGACGCACGGCTCTCGCACAGCAGTCGCTTCGCGGGTTCGGCTTCTTCTTTGCGGCCGCCTGAGAGCGGCGGACTCTCCGACGACGCGAAGGCGGCGTCGGCGACGAAACCGCTCGGGTCGGCCGGTCGTCCGTCGGCCATCGGCCGACTGTCGGCGTCCTCGCCACGGACGACGAGCGTTCGGAACTGCTAACAGGCGGGCAAACGGTGTCCACGACAATCAGCACTCAGTATGCGACTCCCGGAATCACAGGTCGCGGTGTTGGAAGCCGCGAGTACGGACGAACAGACCGTCGGCGAACTCGCCGACGAGACAGCACTCAAACCCGAGACGGTGACGCGCGCCGCCTTCGACCTGCGCGACGAGGGCCTCGTCGCCATCGAGGAGCGAACCGAGACGACGGCGACGCTCACCGACGAGGGCGAACGGTACGTCGAGGCGGGGCTCCCTGAAGTTCGTCTCTACCGCGCCGCCGTCGAGGCGGGCGCTGGCGACGGCGCAGTTCCGATGGGGCAGGTCTTCGGCGCGTCGGGACTCGAAGGTCCCGAGGTCGACATCGCGTTGTCGAACTTCGCGCGGAAGGGGTACGGCCGCATCGACAGCGGCGAGTTAGTCGTCGACGACGACGCGGATCCCGACGCCGACACGGAAGCCGTGGCGCTCGCTGCGCTCGCCGCGGGCGACGCCGTCGACGACGAGCAGGTACTCGACGAACTCGACCGCCGCGGCCTCGTCGATAGGGACGAGTCGACGGTTCGCTCCGTTTCGCTCACTGACGACGGCGTGACCGCGATGATGGAGGGCGTCGACGTCGCGGAGACCGTCGACCGCCTCACCCCCGAACTGCTCACGTCGGGCGAGTGGCGCGACGTGGAGTTCACCGAGTACAACGTCGCGGCCGACGCGCCCGAGGAGCGCGGCGGGAAGGTCCACGTGCTCCGGCAGACCGCTGAGAGGGTGAAAGATACTCTCGTCGGCATGGGCTTCCAGGAGATGGAGGGTCCGCACGCCGACTCGGAGTTCTGGATCAACGACTGCCTGTTCATGCCGCAGGACCACCCGGCGCGCACCCACTGGGACCAGTTCGCCCTCGACGTGCCGCCGATGAAAGACATCCCCGAAGACCTCCTCGAACGCGTCGAGTCGGCCCATCGCGAGGGCGTCGGCGACGACGGCGACGGCTACCACTCGCCGTGGACCGAAGCCGTGGCTCGCGAAATCGACCTGCGGGGCCACACCACGTCGCTGTCGATGCGCTACCTCTCGGGCTACGCGGAGGGCGAGTTGGAACCGCCGCAGCGATATTTCTCCGTCGAGAAGGTGTACCGCAACGACACGCTCGACGCGACGCACCTGCTGGAGTTCTTCCAGATAGAGGGGTGGGTGATGGCCGAGGACCTCTCGGTACGTGACCTGATGGGGACGTTCGAGGAGTTCTACCGCCAGTTCGGCATCACGGATATCCAGTTCAAACCGCACTACAACCCCTACACGGAGCCGAGTTTCGAACTGTTCGGTCGCCACCCGACGACGGGCGAACTCATCGAGATCGGCAACTCGGGGATGTTCCGCCCCGAGGTCTTAGAGCCGTTGGGCGTCGACTGCGACGTGATGGCGTGGGGCCTCGCGCTCGAACGCCTCGCGATGCTCGTCACCGGTGCCGAGGACATCCGAGACCTGCACGGAACGCTCGCCGACCTCGACTTCCTGCGGAACGCGGAGGTGATTCGCTAATGCCAGTCGTAGACGTAGACACCGACGAACTCCGACAGCTGACCGGTCACGAGGAGAAATCCGACGACGAGTTGAAGGACGACCTATTCGCGCTCGGCCTCGAATACGAGGGCGAGACCGAAGACGGCCTGCTCCAGTTCGAGTTCGGCCCGGACCGCCTCGACCGCCTCTCGGTCGAGGGCGTCGCCCGGTCGCTTCGCTACCAGTACGGCGACGACCGCGGGGTGTACGTCCCGCAGACGAACTCGCCGGACTGGACTATCGACGTCGACGAGTCGGTGCCCGAACAGCGGCCGTACGTGACGGGCGCTATCGTCCGCGGCGTGAATCTGGACGAGGACGCCCTCGACTCGCTCATCCAGTTACAGGAGAAACTCCACGCGACGATGGGGCGAAAGCGCGTCAAGGGCGCTATCGGTATCCACGATCTGGTGATGCTGAAGGGGACGGACCTCGGCGAGCGCGAGGTCGGGACCGAGAGCGGTCCCGAGGCGGTGAACGAGCGACGCGAGTCGAGTCCGCAAACGAGCGGTAACTCCATCAGCTACCGCGGGGTCGACCCCGACGGCGAGCGGTTCGTCCCGCTCGACTCGGACGCCGAACTCACGCCCGCGGAAGTGCTCGAGCAGCACCCGACCGGGGAAAAATACGCAGACATCGTCGCCGACTACGACCGCTACCCGGCCATCTACGACGAACTCGGCCTCTTCTCGTTCCCGCCGGTCATCAACGGCCGCCGGACCGAAGTCGACGAGGACTCCACCGACCTGTTCGTCGAACTCACCGGCACCGACCAGTGGACCATCGACAAGATGTGCAACATCATCTGCTACGCACTCTCGGCGCGCGGCGGGACTATCGAGCAAGTGGAAGTCGAGACCCCGGACGGAACGCTCGTCCGCCCGGACTTCGAGGTGGAGACCAAGACAGTCGGACACGACCGCATCGAGACGCTCTTGGGAACTGAACTCGACTTCGAGGAAGTTGTCGATCTGTTCGAGCGCTCCGGCCTCGACGCCACGACGAACCTCGGCGACGAGATGAGCTACGACGTCGAGATTCCGCCGTACCGCGTCGACGTGCTGCATCCGGTCGACCTCGTCGACGACGCGGGCCGCGCCTACGGCTTCAACACGCTCGAACCGCGCTACCCCGACGTGGGGACCGTCGGCGGCCGTCACGAGCACTCGGACCTCGAACGCGCGGTGCGCGAGCGACTCGTCGGCCTCGGCTTCGAGGATATGCTCAACTTCCACATGACCGACGAGGCGACGAACTACGACCGAATGAATGTGGAGTACGACGCCGACGGGGGCGACGACGGCGATACCGCCCTCGGCGCGACACCGCCGGTCCGCATCGTCGAACCCTACAGCGAAGATTACACGATGTTGCGGACGTGGGCGTTGCCGTCGCTCGTGACGGTGCTGGAGAACAACACCCACCGCGCGTATCCGCAGGACCTCTCGGAAGTCGGCTTCGTCGCCCACGAGGACGACAGCGAGAACACCGGCGTCGCCGAGAGCCACCGCGTCGCGGGCGTGCTCGCGCGCTACGACGCCACCTACGAGGACGCGAAAGCCAAACTGCAGGCGCTCTGTCGCGACTTCGGCGTCGACCTGGAGACGCCAGCCGCCGAACACCCGTCGTTCATCGACGGGCGGACCGCCGCCGTCGTCGTCGACGGCGAGCGTGTGGGTGTTATCGGTGAACTCCATCCCGAGGTGCTGGTGGAACACGACCTCGAACTCCCCGTCGTCGCGTTCGAGTTCGAGTTGTCGGCGTTGGAGTAGGGCGCTCGCGTCTCTGTTTCCCAGGAGCACCCTTCGTTTTCGCACGAACTGTAACCGGTGCGCGATCTATTCTCCCTCGCTGAACCGCGGATAACTCGAACGAATATCTATTTCTGCGTTATTCTTCTTGGGAATCTCAGCCTCCGGTGGATATATGTGGCTGATTGTCGCACATCGACTCGTCATGAATCCTCACGAAAAACAATTTGAGACGTTGTCGGTGACGCACGGCGAACGCGGACAGCGCCCCGCCGAGGGCGTCGAGGACGTCGTCGTTCCCCTCCACCTGAGTTCGACGTACGAGATTCCCGACATCGATCCCACTGTCGGTCTCGAAGATTTGGACCCCGACGAGGGACAGTTCCTCTACTCCCGCCTCTCGAACCCGACGCGGAACGCGCTCGAACACCGGCTGGCGGCGCTCGAAGGCGGTGACTATGGGTTTGCCTTCGCCTCCGGCACCGCGGCCATCGTCGCGACGGTGATGGCCGCCGTCGAACCCGGCGACCACGTCGTCGCCTTCGACGACCTCTACGGCGGCACGCGAACGATGCTCACCCGACTGTTCGAGGAGCGCCTGCACGTCGACGTCTCGTTCGTCGACGCCCGCGAAGTCGAAACCGTCGCCGACGCGATGTGCGAAGAGACCGCGTTGGTCTGGATGGAGACGCCGACGAACCCGCTGCTTCGGCTCTGCGACATCGAAGCCATCGCCGGGGTCGCCCGCGAACACGACGCGCTGCTCGGCGTCGACAACACGTTCCTCAGTCCGGCGTGCCAGAACCCGCTCGAACTCGGTGCCGACGTGGTCGTCCACAGCACGACGAAGTACCTCAACGGCCACAGCGACTCGCTGGGCGGGGCGGCCATCACCGACTGTCCGAACCTGTCGGAGGAGATCGCGTTCCTCCAGCGCGTCGGCATGGGGAACATGCTCTCGCCGTTCGACTCGTATCTCGTCCTCCGGGGGACGAAGACGCTCCCGCTTCGGATGCGCCAGCACACCGAGAACGCGATGGACGTTGCGCGGTTCTTGGAGGACCACGACCGCGTCCGAGCGGTCCACTACCCCGGGCTGGAGAGTCATCCGCAACACGAACTGGCGAACCGGCAGATGTCCGGCTACGGCGGGGTGCTCTCGGTCGAACTCGACACGGACCTCGACGGCACCGCCGCGTTCCTCGGCCACCTCTCGGAGTTCTCGCTGGCGGTGAGTTTGGGCGGTGTGGAGTCGCTCGTCGAACATCCAGCGACGATGACGCACTCGCCGCTGTCGCAGGCCGAACGCGACGAACTCGGCATCTCTAACTCCTTGATTCGCCTCTCGGTCGGCGTCGAACACGTCGACGACCTCGTTTCGGATTTGGAGGCCGGGTTCGTGGCGTTGGCGTCGCACTCGGTGACGGGCGGCGACGCGGCGGCGATGTCCGACGACTGATTCGGTTCGTTCGGCCGTTTCGCGTTCCCGTTTCGCCTCCTCGTAGTCATCCGTCGGTTTTCACCTCTTTTCGCCCCGTGAGCGTCTCAGGGTCGAGGCGGAACTCTCTGAACGCGATCTCCTCCGGCGGACGATCGAAGATGTCGACCTCCGGAATCTGGACGGCCCACAGTCCCTGCACGGCGCTCGACTCGTAGGGCGCCTCCGTCACGTCTTCGAGCCTCCCGGTCGCGACGACGCTCCGCCATCCTTCGTCCGTTCTGTCCTGCGTGACGAAGGCGACGGGTCTGTCGATGACTTCGGCTTTCGTGCTCTCGGGCGGAAACGAGAGTCGGAAGTAGAACCCTCCCGTCTCGGCGTCGTACCCGTACGAGACTGGCACGGTGAACGGTGATTCGTCGACCCCCTGGCCGAAGGAGATGACGCCCGTCCCGCCTCTGTCGAGGAACTCGTCCAGTTCGTTGCCGCTCATCTGTACCCACCGAATGCCTTGCATATGCCGTAGTACGTCACAGGAGCACAAAATACTCCAATCGCCGTCCCCGGTCACAGGTAGCCGATGGTTGACGACTCCCCCGTGTCCCAACCGAGGCGTTTAACAGCGGCCCGAGGAGTAGACTTCGACGAGAATGCCCAGTGGTGCATACGACCCGGAGGCCACGGAACGAAAGTGGCAGGAGCGGTGGCTCGACGAGGAGACGTACGACTACGACGACGCCGCGGTAGACGGGGACACCGTCTTCTCCATCGACTCGCCGCCGCCGACGGTGTCGGGGAGTCTCCACTGGGGCCACGTCTACGGATTCACGCTCCAGGACTTCGTCGCCCGGTTCGAGCGGATGCGCGGCGAGAACGTCTACTTCCCGTTCGGCTACGACGACAACGGCATCGCCTCCGAGCGACTGACCGAGAACGAACTCGATATCCGGCACCAAGATTACGAGCGCCGCGAGTTCCAACAGCTCTGCCGCGAGGTCTGCGCCGAGTACGAGTCGGAGTTCACCGAGAAGATGCAAGCGCTCGGAATCTCCATCGACTGGGACCACACCTACCGAACTATCGAACCGCGCGTCCAGCGCGCCTCCCAGCTCTCCTTCATCGAACTGTACGAGCAGGGCCGCGAGTACCGCCAGCGAGCACCCGCTATCTGGTGTCCCGAGTGCGAAACCGCGATTTCGCAAGTGGAGACCGAGGACGACGAACGACCGAGTCACTTCCACGACATCGAGTTCCAGGTGACTGACTCCGACGAATCGTTCGTCATCTCGACGACGCGACCCGAACTGCTTCCAGCTTGTGTGGCCGTCTTCGTCCACCCCGACGACGACGAGAACCAGCATCTCGTGGGGCAGGAAGCGACGATTCCGCTGTTCGGTCAGTCCGTCCCCGTCATCGCCGACGACCGCGTCGACATGGAGACGGGGTCGGGCATCGTCATGTGCTGTACGTTCGGCGACCAGAACGACATCGAGTGGTACCAGGCGCACGCCTTGGACCTCCGCATCGCCATCGACGAGTCCGGGACGCTCACCGAGGAAGCCGACGCCTATGCTGGTCTGGACCGCGACGAGGCACGCGAAGCTATCGTCTCGGACCTCGACGACGCGGGCTACCTCTTGGACCGTCGCGCCATCACTCACGTGGTGAACGTCCACGAGCGCTGTGGGACGTCCGTCGAGTTCCTCGTCACCGAGCAGTGGTACATCAAACTGCTCGACAAGACCGACGAGTATCTCGAAGCCGGAAGAGAGATGGAGTGGTTCCCCGAGAAGATGTTCACGCGGTACAAGAACTGGATTGAGGGGCTCCAGTGGGACTGGTCCATCTCGCGGCAGCGCTCCTCGGGGATTCCGTTCCCCGTCTGGTACTGCGCGGAGTGCGACCACGAGATCATCGCCCGCAAAGAGGACCTGCCGGTCGACCCGCTCTCTGACGACCCGCCGGTCGACGCCTGCCCGGAGTGCGGCCACGACGAGTTCGTCGCCGAAGACGACGTGTTCGACACGTGGGCCACCTCTTCGCTGACGCCGCTCATCAACGCCGGATGGGACTGGGACCCGGAGACGGAGGAGTACGCGATGGAGCGCCCCGAGATCTACCCGTTCGACGTGCGCCCGCAGGGCCACGACATCATCTCGTTCTGGTTGTTCCACACCGTCGTGAAGTGCTACGAGCACACCGGCGAGGTGCCGTTCGACTCGGTGATGATCAACGGGATGGTGCTCGACGAGAACCGCGTGAAGATGTCCAAATCCCTCGGCAACATCGTCTCGCCGGACGAAGTTCTCGAAAAGTACCCTGTCGACGCCGCGCGCTACTGGGCCGCCGGGAGCGCCGTCGGCGACGACCTGCCGTACAACGAGAAAGGCATCGTCGCGGGCGAGAAGTTGCTCCGTAAGCTCTGGAACGCCTCGAAACTCGTCGATAGTCTCACCCCCGACGAGCGACTCGACCGGCCGGACCTGAAGGCTATCGACCGCTGGTTGCTCGCGGAGATGGACGACACCGTTCGGTTCGTCACCGAGAAACTCGAAGCGAGAGAGTTCTCGAAGGCGCGCGACCACCTCCGGAGTTTCTTCTGGCACACGTTCTGCGACGACTACCTCGAAATCGCCAAGGAACGCGACGACGAGTCGGCCGCGTACACCCTGCAGACGGCGCACCGCCGATTCCTGAAACTGTTCGCGCCGTTCCTCGCGCACATCACCGAGGAACTCTGGCGCGAACTGTACGACGATCGGAGCGTCCACAACACCGAGTGGCCCGAACCCCTCGGTCTCGACGCCGACCACGAGGCGGGCGAGACGGCGATGGCCGTCGTCGGCGCGCTCCGCAAGTACAAGAGCGGCGCCCAACTGTCGCTGAACGCCTCTATCGACACCGTGGAAGTGTACGGTAACGTCGCCGGCTTCGAGGAGGACATCCAGCGCGTGATGCACGTCGATTCGCTGTCGACGCTGGACGAGGAACCCGAAATCGAGTCCGTCGTGACCGGCATCGACCTCGACTACTCCGTCGTCGGCCCCGAGTACGGCAGTCAGGTGCCGGAGATAGAGGCGGGTCTGGAGGCTGGCGAGTACGAACTCGACGACGACTCGCTCTCGGTCTCGGGCATCGAGCTCGACGCCGAGATGTTCGAGGTGGACCGTGAACGTCGCTACACCGGCGAGGGCGAGATGCTCGAAGCGGGCGATGCCATCGTCATCGTGCAGAACTGAGATACGGAGACGATTCCCGTACGCGGCGTTGCGGTTTTTCTGTTCTCGCTACAGGTCGACGCCGACCGCGGCCTCGGCGCTATCGAAGCCGTCGCGCTCCAGCAGGTCGAGCAGGCCTCGATTGATATCGCGGGCGACGCTCGGCCCCTCGTAGACGAGCGCCGTGTACAACTGGACGAGGCTCGCGCCCGCGCGTATCTTCTCGTACGCACCTTCGGCATCCGAGACGCCGCCGACGCCGATGACGGGCACGTCGGTCCGGCGGGCGACGAACCGTATCATCTTGGTCGCGCGGTTCTCGATGGGCTTGCCCGAGAGACCGCCCCTCTCCGCTTGGTTCGGACTCCGGAGGGAGGCGGGTCGCTCCGTCGTCGTGTTGGTGGCGACGACGCCGTCGAGGTCGAGGTCGTCGATGACGGCCAGCGCCTCTTCGATGGCCGGTTCCGGTAGGTCGGGGGAGAACTTCACGAGTAGCGGAGACGCCCCAGCGCCTCTGAGCGCGCCGAGAATCCGTTCTAGCGCCTCGCGGTTCTGGAGTTCGCGGAGTCCGGGCGTGTTCGGACTGGAGACGTTGACAACGAAGTAGTCACCCGCGTCGGCGACGCGCTCGTAGGTGTAGCGATAGTCCTCGGCGGCCTCCTCCAGCGGCGTAGACTTCGACTTGCCGATATTGATACCGACCGGGACGTCGGGGAACTCGCCCGCGTTGAGTCGCTCGCCCACCGCGTCGGCGCCGTGGTTGTTGAAGCCCATTCGGTTGATGATAGCCTCGTCCTCGGGGAGGCGGAACATCCGCGGACGGGGGTTGCCGGGTTGGCGCTCGGCGGTGACGCCACCGACCTCGACGTGGCCGAAGCCGAGGGCGGCGAGCACCGAGGGGATCTCGGCGTTCTTGTCGAAGCCGGCAGCGACACCGATGGGGTTCGGGAACGATTCGCCCAACACATTGACGCCGAGGCGGGCGTCGTCGACGGCGTAGCGACACGCGAGTGCGTCCTCTACTCGCGTGTGCTGTACGGCGCGGAGCAGGCTGTGGGTCGCTCGGTGGGCCGTCTCGGGGGGAAGCGCGAACAGCGCGGGTTTCATCGCGTCGTACAGTCGCATCGTGTGTACGCTGCCGACGCGGCCGCATTAATCCGCCGGACGACGCCTCCGGTCGTCGGACGCACCGCTCGGCGGGTAGGGCTATCGGGATACGCGCGCCTCAGAAGTCGTGCTCTACTTCGTCCGGGTCGGCCTTCTGGATGATTATCTTGTTGTCCCGGACGCGGACGAACACCTCGTCACCGATCTCGAGACCGGCGACGGCGAGTTCGTCCTCGTGGAGGTTGACGTGCACGTTGTGGTATTCGCCGTTGTCGTCTTTGGCACCACTCGGGCTGAGCTTCTTTTTCCGGACCATCGCGGTTGTCTACTCGAAGTTCGCCGTAGGATATACATAAGTGTTGTCTCACCGCGGCCTGAACGCGCGCGAGAGACGACATGCCGAACTGACGGACGTTTCAGTCGCAACGGGGGTTTTCTCTCCCGTAATCGCCAGCACGCGAGACGGTAATATTTAACTGTTTCGTCGGATAGTGCTCATTTAGCCGATATATTTATAACAAACCGTGTGTTCGGTTGCCATGGAGAGCAGAAAACCATGGTACGTGAAGACGGTAAGCGCAATTTCGCACTTCGAGAGTCGAGTGGTACAGAATCGAGCGTGTTCTCGGGGAACACCCCCCGTCAAGCGGCGTTGAAGGCCGCGAGACGGCTCGAACCGGGCAGCTCCGAGGAGAGCGCCGACCGGACCGAACTCCGACTCCGAGAGAAGGGGACCGACAAGGTCCACATCTACGACGGGTGGGCCTGGAACGAGACCGCACCCGACAACAAACCCGACTGGATGCCCGACGACATCACCGAGGCGAACGTCTCGAAGAAGGGCATCGAGCACATCGAAGAGTAGGTCATTCGGCGTTCGGATATCTTTTGGAAGCCGCTGCTCTCCGACAGGGTTTTTTAGCGCCTGCTCGGAGGCTCGGGTGCGCGGCTATCACTCGACCAGACTGTACGCGCGACGCGTGGGATGACCGGTCGACCTCCTGCCGTGCGACATTCGTTCGCCGAGTTACGACGCCGTCGAGTCGTTTCTCCGTCCGAAACTATCGCGTGACTCTGACTCTCCCGTCGTGTGAAACCGCATGACGCGGTGCCATCGCTTCGACGCTCTTTTATGTAACCCTTCCATTGCTGGTAATGCGACGGTCGCCCCCGACGGGGTGACCGGGGTTGCCCCGAAATCGTGCTCCGCACGGACCCTGCGGCAATCCCGAGACGACGCCCTTATGTACCACGGGCGTTCACGTCGAAGTACGCCGAGGTCGCCGCCGGATATCGATTCTGGCGACGATCGGCATCCGATGCCCTTAAGTGTATCAGGGCATTCGGAGGTAATGCGGAACGACAAGACACGATGCGATTGCGAGGCCGTTCAACTCGGCTATCAATCGTGGACTGGGTCGAAGCGAATCCGACGGGTTTATACCCGTCAATCGCATCGACTTAGGTCCGAAGGAAATGAGGATTCCGCCCCTGCGGTCCGCCGTACAGACGGAATCTGATGTGAGCCAACGTAGTTCGGTGACACCCGACCGACCGACGGTCCCGTCGCCGAACTCGGACCATGCAATACCTATAACGGTGATTCGCTCCCGTCAGGGAGCAAATCCCGCCACGCCCCCCGAGTCTCTGACTCGGGAGCATTCCGGTTGATCCTGCCGGAGGTCATTGCTATCAGGGTCCGATTTAGCCATGCTAGTTGTACGAGTTCAGACTCGTAGCGGATAGCTCAGTAACACGTGGCCAAACTACCCTACGGAGAGCGATAACCTCGGGAAACTGAGGCTAATAGCTCATACCGTACTCGCGCTGGAATGCCGAGTACCACAAACGCTCCGGCGCCGTAGGATGTGGCTGCGGCCGATTAGGTAGACGGTGGGGTAACGGCCCACCGTGCCGATAATCGGTACGGGTTGTGAGAGCAAGAGCCCGGAGACGGAATCTGAGACAAGATTCCGGGCCCTACGGGGCGCAGCAGGCGCGAAACCTTTACACTGCACGACAGTGCGACAAGGGGACCCTGAGTGCGAGGGCATACAGTCCTCGCTTTTGTCGACCGTAAGAAGGTCGACGAATAAGAGCTGGGCAAGACCGGTGCCAGCCGCCGCGGTAATACCGGCAGCTCGAGTGATGACCGCTATTATTGGGCCTAAAGCGTCCGTAGCTGGCCGCGTAAGTCCATCGGGAAATCCATCCGCTCAACGGATGGGCGTCCGGTGGAAACTACACGGCTTGGAGCCGGAAGACCCAAGGGGTACGTCCGGGGTAGGAGTGAAATCCCGTAATCCTGGACGGACCACCGATGGCGAAAGCACCTTGGGAAGACGGACTCGACAGTGAGGGACGAAAGCTAGGGTCTCGAACCGGATTAGATACCCGGGTAGTCCTAGCCGTAAACGATGCCTGTTAGGTGTGGCACCCACTACGAGTGGGTGCTGTGCCGTAGGGAAGCCGCTAAACAGGCCGCCTGGGAAGTACGTCCGCAAGGATGAAACTTAAAGGAATTGGCGGGGGAGCACTACAACCGGAGGAGCCTGCGGTTTAATTGGACTCAACGCCGGACATCTCACCAGCATCGACAGTAGCGATGATCATCAGGTTGATGACCTCTATGCTGAGCTACTGAGAGGAGGTGCATGGCCGCCGTCAGCTCGTACCGTGAGGCGTCCTGTTAAGTCAGGCAACGAGCGAGACCCGCATCCTTAATTGCCAGCAACACCCCCGGGTGGTTGGGTACATTAAGGAGACTGCCGTGGCTAACACGGAGGAAGGAACGGGCAACGGTAGGTCAGTATGCCCCGAATGTGCTGGGCAACACGCGGGCTACAATGGCCGGGACAAAGGGTTCCAACCTCGAAAGAGGGCGGTAATCTCAGAAACCCGGTCGTAGTTCGGATTGTGGGCTGAAACTCGCCCACATGAAGCTGGATTCGGTAGTAATCGCGTATCAGAAGTGCGCGGTGAATACGTCCCTGCTCCTTGCACACACCGCCCGTCAAAGCACCCGAGTGAGGTCCGGATGAGGCTACCACACGGTAGTCGAATCTGGGCTTCGCAAGGGGGCTTAAGTCGTAACAAGGTAGCCGTAGGGGAATCTGCGGCTGGATCACCTCCTACTGACCCGTGACCACCCCGACGTGGGTGGCACACCTTTCATTGCGCGCGTCCGAGATCGCTGACGACCCGTCGATCGGTCGGGCACCTCAGAACTACGTTGGCTCCACAAAGACGCTCCTGCTCTTCACGACCGAAGAGCAGGAGTGGGCCCATAGCTCAGTGGTAGAGTGCCTCCTTTGCAAGGAGGATGCCCAGGGTTCGAATCCCTGTGGGTCCATACTCGGACCTGATTCGAGAACCGTGTGCCTTAAGTGGCAGACGCCACTCGATTCAGATCCGAAGCAAGACCGATGCACCACCCCGTGCAAGCGCGGGTGGGAAGGGTTGAACACGCGACCATTCACTCCGGCGCGTGTCATGAAACCGTGTGTACGTGCAATCCAGACGTCCACTGGACCCGTTCGTTTACTCGAACGGATTACAGTGTCCATCACTATACCATCGTATGGCTACTTTGCCATCTGGTGGATAGCTCGGCTCGAGAACCGACGAAGGACGCGCCAAGCTGCGATAAGCCTCAGGGAGCTGCATGGAAGCGAAGAACTGAGGATCTCCTAATGGGAATCCCTTCACAATTGCCTTTGCGCAATAGGGAACGTCGGGAACTGAAACATCTTAGTACCGACAGGAAAAGAAAGCAAACCGCGATGTCGTTAGTAACGGCGAGTGAAGACGACACAGTCCAAACCGAAGCCCTCACGGGCAATGTGGTGTTCGGACTGACCACCATCGACCAATCATCGACGAGAAGTCTTCTGGAACGAAGCGTGATACAGGGTGACAACCCCGTATCGTCGACGAGCGGTCGTGGGTCAAATCCAGAGTAGCGGGGGTCGGATATCCCTCGTGAATGTGGCTGGCATCCTCAGCCAAGACTAAACATTCCTCGAGACCGATAGCGAACAAGTAGCGTGAGCGAACGCTGAAAAGCACTCCGAGAAGGACCGTGCAATAGAGCTTGAAATCAGGTGGCGATGGAACGACGGGGCATGAAAGGCTCCACGATAAACGACCCGGGAGCGATCCCGCAGTAGAACTCGTGGAGAGCCGATGTCGCGTCGTGCGTTTTGAAAAACGAACCAGAGAGTGTACCTATTCGGCGAGTCTAACTCGATTATCGAGGGAGGCACAGGGAAACCGATACGACCGCAGCCTCACGGCCAGGGTCACCGTCTTCAAGGGCGGGGAGCCGCGTGGGTACGACCCGAAACCGAGTGATCTACACGGGGGCAAGGTGAAGCGTGGCGAAAGCCACGTGGAGGCCTGTTAGAGTTGGTGTCCTACAATACCCTCTCGTGACCCATGTGTAGGGGTGAAAGGCCCATCGAACTCGGCAACAGCTGGTTCCGACCGAAACATGTCGAAGCATGACCTCAGCTGAGATAGTCTGTGAGGTAGAGCGACCGATTGGAAGACCCGCCTCCGAGAGGAGTCGGCCTCCCTGTCAAACTCCGAACTTACAGACGTCGTAGAAGCTGGGAGTCCGGTTTGCGGGGTAAGCCTGTGAACCGTAAGGGAGACAACCCAGAGCTGGGTTAAGGACCCAAAATGTGGACTAAGTGCAATCGAAGATAGTCTCGAGCCCTAAACAGCCGGGAGGTGAGCTTAGAAGCAGCAACCCTCTAAGAAAAGCGTAACAGCTTACCGGCCGAGGTTTGAGGCGTCGAAAATGATCGGGGCTCAAGTCCACTTCCGAGACCCGGCGGTACTCTTATAGAGTAATCCAGTAGGTCGGCACTCCGAACGGGTGGAAGCACGGGTGAGAACTCGTCGTGGACCGTTCGGTGACGAAAATTCTGGTCACAGTAGCAGCGAGAGTCGGGTGAAAACCCCGACGGCCTAATGAGCAAGGGTTCCTCGGCACTGCCAATCAGCCGAGGGTTAGCCGATCCTAAGTCCTACCGTAACTCGAATAGGACAAAAGGGTGACTGGTTAATATTCCAGTGCTATCACCACTCAAAGTCGACGCCTGGGGGTAGATCGAGCCGGACAGTCGTCCGGTCGAATCACCAAACTCCGTGGAAGCCGTCATGGCACGAAGCGGACGAACGGTGAGACAGCGCAAGTCGATCCGACCTCGGGCCCGTGAAAAGACGAGCGTGATATTCGTACCGAGATCCGACACAGGTGCTCAGGCAGAGAAAGCCAAGGCCTGTCGGGATAACCGACGTTAGGGAATTCGGCAAGTTAGTCCCGTACCTTCGGAAGAAGGGATGCCTGCCCCTCACAGGGCAGGTCGCAGTGACTCGGACGCTCCAACTGTCTAGTAACAACACAGGTGACCGCAAATCCGCAAGGACTCGTACGGTCACTGAATCCTGCCCAGTGCAGGTATCTGAACACCTCGTACAAGAGGACGAAGGACCTGTCAACGGCGGGGGTAACTATGACCCTCTTAAGGTAGCGTAGTACCTTGCCGCTTCAGTAGCGGCTTGCATGAATGGATCAATGAGAGCGTCACTGTCCCAACGTTGGACCCGGTGAACTGTACATTCCAGTGCGGAGTCTGGAGACCCCCAAGGGGAAGCGAAGACCCTATAGAGCTTTACTGCAGGCTGTCGCTGGGACGTGGTCGCTGATGTGCAGCATAGGTAGGAGTCGTTACGCAGGCACCCGCGCTAGCGGGCCGCCGAGACGCCATTGAAATACTACCCGTCAGTGACTGCGACCCTCACTCCGGGAGGAGAACACCGGTAGCCGGGCAGTTTGACTGGGGCGGTACGCGCTCGAAAAGATATCGAGCGCGCCCGAAGGTTCTCTCATTCGGGTCGGAAACCCGAAGAAGAGCGCAAGAGCAAACGAGAGCCTGACAGTGACATTCCCAACGAGTGTCGCTGACACGAAAGTGTGGTCTAGCGAACCGACGAGGCCCATAGATGGGGCCCGTCGATGACAGAAAAGCTACCTTAGGGATAACAGAGTCGTCACCGGCAAGAGCACATATCGACCCGGTGGCTTGCTACCTCGATGTCGGTTCCCTCCATCCTGCCTGTGCAGAAGCAGGCAAGGGTGAGGTTGTTCGCCTATTAAAGGAGGTCGTGAGCTGGGTTTAGACCGTCGTGAGACAGGTCGGCTGCTATCTATTGGGGGTGCGAGGTATCTGACGTGAACGATCGTATAGTACGAGAGGAACTACGATTGGTTGCCACTGGTGTACCGGTTGTCCGACAGGGCAGTTGCCGGGCAGCCACGCAACACGGGGTAAGAGCTGAACGCATCTAAGCTCGAAACCCACATGGAAAAGAGATACCATCAAGGTCACTCGTAGAAGACGAGTTCGATAGACTCGGGGTGTACGCAACGAGGCAACGAGTTGTTCAGCCCGCGAGCACTAACAGACCAGCCATCACTCATACCGCATGGGTATAGAGGTTTTCAGACGCTGCATTCGTTCGAGAACTCGAACGGGTCCAGGCGTTAACTGGATTGCACGTACATTACGGTTCAAGTAAGCCCAAGACAGTACGTCTTGCAGACCGACTTTGGAAGAAAGAACGGTTCGAGTCCGTTCGTCGGCATTAAGGCGGCCACAGCGGTGAGGCAACACCCGTACCCATCCCGAACACGGAAGTTAAGCTCACCAGCGTGAACGCAACTACTGGAGTGCGCGAGCCTCTGGAAACACGTTCTCGCCGCCTCTCCTCATACTTCATTCATCGCCCACCGAGCGACAGCACCGCTCGGTGGGCAAACTCCATTTCGAACCACATCGCTATCCTTAAGCGGCCGACGCCAGTAGAATCAGTCGCGCCAAGGTGGCAGAGTCCGGCCGAACGCAGCGGCCTGCAGAGCCGCCCACCGCCGGTTCAAATCCGGCCCTTGGCTTTGTAACCGAAAGACGGACAGTTCCGAGTACCATCTAAGATTCGAAGCGGGGAACGAGACCAAGTGCAAATTCCGCCCTTCGCCTCCTTCCGTCGACGATCACCGACAGAACTTCGACGAACGACGAGTTCGTGAAGGCGCCCGCTTCCCCGCCGCTCACCGTCCGACGGGTCAACGAAAAGTAACCGTTATACCCCGTCTCTCCTTTGCCCAAACTATGCAACGACGCGCCGCAGCTATCTCCGTCGCGTTCTTCTTGTTGGTCGGAGCGGCCTCGTACTCGCTCATCGCGACGGCCGAAGAACCGACGATACAGTTCGAGAACGCCGAACACGAACTCCAAGAGGGTGATCAGTTCACCGAAGGAGGCCAGCAGTACACGGTCACGTCGCTCGACGCACAGATGGAGGGCGGCGGTCACGGAACCGCGGCGGAGCTCTCTCGCACCGGTGAACTCCAGTGGACTAACGACTCCGCGCAGTTCTCTCAGACGTGGGAGAACAACTCTTCGGTAGAGGTCTCCAACGAGAGTTACCGAGTCGTCATCGCCAACGAGTCCGACCCCGATACCGTCACACTCCGCGAGGAACTGAACGAGACGGCGCTGCTGCAGGCCAACGAGTCGGTCGACAACGAGACCGTCACGCGTGACGGCGAGGAGTACGTCGTCTACAACGACGGCAGCGGCAACCCGACGCTCATCCCCACAGAGCAGTTCTTCCCGGAGCCGAGCAGTACGCAGTACGACGAGGGCCAGCAGTTCGACTACCAGGGTAACCAGACCACCGTCGACAACGTCACCGCCAGCGAGGCGACGCTGACGTGGACTGGGACCCAGAACAACACCGCCGAACTCGAAGACCAGGCGAACGTGACCGTCGGCGACCAGCAGTACCTCGCGTACTTCCCGAGCAACGAGACCGTCTATCTCACCCAGAACAGACAGAGCTACCAGGCACAGCAGCAAGATATCGCGACGTACGACCGCCAGATGAAGGGCCTCCAGGGCGTCACCCTCCTCTCGGGGGCGACCATCGTGCTCCTCATCGGACTGGCGTTCCTGCCGTCTCGGTACTGAACACGAGCGTCTCGACTCGTTCTCCGCTCTCCCGCACGTCGCCGTTCTTCGCTCTCCTTCGACTGTCGTCTCCGCGCCTCTTCGCTTACGCTCTTCTGTGCTCTCTCGCTCTCGCTTTCCGTACGCCTTCTGCTCGCACGTCGCTGCTCCCTCGCATTCACCGATCTCGCGCCTCTCACCGCTTCCTGCACCTCGCCGACGGTGGCCGACGACTCACGCCTCCGGACGGTGTCGAACGGCGAGTATCGGAACCGGCACCGTCCGGAGCACCCGTTCAGTTACGCTCCCGAGCAGGTAGCGGCGGAGTCCGCTGCGCCCATGCGTTCCTATCGCGATCAGGTCGATGTCGTTCTCCGTCGCGTACGTCCCGATCTCCTCGTGGGGGACGCCGTGCACTACCCCGGATTCGGCGCGGACCCCCGCTTCGCGGGCGTGTTCGACGACGACGTCGGCGTCGGCTTGGCCGCGTTGGTCGAGTCGGCGGACGAACGCGCTGTCGACGCCTCCGGCGCTGAAGAGACCACCCTCCTCGACGAGGTTCACCACCGAGAGCGCGTGCACCTCGGCGTCGAACGCCCGAGCGACCGCCACCGCGTGTTCGGCCGCGGCCTCGGCGCAGTCGCTCCCGTCGGTCGGGACGAGAATCCGTTCGTACGCCGCCGGTTCGGCGTCGTCCTCGTGGACGGCCATCACCGGACAGTCGGCTAGGCGGACGACGCGCTCGGCGACGCTCCCGAGCAGATAGCGCTGGAGGCCGGTCCGTCCGTGCGTTCCCATCACGACCAGATCGACGCGTTTCTCGTCGACGTAGGAGAGAATCGCCTCGTAGGGGGCACCCACCTGTAGCTCAGTCTCGACGCGCACCATCTGCGCACCGCCGCCGCCCACCAGTTCGTCGGCCCGTTCGGCGGCCGCTTCGAGGGTGCGTTGGCCGTACTGATAGAGCGTGTCCCGCCGCTGTACGTCGCCGTTCTCCTCCACCGGTGCGTCGTCCGGTTCGGAGTCGACGACGTACAGCACGTGCACCGCCGCGTCGGTCGCCTGCGCCATCAACAGGGCGTGTTCCAGCGCCGTCGCCGCCGCTTCGCTGCCGTCGGTCGGAACCAGTATCGTATCGTACACGGTCGGACACCGAATAGTGATATGGTAGCTATCACCATGAATTCCGACGGTCGTGGAGCCTCGGCGACGCTGGGCGACCCTCGCCAGCGGTCGGATAAAAGTGTCTCGCCGTCCAACGCGGTACCGTGCCTGACCACAACGACGACCACAACACCCGACTGTCCGCCGATGTCGACGACACACCGACGGTTCGCTGTACGCGCTGTGACCGCACGTGGGACCTCGGCTACGAGTTAGACGAACTGAACGTCGGCAACCAGTCGTTCGAGCAGTTCGCGCTCGACCACCAGCGACACACCGGCCACTTCCCGGACGACGTGACGCCGTGGGTCGTGACGTGTCGGCGCTGCCCCGATGGCGAGCAGTTCCTCTCGGAGCGACCCGCCCGCCGGTGGGCGGAGACCCACGCGAGACACACCGGCCACGCCGTCTCGCTCGACTACGACGACGAGGAGTCGGTCGTCGAACAGAAGTGAGACTCCGACGGCGACGTGACGACGGCGCTGTACGACGACCTCGGCCACTACGTCAACGACGAGCAGATGCGCGCTGTCGACGAGATGGTCGAGAGAGTCGCGGAGTTCCCCCCGTAGCGCGGGCGGTCGCGGTCAGTCGCCGGTCTGCGCGGGAGGTTCGTCGAGCACCGACGGATCGACGGCTGCGTACCGCGCGAGCGCGTCGAAATGCTGCGCGCAGAACGTCCCCCCGGACGTGATCCCCCGCGCAGGCTCGATCCGCAGGTGTTCGGCGACGAACGCCTCGGCGACCAGCGCGAGTCGCGCGTTCCCGTCCGCGAGTTCGTCGTCGGCGCGGGAGACCAGAAGCACCGCCGTCGTCACGTCGTAGATGAGGTTGGTGAGTTCCTTGGCGTGGTACTGCGCGTACTCTACGTCTTCGGTCGCGAGCGCCCCGAGCGCGGTCTGAAGCTCCTCGAACGACGCTTTCACGTCGACGACGACGCCCGCGAGCGCCGAGTGGTCGACGGCGAGCAACTCGCTGACGAAGGGAACGTAGCTGTCACGGACGGGAACTCCGCCGAGAACCGGAACTCAGGGGCCGACCGTCAGCGGTTCGCGCAGTCGCCAGATGTCTGTCTCCGGTTCGAGCCGATGGGGCTCGGCCCCTCGTTCGGCGAGGATACCAGCGTGGTACAGCATCGCCTTCAGCTGGAAGACGGTCGGTGAGTGAAAGACGTTCCCGTCCCGCAGCGCTTCGACTCGGAGACTGCCCTCCCCGTCCAGCACTCGGCGTCGCGCCTCGTCGGTTCCGCGCACGAACAGTTCCACGGTGAACGTCGGGTGCAGGACGTGCAGCCACTCGACGAGGTCGACGAGCGACGGGTCGCTGATACCGTCGTCGTGCATGGTCTGCAGTTCCTCGACCAGCAGTTGGGTCGCCGGGTACGCCCAGACGACGCGTCTGGTCATCAACCCCCCACTCGGGAGCGAGGTCGCAGAACCGCTTTCGAGACCGTCGCCAGTTGTCGAACGTCGCGAGCCCGGCGTCGACCGAGTCGTAGCGATGCAGCGCGAACCGAACCACCTCCTCGCCGAGCGGCGTGAGTTCGGTTCGGTCGGGGTGTTCCTCTATCAGCCCGAGAAACGCCGCCCCGCGCCGGGCGTCGGCCGTCGCCCCGACGACGCGCTCGGCGAGTACCTCGTCGGTGTCGTCGTTGTGGTACAGCGCGAGCGGGACGCCGAGATAGTTCTTCGGGTGGTTCAGGCCGAACGACGTGTCGGCGACACCCTGCGACGTGGCCTGGAATCGGATGGCCGTCGCGTCGTCGGACGTTCGGTTGCCGACGACGCGCGGGACCTCCAAAGGCTCGACCGCTCCGGCTGCGTCGACACCGAGGACGCCGACGTTGAGTTCACGGGCGAGCGTCCGCACAGACTGCGAAATCGCCCGAGCCGGTGCCGCGACGTACGCAGCGTTGGCCTCGTTGAGGCGGTCGTACGCCTGGACGACCCCGCGTTCGACGTCGACGCTCCCCGATTCGGTATACCCTTTCGCTTCGACGGCGATTAAGGGCGGTTGGTCCCCGAAGCGCTCGACAGCGAGTAGTTCTGACTCCAAGAGTCGAACGCCGACGAGGTCCGGGTAGCCTGACCCCACGCGAACGTGGTTGAACGGTGCGAGTCGTTCGCGTACCGTCGACGAAATCGGTTGACCCGGGAGCCACTCGTCCATCGCGAACTGCGTGTCCACGACCGAGTAGGTCTCTGGCTGGTTCGGGTCGGGAAAGAGACGACGCTTGGTGTGAGCGAGAACCTCCGGTTCCGAAAGCGATGCCGCGCTGGCCATGAGCTGTCGTCTCCCGTGGGGGGCATGAATTGATGTGGTTTCTCGTCGAAGATGTGGATTCTACCGGGCTAAACGGCCGAGTGCCGAGCGTCGAGATGTCGATGTAGACGATGTTGGTCGATTGTCGATTTCGTTCCGTCGAAACGCCAAAAACGGACTCGAGGGGAGTGAGCGAAGCGAACGGACCCGACGGGGATTGACCCAAGACGGTGACGACGTCGCCGGTTCCCCACTCCGATGCATGTCGAACCCGCGGCACCGCGGTCGAACGGTTCGTCGACCGACCATGACCACACCACTCGAACCTATCGAACCGCACCGTGCCGCAGAACTCTACCTCGGTCAGCGCGAGACCGAAGTCGCCCGCAGTACGCTTCAGGCACATCGCTCTCGACTGCGCTACTTCTGCCGCTGGTGTGATCAGGAAGGCATCGACAACATGAACGACCTGACCGGACGGAAACTCCACGAGTTCCGGCTCTGGCGGCGCGACGACGGCGACCTGAACCCCGTCAGCGAGAAGACGCAGATGCAGACGATTCGCGTCTTCATTCGCTGGTGCGAGTCCATCGAAGCCGTCGAGAACGACCTCTCAACGAAGGTCCAGTCGCCGAGCCTCGCAACAGCGGACGACGCACGCGATGTGATGCTCACAGCCGAACGGGCGACGAAAGTTCTCGCCTATCTCGAGAAGTATCAGTACGCGTCTATCGAACACGTTACCCTCGCTCTGCTCTGGCACACGATGATGCGTCGAGGGTCAGTACGCGCGCTCGACTTGGACGACTACCACTCGGACGAGCAGTACGTCGAGGTTGTCCATCGCCCAGAGACGGAGACTCCGCTGAAGAACAAGGAACGCGGCGAGCGGCTCGTCGCTCTCTCGGAACAGTTGTGCGATCTATTGGACGACTGGATCGAACGCCAACGACCGAACGTAGAAGACGAGTACGAACGAGAGCCTCTACTGGCCACAGCCAATGGTCGAATTGGGGCTAGCACTATCGCGAAGTACGTCTACCGGACTACTCGACCCTGCGTCTATACAGGTAAGTGTCCGCACGACCGTGATGTCGAGACGTGCGACGGAGCGAGCGACGAACTCCCGTCAAAGTGCCCAACCAGTGTCTCTCCGCATGCTATCCGTCGGGGTTCGATTACGCACTCCTTGGAAGAAGGAACTCCTGACAAGGTGATTAGCGATCGAGCGAACGTGAGCCAAGAAATCCTCGACAAGCACTACGACCGGCGTGACGAACGTACGAAGATGGAACAGCGACGGGCGTATATTACTGATATGTAGCGACTCTCTAATCATATTGAAACCTTGACAGTGTCACTACAGAATGTTCCAAGTGCGCGTTATTGAGGAGTCATAGGGAGGGTAAAACGCGCTCTCGCATCTCAGTGCGTCGATCGGCGCGCTGGTTACAACCGAAATCAGAAGTTCGACAAGGCGACTGTATCAGTAGCTCCTTTTAGCCATACTACCCTAAAAACGAAATCAGAATGCGTATCGAAAACTGGTCAGACTTGGGACGAGCATCCGAGATCATTGAAAATGATTTTCGGAGCGACATCCTTATGTCATCTAAATTTGAGTTACTTATATGCCAGTATGCGTCTCGTGCACTGCAAGTCTCCCATACGGAATAAGCCACTGTCGCGAGTGCAGACATGAAACTGGTTGGGTCAGCTATCCTGAAACTGGGGATTGGTGGGAACAAGATACTGCGGAACAAATCGCCGAAGAAGCCGAGTCTAGTCTCGTTACCTACGAACGACTGACGACTCAAAAGAGTGGGTTCTTCACCCGATTATTCTCTTTGGAGCCACTCGAGAAGCATCGAACATACGATAGACCAATCATCGGGTATCTCCACCCCGGAGAGATCCTTCACTACATCTTTACAGGAAATCAAAATACGGTCATCAGAGATCGCCGGGAGTCGCGGTTTATCAGAGAAGAAAATAGCAGTACGGAACTACTTACTAGTCGTAGTTATAATCCACTGGTGCTCGTCACGAACAACCGAATTCTTTCAATAAGCACTGTTGAAGGGGGTGATTCGCTTGTCGAAGCTCCAATCGAGCGGATAGTGGATATTGAGATTCAAAGTAACTACGAACCGGACTTCGAGAACGAAGAATTTGTTCACACCTATCTGCTCAGAGTAGCAACTGTCGATTCGAAGTTTGAATTTCACATTGATACGAACCACGACGAATCTGAACTCAATCGGGCAGTTCGGCTTATCTCTTCTTTAGCAGTTACCTCAGACGAGGTCGGTCCTCTGTCGGAGCTCAGTGCTGGGACAGATAAGGTAAACACAGATACCACTACTCAGGCGACTGAATCGTCAGTAATCGAAAGGGAGGAAATAGAAGCAGTTCGCCACAGTAGAGACAGTATTGATTGGGGGGAAGTGCTCCAAACAGGTATAGAAGTGGGCGTGAAATCAGTCTCCGTTGCGAAGTATGCGCCGTACTCAACACCACTCTTGGTTGGTGGTGCATCGCTGGGAGGTGCATTATTGAATGCTCATGGTCAGGTTACTGGGAAAAGTCGATCTGTTGATCCTGATGTCCTGATGGAGAGAGGGCTTAGTGGAGCAGATTTTGCAGAGCAGTATGAGATACCAGGTATTCAGGAGAAGCAGTTTGGTGGTACAGTAGGTGCCTCGCGTTATATCGCAGAGCAACTTACTCCAGAAAAGTACAACCACTGGGTTCTTCGAACGAATCCTGAGACAATCATAAAAGGTGCGAAAGCTGGATCTAATCTTGCAAGTCACTCTGAATCACCCCTCTCTCCGAAGTCCGGAGCGATAGCAGGTGCGTGTGCTGGGCTTGCTTACAGCTACACTCCGCAAGACTCACCACTAAGAGAAATCGACCCAAAACATCTATTTGAGGGAATTGAACTGGAAGAAGATACTACTTCCATCGATAGAATTTAGAGCCCATTCGTTTTGGGACCAGATAACTCGTCCATGCCGTATTTTTAGCCATCGGGGATGCGAACGTATTATCCTAAACAATTATCATGTCGTACTAGGATGAACGATGAAACATGGGAGATTTAGACGAAGATCTTGAGAAGTCTGCCGACGCCTCACTTGATGAGATGATGAAGCATCTTGATGCAGCGAAGGCGCGACGAAAGAAGCGAGCGGTGAGGAAACAGCGACGGAAACGAGAACGTCGCAAGTACTCGGGTCTGGCATTCAAGGTTCGACAGCACCACAACGTCGCGGTCCTAACCAAGAACTACGAGGATCGCCTAGATGAACTTGTAAAGTACGATGCGATCACCCATCGGCACCCAAAAGAATGGACCGCTGCTAATCAGCTATCGAGGCTCACGGACAACTCCCTATCTACTATCGGACTGGAGACGTAGTGACCCATACCGGGATTATCACCGATCTCATTCTCAACCCTGACCCGATGTCGGCAGAAGCCGAGAAGTTTCGGAATCACATCAGCAAACAAGACACGTACAGCGAACATAGTGCCGAGTTGGATAAAACTACATACCTCGTCAAGCAAGGCCAGAAACTCGATGAGCCGTTCCCAATGACAGACCTCATAAAAATAAGCGATAACGAGCCAATCAACCCGGGTTTCTGGCGGAGTGCACCAGCATACGTATTTCACCGTGACCGAGACTTCGACCAGTAATTGAGATCCTGGCTCGTATGGTAGCGAATTGAGTTCTGCTAATCGTTGCATTGGTCGTCTGCACCGAAGGAGTCCTACTCACCTCGTGACCGATACGTACCTTATTTTATCAGTATAGGGAACACCACCGCCTTCGAAGTGAAGGGGGTGTTGTCGAAATGAGGACTCCATTATCGATATGAAATCGACACACTAGCTGCGAGGCAGGAGATGACTATTATCACCACTGAAGGCCGCCCAGAACTCTACAGTATGACCTGAGTCAATTGACGTCATTTTTTCCCCGAATTCAGCAACTTCACGAAGTACAGAGACATTTCATCAGATCTATGAACTCAAACCATCCTGCTGCCTTCTATGTATTACAGCAGGTCTTTGTCTCGGAAATACAGGTGGAGGCCAAGCGGTTCATCACCATCCATCCACTCGATATCAATTGTGTGGCCATCTACATCAACAGCAGTGAGAAGTATTGAGCTCCACCAGTTTTCCACAAGTGCGTGGTAATCTCGTGCGACTTCTTCTTCGAACTCCTCATCACTCACATCATCGGGCAGCTGCAACTCAACTTCATGCCGTGTCTCCACGGGCGACGGACGATTCTCAACCCTCTCAACAAACTTTGAGATAGGAATGTAGCGGTCGGGGACCTCGAGCGCGTACTGACTCTGAAACTTGATGCTTCCTCTCTGTCGACCAGTTACCCCTTCGGCCTCGATGTACACGGGTTCAGGATTGCTGGATAGGCACGCATAATATCCGCGTCGGAACTCGTCAAAGTCGATAACGATGGTTTCGAGGTGTTGGTAGGTCATTAGGCAAAGCTGATTCGGAGGTCATCATACGCTTATCTATTTTCACCTCTGTCACCTGCGCTTTAGAGGGCGTAACTCGGTTATCTCATCCTTTGTTCTCGCTTTTGAGAATCGTCTAATTCATGGGGTAATGCGAGCGATGGAGGCTAACCGACCGATTAACACTGAACCCCTCTCCATGCACATATGGGGAAACCATTAAGTGATGGGTCTGTGTACGCATGAAATAGAGTCAATGTCTGAAGAACGAGAGCGGGCGAGCATTACACTGCCCACGTCGCTGAAAGAGAGGATCAAGGAGGATGGAAACATGTCTGAGACGATTGAGGAGGCGCTCGAACGGTACTTTGAGACATCGACTATCCACTATGTGAATACAAATGCCCAGTACGTGCCCGAAGGCGGGACGAAAATCTACTCCAATGGAGTCGTCGCGACGTACGGTGCCAAACGGTTTGGAGAATCGCTCCGCGAACTAAAGCCAGGTGATGGTGTCGTCTCATACGTAAGTGACTCATCGGTCAAGTACGACGGTGGGGCACGGGCCTTTGGCGTCGTACAAGCTCCGTGGAGCGGCTCGAGAGTTCCTGCTGAGGAGAACCTGTACAACCCTGGAGAGGAGGAGTCTCGAGAGTACCACGTCCCTGTGAAGTGGCTCGGGGTGCTCGGAGAGGAGTCAACGGTCAGCCCGAAAGACATCCGCACCATTACGGGGCGAAAAACACCACAGCGAACGCTGGAGACTCCCGGAGATGAGTATCAGCACGGAATGCAACTGCTCGCGGAGGTCATTCTCGGGAGGACGATCCTTGCTGACCTGTTCCGAATCGAGTGAACACTATCAACCAGATACAATATATGCCATCCAGACCAACCTATCCGCCTGAAGAGCAGATCATAATCGAGAGCGCCGCCCTGACCGCACGGACGCAGTTCTTCCACCACTGCTCCGGCTCAGCGCTTCCCGTACGCGATATCCCTGGTCGTGGGAAGACCGAACCGAACATCGAGTACGGCGCTGAGCAAGGCCTCAACACCGATGGTGAGATCATCGCCGCAGAGAACTATCACCACAGCTGCGTGCCACAAGCGATTGCATCCTTCCTCACCTCCGATGAGCAGTTCCTTGTGCTCATCACGAACCCCGATCAGCTGTCTGGCGGAAAGCAGATTGTTGGGTACATTGAGAAGAGAGACTACCTAGACATGGGCGACCGATACGCGGTGACCGGCCCCGTGAAGCTGTACGGCCTCGCAGATGCAATCCCGGTGAATGAGGTCGGAGTCAACCCCCGTAGTGAGGCGAAACTTGGAGAAGCCGAGATGGAGACTATCCTCGATCACTTTGCCGGTTGTGAGGAGGCAACTGAGGAATGCCTTGAGGAGACGCTCCGGCTCAAAGAGAAGCATTCAGATACACCATCTACTGATGGTTGTGGATGCAGTTGTGACTCCGGCTTCGTCGAAGACGATACTAGCGGTTGTTGAGCTGGGGGTGTGTTTTCCAAGTGTGACAACCTGCCGACGTGGCTCTGAAGTCACTCGAAGTAGCTGTGAGCCTGACCGATGTCGGCATATACATCACTGGCCATTTTACACGAAGTAGCGACTCTAGCTGTCAGCGACCGTTAAAAGGCAATATGGGCAACCCAAAGACGGTCAAGTACCGCTGTTGAGACGAATTAGTACCAGACAGGGTAATCAATCCAACTTATCAATCTACACTGTTCAGTTTTCCTATGGAGACGACATACGAGGATCTTGGGGAAGATGGTCAGTATGAAATTATTGTCCGTGTTCGTGATTACTCGCGGGCAAAAAAAGAGAACCGTGCATTTGAATTGAGCATAGAAGACTCCAATGGGACGCGGTTCCCCTTCATTGTCTGGGAGAAATCAAAGAAAGGCAGGAACTATAACTGGCAGAAAGGATGTTGGTATCGCCTCAGTGGAGTTTCGGTGAACGAGTGGCCGTCTGGGAAAGTGCTTCATGGAACCTCCGCTCTCAGAATCAAAAATCTCGGAACCCGACAGGGTAAAGACCGAGTCGATCTTCTCTATATGACCGACAGCCATCTCGGGAAGACCACTCACAGCTACAATGGACAAACTTGGTCAGTGTCACCCGACGAGGGATTCGGTGCTGCAATTGAATACGCAATTCAGAAGAACGTAAGCGCAGTTGTTCACGGGGGCGATCTGTTTCACAACCCCGGGAGCGGGATTGATGAGGAAGAGATCGCCGTTTGTCGTGAAAACTTGACCAAGTTAGCAGAACATGATATTCCACTCTACTTCATCTACGGGAATCATGAACGTCAAGCTGGCCGACGGATTATGGAAAGATTCGTCGATGATGGGCTGGCTGTGCATCTGGGCCCCCGTTACGAAGTAATCGGAGACGCAATCGCCCTCTACGGTATCGACTACCGATCAAACTGGGATAATTTTGTTCTTGATTTTGAAGGTTTGACAAAGAGCCTGCCAACCATCCTCTGTATCCACCAGTCATTAGCACCATTCACAGCTAGTAGCAATCCCGAGTATTCACTCAGTAGGCTTCAAGAGACCTCAAATATCCCATTTGATTTGGTACTAGTCGGGCATACTCACTCCCGTTCAGAGCATCAGCTTGGCGAGTGTCGAGGGCTGTCTGGAGGAGCAACGGCACGGGTTGGTGAATCCAGAGACGAACTTCAACCGAGCGCCGAGCTAGTCACCATAGAAGGGGAACAAACGACGTTGCAGCGGAAATATCTCTGATCCGGGGCGGAAGCTACGAACTCGAAGTGACGAAGGGGAAAGATACGACCGGCGAGTACGAAGGCGGGAAGCAACGCGAGACATGGATGACCCCCGAACAGTCGGTTCTGTGCCATCATGGACGGAAAGTTCGACCGCGTGAAGAGGTACGACCGAGACTGGAGTGGAGGAATCTGTGCCGAGTGGGGATTCTGCCACCTACGATCGAGGTGCGACGTCGTCGTTCAGCGTCGTCCCCATGTGAACGGGCTCGAACTCCTCACCGATGTCGGCGTAGTAGACAGCGAAGTTCGCTTCGAGGTCCGTGACGAGGTAGTGTTCGATCACATCGGTGAGGGTAGCCCGACGATCGTCGTCGCCTTCGTCGACAGCTTTGAGGTATGCAGGGCCGAGTTCTCTCCCGAACCTCTTGCTCGTCACCTCTGACCCCTGCCACACAGTCGACGCCGGTTTCCAGCCGTAAGATTCGACGCACTCCTCTAAGCTTGGCCACTTCTGGTTCCTTCGACTGGCCTCTGTCTTCCGGTCCTCGAACAGGTCGATGTGGGTGTCTTCCGTGTGTAGTGAGGTCTCGTGGTAGTCCTCGCCGGTTATGGAGAGTCGCTCAACGAGAAAGTCGATGTCGAAACCCCTGCCGTTGTAGGATACGAGCCCGTCTGCGCCGAATTCGTCGAGACGGCGAAACGCTCGTTTGATCATCTCTCCCTCCGTCTCCCCGTCTCGGTGGTACATCTCGTAAGTCGCCTCACTCCCGGCACTCTCTCGGTCGTGGACGCCGATCCCGATTGAGACAGTCTCGCCCTGCTCGGGATCGTAGTGAGTCGTTTCGATGTCGATGGTCGCAACGCGCTCGAACCCGTCGTCTTCCCTCGAATATTCCATAGACGGATATCAGATGAACACACTATCAATTTTATTAAACAGATACTATCAGTAGCCTGCTTAAGTCGTGCAGAATACTCTCGTCGGTGAGAGAGATCCGTTATTGACGAAACCACGAATCACGCGCCAACACCGGAACGCGAAATCGTCGCTCTAACGGTCGACAGAGTCGCGGACCTCGTCCAGTACGAAGTCCTTCAGCATGTCCTGCCACATCGAGGCCAACCGCCGCTTCTCGGCGTGACTCCGTTCGTCGTAGTGTTTCTTCAGTACCTCGGGCGAGACGTCGTACATCTCGGAGATCATCTGTGGGAACGAACCCTCGTTGAGTTGCCACGTGAGCCGTCCACGCCGAATCGGGTGCGGCGAGACGCTGTCGGGACACTTCGACGCCCGGTCGTTCGTTTGGGCAGCCTCGCACTCGCTGACGTCACGGTCGAACGGACACTCGCCGGTAATCGCGCACGGACGCGACCACATGTACGCGTACTTCCGGATCGTCGAACCCGAGAGACGACCATGCTTAGTTGCGAACAGCGGCTCACGACCGTAGTCGTCGGTCACGTCAGGACGGTGGTGTTTGACGAAGTCGTCAATGACCTCTCGAACTTCCTCGTCCACTTCGACGTCACGCTCGCTGTTGTTTCCGTTCTTGAGACGAGTCCGTGTCTCTTCGCGGTTGCGGAACTTGATGACTGCCTTCCCCGTTTCCTCGTCCGGGACATAGTCATCGAAGTCGAGTGCTCGAAGTCCGCTGATACGGCACCCCGTCTTCCCGAGAACGAGCCACGCGCAGTGTTGTAACGTGGCGTACTCGAACTTCTCGAGGTACGAGAGAATCTCGTCGACCGTGTGCTGGCGGATGATTGTGTCCCTGCTCTCGTCTTCGGGATTGACCGTTGGGATGGGGACCTTCTTGGCGAGGTTCTCCGTCACCCACTCTGTCCTCTCGCAGTAGCGGAGGAACTTGCGCAGAGTCTTCATCTGAGTCTCTTCGGTGGTCACCTTCCAGCCGGATTCTGCGCGCCGCCAGTCGCGGAAGTCCTTGACAAGTTGGCCGTCGAGTTCGTGGAGGGAGGTGACGCGACGGGTACCGTCGTCGCCTTCTTGGCGGCACCAGTCGACGAAGAAGCCCAGCCTCGACTTGTGGTTGTCGTACGTCCCCTGCGAACTCTCTCGCTTCAGGTCCGCGAGATACTCGTCGACGGCCTCTTCGGGCTTCTTGTCGTTCAGCGACTCGCGGACACCGAAGTCGAGTCCCTCGAAACCATCGTCGATTCCGGCGAGACCTTCTTTCATCGCTTGCTGGACGATACGTTTCAAGACTTCTTCGTCGTCGATGGGAGAGCCAACGCTACTCATCTGCCGTCACCTCTCGGTTCGACGTGAGGAGCGGGCAGCCGGGCAATTGGTCAGCGGGCGGGCGTTCAGTGAGATGTATCTGTTCGTTCATGTTTGTAGGTGGTTGTCACTCTTTTTCGATCGGGAACCGGGGGCCTGTCATGCACGTGCCCTGTCCGTCGGTGTCCAGGGGGATCTTCGCGCTCGCGCCCGGTTTTCAATTAGCCACCTGCAAGCGGGCGCAGGGCGCGGATCGTATCACGCGTTGAGCGGCGTGTCCGGCTTTTTTTCTCCCGTTCTGGCCGGGAAGTACGTGCATAGGAACATCAGCCACTTAAGAATGTTTGGAATGCTATGAGTTTGCATACCATACTAGTTCTCTGTAGTGAAAGGATATGTTGCTGCTCTGTTTCAGAAGCTGACAGATGTGCGCGTTGTCAAACGCGATTTGGTGACGGACGTGTCTACAAATACATTACAATTGTTGGCGAGCGTGGTTCTACCTGTTCATATTCTACTCCCAGATCTTTAAATACGCACTTTGGTATTATGAAGGGGCAATATGACCGCCCAACCTCCAAACGGTACACAGCAAGGCAACAGCACCCAGACTCCTCCAAACGGGGGTATCTACGTCCCTCCACCTGTCTTCGCGCAACTCGAAGCACTCCGTGAATCGGGAGTCGTCAACATGTATACCGAGGTCCACGCTGGCCTCGAGCACTTTGGATTCGAAGAGGCTCGGGAGTGGCTCGAATCGAATCCTGAGTTGTACGTCGAAGGATTCACGAAGGGCTTTGCCCCGACCAATCCAGATGCCGTCGAAGAGATCGACTCCGACGCGTTGCGCGAGTCGGTCCCCGACGAACCACCGTCGCCTACGCGCGCAGACGCGAGTACCCCTAACGAACAGTATCTCTTGGACAATCTCCAGGGTCTGCGGCGCTTCTCGGAGCGAGCAGAGGAGTACTACAGCCACGGAACTTGGCGGGAGACCGCACCCCTGACAGACGAAGAACTCGAACTGGCGGATCTGTTCGACGTCGCTGCTGACTGCGAACCCCAAATGTGTTACCGCAATGCGCTCCTCACGGCAGCGACCTTCGGCGAATCCTACGACGTGACGTACGTCGAGGGCTACGTCAAGACCAGTTCGTTCGCTTCGTCGATCGAGCATGCTTGGGTCGAACTCCGAGGGAAGGTTGTCGAGTTGACGTTCCCCGAAGGACCGCAACCGGAAACCGACGCGGCGTACCTCGGGGTCGAATTCCCGGTCGAAGACGTCAAAGCGAAAATCTTCCGCGAAGGAATCGCAGAACCACTGGTCGACTGACTTCCGGTCGTCAGTTAACTCGATTGTAAAGACCGCCTTTACACTCTGCTCAACGATTTGCCCGCTCGTTCTCCATGGGTAGTACTCGGGAACCCCCTAAAACGGGGCGGACCCCCAAGACGAACTCTGTACTGAGATAGGCGGCTAGTCGCAGAACTTTCGATGCACTCCAGGTCCAGATACTGACTGTAGTGGTAGACAGAGTAGAATGGTATCTCCAGCTCTTCGTGGTTGCAGGTGATTCGGTGCATCACTGAATGAGTTCCGAATTCATCCACTTGGGAGGACGATTTCCATCGAGACACCAAGGTTATCGTCTTTCTCCGAAACCCCTGTAGGCAGCGCAGGATACGCTGGCTCTTCCCGCCGAGGACCAAGGGTCAGTTGTTCAGCCGTATATGCAAGAATCGCCGCATCGATAACGTCGTCGAGACGGCCTTTCGAGATTCGATGATGCCACTCGCCTTCTTCCTCGCGTTCTTGAACGAGTTCCATAACCGTTTCCTGCAAATCCGAGGTGTCATTGAGTACCTCGAGACGCTCTTTTCGGCCCTCTACACTATTTTTCGATTCGAGCGAACGGCCAGTCAGCTCTGCGAAGCAGATCTCTGGATGACTCTCGTAGATTTTGTCTGTGGCCTCGGGATGTTCTTGGAGGAAGACGTCGACCTCTCGAATCCGCGGGAAGAGCCACCAGCTCTGACTCCCGAGCGATTCGTCGTTCAGCTCTCGTGCGCGGTCGTAGTCGTCCATTTCGACCACCTCGCGAGACGGTATCGAGAAAACCGTGCTGCCCCGGTTAGTGAGGCGTTCCTTCGCTTCGACGTCACAGGCCCGGACTCCCGACTCGGGAAGCCCGATAGGGATGTCAACCAGGATAGACCGTACATCTGCGCCATATTCATGCCACACATTCAAAATCGAGGGTTCGGTAGCAATCTTGGTCGTCTCACCAGTCTTTACGACGACCCAACAGCCTCCTGCCCAATCGACACCCAGATACGATGCCATAGAGCCCCCCAACCAACGGTATGTCTTAACTGAAGGGGTAATGAGGTCCTCGCTTGGACGTTGGTACCTTGTTCGACGGTGCTCGATCGATGGTCGTGATGTAAGTCGCTCTACTCGACGTGAGATAGATACCGTTCTTCGTTGTCTAGGATACGGGAAATAGTCCCGGCACTGACTCCGGTCTCATCTTCGATTTCAGACCACGTTGCACCGTTCTCGCGCATCTGAAGAACCGTGAGAGCAGTATCGAACTTCCCCGGATCTGGTTCGAGGTACCGTTTATCTGAATCGAGTCGGAACCCAAACGGTGGACGCCCCTGCCAGTACCCGTTGTCGACGCGTTCCTGGACCTTCTTCTTGGCTTTCTGTATCTCGCGACGTTTGGTGACGTCGTCCATGTAGTTCCGGATCATCTCGATGAGCCAGGACTCGTCGTCAGTGAATTCGACTCGTCCGTCGGTGGTCGTCCAGAGTTCGACGTCCCACTCGTCGAGGTCGTAGTAGAACATCGAACGTTCTCGCTTGTCTCGGGAGAGACGATCGCGGTCACGAACGACGAGTACGTCGACTTCACCCGTTTCGAGCTCAGCTTGCATTTCGAGGTACTCAGGGCGCTCTGCATCGAAACCGGACGAACGCTGCCCGTCGTCGTAGATGTTTAGGAGTGCAAATCCCTCTCGATCGGCTAGGTTTCGGATTTCTCGCTTCTGATCGGGGATACTGGCGTCGCTGGTTTGGGAGAGACGAGTGTATCCGACGGCAGACTTCGTATCACTCATCGTCTTCAACCACCTCCATCGTCAGCTTCGACGCGCTGGCTAGGTTCCACTCGACTGTTCTCCCGTCGAGATCGAGACTGTCGGCGAAGGCCTTCGGGATGGTGACTTTGTACTGTCCGTTCTTGCCCTGACTGACTCTCGTTTGGTTCGTTTTCGGCATCTCTCTTACTAGCCATTATACAATGCCTCAATTTAGGGCTATTGGAGATCACTCCGAAAACCTGCATTTCTGGAGTGAGGGTTCTGAGAGATCTCGTCGAAGGCGAATTACACTTCCGAAAACTCCATGTTCCGACACACCAGAGTCCACGATATATCTCCGCTGGAAGCGTCCAGCTCAATCGAAACATCCTCTTTGTAGGAACATATCTTCCAACAAGTGCCTACTCAGCGGGACCGAATCTGGTCTGCGACCCTTCAATTGATCGAATGGAACAGGTCGTTCACTGCATCTCAGGTCAGAGATGCGATTGACGGTAAGGCCCCCTCAGAGAGAACCGTACGGAACACACTCGACGCAATGGAATCTCTGGGCTTCTTGGAGAGTGACGGTGGGAGGGGGCGTGCACCCCGGGTCTTCTATCCCGTAGAGGCCGACCCAGCCGTCGAGACTCCGGGATACACACCACGGGCGAGCAACCAGTCTGGAACGTTTCCGTATCCTGGCTCCAAGAGTCACCTTTCGAGGTGGATTGTCGACGTCATGCCGACACACGATACTTACGTCGAGGTGTTCGGGGGTTCGGCAGGGGTACTCTACAACAAGCCCAACTCAAAGTACGAAGTCTACAACGACGTCAACGACGATTTGACGCAGTTCTTCACTGTCCTCCGTGATCGCCCCGACGATCTTGCCGAGTGGCTTCAGACGGTCCCGTACTCGCGCACACAGTACAACACGTGGGTCGAAGAGTTCTACGCTGGGCATCGTCCAGACGATGCTATCGAACGAGCGGGCCGATTCTTTTCTCTGCGCTACATGCAAAGTCTCGGTGTTTCCAACGCTCCTAACGGCTTCAAGGTGCGCGCAAAACGGTCGCCGGCTCGGACGTTCGATAACGCCAAGCGACGAATTCCCGAGCTGGCAGATCGGTTCCGTGATGTCACGATCGAAAACCAGCACTATCGAGAGATCCTGACAGGGTACGACGATTCGAGTGTAGACGTCCTCTTCTATGCTGATCCGCCCTATATCGGATCCGAGGACCACTACAACACCGAGTTCGATCACGAGGACTTCGTCGACTGCCTGCGGGAGGTAGACGGTGATTGGATCGTCTCGTACTCGACTATACCGGACGGCCTTGAGGATTACACTGTCGTCGAACACCAGAGCCAGCATCGCATGCGTCGAGGTTCCGGTGCTATCGACGAGCACCTCGTCTGCAACTTCGATCCGGCAGACCGGCTCTCATTCAGGGCTACAATCGGTGACTGATTGTCCTTGCCTTCATGTTCTCGCTGTGAGATCCATGTTCGGAATCAGGCCTTCTATGAAGTATCCTCCCAGCGATAGAGATGGAAGACTAGTAGGAGATGTCGTGACGTTCGTTGAAGAGACGAGTCGGCCACCTAACTCGGGAATCAGAGAAGGCGGAGAACTATGAAAGAATTCGCTCATGATTGATGTCTGAGGATTAGGGACACACAGAGTGTGACTTCCAGTGTGGCCGCTCGAGAGGGGGGTCGGGGATGCCCGCGAGAATTTTCAGGCTCGATAGGTCCAAACAACTAATTGAAATACAATGTAATTAATTTGTATGTGTTCCCACTACGGGTTAGGTATGAGGTGGGTAGTAATAAGTGTATCTGCGTTATTAGTCTTGGCGAGGAGGGGTGGGACCCCCTTCGCGTAGGCTCAGACTGGAAGTGGCACTCTGTGTGTGTATGTAGGCAGATTGACTTGACAAATTTCGTATCTCGGGCGGATAATTTCGGCAGTAAGGCCCCCGAGAAATTCTGCGGTCGTTCCCATTCGACTCTACCGGTGTTCTCCACCGCGAGAACTCCCCCGAGGGCGAGAACTGGAGCCGCTGCAAACCCAGCGCGAATACTCCTCTGAGGGTCGACGAACTCGAACTCGCCGCTGACACCGACGTGATTTCGACTCTAGTGAGAGTTTTCGGAACTCATCTCGCCGAGATTCCTCACCGGTCTGACGACCCGGTGTATCGAAGATTTCTGATGACCGACCTCTCCACGTCACCATCATCAATATCACTCTCCACGAGGAACGATAGGACGATAGAGGATTCTGACTGAAATGATTGGAACTGAGCAGGAACAGATCAACGGGGTACGTGACGTATTGGGACCTCGGCAGTGCGCAGTGTTACTCATCAGTACGGCGATGGTCGCAATTGGGTGTCTGGGTCTCGTTGGTGTGATCGCAGCGAGTCCTCTGTTGATAGGGGGGCTTCTGGGAGCTACCGCTGTCCTCACTTTCTATACGGTCAGATTAGGCGCTCAAATTAGTGACTTGGATTCCTCGGGCTAGCTAAATCTTCTCAGTTCCGTTCACCCGGATTTCAGTATGGTCTCCTCACAAAATTAGTGTGAGGAAAATCGCACGAGAGTAGTTTCGGGATTTTCTCGTGACGAGTCAGTCTTGGACTGGTGTTCACTTCGAGAGACCAAAGCCGTTTATTTCACCATGGCATTCTCAAATATATGTCCGCTAACCGAACCTCTCCTCTAAGTACTCGCGGTGAACGCCCTGCGTCCGATACTGACCAGATCCTCGTCCCAGTCGTGGATATCTCTGAAAACCCGACCGTTGACTGGTATACGCCTCGGCAATTCGAACAGTTGTACGGATACCCTTACGACGCACCCGAGACGGTCGTCCATCCGCGAACGCTCGAAGAACTCGGTCGTGAACGACAACTCCGGCTGACTGAGCCCCGAATGGATGCCTTCCACCGACTCGCACGCCTCTGGAACGGAGAGGCCGTCAGACATGGCGATGTCCACCTGCTTGCCGACGCCATCCCGTCTTGGAGTGATGTGTTCGGGGATCTCGATCAGGGACAGCTCGAAGCAATGAAGACGACGGTCACTCCTGCTGACGAGGTGTTCGTCCAAGCGTTCAGTGAGTACGACTGGGCGACGACGGAGCACCGGAATCGACAATTCCTGAAGCCAACGACGATACTGCGTCGAACGGTCGAGTACGATCTCGAGGAGCGTTGCCGGACGTTAATTAACGAGCGGGACGAGTTCCCAAGCCTCGTCGGAGATCCTCACGAAGGTCTGAAACACCGTGTCAGCGTCGGTCTCGAAGTGGCCAGAGCAACGTTCGAGCACGGTCGCGAGGTCGAGACGTACGTCGATTTCGGTATCAACCAGTACACCGTCGACATCGTGGAGCGAGAGGTGCACCGAACGGTTCTCGGCGAGGTGTTGACGGATCACAACAACAACCGCCTGTATCGCTCCACGATGGCGAAACTCGTCGACATCGGGTTACCAGCGGTGCTCGTCTTCGACTCGCGTTCGACCCTCAGACGCGTCTGTAACCACTGGTACGACCGTGGTTACGACGTCCCGGGTGCTCCCTTTACAAGCGCACCACGAATGGGCTGGCTGCGAGAGAAGTTCCACGACGCGGCGCACGACAATACTCGTGATTGGGTCGTCGAGGACGTATTTACGATTACTCAACTCTGGGATCAAGTCTTCGCGGAGGACCCACCGAGACGCAGAGATGTTATAGCATTAAACTGGTAGGTTATGTTTCCACACTTACTCGGTCACTCGCGTGGATCGCAACACGTTACCCATATTTAACTGGACTTTCAGACCGGCTAGCTTTCGTCAGAAACGGGTGTCTCAACCCTTTCCGAAGGCTGGAATCGGTGCGGAATGAGTTTTTGAGTTCTCAGACTATGTAAAATATCCGACTGATATCAGAATCTTCTCGGTCAATACGTCTATCGTGAGGGTCCTGACGAGAGTAACCAGACTAGCTAAATATTCTCAGTTAGCTTCTCCAACTGGGAGTTCGCGAACCCCTTCGACTCTCAGTAGGTCTCGATCACTCTCAGTGAGGTTTGAGTGGCCAAGCACTCTCTGGCCAGAGACGAGTAGAATACGAGGAGATGATGTTGAAGCCGCTGTCCGCTGACAACTGTCGTCCTAGCTATTTCTTCTCGCTGCGTTGTGTCCCTCCCTCACCACCAACTGTTCTCTACTGAGGGAGCGATTCGAGAATAGCAGTATAGGTCTGCCACACACGGGTGAACTCGGGACCACGGTCGACGAGGCGGCTATCTGGGTCGTATGACACGACGTCGCCATCGCGATAAGTGGGAAGATGGGATTGTACGAGGGCGATATAGACACGTTTTCGCTGGTCCGATTTTAGTTCCTCTGGACTGCACTCGTATTCGGCGCAAGCGACACGTTCGGCGAGTGTCGAGGTAGACAATGGCGTCTGTTCGGCAGCGGCGAGTTCTTCCAGGATCAGCTGCCGGCGTTTGGGAGCGATCAGTTCGAGTATTTCAGTCACAGGAAGGTCTTCGTCTTCCTGTGGTCGAAGATTTGACGACCCCGTGAAGAGCCGCACGAGGTATTGTACTGAACGGGTAAACAGCGATGTCTCTGATGGTGTTTTTGTCGTCATCGTGTTCTGGGCGAGCGATCGGTGCTCGTCAGATTTCGACTGGCACCGACCGCGTCAGCCAATTCTTCAGGTCGACTAGCATTAAGTCCACGGACCAGCCCCTCTCGAAGCGGTCGCATGTTTCCTTTATCTCTCCCCCTGCTCAGATTGTTAGACCACCCCTGTGCTATCCGTTAGTTCGAATAACTACGTTAGAGCAGCGCTGGGCACTCTAAACGGTACTTAGGGTTTATGTCGAAACACCAGAGTGGTCCGTTCGAGGTGCTCGGGCTACGAACGCTACGGTACGAAGGGCCGGCGGAACTACCCGTGCTCCGAGAGAATGTATGCACCAGAAAACGCACACTTCCAACCATCGAGATAGACGTATCACGCCGCTACACGACTACAGGACCCACACGCGGAGGTATCTCGCGTGAGTTCCCGTAGTCAGGTCCCACAGGCTGTCAGAGAGCAAATCCTCCAAGAGGTCGGTTACTGCTGTGAACTCTGTCCCGCACGGGGGACACAGGTCGGTGGAGACGCGAATCTCCACCTCCATCATCGCGAGTCGCCTCTTGTCGGTGGAAGTCACGACCGAGAGAACCTCGTGGTGCTCTGTGCAGACTGTCATCATCACCATCACAGTGGGCGGACTGATTCTGACGATATCGAAACTAACCTCGAAACAGTCGATATTGATCCCACACCTGCTGACTTCCGCCTCCTGAGCGCTATTGAGCAAATCGCCCCCGCGACAACTGGCGAACTTGCCGAGGAGGCAGGCATCAGCGACGTTCACGCTCTGCGGCGACTATACGCACTTGCAGCGGCGAGTGTCGTATGTAAAACCGCCGACCGAGAATGGGACCTCGCTGAACGTGTCGACGAACCACTCCGCGGTCAGTTACCTGACGACCCTGAACAGGCTGCTCGCCATGCTCGCGATAGTGTGATCAAACGAATGAATGACCACGGTCTCTCTATCGCCGAGATTGCAGAAATCGTGGGACTCTCAGAGCGCACAATTCCTATCGCAATCAACCGCGCTCGTGCGTTCGATCCGCCATTGCCACCTGCCGACGGAGCAAGCGAGCCCGATATCGCTGATCTGGCACGGCGAGTTGCCTCGCTCGAACGGCAACTCAATTGAGACGTGTGAAGTGATCTTTTGAAGAAAACCAGCTTCGTCAAGCTATGGATTATTGAGACTCTTTTCTATCTCCAGTTGAAGGAAACGGATGGGACCGGCGATTGTCATATGGTCGGGGAGTATTTCCTCAAACTGCTGGAGAGCTTTGAGGTAGTCTTCAAGCACAACGACAGGAAATTCGACCTCAACGGGCTCAGTGCCTAGCAGTCCGAAAGCCGCTTTTAATGAACTATCGGAGTCTCCCTGATGGAGAACCGTCCAGTAGAGATCGACTGTGAACGTTGTAATTGCAAGGGCAGCTTCCGTGTTCAACTCATCGTAGGAGGCCAAGACCGTACTCCAACTCTTGACATAGCCGACAGCCGACAGTGAGTGCGGCGTAAACGATACTGTGTGATTGTCTATTTCTTGTGTTGCCATGTCGGCCTTCCTCTTCCCAATTCCCGTATTAAACGATTTACATTGGTCTATGTTATCGTGAGTCAATGAGGCGGTGAAATGATCGAGTTCGCTGCTCTACCGGTCACTTGCTATTTCTTGATTGTGATACTCCAGATATACCTGACCAACTGAGTGAGATTCTAGTTGTCTCAATTTCCGTCCATCGATTGCATCGTCGTAGGAATGCCTGATAGTATACGACTCAGAGTCGACAGACAAGGTTCCATAATCAAAGTCAGCATGACACGTGGGACATACAACGACTATATTCTCACGAACATCTGGTCCATCCTCACCCAGCGGGTGAAGATGATGGCCTTCGGCATAGTATTCATGAGTACCCCTCTGTCGGCGGTCACCACAGACTTGACACCGATGCTCATGCTCTAATTTCAAAGATTTCACCAATTTTGTATTCCGGATAATCCGGCTGGTGGCCGTCTCAACCCGTGCAGGTGGTTGCGCATCCCGTGTCCATTCATCGCAGTCCCGCCTTTCTCCCAGGTTAGGATTCTTCTGGGCCTGTTGGGTAGCCTCCTCCAAGAATGACGGTGTGAGTGCCCAGGTAAATTGCTCTGAGTTCTCCGAAAACTCGAGACTCGATCGAGTCTTCCCCTTGGTCGTGAGAATCCCAGAATGCCAAAGCATCGACTTAAATTGATGTACAATCGAGGGTCGGTAGAGCTTTGGATGCCACAGTTCATTAGGTGTCGAATCACTCCCAGCTGGCTTCCAATCGAAGGAATCAATCTGTTCTCTCTTCTCAGACGTGATGAAACAATTACGTGCGAATTCAGGGTCACGGTGGTAGATCTCTTGGACGAGAAGTGGTAGAGGGATGGCAGAATTGCCTCGCTCTATCTGGATTTCCTGCATGAGCGTGACAAGTCGTGCAATCCCTGACTGGTTTCTCATCACTTCTTGTGTAATTGATCTCCACTCTGGGAACCTATCGAGGAATTTCGTTCGTCGCCTGTAGAGTGAGCGAAAAGCTTCGAGTGCAGCTTGTTTGCTCCCGTGTTCAGTCGTTCCAACAGTAACAACACGCTGACCTACGTCACTAATCATGTCGACGTCGGCGGTAGTCGTTACCAAGCCCAGATTCCGAGCCCCATCTCGAGATCCCTCTACGTCACCGTTGATCTTCTTCCCATTCTCGTTTTCCATATTGAGGATAGTAGCCGCCTCAGTATCTGGTTCTGATGCGGCACTCGCGACCGCAATTGTATAGCCGAAATAGTTTTTCGGGTGGTTAAGATTGAAATCGGGTATAACCGGACTATCTTGCATTTAGGTGCCAGCTCGATGTGTTATTATTTGAGTCTATCCTGATTGTCCGTCGTGTCAGGACCCAGCCAAAGGCTTCAGTTACGGAGCAACTCTACAGTGTATAGTAAGACTCTTAGAGGCTCTCCAGTAGCCATGATTCTTCTATACCCCCGTACAGAAGCAATTATCATCTACACTAAGAAATAATGGCATACACTTATCGGCTGTATATTCAACCATTCCTACATGAGTTCGATATCTACCAACGTTTTCCTCGTACCGTGTGACCCCGGGAATTTTGACCGAACAGTTCGCTCTAAAGTAGATCTCAATGACTATCCTGACTGCCCGGATTCCTTTGCGGATTCAGGTGAGGTACATTTCTGGGGAGCTCGCGATGGCTCCAACAATCGGGCATACTTCGAGAAAATGAGTAAGGGGGACCTCGTTCTCTTCTACCAAAACGGGACCTACGTCGGAGTGGGATGGATCGGAACTACATTTGAGGACCAGAAAAACTGGGCAAGCACCACGTTTTGGCGCAATGCTCCCTCAAATCTCATCTATACGATTACAGAGTTTACAACCACTTCGGTTCCAAGAGCGGTTGTAAATGAGGTTTTCGACTATAACGCCACGTATTACCCACAAGGGCTAACTCGAGTTGCGGAAGGCCGAGTAGCCAACAGCCCAGAACGAATCAAATCCCGTATCGAAGGCTACGGTCAGTAACGTAGTTGATTCTTACGAGACACTTCGTTTATAGGAGCTGGATTGGGTCCCTTGCTGCTAAACGTCGAACCCAGCTTCTCTCGCCGCATCAAGGATGCTTCCAAATTCGTTTCGATACTCAAGGTAGCCAAAGTCCGTCTGCTCGTCTAGTACCTCTGCACTGGGAAGACGACCAATGGTCTGGATGACGCCCGTCAACTGTACGAGCATCAGTTGTGTGTTCCTCACGCTCTCTCCCTTTTGTCCGCTAGAATCCATTACTGGGGTTGGAGAGGAAGATGTCCAGTCCAATCCATGAGATCCTTCGTGGAGATTTTCGATGTTATCCTTTACCACTTCATGAGTAGATTTGGCGTCGTCCAGCGTTGGAAGTTTCACCGTAGCGCTGATCCATGCACATGACTGGCAGAGTTCTAACCGCTGACTTGGGGTGACTTCCCAGTAGAGGAGTACCTCTGAGATACGTTTGTCGCACACGCTACAAACGTGGAAAGAGCCAGCAGCTGATTCACAACTGAACTCTTGGGCAATCTCTTCGAGAACCTCGTAACAGAGACTCGCAGACTCGTATTGCTCTAAAGCAGTCTCATGATTCGACTGTTTGAAGGCACGGTCGCCTTTCGAAGTATAACGGTTGGCTCGTGATAGGAGGTATCGGAGTTGTCGATAGATTTTGAGCACATCTTTTACTGGTTCATCGAAGTGACGTCGAAGATACTGGTAAGAAACTCTTCGCTGAAACTCGTCGCCATCCTTGAATCCAATCAACTCCCAATCGTGCTTCTCGTCTCGACATTCATCGAGATGAACCGCAACATCTTGAGGCGATGCCTCAAAGGGACAATCGGGTACTGGACAGGCGACTTTTTTAGCTATCATCCTTATCCTCACTTTTGAGAATACTTTCTCGAAGTAGACACTGACACATTCTTGGTCGTAGACGCTGCTTGTCTATATTAAGTGTTAATGGATAATAGTAAGCAAGATACCTATTCACGAATAGCTTAGTTTACATGCTAAAGAAAACGTGTTAGATGAGAAGAAACAACCCACGACCGGAACAAGAGTCACTACAACTCCAGACTTACCGAGGCGGGAGTTCGTTACCGTGGCAGTTCTCAGTGACTAGAAAAACAGACAATATCGTCATCGAAGAGGCTCGTGGACCAACCGATCAATTTGAACCAGTTACGAAAAAGTTCGCTATTGAGTCTCAGGAGCTTGGCTCTACATCCCTTTCGTTTGAGCACTCGGTGAGTCGACGAGTATGGCAAGAAGACGAGAGACAACCAGCAGTACGGTCACAGCGAAGCCAAGGACGTGTTTTCGAAATTCTGTATCGTGCGTCTGATGGCTGGCACCTTGATCAACCTGAGCCATCAATCGACGATGCACTCCCGGATACAGAGGGGACAATTGTACCAACACGCCATACTGGAATTTCTGTTAAAGCGACCTTTGTGCGGTCAGAGGTCGGCACCGACTTGAAGTTCACAGAGGAACGCGAATACTACATTACGAACGATATTTTCGACGACTACGAGACCATCTACGTCCTCTCGTACAACGAAGTCAACGAAGAATCGACGGAAAACCTCGTATGGACCGTGGACAACGCTACTGCTTACAAACTGATTCAAACGAGTGCTAAGTGAAGAAGGTCCGAGTTCGCCGCTAAAGCGAGAATTCCTCTGAGGTAAGGCTCCTCAGTTACACCCCATGTTGGTCTCGCTTAGAGATGAGAAAATCCGAGGAAGCCATTTCAAATGTTGAAAACTAACAGAATCTGTTTATGTGTCACTTGTATATGATGATTCATGGTTGATGCATCAGTCGTAGTGGTTCAAGCCATCAAGGTTGGGTACAAGACCGGGGGAATCAGGGGTGCTGTCGTAGCCGGTATCCTTGCGGGAGGCTCTGTTTTGGCGGTGGTTCAAGTCCTTCGTAGGTATACTGATGTAGAGGAAGAGAAATTGGCTACAAAACTAGATAACCTGGCTGACGATGATGAACTTGCCGACATACTCGGAAACGAATTCGGCGATAAGCTGGACGAACTTCTCACTCGAATGTTTAGTGACCGTGCGGGTGGAGGAACAGGTAGTACCTAAGTTGGCAATTTAATCACAGTAAGCAACTGTCTATCTCTTTTATTCTTATCGTAAGAAATAGTATTTTTATCCGAAATTAGGGGGTAGCCTTCTATTCGAAAATGGGATGGCTCGCTAAGGTGATTGCTACTTTATTTCCCTCTCAACAGTTCTCAACCGTTAGTGAACGAGTCCTCCTTTAGGAGATGACCGAATAGGCGTCTATTCACATCTGCTCACTGGAGCTCCGTTGACGCTTGGGCTACGACTATCGCGACCGTACACTGTCTGACTCTGAGCCCAAAGCTACAATGCAGACATCGATGGTTTGTGTACTCTTCTGTCTCCCGTAGAATCGACCACAACAGTGGATCGGTCACTGGCTATCACGTGAGAGAACAAACGACATTAGAGTGAAAACTACATCTCTATTTTCTGCAATGGAATGTATTTGTAGATAGATTTATAACCCACTATAGACAATAGGATGTTGTAATATGGTGAATAACGACGACGTGATGGGCAATTTCTGCAAGAGTTCAGCTACAGAGGTAAGCTCGCGAGAAGGCTGGGAAAACTGTGGTGAGATGATTGCGGAGAAAACGCGACTTCAGTTCAGTGGAGAGTTCGTGACGCAGTACACGGTCAGGATCGACGGAGAGGTTGTTTCTCGTCTTTCAATTAGAGTCGACGGTACTCTGTACGACGTCGTATTGCCTGCAAGCCGTGCGAATGAACGGCACGATCTCAAGACCGGTGCAGAGTACATGATTAGCGGATACATCGTACACGCACCAAACGCATTGCCGCGTCTCGATGCCAAATGCCCTGCATGCGAAGGTGAGCTTCGAGAATCCGGGCTCATAGACGAGTACGAAGTATTACGGACTGCTATTGATTCGCTTGGACTCACCGACAGCTTCGTCGTCTGTGACGATATAAAGCTCTGTAAACCAGCCGCAGAATCCCGAACTGAAAGTTCGGATTATAGCCGAGAATGTTTGAGTAAGTCGCTCGATGGCAAGTACGTCTGTACTTCGTGTGAGAATGAGTTCTCGGAACCTGACCTCTGAACGATGTCAGCATCAAAACATTTCGCTGTCAGCGAGGCGTACCGCTCGTTGAACACTACTTTCGGTAATGAGCAGGGAAGAGTAGCGTGTTCCCCGTTTACCTCCTTCGGTAGACATGCAAAGAGGATAAGGATGAAACGATGAGTACCGAGATCACGAGTGGTGATGACCATATATCGGCCAACATCGTCTCTAAAGTCTCGTTTCACCACGTCAACGTCGATGCTGGTAACGAGTCCATCCTCCTCCGGTTCGGATACGAAGGCCACGAGGAGACTGTCTGCGTGCTGGTCGATGCTGGCGAAAACGTCAATCTCGATTCGGTACGACGGACGCACGACTCGCTGGCTGCCGTTTGTCTCACGCACGCACACGCAGACCACTATCAGTCGATTGGCGAAGTAGTTGAGGGCGACGTACCGATACTAACGTCACCCTCGACGGCTGCCATCCTTGATACTGTCCTTACGTCAGCCCGAGAAGTCGGATTCGTCTCCGATGTCGAACGACTGGCTGAGGCCGTCATTCCAATAGATGAGTGGACTGATGTCGCTCCTGGTGTCCGGGTCCATCCCGTCCCCGCTGGTCACGCACCTGGTGCTGTTGGATTCGTAGTGCGGTTCCGTGACGCGAATGGTAAGCACGACATCCTGTTCACCGGTGATTTCACGCTCCACGCAGCAGGAGGATATCCAAGCTTCGACCCAGGTGTCGCTGTTGACGCTGAGGCGATGTTCTTGAGCGTTGCAACGGCAGACGCGTACAGTGACGAATTGACCGACGGTATCGGTCAGTCCCTTGAGCGGGCACACGGCGGTGCACGAGTT